>NZ_CP151634.1:668062-1336125 GCF_038397725.1 Microbacterium sp. LWO13-1.2
GCGACGGCAGCGGGCATCGTCCGGTCCGGAGCGGATGCGGCGACCACCGCATCCAGTGCCAGACGACGCTCATTCCTCCCCCGCTGCGGCACGGTGCCCACGGTCGCCGACAGCACCGTCCCCTCACGGTCGGCGGCGAGGAGGCGGTTGACGGGATCGACCCACGACGCGAACGCGGCAACCACGTCGCCCGCAGTGCGGGCGCGCAGCAGCGGAAGCAGCGCGTCGACTCCGAGGTCGGCGTTCGTCCGAGCCGGGTGTCGGATGCTCCATGCCCGCAGTTCGTCACCGTGCGGGCGCAGGTCGGTGACGATGCATCCGTGCGCGGTCTCCAGCGCCTCGACCTCGACGTCGGCGCCACCGCGCACCCGGACCACGGATCGCTGCACGTCGACCACGTCCCAGCCGTCGGGCCCGAGCGCCTCGTACCCGTCGCCGCGCACGCGGATCCGCTCCTGGAAGGTGTCGACGCTGTGCGCGATCGCATTCGTGATGCCCCAGGCCGCCGATCCGGTGTGGCCGAAGTGCGGCACACCGGGAACGCCGGGAAAGGCCAGGCCGATCACGTCGAACTCGTCGCAGGCGAGGCGGACCTGTTGATAGACGCCGGGGAGCTCGAAGATCCGATGCGGGTCGCCGGCGAGCAGCGGCATCCCACTCTCCGTGCGCGAACCGTGCAGTGCCCACGCGTTGCTCCCCGACGTGGGGGTGGTCTCGTCGGCGGCATCACCGGCGAAGACATCGACCCAGTCGTCGCCCAGCGCCGCGGCGACGTGCTCGCGCCACAGCACCGTCGGGAATGTCGAGAACAGCACGTGCGCGACGTGCAGCACCCCGAGCGGATCGTGGTCGTTCCAAGGCGTCAGCGGGCGAGCGTCGCCGAACGCCTCATCCAGGTCGCAGGACTCGGCAGCATGCTGCCCGACGGCCTCCATGCCGCGCCGAACCCCCGTCGTGTAGTCGCCGATGAACCGCCGCGTCTCCCCGTCGAGCCGGTCGAAGGCGCGGCGCGCGGTGTCATCCAGCCGAGCCCGGCGCGCGAAGACGTCCCACGGGACGGCCGCCGCGCCAATGAGCTCGGAGAGCTGCCCCGAAGATCGCAGCCGATCGACCTCGATCTGCCATCCGCGGTCACGAGCCGTGACCTCCCCCTGCGCGACGGCGAGGTCACGCAGGTCGGTCGCGCGGATGTGCGGGATGCCGAGTTCATCGCGGTAGACCTCTGCCATCCCGTCAGCTTCCCACGGGCGCGAGCTGCGGGATCCGTGCCCGCCCGATCGGGTTCGCCAGGGTGCCGGCGTACATCAGCGATGCCGACTGGTCCGCGAGGTCGACCATCCGCAGAGTGTTGCGCAGCTGGAGCCGGTTGAGGCATGAGTGCGCGAAGGAATCCGCCCGCAGGTCGACGAGGGAGTCCAGCCCGGGATGCTCAGCAGCGTGCTCGTCGACGGTCTCGGCCACGATCCGCCAGAACTCCGTCTCGGGCAGCGTCCCGTCGATGTGCAGGATGCCGGCGAGGTGGCGCAGCACGCCGTCGAAGACGTCGGTGAAGATCGCGAGCGCCTTCTCCTGATCGTCGACCGGCGACACCGTCCGGCGGATGTCCTCCGGAACGTCGCGCTCGGCGAGCAGGGCGATCTCCTCGCCGATGTCCTTCATGAAGACGCCGGTCGGCACATGGTTCTCGAGGATGAGGATGAGGTTCTCGCCGTGCGGCATGAATGCGAGGTCGTGCGCGAGCAGGCAGTGCACGATCGGGCGCAGGTACACCCGCAGGTAGGCACGCACCCACTCGGCGGCAGAGCGACCGGATGCGCGGATGAGAGACGTGGCCATCGACGCACCGTCGTGGTCGCGGTGCAGCAGCGACGCCATCGTGGCGAGCTGCTGTGATCCGGTGATCAGTGGCATCGGGCTCTCCCGCCAGAGCGCCGCGAGCATCTTGCGGTGCGCCGACGGCTCAGGGGTGCGGTGGTACGCGTCGCCCGTGTACCCGATCGATGCGCGTTCCCGCAGCACGCGGAACCCGGCGTCGCGCAGCGTCGCATCCCCCGCGACGAGGTCGGCGACCCAGTCGTTGATGGCCGGAGTGACGCGCATGTAGGCCGGCGAGAGGCCACGGAGGAACCCCATGTTCTGCACCGCCAGCGCGGTCTTCACGTAGTGCCGCTGCGGATGCGAGACGTTGAACATCGTCCGCACCGACTGCTGGGCACGGTACTCGTCGTCGCTCTCGCCGATCAGCACCAGATCACGGCGAGCCAGGTCGGGGGCGAAGGTGATCGCGACCCGGTTCTCCCACTGCCACGGATGCACCGGCAGCAGGTGGAAGTCGGCGGGTTCCTCGCCGACGTCGGCGAGTCGAGAGGTGAAGCGCTCGCGCTCAGCGGGGTTCAGCTCGCCGGCGAGCAGCGTCTCCTCGTCGAGCCCGGCGCCGAGCGCCAGATGCGACGCCGATCGGCGAGCGGCCACCCAGACGAGACGGAACGGGCGGCCGGCCTCCGGCGCGAAGGCGGCGTGATCGGAGACGCCGAATCCGATGCGTCCGTTGTTGGCGACGAACCCGGGGTGCCCCTCGGTCATCGCCGCCTCGATCGTCTGGAAGTCTGCGTCAGCGAGAGCATCCGCCGTCGGCCCGCCCTGCGCGATCTTGAACATCGCCCCGGCCAGGGTGGAGGCGATCTCTTCGAGGTAGAGCGGCAACAACTCGTCCGACAGGCCGAGAAGCGGCTGCAGTTCGAGGATGAGCGCCTGCGCATCGAGGGGCGCCGTGCGTCCATCGACGAAGCGATGGATGCTGTCCTCGTCGATGATCCAGTGCTCCAGCGCCGTGCGAACGGCGTCGAACCGGTACTCGGCGTCGCCGGCCGGAACCGCGAGGCGCCATCCTCCGTCGGCGAGTGGCTCGGGGGCGATGAGCCGTTCGTGGCTGAACTCCGCGATGGCCTTGGCGACGAGGTGGCGTTGAGCGCGCTCGAGCGCGACGGGGGTCAGGTGGGTGGCGGGGGCGGTCATGCGCGTCCTCCTCGGACGGGATCGTGCGTCTCAGCGAGTTCGGATGCCGCGAACGCGGCGCGCGTGCACACCGACAGCATCGCGGTCTTGGTGTGGCCGCCATCGTCGACGGCGACTTCGCGCAGCTCTGTGAAGCCGGCCCGCACGTTCTTCGTGCGGATGCGGTCGTTGCGCGCATCGGGCTCGACGACGACCCGCTGCGCGCCGAGTCCCTCGAAGCACCAGGCCATCACGGCCCCGAAGACGGCGTCGGTGAGGCCGTGCCTGGGCTCGCCGATTGGCGGTGAGATCAGCACGTGCATGCCGAGGTCGCCGGGGATCGCGTCGTGGATGCCGGTCAGCAGCACGCGGGACGGGTCGTAGGTCTCGGCGTAGAAGGTGGGGATGCCGTCGACCAGACCGAGCCAGGCATCCTGTGCCGGATGCGCCAGGATGCTGTCGAGATAGGCCACGACGCCGGCCGTGTCCACGTCGCCCATGCCCCAGAACGCCGAGTGCGGATCGGCCAGCCATGCGCGCAGCACCGCCGCGTCGCGTTGCGGATCGGCGGCGATGAGCGCGATGGCGAGGTCGGTGGAGACGATCATCGGACTGCCTCCGTCGCCGGCTGCTCCGCACGCGCGGCGCCCTGTGGCACCCCGAACTCCTGGAACGCGATGCGGCGCTCGATGGGATAGACCTCGCGGCCGAGGATCGACGCGAGGATCGACGAGTTGCGCCAGGCCCCGAAGCCGAGGTCCGGCGCGGTCAGACCGTGGGTGTGCTCCTCGCCGTTCTGCACGAAGATCCGGCCACGGCCGCCGTCGACGCTGTAATCGCGGGCGACGTCGAGCCTGCCGAGTGCATCCCAATCGAGTCGGTCAGCGACGCCGGCGAGGAACGGCGGCGTCTCGGCGGCGTATCCGGTGGCGAGGATCAGCGATGCGGTCTCGCGCTCGTGGTCCTGGCCGAGTTGACCGTGCCGCAGGCCGAGCCGGTAGGTGCTGCCGTCCCACTCGGCCGCGGTCACCTCGGTGTCGGTCAGGAGCGTTGTGCGCACCGGACCGTCGGCGCTGAGGCGGTAGAGGGTGTCGTAGATGTCGTCGATGAGGTCGGCGGAGATGCCCTTGTACAGGCTCCGCTGCTCGCGGCCGAGGTGCTGGCGCTGCCCGATCGGAAGCGCATGGAAGTGGTCGGTGTACTCGGGAGACGTCATCTCGAGAGTGAGCTTGGTGTACTCCATGGGGAAGAACCGCGGCGATCGCGTGATCCAGTCGAGGCGGTATCCGCCGTCGCGGGCGCCGTCGAGGAGGTCACGATAGATCTCCGCCGCCGACTGCCCGCTGCCGACGACGGTGATCGAATCCGTCGCGCGCAGCTCGTCGCGGCGCTCCATGTACTCCGAGCTGTGCACGGCCTGGCCGGCGACGTCGCGCAGCTCGCGGGGCACGGACGGGCGGGTGCCGACGCCGACGACGACATGACGCGCGCGGATCTCGCGCTCCTCGCCGGTGTCGGTGCGCATCGCCCGCACCGTGTACACGCCTTCGGCTTCGTCGTGCTCGATCGCGACGACTTCGTGATTCCACCGCAGGTTGGGGAGCCGGCTCGCCGCCCAGCGGCAGTAGGCGTCGTATTCGGCACGCAGTGCGTAGAAGCTCTCCCGGATGTAGAAGGGGTAGAGCCGGCCGGTGTGCTTCAGCCAGTTGAGGAACGAGAACTCCGAGGTCGGATCGGCCATCGTCACGAGATCGGCGAGGAACGGCACCTGGATGGTCGCGCCCTCGATCATCATGCCGTGGTGCCAACGGAATCCGTCTTCGCGATCGAGGAACACCGCATCGAGCCCGGTCGGATGCGCGAGGCACGCGAGCCCCAGATTGAACGGCCCGATTCCGACACCGACCAGGTCGTGGATGTGGCCGCTGTCGTGCACGTGGCCGCTCATGCGTCGGCCCCGACCAGTTCGAGTTCGTCATCGATGCTGGCCAGCGTCGCGGCGGCATCCTTCACCATCGCGAGGATCTCGCGCACGTCATCGAGCGTCGTCTCGGGGTTGAGCAGCGTGAGCTTGAGGCAGGGCCGCCCCGCGATGACCGTCTTCGCGACGAGCGCGCGCCCCGACTCGAAGAGCACGCGACGCACCCCGGCGACGAGCGCATCCTGCTCCGCGGGAGAGGCACCGTCCGGACGAACGCGGAACAGCACGGTGCTGAGCTGGGTGCGGCCGACGAGTTCGAGTTCTGGGTCGTCGTCGACGACGTCGCCGACCTCGACGGCCAGGTCGATCACGGCGTCGAACATCTCACCGATGCGGTCGGCTCCGATCGCCCGCAGCGACACCCACAGCTTCAGAGCGTCGAAGCGACGAGTCGTCTGCAGCGACTTGTCGACCTGGTTCGGCTCGTCGTTCTCGAGCGGGTTGAGGTAATCGGCGTGCCATGCGCCCGCGGCGAGGTCACGGCGCTCGCGGACCAGGATCGCGCTGGACGAGACGGGCTGGAAGAAGCTCTTGTGGAAGTCGACCGTCACCGACCGCGCCCGCTCGATGCCCGTCAGCAGGTGCCGGCGACGGCGCGACACCAGGAGCCCGCACCCGTACGCGGCATCGACGTGCAGCCAGACGCCATGGGCGTCGCACACGTCGGCGATCCGCATGATCGGGTCGATCACGCCGCGGTCGGTGGTGCCGCCGGTGGCGACGACCGCCATCGGCACGCGCCCTTCTGCGGCGGCCGCGCCGAGCGCCGCGTCGAGTGCGGACGGCAGCATCCGTCCTTCGCCGTCGTCGGCGACCTCGATGACCGCGTCGTCGGCGAGGCCGAGCAGCAGCGCCGACTTCCCCACGCTGAAGTGACTCGACGCCGTCGCAAACACGACCATGCGCGAGAGCGCGATCGATCGCGGCTCCTCGATCGTCGACACGGCCGCCTCCCTGGCGAGGAACAGGGCGTGGAAGTTCGACTGCGTGCCCCCGGAGGTGAAGACACCGTCACCCGAGTCGAATCCGACCCATCCGGTCGCCGTCTCGATGAGTCGGCGCTCCATCAAGGTGCCCACCGTGGACTGGTCATAGGTGTCGACCGAGGTGTTCACCGCGGCGAGGATGCTCTCTGCGGCGACAGCGGGAATCACGACCGGGCAGTTGAGATGCGCGGCGTATCCCGGGTGGTGGAACCACACGGCGTTCGCGAGGAAGAGCTCGTCGATCTCGCGGATGGCCACCGACCCGCCGACGCCCGTTCCGGCGAGATCGACGCCGTCGACGAGCCGCTGCAGCTCGGCGCGCGATGCGCCGGACGAGGGTTGGGTCACTTCGGCGAAACGCGCGGCGACCCGAGCAGAGCTCTCATCGACCAACGAGCGATATTCATCCGTCGTGGACGCGGTCAGCAGCTCAGACATTCAACCAGACTCCTCAAGTTAGGTATGCCTACCCTACATAGTGAGAAGTTCCGGCGCGAAACCGCGCGTCATGTTTCAGTGCCCTGGCGCTCCCTCGCTCAACGACCGGGGGAGAGCTCGTTCAACGAACGACGGGGTGAGTGCCGGCACCACGGCACTGTGCACCAGGCGCGCGACGAGCTCGGGATAGGCGACCCCCGCAGCCTGGAACATCCGCGGGACCTGCGACGCCGCGGTCATGCCCGGCATGGTGTTGACCTCGTTCAGCACCGGCCCGTCTTCGGTGAGGAAGAAATCCATCCGGGCGACGCCTGCGCACCCGAGCGCGTCGAACATGGTCAGCGCAGCCTCCGTCAGCGCGCGCCGATCCACGTCGCTCAGCTCCGCCGGCACCGTGAAACGTGCAGAGCCGTCGTACTTCGCCGCGGTGTCGAACAGGCCTTCGGCGTGGATCTCCAGCGGCGGCGGCGCCCAGACGGTCCCGTCTGCATCGCGCATCACGGCCACATCGATCTCGCGGCCGCGCATCACCCTCTCGACGAGGATGCGGCGGTCGTACTCCGCCGCGGTGCGCAGCGCCGAACGCAGCTGCGCGGCGTCGCGCACCAGTGTCACGCCATAGCTGGATCCGGCCGAGACCGGCTTGACCACGACGTCCTCATCGAATTCGAGGTCGTCGATCTCGTCGACCGAGATGGCGATCCCCGGCGCGGTGCGGATGCCGACAGCATCCGCCACGAGCTTCGTCACCCACTTGTCCATGCCGATCGCCCCCGCGCCCGACCCTGAGCCGACCACCGGCGTATGCGCGAGAGCGCACAGCGCGGCGAGCGCGCCGTCTTCGCCGAGTGCACCGTGCACCGCCGGGAACACCACGTCGGCCCGCTCGATCAGCGCGACCGCGGCCGCGAGCGATCCCGCCGCACCCGCACCCAGCGCGACGCCCTCCTGGACCCACGTGCCGTCCCGCGCGATCGTCACGGCGGTGACGGCGAAACCGCCCGATCGCAGCGCGCTTCCGACGGCAGCGGCGGACGCCAGAGAGACCTCGTGCTCGGCGTTCTGCCCGCCGCCGATGACCAGGACGTTCGTGCTCATGTGGTGCTCCTCTTCACTCGCGGCCCGATGCCGGCGACGATCGTATGCGGGATGGTTGCGGCCCAGTCGGCCCATTCATGGATGCTCGGAACGGCTCCCCCGTCGGGGCCGAACACGGTCGCGACCGTGCCGTGCGGGAAGGCCTCGGCCCCGGTGTCGATGACGATCTGATCCATCGACACGCGGCCGACGATGCGATGCCGCCGGCCGCCGATCTCGACGGCGGCGTTCGCCGACAGTCCGCGGGGGATGCCGTCGGCGTAGCCGAGTCCGATGACGCTCAGGTGCGTGTCGCGGTCGGTGACGTGGAACCCTCCGTAGCCGACGGGCGTGCCCCTCGACGCTTGGGCGGTGTGCACGATCGGCGCGGTCAGCCGCGAGGCGCCGTTCAGGGCGATGGTGCCGGACGGATCGATGCCGACGAGCCCTGCACCGATCCTGACCATGTCGAAGTGCGTCGCGCGATCGGTCAGCGCACCCGACGTCGCGGCGAGATGGACGAGCAGCCGTTCGAGTCCTGAGGCATGTGCCGCGGCGACCGCTGCTTCCATCCGTAGGACGGCTGCGGCGTTCTGCGCGGGATCGGCGTAGTCGGCCAGTGGCAGATGCCCCATGAGGGCCACGACGTCGATCCTGCCGAGGCCGTGGCCCGCACGCGCCAGGCGGAAGAGCTCCTCCCAGTGCTCACTCGGGCATCCGCCGCGAGCCATCCCGGTGTCGACGTTCAGGTGCACACGGATCGCGGGGTCGCCCAGCGGCCCGGCATCCACGATCAACTGCCGCAGCTCGTCGACCGAGGCCACCGCGACGTCGATCCGGTCGGCGGCCGCGCGAGCGGCGTCGATGCCGGAAGGATGCAGCCAGGCGAGGATCGGCACGGTCAGCCCTGCCGCCCGCAGCGCGGATCCCTCGGCGATATCGGTGACACCGAGCTGCTCGGCGCCGGCCGCGACCGCCGCCTGGGCCACCGCGATCGCCCCGTGCCCGTAACCGTCGGCCTTCACGACGGCCATGATCCGCGCGTCGGTCCGCGCCTGCACGCGGCGGACGTTGGCAGCCACTGCTACCGGAAGCACCTGCAGCGTGGGGCCCTGCAGGTGCGGCCCTGCTGAGGTCATCGTGGCGGCAGACCGGAAGAGCGTCATCGGGTCATCCGCGGGTCGACGCTGGCATCGCTGTACATCTCCGGACAACCGTCGTCGATCGCCTCCGGACGCAGTTCGTAGTGCCAGGACTCATTGGCGTAGATCTGGCAGAGGCCGTACTGCGCGCCGTTCTGCATCAGCCAGTCGAGCGCGGTGAGCGGCCCCAGATCGACCGCTTGGCCGCTCACGTGCGCCGATGCCGTGGGCGGCGCCACCCAGCGCGACGCCTCTTCGATCGAGCCGTAGTCGGCGACGGCATCCGTCAGCAGTTTCTCCTGCAGCGCCGTCGAGCGCCACCCGCCGTTGACCTCGAACTCGACGCCGTCGCCAGCGGCATCCGTCGCCGCACGCCGCAGAGCCTCGAGGAGTGCGGGATCGAGCTTGCTCACCGCGGGAAGGTGATCGTCGAACACCGAGGGCCGAGCATCGTCGCGGATCACGCCGTCGGCTTCGCTCGGGGCGAGGGTGGTGCCAGCGGGGGCATGACCAGGATCGCCGGACGTCGCGGTGGAGGTCGGCGTGTTGGCGGATGCCGCCTCCAGCGCCTGCTGGGTGACGATCACTCCAGCGGCGACGAGGCCGATCGCGATGCCGGCCGCGGCGAGGCGCCGGCCGAGGAAGCGGGGAGCAGAGGTGTCGTTCATGTTCCCCAGTCAAGGAGGCCGCGTGTTGCCCTGCCGTATGCACATTTGCATATGCTCGCGATATGTCGGGGTGCGTAGGATCTGAGCCATGCGTGTGCTGATCGTCGAGGACGAGCTCTATCTCGCCGAGGCCATCCGCGACGGTCTGCGGCTCGAGGCGATCGCGTCCGATATCGCCGGCGACGGCGACACCGCCCTCGAGCAGCTGAGCATCAACGCGTATGACATCGCCGTGCTCGACCGCGACATCCCCGGCCCCTCCGGCGATGAGGTGGCGCAGTGGATCGTGGCGTCGGGCAGCGGCATCCCGATCCTGATGCTCACGGCTGCCGACCGTCTCGACGACAAGGCGACGGGGTTCGAGCTGGGCGCCGACGACTACCTCACCAAGCCCTTCGAGATGCGCGAGCTCGTGCTGCGGCTGCGTGCTCTCGACCGTCGGCGCGTGCGTACGCGGCCACCCGTGCACGAGATCGCGGGGCTCCGCCTGGACCCGTTCCGGCGCGAGGTGTTCCGAGACGGTCGCTATGTCGCGCTGACTCGCAAGCAGTTCGCCGTGCTCGAGGTGCTCGTCGATGCGGCCGGCGGTGTCGTCAGCGCCGAGGAGCTGCTCGAACGCGCATGGGACGAGAACGCCGACCCGTTCACGAACGCCGTGCGGATCACGGTGTCGTCGCTGCGCAAGCGGCTTGGCGAGCCCTGGCTCATCCTCACGGTTCCCGGGGTGGGCTACCGGATCGAGACGGAAGCGGATGCCGAAGGGGCGGATGCCGGTGCCTAGGCGTCGGGGGATGAGCGCCCGCCTCAAACTCACGCTGAGCTACGCTCTCATCGTCGTGCTGGCCGGAGCCGCGCTCCTCACTGTCGTCGGAGTTTTTCTTCTCCGGTACGTGCCTGATGTGCAGATTCCGCAGATGCTCCCCGGTGAATTCATCCCCAACCGCTCCGATCTGCTGCGTGCCTTCACGCCTGTCGCGATCCTGGTGATGCTCTTCCTGATCGTGGGCGGGTTCGTGGGCGGATGGGTCCTCGCGGGACGCATGCTCGCCCCTCTTGGCCGAATCGGCGAGGCGGCAAGGCTGGCCGCGCAGGGTTCGCTGTCGCATCGCGTGGCGCTCGAGGGTCCGAGAGACGAGTTCCGAGATCTGGCCGACGTGTTCGACTCGATGCTCGAGCAGCTCGAGGCGCATGTCGCGGAGCAGCAGCGATTCGCCGCGAACGCCTCGCACGAGCTCCGAACCCCGCTCGCGATCTCCCAGGCCCTGCTGGAGGTCGCTCGGTCGGATCCGGGTCGCGATGTGGATGCTCTCATCGATCGCCTGCAGGAGGTCAACACCAGGGCGATCGATCTGACCGAGGCGTTGCTGCTGCTCAGCCGTGCCGATGGTCGCGCCTTCGTCCGTGAAGTCGTCGATCTCTCGCTCTCCTCCGAAGAAGCGGTCGAGACGCTGGCCCCGCTCGCCGATCGGCGCCGTGTCTCCCTGGACGTCGGCGGCGATGCCGCCCGCACCCTCGGATCGCCGGCGCTCCTGCAGCAGCTGGTCACGAACCTCGTGCACAACGCCATCGTGCACAACCTTCCCGAGGGCGGCACCGTGACGGTGCGCACGTATGCGCGCCCCGAGGCGATCGCGCTCGTCGTCGAGAACACCGGAGCCGTGCTCCCGCCGCACCTCGTCGCGATCCTCGCCGAGCCGTTCCAGCGCGGCGCCGCGCGCACCCGTGGCGACGATCACGCCGGTATCGGGCTGGGTCTCGCCATCGCGCAACGGATCACCGAGGCCCACGACGGCTCCCTGCACCTCACGCCCCGCGTCGGCGGTGGGTTGAACGTGACGGTGTGGCTGCCGCATCCGTATCCCGGGCCCCTGGTCTGACCTTCCGGCATCCGCGTTCGGGTCCTTCGCGCGGTCTCGCGTGTGCCACCTGTCGGACGAAGTTGCACCTGCAGGACGATCCGTCGGGATCGGTCCGACAACTGCAACATGGTCCGACGGATGGCATCCGATCGGGCCGCGTGATCTACTCGGCCACCCCGGCAGCCCGGGTGAACCTCGCCGCCATGTCGACGAGAGCACGGCGGACGTCCTCCCCCTCCAGCAGCTCGAACTCGATCCCGGACATCCCGAGGTACAGGGCGAACTCCTCGGGTGAACGCGAGCCAGCGGTGAGGATGCTGGTGCCGCCGCCCTCGTCGACGACCTCGGCGACCGTGACATCGAAGTGGCGGGAGACGACAGCAGCCGGTGCCTGCATCCGCAGCCGGGCGCGGTACGGATAGGGCGCGGTGGTGATGCTCCGCGTCGTGAACTGACGGAGGGCGTCGTCGGGGATGTCACGCTCCGGGAACTCGTCGCGCAGGATGAGCGGATGCCGCATCCGATCGACGCGCAGGGTGCGCCAGCCTTCGCGCTCCGGATCCCAGGCGACGAGGTACCAGCGCTCCGCCGTGTGCACGATGCGGTGCGGTTCGACCGCTCGCCGCACCTCGACGCCGTCGTGGCGCGTGTAGTCGATCTGCATCCGCCGTCGCTCGGCGATCGCGGATGCGACGGTCGTGACCACGTCGAGGTCGACGTCGTCACGGCGCGACGACAGCGACACCATCGCCCGCTCGACGTCGATGATCTGGCGGCGGGTCGCCGGCGACAGCGATTGCTCGAGCTTCGCCAGTGCGCGCGCCGAGGCGTCTTCGATGCCGGTGACGACGCTCGTCGCGGCGGCGCGCAGCCCGACGGCGATCGCGACGGACTCGTCGGCGGAGAGGGTCAGTGGAGGGACAGCCGCTCCAGCGCCGAGCCGGTAGCCGCCATGGCGACCTCGGGTCGCCTCGATCCCGTAGCCGAGCTCACGCAGATCGTCGATGTCGCGCCGGAGGGTGCGCCCGCTCACTTCGAGGCGGTCGCGCAGTTCCGCCCCGCTCCATTCCCGTCGTGCCTGCAGAAGCGAGAGCAGTTCGAGAGTGCGTCCGGTCGTCCGTGTCATGCTCCGAGTCTCTTTCGCTATCAGGACATATTATGGCCGGTTATGGCGAGATTCTGGAGACATGAACACGAACCAGACCGACAGCCGCATCCGCCCCTTCCACATCGAGATCCCCGAGACGGGGGTCGACGACCTCCGCTCGCGGCTGCAGAACGCGCGCTTCGCCGACCCGCTCCCGGTGGATAACGGGAGCACCGGTATCCCCTCCACCGAACTGCGTGACCTCGTGACTCGATGGGCGCAGCACGACTGGCGCGCGACCGAGGAGCGGCTGAACGCGCTGCCGCAGATCATCACGAACATCGACGGCCAGAACATCCACGCCGTACACGTGAAATCTCCGCACCCCGATGCGACACCCCTGCTGCTGATGCACGGCTGGCCGGGATCCTTCCTGGAGTTCGAAGGACTCATCGGCCCGCTCACCGATCCGGTCGCCCATGGCGCAGACGCCTCCGACGCCTTCGACGTCGTGATCCCGTCGCATCCGGGGTTCGGGTTCTCGATGCCCCTGGTCGGCACGGACTGGGGGCGCGGCGACATCGCCGTCGTGATGCTCGAGCTGATGACCAGACTCGGATACGAGCGCTTCGCGGTGCAGGGCGGCGACGTGGGTGCGGGTGTCGCTCCGGAGATGGCGCGCCTCGCTCCGGAACGGGTGATCGGGGTGCACGCGAACGGCTCGCTCGGAACGTTCCTGGGCGAACTCGACGAGGAGACCGCCGCATCGCTGAAGCCCGTGGAACACGACCGCCTGCGCCGGGTCTCCGAGTTCATGCAGAAGGAGTTCGGCTACATCGCGATCCAGTCGACGCGCCCTGGCCTGATCGGCGCGATGCTCGCCGACAGTCCGGTCGCGCAGTTCGCCTGGATTCTCGACAAGTTCCAGGAGTGGACGCATCCGGCCGAGAAGCCCGCGGCCGAGATCGTCGGCGAGCGCTTCCTGTTCGAGAACGCCTCGCTGTACTGGTTCACATCCTCAGGCGGCACGTCCGCCTATGTCGGCTATGCGCAGGATGCCGAGTGGGGCGCGCAGCCCGAGAGCTCGGGTGTCCCCACCGCCGTCATCGTCTTCGCGCACGACGTCGGTCTGCGCTTCGCCGAGGAGAAGACGAACAACATCGTCCGCTGGACCGACGTCGAAGGGCGCGGCGGACACTTCGCCGCTCTCGAGGAGCCCGAGATGCTCGTGTCCGACGTGCGAGCGTTTATTCGCGAACTCCGCTGAGCCTCGCCGACACAGTGATCTGCGCCACTTGTCGGACCACGTTGCACCTGCAGGACGATTCGTCGAGATCGGTCCGACAATCGCAACATGGTCCGACAAGTGGCACGAGATCATCAGCCGACCAGCGGGAGCAGGATCTCGGTGACAGCGTCATTCGGCGCGGTGACCGCCGGGTCGGTGAGGTACGCCTCGAACACCGGATGATCGCGAGGCTCTTCGCCCGATGCGGGCAGCCACTGACCGTACAGCCAGAGGTAGGCCCGGTGCATCGACGCGTACGGCCCGACATAGCGCATGACCGCGTGGCGCCCGGCCGGGATCGTCCTTCGTTCCAGGGGCGCCGGAACTGCGGCATCCTCGGTGAGGACGACTCCCGCCGCCGAACGCAGTGCGGAGACGGGAACGGCCTCGGGATCATCCTCGTAGATCGCGATCATCCGTCGACTGTCACCCATCCGGTCCCGCACGCGCGCGAACGCCTGGCCGATGTCGATGTACGCCCCTCGATGCGGGGAGACGGCGAGAACGAGCTCCTCCGTCTCGCGGATCTCCAACGGATGCGCATCGAGGCGCTCCGCCTGGGCTGTCCGGAAGACCGCGTGCGCACCGTCTTCGCGAAAGCGACCGGGCGGCATGCCGTAACCGCGCGACAGCGCACGGGTGAACGTCTCCACCCCCGAGAAGCCGGCCCGACGGGCGATCCGCGGGATCGACAGGTCCGTCTCGACCAGCATTGAGGCTGCACGTTCGAGCCGAAGCCGCTGCACGGCTTGAGCCGCGGTCTCTCCACGCACCGCACGGTAGACGCGATGCCAGTGATACGGCGAGAACCTCGCCACCTCCGCGAGGATCTCGAGGTCCAGATCGTCATCGAGATGCTCGTAGATGTACGCGGTCACCTCATCGAGTTGCTGGTGGTACTGCGTGGCTCTCACGATGCCGAGCGTAGACCCAGCGAGATCTCGATGCCGCCATCAGCCGCGTACCGCTCGTAGTCGGCGAGATAGCTGAGATCCAGGTCTTCTCGTGCCCAGATCCGTTGCCATGCCTCGCCGACGAGATCGGGGCGGCCTGCTTCCAGCTCGACGACCTCGCGTTCGGATCGCGGCACCACCACGGAGGCCAGCCCCTCCGGAACGGCGGCCCCATCGGCGACACGGTGGCCGATGATGAGCGTGTAGTCCCCGAGGTTGTCGACACCCGCGTGCTCGTGATCGGCGTACACGGCGTAGACGTCTCCTCCGGCATCCGTCCTGCCCGCGACATCCGCCTGCACGAATGCCGCCCAGTGCGGCGGGATCGTCGCCGCGGCCTCCCGGTTGTTCGTGCGCAGGGGAAGGCCGACGACGGTGAACTGCTCCTGTGTGATTGTCATGGCTTCAGCCTGCCCGCCTTGGTTTGACGATTCTTGCGGTGTTCGCCGACGAATCGCGCCCGAAGCAGCGACACTCACCAGGGACTGGGCTCGTAGTCCTTCAGGAACACGCCGTGGATGTCTTCGCCGGCCTCGCCGCGCACGATCGGGTCGTACACCCGAGCCGCGCCGTCGACGAGGTCGAGCGGGGCGTGGAAACCCTCCTCGGCGAGGCGGACCTTCGTGTAGTGCGGACGCTCGTCGGTGATCCAACCGGTGTCGACGGCGGTCATCAGGATGCCGTCGGTCTCGAGCATCTCGCCGGCGCTGGTGCGGGTGAGCATGTTCAGCGCGGCCTTCGCCATGTTCGTGTGCGGATGCCCCGGGCCCTTGTAGCGGCGCGAGAACTGCCCCTCCATCGCCGAGACGTTGACGACGTACTTCCGGTGCGCAGCGGATGCTGCCATCGAGGGCCGCAGTCGGCTGATCAGCAGGAACGGCGCCGTGGTGTTGCAGAGCTGCACCTCGAGCATCTCGAGCGGATCGACCTGGTCGATCGACTGCACCCAGCTGTTCACGCGGTTCACGTCGGGAACGAGTCCGCCCGCGTCGATCGCTGTGCCGTCCGCGTGCTTCGCCAGCGACGACGACCCAGGAGCCATCGCGAGCCGCGCGAGGTCCTCGGCGGTGAGCGACTGGCCGCCCTGCTCGGCGACGGTGCCGCCGAGGGCGGCGACAGACAGTAGCGGATGCGCATCGACGGACGCCTGCAGCGCCTGAGGATGCTGATCGTTCGTGTGCCCGAAGGTCTCCATCTCGGGCAGGGGACCGTCGGGAAGCGGCTGCAGCTCGGCATCCGCCAGCAGCGAGTAGGAACCGGGCGAGCGCCGCACGGTCTGCGCCGCGTTGTTGATGAGGATGTCGAGCGGCCCCTGGGCGGCGACGGAGTCGGCGAGGCCGATCACCTGAGCGGGATCGCGCAGGTCGATGCCCACGACGCGCAGGCGGTGCAGCCACTCACCCGAATCGGGCAGCGCCGAGAATCGACGGACGGCGTCGCGCGGGAAGCGCGTCGTGATCGTGGTGTGCGCGCCGTCGCGGAGCAGCCGCAGCGCGATGTGCATGCCGATCTTCGCGCGGCCGCCGGTGAGCAGCGCGCGCTTGCCGGTCAGGTCGGCGTGGGCGTTGCGCTTGCCGTGGCTGAAGCGCGCGCAATCGGGGCACAGCTGGTGGTAGAAGGCGTCGACGAGCGTGTACGGCTGCTTGCAGATGTAGCAGTTGCGGGGCTTCAGCAGCTCGCCGGCGATCGGTGCGTCGATGACACTGGTCGCGAGGTCGTTGCCGCGCGTCTCGTCGTCGATGCGGTCCGGAGCGCCGGTCGCGGTGCGCGCGACCACGGCCTTGTCGGCCTCGGCGATGGCATCCCGGATCTGCTTGCGCCGGACGCGCTTGACGGCCTTGAACATCGCGGCTGTCGCGCGGCGCATGGTGACGAAGTCCGGATGCTCCTCGTCGAGCTGGTCCATCTGCGTGAGGACGCGCAACGCGGTGGCGAGGTCTTCGGGGTCGATGCCGGCGCCGTCGTCAGCGGGAGCAGTCGGGGCGTCGGTCATTGTGCCGATTTTACGCGACTGAGCTGGGCGTTCGGTCCGTCCGAGAGCGCCGCCTGCCAGCGCGGATCTCGGAGATCAGCAGCTTCTTCGCACGATGTGGCCGAATTCGTCCGAAGAACGTGCAGACCTGCGAAGAACGCGCAGCGCGCCGCGGGCCCGCTCAGCCCAGCGCGCGCTGCCGACGAAGCGCGGTGAGGACGGTCCCGTTCACGCCGGCCCACTCCCCGAGGGATGCCGGGATGATCGGCGGCACGCGGTGGAACGTCGCACGCTCCGCGACGTACCGTTCCGCCAGCGTGACCAGGTGGTGCGGCGCCTGAGCGAGACCGCCACCGATGACGATGCCTCCCGGGTCCACGAGAGCGCACAGCGTGAGGATCGCCTCGGCGAGCGCCGACGAAGCATGCTGCACGATCGTCGTCGCAGCCCTGTCGCCCGCACCGAACGCGGCGAAGAGCGATTCCGTTCCGCCCGAGCCGCCGGCTGCCGTCCAGGCGGCATGCAGCGCCGGCGCACCGATGATCGTCTCCAGGCAGCCGAGCCTTCCGCACGAGCACATGCTTCCGGCCGGGTCGATCGTGATGTGCCCGAGTTCGCCGGCTGACCCGTGAGCGCCGGGCACGACCCGGCCGTCGACCACGTGCGCACCGGCGATACCGGTGCCGAGCGCGAGCACGAAGATATCCTCGACGCCCTTCCCCGCACCCCATGACGCTTCGGCGATGGCGGCGGCATGGCCGTCGTTGATCACATCCACCGGGATTCCGAGTTCTGCTCCGAGCCGCTCGCCGAGGGCGCACCCGTCGAGGGCGGGGATGTTCGTGGACCGCACGACGACGCCGTTGCGTTCGTCGACGATCCCCGGGATCGAGAGGACGAGCCGGGTCAGCGTCCGTTCGCCTCGCACCGCCTCGGCGATCGCGGCGAGCCCGTCCACCGGCGCCCGCTTCGGCGTCGCGTTCCGTCCACGGGCCAGCGGTACGGGAGGCTCGGCGATCGAAGCATCCGCCCTGGCGAGCAGATGCTTGACGCTCGATCCGCCGACGTCGATGCCGAGCACGGCGGACCCGCCGTGCTCGGCGGCCGTTCGTCCCTCCGGGCCCTTCGTCGCGTCGGTGGCAGCGCCGATCACGACGCCATCGCCCGGGCTGCGGCCCGGGCCTCCCGCCGCAGCGCTTGTTTGTCCGGGTCGGGAACGGGGACGGATGCCAGCAGTCGACGGCTGTACGGATGCTGCGGCGCGAGGAGCACGTCGTCGGCAGAGCCGGTCTCGACGATCTCTCCCTTCAGCATCACGGCGACGCGATCGGAGATCTCGTGCACGACGGCGAGGTCATGGCTGATGAAGAGGCAGGCGAAGTGCATCTTCTCCTGCAGCGTGCGCAGGACCTCGAGCACCGCCGCCTGCACGGAGACGTCGAGGGCCGAGGTCGGTTCGTCGGCGATGATGAGCTCCGGCTCCAGCGCGATCGCCCTGGCGAGGCCGATGCGCTGACGCTGGCCGCCGGAGAGTTCATGCGGGTACCGGGTCGCGTAGTTCGTCGGCAGCTCGACCGCGTCGAGCAGCTCGGCCACCCGGATTCGGCGCTGCGCGGCCGTCGTGGGGAACTTCCGTCGCTGCACCAGCATCGGCTCCGCGATCGCTTCGCCGACGGTCATCCGCGGGTCCAGGCTCGAACCGGGGTCCTGGAAGATCGCACCGACGCGTCCGCGGAGCTCGCGCTCGCGGCGACGCGATGCTCCGCCGCGGCCGACCTTCTCGCCGAACAGCGTGATCTCGCCACCGGACAGCGGCAGCAGGCCGAGGGCAGCGCGTCCGAGCGTCGATTTACCGGACCCGGATTCACCGACGAGTCCGAGGATCTCTCCCGGTTGGATGCGCAGGCTCACGCCGTCGAGCGCGAGGAACGGGCGTCCGGCGCGGCGATACGTCACGCTCGCGTCGACCAGCTCGAGCACGGCCGCCGTCTGGGGGACTTCGACGCTCCGCTCGACGACGGAGGCGAGATCGGGAAGCGACGGCACGGCGCTCAACAGCTTCTTCGTGTACTCCTCGCGTGGCGCAGTGAGGACAGTGCGGGTGTCGCCCACCTCGACCATCGTGCCGCGGAACATCACGGCGACGCGATCGGCGATGTCGGCGACGACGCCCATGTTGTGCGTGACGAGCAGGAACGCCGTTCCCGATTCCGCCGCGAGGCGCCGGATGAGGTCGAGGATCTCGGCCTGCACGGTGACGTCGAGCGCGGTCGTCGGTTCGTCGGCGATGATCAACTGGGGCTCGCACGCGAGGGCGATCGCGATGACGACGCGCTGACGCTGTCCCCCGGACAGCTCATGCGGGTAGCTCTTGGCCCGACGGACCGGCTCGGGGATTCCGACCCGCTGCAGGAGCTCGACGGCGCTCTCCCACGCGGCGGCCTTCGAGACGGGACTGTGGTTGAGGATCGCCTCGGTGATCTGGTCACCGATCCGCATGCTGGGATTCAGCGCGGTCATCGGCTCCTGGAACACCATCGAGATCTCGGCGCCGCGCACGGCGTTCATCTCGGACTCGCCGAGAGGCAGCAGTTCGCGCCCGCCGAGGCGGATCGAACCGGTGACGGTGGCCGAGCGCGGCAGCAGCTTCAGCACCGCCATGGCCGTGACCGACTTGCCGGAACCCGACTCGCCGACGAGAGCGAGGACCTCGCCCGGATGAACCTCGAGGTCGATCCCCTTCACGGCCTGGACGGGACCGTCCTCAGTGCGGAAGGTGACCTCGAGGTCGGTGATCGACAGCAGTGCGTCGCTCATGCGGCACGCCCCTTCACGTCGAAGAAGTCACGGAGCCCGTCACCGATGCTGTTGAACGCGCACACGGTGAGGACGATGCAGAAACCGGCGGGGAAGATCAGCCACCACGCGCCGGCGTAGGTGTACGTGATGCCGCTGGTGAGCATGGCACCCCAGTCGGTGGCCGGCTTCTGCAGGCCCATGCCGAGGAACGAGATGTACGCGACGAGCAGGATGGCGTCGGCGACCTGGAACGTCGCATTGACGACGATCGTGCCGACCGTGTTCGGCACGATGTGCTTGAGAACCGCACGGGGGTGGGTGCCGCCCATCGCGCGCAAGGCCAGCACGTACTCCCGCGACTTCAGCGAGATCGACTCTGCACGCACGAGGCGCGCAGGCACGAGCCAGGAGACGAGTCCGATGACGCAGATCATCAGCGGCACGCTCGGCCGCAGGATCGCGGAGAGGATGAGCAGCAGAAACGTCGCCGGGATCGCGATGCCGGCGTCGACGACGCGCATCATCACGGTGTCGACCGCACCGCCGACGTATCCGGCGATGGCTCCCCACAGCGTTCCGATGACCGTGGCGAGCACACCGGCGGCGAGACCGATGAGGATCGACACCTGCCCGCCCATCATCAGGCGACCGAGCACGTCGTAGCCGACATCGTCGGTGCCCAGCGGGTGACCGGCCGTTCCGGGAGGAAGCATCGTGCTGCGCAGGTCCGTGTGGATCTGATCGGTCGGGTGCACGAGCGGGCCCAGGAAGCAGAAGAGCAGGAACAGCACGATGGTCACGATGCCGAAGACCGCGAGCTTGTTCTGCAGGAAGCGCCGCATGCCGCGCTGACGCGGGGTCAGCGTGCGGGTCAGGATGGTCGTCGTGCTCACGAGAGCTCCTCACGGGTGCGCGGGTCGAGCAGCGCCTGGATGATGTCGGCGAGCAGCGAGCCGATGACCGTCGCGAGCGCGATGACCAGGATGCAGCCGAGCAGGACGGGGTAGTCGGATGTCTGGGCCGATGTCCAGAACAGCAGACCCATGCCGGGGTAGTTGAAGAGCGACTCGACGACGATCATGCCGCCGAACATCACGGGCAGGTAATAGCCCAGCATCGCGATCACCGGCGTCAGCGAGTTGCGGACGACGTGACGGGTGATCACGACGCGCACCGAGGTGCCCTTCGCCCGCGCTGTGCGGACGTAGTCCTCGGAGAGGTTGTCGATCGTGGCCGATCGCATGTACCGCGAGAACGTGGCGATGATGCCGAGCGCGGCGGTGAGCACCGGAAGCACCAGACCGGCCGGATTCGCCAGCACGTCGCCGATGGTCTCTCCCTGCGGCGCCTGCGCGGGCACGAGCCGCAGCCACTGCGCGAACACGATCACGAGGATCAACCCGAGGAAGAACGACGGCGTCGAGTAGACGATGAAGTTCCAGGTCGTCAGCACGTAGTCCGCGGTCTTGCCGCGGCGAACCGCCTGGAAGATGCCCATCGGGATCGCGACGATGAGCGCGACCAGCATCGAGATGAGGGCGAGGATCAGCGTCTTCGGGAGCCGCTGGCCGATGGCATCCGCCACCGGGCGATTGAGCTTGAACGAATCGCCGAGATCGCCCTGGACCAGCTGCCCGAGGAAGTTGAAGTACTGCTGCCAGAGAGGCAGGTCGAACCCGTTCTCACGATTGAACGCGTCGATCTGCTCCTGCGACGCCTGCATCCCGAGGATGCCGGCCGCAGGCCCTTGCGGCATGGCGAGGTGGAGCAGCGCGAACACAATCAGCGTCACGATGAGGATGACGATCCCGCCCTGGCCGACCCGTCGCAACAGGTACCACCAGAACCGAGAGCCGCCGGCCCTCTCCTTCTTCTGCGCGCTCGGCGCTGCTTCCACCACGCTCATGTCACCTACCTGTTACTTGGTCCAGGACCAGCGCTGCGGCAGGAACGACGCACCCGGGTCCTGGTGGGCGATGTCGAGTCCGTCGCGGACGACCGAGACCTGGTAGACCGGGTTCGGCATCCACATGACCGGAAGGTCGGTGGCGAGGAACTCCGAGTACTTCTTGGCGATCTCGGGGTCGGTCGAGAACGCCATCGCCTGGACGAGCTCCTCGGCCTCGGCGTTGTCGTACTGTCCCGCGTTCCACTTGGTGTCCTTCGCGAAGACGCGCTCACCAGTGGCGTAGGGCGGGAAGTACCAGCTGCCTGCCGTGCCGAAGAAGACGAGCTCCCACGTGCAGGTGGTGCCGGTCTTGCACTCCTGGGCCTGGGTGAGAACGCTGTCCAGCGGCTTCGAGTCGATCGTCATCTTGACGCCGACCTTGCCGAGCGAGGACTGGATCTCCGCCATCATGTTGTCGGTCTCCTGCGAGCCGCTCTGGGTGGTGACGACGATCTCCGCCTTCTCACCGGCAGCGATGCCCTCGCCGCACTGTCCGGCGCCGGCTCCGGCATCCACGCACTCGAGGGTGCCTTCGGAGTTCTTCTTCCAGCCGTTGTCCGTGAAGAGCTTCGCGGCCGCCTTCACATCGAAGGGGTACGGGTTGTTCTTCTGCACGTCGGACAGACCGATGGAGTCCGCCGTCTGCGGGATGGGACCGTAGTCGGGGGTGGCCGCACCGTGCCACACGACCTCGGAGATGGTCTCCTGGTCGATGGCCTGCTGCAGCGCCTGACGCACGTAGAGCTGCTTGTAGAAGGCGCCCTTGGTCGGGTTGGCGAAGTTGTACGGCATGTACGTGATCGACCAACCGGCCCACGGCTCGATGCTGTAACCCAGGTCTGTGAACTGCTTCTCGTTCGTCAGCTGCGAGCTGGTGACGTAGCCGTAGTCGACATCGCCGGAACGCACGACGTTCATCTCGGCGTCTGCCGAGGTGAACGGCAGGAACTCCACGTTCTCGATGCTGGGCTTGTCTTCACCCGTGTACTTCTTGTTCGCGGTGAGCTCGACGAGGCCGGAGTCCGACCAGCTCTTCACCGTGTAGGGGCCGGCGACGGTCTTCCACAGCTCGTTGGTGGCGTAGGTCTTCATGTCCTCGGCCTCGGAGAAGAGGTAGTCGAGCACCTGCGTCGAACCGGCGGCGTCGCGGTCGTGGTCACCGATCTCGCCGTCGGCGCTCGTCTTGTCCCAGACGTGCTGCGGCATCGGGTAGATGAGGCTGAGCTGGTTGCCGAGGAGGAACTCCTCGTTGTAGACCTTGTCCATCGTCAGCGAGAAGGTCTTCTCGTCGATGGTCGTGAACGCGACGATGTTGTCAGGCATGAGACCGGCCGAGTAACCGCCGGTCCGCTCGCCGTTGAAGCGCACGAGGTTGTACCAGAACTCCACGTCACGAGAGGTGACGGGCTCGCCGTCAGACCAGTCGAGGTCGTTGAGCGTGATGGTGATGGTCTTCTGGTCCTCGGAGAACTCGTAGGACTTCGCGGCGGAGGCGAGCTCGTCCCAGCCCATCTCTCCGTCGACGCCGTTGTATTCGAACAGGCGCGGCCACATCGTCGCCTTGATGGCGCTGTTGTGCGTGGCCATCTTGTCGGGCGACGAGATCGGCAGGATCCAGTTCGGTCCGGTGCCCACCTGGAGCGCGAAGCTGACCGAGTCCTTCTCGGACTCTGCTCCGTTGCCGCCCTGCGTGCCCGCCTGACAGGCGGTCAGGGCGAGGGTCGCGACGGCAAGCGCGCCCAGCGGGGCGAGCAACCGGCGACGCAGCGACTGAGTTCGCATAGAAACCTCCTTGTTCAACGCCTCACCGGGGAGACGTTCGTCCGAAATGTGACGTACTTTGCATCATGCCCGAAGTAAGTACGGGAAAATGGTCAGCCTTGTTACGTTTGAGTAACTTACTTAGTTCGCAATCGAAGAAACTCGACGGCTTCGCTCAGCGAACGATCTCGGCCTTCAGGTCCGGAGACTCCGCGAAAGCATCGAAGGGGTGCATCGGCCGCTCGATCCGGTGATGACCGAGTCGATCCAGATCCTGATCGACGCCACCGGGGGTGAGCGCCAGCGTCCAGCCGCGCATGATGGCGTAGAGCTCGGGCTCGAGGTAGCCGATCTTCGTCACCACGATCTGCGCGGATGCCGGGTCGAGTCCGATCGACGTGAAGTCCGAGACGTCGTGGTACGCCTTGCGGAACTCCGTCACGATCACGTGGAGGCCGCCCACCCGGATCACGGCGATGCCACCGGCATCCACGTCCCCCTCCTGCAGACTGTGCAGGATCCCGTCGACGACCACGGGACCATGCGGCCCGCTGTCGATGCGCGCGCCGACTTCGACCGAGACCCGATCCCCGATCCCATGGGCGCGCAGGACGTCGATGGCGCCCTTGTCGAACACCGATGCGCAGAGCGTCACCGGCGCATCGTCAGAGGTGAGCTCCGGCTTCTGCAGCAGCTGCGCGAGCGTCCAGGTGACGTCGCCGGTGCCGCCGGCGCCGGGGTTGTCGCCCGAGTCGCTGATGAAGTACGGAGTGTCGGATGCCGCCAGCCCCGCGGCCACTCCCTCATCGAGGGTTCCCGGAGGGCCGACGAACTCGAAGTCGTCGCGTACATCCCAGAACGCCCGCCCGAGTTCCTCGGCAGCACTCGCGGTCGCCGCCTCGTCGTCGCCGGTGACCACCACGGTGGCGTGGCAGCGCGGCTCGTCCGCCCAGGCGTAGCCGATCCAGATCGCGGCATCCGTGATGCCGGGACGCGCCTCGATCTCCGGGATGCGGGCGTACAGGCTCTTGGCCGGCTCGACGCGAGTGCTGGTCTTCTCGCCGGGAAGCAGGATCGGCACACGCACCCAGGCTCGGTGCGGCGTGACGCCGTCCTCCAGAGCGTGGACGAGGTTTCGGATCGCGCGGTCGCGGGTCTCCCAGGTGTCCTCATGCGGGGCGAGGCGGTAGCAGGTGATGATGTCGACGTTCTCGACGAGGGTCCGCGAAACATTGCCGTGCAGGTCCATCGATGCGGAGACGACGACGTCGGGTCCGATCACCGCGCGGATGGCGCTGATGAGGTCGCCCTCGGCGTCATCCATCCCGACGACGCTCATCGCGCCGTGGATGTCGAAGAACAATCCGTCGAGCGTCGCACCGTCGGCGACGAGTTCGGCAAGACCGTCGCAGATCCGCGCCTTGATGCTGTCGTAGACCTCGCGGAGCACCGCACCGCCGGGAATCGATCGCGCGTAGTAGACGGGCAGCCAATCGGCACGGTCCGTGAGCTCACCGTCGCGCAGGGCGTCGTAGCGATTCACCAGATCGTCGCCCTCGACGCGCTGGAAGTCCCGTTCGCCGGCTCGATGCGGCGAGAAGGTGCTGGACTCGATCGCCATGCCGGCGATCGCGATGCGGGGGCGCGAGGGGGTTTCCGTCATGCCTACGAGTTTAGGGCTCCACTCGAAGCCAAACGCAATACTTGATCCGAATCCGCGAAAACTTAGATCGATTGCCGCACTTTATGCCGGTGTGCGCAGTTCCTCATCGATTCGCGCCGGGTCGAGCATCCGCTCCAACAGCTCCCAGCCGACGCCGCGCGCGCCGGCAAGTGCACCGGCTCGGCTCACGCCGATCTCGAGCGAATCGGTCGACATCGGCAGGCAGAGCGTGAACAGCGCCTGCCGGACTCCCGCGACGAAGGCGTCGGCCGTGGCGAGCCGTCCGCCGAGCGCCAGCGCCTGCGGGTTGAAGAAGTTGATAATGGTGGCGAGCACCTCGCCCGTTCGAGCGCCGGCCTCTCGCAGCAGCGACGTGGCCTTGGGGTGCGCGTCCTGCGCGAGGGCGAGGACGTCGTCGAGCGTCTCCACCGACACGCCCGCTTCCTTCAACGCATCGACGATCGCCGCTCCGCTCGCGACCACGTCGAGGCAGCCCACCCGACCGCAGGAGCAGATGATCGGTGGGGCGTTGTGCAACGCCACGTGGCTGATGTCGCCGGCGACCCCGCGGAACCCCCGGTACACCGCGCCATCGAGAATGATCCCGCAGCCGATTCCGCTGCCGGCTTTGACGAAGACCAGCTGCTTCTCGTCGCCGCCCCGCTCGATGTACTCGCCGACGGCCATGGCGTTGGCGTCGTTGTCGATGAGGTACGGCAGACCGGTGACGGATCCGAGGACCTCGCCCACGTCGACACCGTTCCAACCCGGCATCCGGGTGGGGGCGAGCAGCCGCGAGGTGCGCGAATCCACGGGACCGGGCAGGCTCATCGCGATCCCCTCGATGCGCAGGCCATCGTGCTCCGCCGCCAACTGCTGCGCGAACTCCCAGACCTGGCTGACGACGCTCTCGACACCGTCGAACAGCGAGACCTGCACGACGGTGGATGCGACGATGTCCGCCCGGCGGTCGAGGAGTGCGATCGTCGCGTGGCGCTCACCGAGGTCGACGCCGGCGACGACGCTGCCGCCGCCCTTCACTGCCAGCACTCGCGGACGACGCCCTCCCCGGGATTCGCCCTGGCCGTTCTCCTCGATGAAGCCGTGGGAGATGAGCTCCTCGACCCGGAGCGCGACCGTCGACGCCGACAGTCCGGTCAGGCGCGCCAGATCAGCGCGGGATTGGGCACGGCCGGTGCGCACCAGCCGAAAGAGCTCGCCCTCGGAATGCAGGGTCTGTGTCGCCGGGGTCACGGTGTCCTCGAATCATCTTGTTCCGTTGATCAAACAAAGATACTCATAAGACTGGAGTAATGTCACGGATCCGGCCCGCCCGCGCATCCCCACCGCATCCGCCGCGCCCCGCTCCGGTCGCCCTTGACGTCGCCCGGCCGGCCGCACACCCGCACGAACTGCGACGGGAACGAGCACGGGAATGGTCGCTAGGCGATCCCGCCGCCGTCGACGACCAGAGCCGATCCGGTGACGTACGAGGACTCGTCGCTCGCGAGCCAGACCACGGCCTGGGCGACCTCGCCCGGCTCGCCCATCCGGCGCAGCGGACGGTCGGCGGCCTCGGCGAGGAATGAGGTCGGGTCCTGCCCCAGCTGACGGGCCTCCTCACTGAGCATTCCGGTGTTCACATCGCCGGGGTTGACCGAGTTGACGCGGATGCCGGCCGGACCGTGGTCGATCGCCAGGGCGCGGGTCATGTTCACGACGGCGCCCTTGGATGCGCAGTACGAGATCGCCTGGCCGCCGCCCTTGAGCCCCCATCCGGAACCCGTGTTGATGATCGAGCCGCCGCCCGCAGCCTCCATGATCGGCACGATGTGCTTGCACATCAGGAAGATCGAGCGCACGTTGACGCCGAACACGCGGTCCCACTCCTCGACGGTGGTCTCGACCGCGGTGGTGCGACGGATGATGCCGGCGTTGTTGAAGACGACGTTCACGCCGCCCAACTCGGCGACGGAGGCGGCCACGACGCGCTCGATGTCGGCCTCGCTGGAGACGTCGGCGGCAATGGCGATCGCCGTTCCGCCTGCGGCGCGGATCTCGGCCGCAACGGCCTCGGCGGCCTCGGCATTGAGATCGACGACGGCGACGGATGCGCCCTCCGCGGCGAGCGCGAGACAGGTGGCGCGACCGATGCCGCCGGCTCCGCCGGTGACGATGGCCTTCTTGTTCTCCAGACGCATGATGGTTCCTTTCAGGGGTTCAGTGGTTCAGCGCGGATGCCGCGAGTTGCAGCTCCGGCGCGATGACGGGGTACAGACTGCTGGTGCCGACGCCCGTGACGATGCGGATGTGTCCGGACAGCCGCGCATCGAGGTCGAGGTCGCCGGTGTCGACGATGAGAGGCCGACCGTGCAGGTCGATGAGCTTCTGCTCGGGTGCGACCACGACAAGCGGGTCATCGCCGAGCCGGGAGAGCACGGATGCCGAGAGCTGCTGGTTGCCTCGGCCGAGGAGGAAGCCCTGGCCGCCGATGACCGTGATCACGGCCTGCGCCGGCCCCCGAGCGATCTCGTCGAGGAGCTCGTTCTCACTGGCGCCCGCACAGACGATCACGCCGTCGAGGACCACGTCCACGCCGAGCGGGGTGCCCTCGATGCCGAGCTGTCTGGCGACCTCGGCGGTGGTGCCGCCGGGGCCGAGCAGGTAACGGATGCCCGGTCGCATCAGTCCGACGACTCCGCGGGCGGCCGCCGCCACGGAGGCGGCTTCGCTCGTGGGAGTCGCGGCCTTGCGTGCCTGTGTGCGACCGCTGCGGAACGGTACCCGGAGCATCCCGTGCAGAACGGGTTCGACCCGGGCACGACGCATCGCCGCCTCGTCGATGTCGAGCACCTCCTGATCGGCGGTGGGCAGGCCGCCCTGCGAGACCCAATCGGCCGCGATCGCTCCGGCCGCCGAGGGGCTGACAGCGAACACCGGCGAGTACATCTTCACCCCGGCAGGGATGCCGAGGACCGCCGGCGCGACGATACCGGTCGCCGGGACGATACCGGCCGCCGGGACGATCCCGGTCGCCGCCGGCATCCCGGCCTCCTGTGCCACTTGCAGGACGGATGCACGGATGTCGGACGATCCTTCGGCGTTTCGTCCTGCATCTGTTCTTTCGTCCTGCACGTGGTACACGTCGGAAGGCGACGGATCGGCGTCCGACGCTGAATGACGCGTTTCGTCTCGGTCGCCGAGGGCTCCCTCGCTCAACGACCAGGAAAAGGCTTCCGTTGCCGGGTGTTCATGACTCCGGAAAGACGTGCCGGAATCGGCCGAATCAGCCCGAGAACGGTCCAGCTCGGGCGATTCTTCCTGAGTTATGAACGGGGCGGCCGTCGCATCCGCACCCGAAAGCCGCGGCCGGACGAGTGCTGCCGCGGCATCGCGCAGCGTCCCATCGCCACCGACGACGAGCACCAGGTCGGCCCCGGAGGCGGCGACGGCGGCGACCGCAGCCGTCGTGTCGGCAGCATCGGTCGGCAGGGCGGCTGCGCCCGCGGTCGTAGAGCCTGCCGCGTACACGACCCGCGGCACGAGGCCGGCAACGCGCACGGCATCCGCCCCCATCGCGCCGGCGGCCGTCAGGATGACGAGCCCGGGATGCTGCGCCCGAAGAACCGCCAGCGCCGTGGCCGTCCGCTCCTGCGCGCGCGAATGCGCACCTCGCGTTGCCGCAAGGCGCTGCACATCCGCGCCGTCGGAGCCGGCGAGGCCCGCAGGCCCGCCGACTCCGGCGACAGGATTGACGACCAGTCCGATCACGCGACGCCGACGCCCTCGGGGATCGGCTGCACCACGGCATCCGCCCGCACTTCGCCGAAGTACTTGCGACGGTAGGCGCGCCAGGTGACCGCCCATCGTTCCGGGTCGTCGAGATCGTCGTGATGGGTGTGATGCACGGTCTGGTTGTGCGGGGCCGTGCGCACGAGCTCCGGGTTCTCCCGCGCTTCCTGGGCGACGCGGGCGAGGGCGGCGACGTACTCGTCCATCTCCGCCTTCGAGTAGCACTCGGTGGGCTCCAGGGTGAACGGCTGCGGCACGACGTAGGGGTGGTGGCTCGTCCAGTAGTGGAAGCCGTAGTCGGCCATGCGGATGCCGATCTCCTCCGACGTGATGCCGGTGTCCTCGAACAGCTCCTGCCATGAGTAGCGAACCTGCTCGATGCGGCGGCGTCCGGTCGCGTAGGGCGCGGATGCACCCGGGATCTCGAGCACCTTCTTCAGCAGGTAGTTGTTGTTCAGGACGGCGATCTGCGAGGCGGTCAGCATGCCCTCCGCCCCGAGCGCCATGATCCAGGCGTAGGCGCGCACCACATGCAGGATGACGCCGTGCGCCGGAGCGACGTGCCCGATCGACAGGTCGCCGGGCTCGCGGACCACGAAGCGGCCGTCTACCTGCTCGACGCGCGGGCCGGGCAGGAAGGGCGCGAGCTCGGCCGTGACGGCGTTGGCCGCCGCGCCCGGTCCGCCGCTTCCGTGCGGCGCCGAGAACGTCTTGTGCAGGTTGAACTGGCACACGTCGAAGCCCGCGTCGCGCGCGCGGGTGATGCCGAGGATGCCGGCGGCATTGGCCTGATCGTAGGAGGCGAGGGCTCCGACGGCGTGCGCGGCATCGACCCACTCGGTGATGGCCGGGTTATAGATGCCGGTGTCCTCGGGGTTGGTCACCATGATCGCCGCGGTGCGCTCGGACAGGGCGGCCTTCAGCGCGTCCAGATCGGGGTAGCCGTCGGCGTCGGGGTAGATCGTGATGATCTTGTACCCCGCCACCTTCGCGGCCGCCGCATTGGAGGGGTGGCTGAAGATCGTCGTGATGACCTCGTCGCGCTGATCGCCTTCGCCACGCGACTCGTGGTACGCGCGGATCATCGCGATGTTGGTCCAGATCCCGGCCGATCCGCCGGGGGAGGCCAGTGAGACGGCATCCATCCCGGAGATCTCCGCCATCAACCGCTCAAGGCGCCAGATCATCTCCAGCGCGCCCTGGGTGTCGGCGGGGTCCTGCTCCGGATGCAGCGCACGCAGCTGCGGCACCTCAATGAGCTGATCGTTGATCTTCGGGGAGTACTTGATGGTGCAGGTGCCCTGGCCGATGTCGACGTTCAGGTCGGACCCGAGGTTCTCCTGCGACAAGCGCAGGTAGTGCTTGAGCACCCGCATCTGCGCGATCTCGGGCAGCGCGGGCGGCGCCGGGCGGCGCATCCCTTCGGGCAGGGATGCCACGACATCACCGACCGCGTCGCGCACGGCGGATTCCACGGGCGTGATCGCGATGCCGCGCTCGCCGGGGGTGGACAGCTCGAACACGATCGGCTCGTCCCAGCTGGCCTGCTGGAATCGGCGCGGGCTGGTTTTGGGTGCGACGGGAAGGCTCATGCGCCGTGCTCCTTCGAGGTGTCAGTGGTGCCGTGGGTATCGAGCGCGTCCGTGAGTGCTGCCGCGAGGCGATCGATGTCGGCGGCAGAGGTCGCGTCGGTCACGCACACGAGCAGCGTCTGCTCGTCGACGACGACGCCCGGTTCGATGCCCTGCGCCCGCAGCGCGGTGACGATGTCGGCGGCGCGAACGCGGGCGAACCGCACCGTGAACTCGCGCAGGTGCAGCGCGGTGTCGCCGAGTGTCACACCGGGGATCGCGGCGAGCTTCTGCTGCGCGTAGCGGGTGCGCGCCAGAAGCAGCTCACCGAGCTCGGCCATGCCGGCGGGGCCCATCAGCGCGAGGTATACGCCGGTGGCGATCCCCCACAGTGCCGCTGCGGTGCCGACCCATTCCTTGCCCTCCTCGCGCTGGGCGAACGAGGTGCGCTCGTAGGCGACGTCGCCGAAGCCGTACTCACCCGGCACGTCAGTGGATTCCAAACCGAACAGTCGTGACGGCATCTCCATCACGAAACGCGGGTCGTCGTGCACGGCGATGAATCCGGCGTGAGCGCCGCCGAACCACTGGTGCAGGCCGAGGGACTGGATGTCGCCGGTGACGATGTCGGCACCCTGCATCGCGGGCGGGGTCAGCACGCCGTACCCGATCGGGTCGGTGCCGACGACGACGATCGCGCCCACCGCATGCGCGGCCTCCGCGATCACACTCAGCTGCGTCTCGACGGCGCCGGTCGCGCTCGGCGTCTCGATCCAGACGGCGGCGACCTCGTCATCCAGACGGCTCCGCAGCGCCACGAGGTCGGCGGTGCCGTCTGCCGTGGGGATCAGTTCGATGTCGAGGCCCGTGCGGGTGTAGTCGTGCGCCTTCGAGAGCTTCTCCGGCAGCACGTCGCTGAGCGCGAGCACCCGGCGGCGGCCGGTCAGCCGGCCGGCCATCGCGAGTCCGGTGGCGGTGGCCTGATAGCCGTCGTACGTCGGCACGTTCACGACATCCATCGCGAGCAGCTCAGCCATCAGCGACTGGTATTCGAAGAGCGCTTGGAATCGCCCGTGGTCTTCATACGGCTCGCCCGCGTATGCGGTCAGGAACTCGCTCCGCCGAATCACCTCGTCGACCACGGCGGGCACGTAGTGGTTGTACGTCCCCGCGCCGAGGAAGCTCAGTCGCTCCTCGGTCGAGCGGTTCTTCGCGAGGATGCCGCGCACATGGCGCGCGAGATCCTGCTCGGCCGGAAGTGGAGCCGGAACATCGAGCAGCCGGCGTAGACGCAGCTTCTCCGGGACGTCGGCGTAGAAGTCCTCGACGGATGCCGCACCCACGGCGTCGAGCATCGCCTGCTTGACGTCGGGGGCGGTGTTGGGGATGTACGGATGCACGAAAGCTTCAGTCGTCATGCGTCCTCCTTCACGGGTGTGCAGATGAGGGTCGGAAAGGGGATGGCCGCGGAGCGCGGCGCGGCGAGCACGACGACGCCGAAGCGGCCGAGCTCGAGACGGTCCTCATGACGGATGCCTGTGAGCAGGTCGGTGCCGGGCATGTCGAGGTGGAACGTCACCGGGTTGCGTCCGTGGTTCAGGACGAACGTGTAGTCGGTGGTGTCGTCGGCACGGGTGACGACTTCGATGTCCACGTCGGTCGCATCACGGGCCGGGATGCCGGCGGTGCGCAGCACGTCGCGGAAGAGCGGGAGCATCCCGTCCGGGTCGACCATCGCGCTGAGGTACCAGGCAGAGCCGTTCCCCACCGGGCGTCGGGTCACCGCGGGGAGGCCGTCCAGCTCGCCGCTCGTGTAGCGACCGCGCACCTCGACGTCGGCATCCGCCTCGATCCACTCGCTCCAGCTCGGAACGGTGAGGGTCTCGCCGGCGTAGTCGATCTGCTCGGTGAGGCCGTCGGCGATCGGCCACTGCTCGTCGACCTCGATGCCGAGAAGATCGCGCAGCAGACCGGGAGCACCACCGTCGTGCACCTTCTCGGTGGCGTCCGCCACGCCCGAGAACGGACCGACCACGAGGTGCCCGCCGCGTTCGACGAAGGTGCGGAGCGCATCGGCCTGCGGCTGCTCGACGATGTAGAGGTTCGGCACCACGACCACGTCGTAGGCGTCGAACGGGCCGACGGCACGGACAGCATCCACCGGCTGCCCGAGCGTGTAGAGCGCCCGGTGCCACTCCCTCGCCTGGCGCGCCCACTGCAACCGCTGCGAGGGCAGCGACTCGGTGGCACTGGAGCCCCACCACGAGTCCCAGTCGACCACGAGCGCGACGCGGGAGCGCACCCGGGTGCCGCGGACGGGCTCCAGCAGCTTCAACTCGGCGCCCAGCGCCTTGGTCTCCTGGAAACTGCGGGACTTCTCGCCGCGGTGGCCGAGCATCGAGGAGTGGAACTTCTCCTGGCCGTACTTGGCCTGGCGCCACTGGAAGAACATCACGGCGTCCGACCCGTGCGCGACGGCCTGCAGGCTCTCGACGCGGATCTTGCCCGGCGCCTTCGGAACGTTGACATCGCGCCAACTCGTCGCGCTCGCCGAGGACTCCAGCAGCAGCCACGGCTGCCCGCCCTTGAGCGAGCGCATCAGGCCGTAGTTGAGGGCGGCGCCGACGTGCGAGGTCGGGTCGGCGGGTTCGGGGTAGGCGTCGTCGGTGACGACGTCTTCGACGGCGGCGAAGTCCCAGTAGTCCAGGTCGCGGAACATGCTCATGAAGTTCGTGGTGACGGCGATGTCGGGGGTGACTTCGCGCAGCACGTCGATCTCGATCTGGAACAGCTCGAGCAGAGCATCCGAGCTGAACCGTTCGAAGTCGAGCAGCTGGGTGGGGTTGATCGGCCCCGGCGCCTTCTTCGGCGTCTCGATGTGCTCCCACGAGGTGTATCGCTGACCCCATACGTTCACGCCCCAGGCTTCGTTGAGCCCGTCGAGGTCGCCGTAACGGTTCTCCACCCAGCGGCGGAAGTGCTTCGCCGTTTCGGGGCACCAGCAGCGGGAGGTGTGGTCGCCGTACTCGTTCGAGATGTGCCACATGGCAAGTCCCGGATGCTTGCCGTAGCGCTCGGCCATGGCCCGCGTCATGCGGGCGACGTTCTCGCGCCAGATCGGCGACGAGGGGCAGTAGGTCTGGCGCGAGCCGAACTCCAGTCGGTGCCCGTCGGCATCCCAGGGCGCCATTTCCGGGTGCGCCCGAAGCAGCCAGGACGGCGGCGTGGCGGTGGCCGTGGCGAGGTCGATCGCGATTCCGGCATCCCAGAGCAGATCGATGATGCGGTCGAGCCACTCCCAGTCGTAGACGCCGGGCTCGGGCTCGAGCTGCGGCCAGCTGAAGATCGGCAGGCTCACCATGTTGACGCCGGCTTCGCGCATCAGACGGATGTCTTCGTGCCAGGTCTCCTCCGACCACTGGTCGGGGTTGTAGTCACCGCCGTAGGCAAGAGCGTTCAGTCGCACGCGCCGGATCGACTGGTCACCGCTGGGTTCGGCCACGACGGCTCCTCTCTGAGTCTTTCGCCGCTCCGACATTGCTCTGGCGCATTCGTCGAGGCCGCTGTATTCTGTATACACCACACTAGATCGTCACCCCAGGGTCGTCAACCCATAGGCTGACGGCAGGCATGACGCAGAAGGGATGCCATGGCCATCGAACGCAAGAACCTGCGCTCGCAGGTTCGCGAAGAGCTCTTGGCCCGCATGAGGTCGGGGCTCGTCCAGCCGGGCGAGGGCATCAACGAGGTCCAGCTCGCCACGGAGCTCGGCGTCAGCCGCACCCCTCTGCGTGAAGCGCTCATCGCTCTGGAGTCCGAAGGACAGATCGAGAGCGAGAACGGCAAGGGCTTCCGCTTCGTACCGCTGAGCGCCTCGGAGTTCCAAGACCTCGCGCCGGTGATGGCTGCGCTGGAGAGCCTCGCCCTCGAGCTCACCCCGCCCGACGACCTGCGCCGGATCGGGAAGCAGCTGGAAGAGCTCGCTGCCTCATTCGCCGACGAACTCGTCGAGCATCAGCTCGTGATCACCAAGGACGACGAGTGGCACTCGGTCATGCTCTCGGCCTGCCCGAACTCACGATTGCTCGCGGTGATCGAGAGCGTGCGCAGCTCGTTCCATCGTTATGAGTCGCTGCTCGTGCCGGAAGACGTCAAGGTCGAGCGCGTCGCCGCCGAGCACGCCGCGATCGCGAAGCACCTCGCCGCCGGCGACGTTCCGGCCGCCGTGGAGGCGCTGAAGGTGAACTGGATGCACGGCATGAAGCGCATCCTCGACAACGCCACGAGCTCCTACTTCACGGCGTAGTTCGCACCGACGCGCTGAGCGGGCTCACGCCCCGCCCCCGAGGAAGACTCAGACCGACGCGCCGAGCGGACTGACGTCACGCGCATCGGCCCGCGCCACGGACCGGACGCTGATCAGGTGCAGCACCAGGGTCAGCGCGACGATTCCGGCAGACAGCAGCGGCAGCCGGTCGGCGGCGACTCCGACGGTCAGCGCCAGCCCGCCGAGGGCACTGCCCAATGCGCTGCCCATCGACATCGCGCTGCCGTTGAGCGCGAGCACGAACGCCGCCGATTCGGGCGCCATCGCGCCCAGACGCGCCTGCAGCGGCACCCCGGATCCGCCGTTGAAGAACGCGCAGGCGACGAACCACAGCACCGCGGCGGTCGCTCCGAGCACACCAGGAAGGAGGAGTCCGGCCGCGCCCAGGAGCGCCGCGACGATGAGCGAGCCGATGATCAGGGTGATCACGCGGGTCGGCGAGATGCGGTCGGTGAGGTGCCCCGAGATGATGTTGCCGGCCAGGCTCACGATCCCGTACCCGAACATCACGGCGATCATCCCGAATCCGTCTCCCACCCGGGGGACGAAGATCAGCGTCGCGTAGGTGAAGCAGAAGTAGCTCGCGCACATGAGGCCAGCCGGAATCAGCAGGGCGAAGAGAATGTTCCCCTGCGTCAACGGCCGAAGGGATTCCCGCAACTTCAGCGGCGGAAGGTGCAGGCGCGGCACTCTCAGGATGATCCCGACGAGTGCTGCGGTTCCGGCACCCACGACCATGAACAATGGAACGCGCCAGTCCTGCTGGCCGACCACGAGCCCGATCGGCACACCCAGCGCGGTCGCCGCCAGCCATCCGCCCATGACGAGCGACAACGCGCGCCCGCGGCGCTCGGGCCGCGCCTTCGCGATCACGTAGGCGGCGATCACGGCGTTCAGCAGCCCGCCGCCCAGGGCGGAGATCACGCGACCGGTCATCGCCCACGCGTAGGAAGGCGCGAGGGCGACGATGAGGTTGCCGACGACGAACACGGCCAGCGAACCGATGATGGTGGCCTTGCGCTCCCAGCGCCCGGTCAGCGCGCCGAGCAGAGGTCCGGCGACGGCACCGGTGAACGCGAACACCGTCATGAGCTGCCCGGCAGCCGCCTCGGTGACCTCGAAGTCGTCGGCGATCTGCGGCAGGAGCCCGGCGAGCACATACCCGTCGATCCCCATCGAGAAGGTCGCCACGGCCAACCACAGCAACGCCCCGACACCCGCGCTCCGGGTCTCATCCATCTTCTGCACCCGATCATCTAAGCAGAGGCCTGGGACCCGAGGGCCCGTTTTAGTAAATCGTCCTGCTATATATAGGCATCCCGGACTCTGCCCCGGCATCCGTCTCGGCATCCGCCCCGTTCAAAGAGCGCAAAGGGTTCGATTCCGGAGCAAAATCGAGCCCTTTGCGCTCTGTGAACGCGGGAGGGCGGCTACCGCGACAGCCCCACAGCGAGGTCGATGAACAGCGCGGCCGACCAGCCGAAGGCGGTGGTCGCACGGTCGGCCTTCTGGCCGGTGCGCGGATTGAAGTACTCGTGCGGACCGCCGCCGTGGACGACAAGCGCCACGGTCTGCTCGCGCAGCTCGCGGGCCCGCTCGGGGTACCCGGATGCCTCCAGCCCCTCGGCGATCAGGGTGTTGGTGTTCACCCAGATCGGGCCGCGCCACATGCGCTCGGCCGAGAAGTCCGGATCGGATGCTGCGACCGTCGGCAGCCCCCACGCCAGCGCGTACCGGGATGGGTCGTCGATGGCCGCATGCAATGCGGAAGCGATCGTGCCCGGCAGCGTCCCGGTGAGCAGCGGCATCAGTCCCACGATCGTGTCGCTGAGCTGCGGCTCCCCACCGCCGTAGGCGAGGAATCGCTCCCGATCGGAAGACCACATCTGCAGCAGCAGGTCCTGCGTGACGGCGGCGCGCTCGCGGAACCGTGTCACGTCGGCACCGGGTTCGTACTGCTCCAGGAGCGCGGCGATCTCGAGATCCTGACGCACCAGGTATGCGCCGAGGTCGGGCGCAGCCGTCGGAAGCTGACCGTCGAAGATCGGACTGTCGTCGAGACCCGAGGAGTACGGATGCCCGTACTCCGGCATACCGTCGTGATCGAGGTCGCTGCCGGAGAACCACCATTCCTGGGAGCGGATGACGCGGGCGAGCTGCTCGCGCGCCCAGTCCGGAGCATCCTCGGCCTCGAGCACCTTGCGCAGCGCCCAGGCGGCGAGCGGCGGTTTGGTCAGCGGCACCGGGGCGCTCGGATCGGCGATCTGCGAGCCGGCCCGACGCAGGTTGGCGCGGTCGCTCTCCGGCAGGTCGTCGCTCGTGGCCAGCACGCCGAGTTCGTGCACGACGTCGGGCAGCTGCCCATCCGCGCCGGGGAACCGGAACGCGATCTCGAGCTGCTCGCGGGCGAGCTCGGGGTCGCCGTGGCGAAGCCCGACGGCGATGAAGTAGGCGTCCCACTGCCAGAGACCGACGTACCCGATCTTCGACGGGACGATGGCCCGCGCGTCGCCCAGCGACGGGAGTTCGACGATGTTCGCGCCGAGCACCCACCAGCAGAACGCGGCCATCTCCTGCAGGTCGTCACGCACCAGCGGGCACTTCGCGAACCAGTCGCTCCAGATCCGGTCGGTGGCGGCGAGCGCCGCGGTGTGGTCGCCAGGTTCGACGGAAACGGAGCGGTCGGCGGCGACGTGCAGCCGGATGCCGCGCTCGAGCGGATGCTCCTCGGCCCGCCCGTCCGGATGCTGCAGCCGCACCCGCGACCCGGCAGGACCTCCGAGGCTCAGCGTCGAAGGATCGGCGAAGGTCAGCGTCACCTCCGCCTCGGACGTCGACGGCGGATCCACGCGTTTCGTCTCGTCGCTTCGCTCGCTCAACGACCGGGAATCCCCACTGGTCGTTGAGCGAGCGAAGCGAGACGAATCGCGCCCTTCCGTCCGGCCGAACGTCACCTTCCCCGGCAGCACGTCGGCCACCGGCAGCTCCTCGCCCTCGGCATCCATCACCACGAGCGAATCGAGCACCCGGCAATCCGAGAGCCGGCGCTCATACTCCGAAGTGTGCACGCGCACGCCGTCCTCAGAGCGGAACACCAGCACGCGCGAGCGCGGAAGCGTGAACGGTGCCGAGATCAGGTCGAGGTGGCGCCCGGCGAGCGCGGCGAGCGCAGCAGCATCCGTCACCGTCACCGCCCTCCCAGTCCCGAGGCGGCCATGCTGTTCAGGATCTTGCGCTGCCCGATCACGAACACGATCAGCATCGGAATGGTAGAGATCGCCGACGCCGCGGTCACGAGACCGTAGTTGACGGACCCGAACTGCCCCTGGAACGCGGTCAGCAGCAGCGGCACGGTGAAGAGATCTGGCGTATTCAGCAGCACGAGCGGGAACAGGAAGGCGTTCCACACGCCGAGCGACACGATGATGCTGAGTGCGGCGAGGCCCGGCTTCAGGTTCGGCAGGATGACGCTCCAGAAGATGCGCCAGCGGCCTGCTCCATCGATGATCGCCGCCTCCTCGAGCTCTCTCGGGAGCGACAGCACGAACTGGCGCATGAGGAACACCGCGAAGGGGTTGGCCATCAGCCCGGGCACGATCAATGCGAGGTGGGAGTCGACCCAGCCGAACTGCGACATCAGCAGATAGAACGGGATCAGCGTGACCTGCGCGGGGATCATCTGGGTCGCCAGGAACACGATGAAGATCACCTTGCTCCCCCGGAACGGGATGCGGGCGAAGGCGTAGCCCGCCATCGAAGCGGTGATCAGCGTGCCGATCACGACCAGCACCGCGATGTAGATGCTGTTGATGTACGCCTGTCCGAACGGCACCGAGTTCCAGGCCTCGGTGTAATTGTCGACGGTCCACGGGCTCGGGAGGATCGACAGCGGGTCCTTGAGCAGCTGAGGCAGCGTCTTGAACGACGTCAGCAGCATCCACACGAACGGGAACACCATGCCGATGGCGCCGACGACGAGGAGCACGTGCAGCAGGGTGGAGTTCATCCGCCGCTTGGCGCGATCCCGCACCGGCGCGTTGCGCTGGCGACGACCGGGGGCGACGATGGCCACCGTGGAGCCGGTAGCGGCCGGCTGGGTGCCGTCGGTGAGACGGGTGACGGGGATGCTCACGCGGCGTCCTCCTCGTAGTGCACGAACTTCTTCTGCGCACCGAACTGGATCGCGGTGATGATCAGGGTGATCACGAGCAGGATGATCGATGCCGCGCTCGACGGCCCGAATTCGAACCGCCGGAAGCCGAGATCAAAGATGTGGTAGACGATCGTGCGCGTGGCGTTGTCCGGTCCGGCATCCTGCACGAGCACGTAGACGGTGTCGAAGGTCTGCAGCGACGAGATGAACGCGACGACACTGGAGAAGAAGATGATGGGCGACAGCAGCGGCAGACGGATGCTCCAAAAGATCCGCCAGGCGCCGGCACCGTCGATGCGGGCTGCCTCGATGATCCCGGGCGAGATGTTCTGAAGACCGGCGAGAAAGATGACGACGTTGAGTCCGAGCGATGCCCAGATCGTCACGATGCACACGGCGATGAGTGCGAGCTTCGGGTCGCCCAGCCAGTCCGGGGGCGCGATGCCGAACACTTTCGAGATCGCCGCCGACATGATGCCGTCGGCCCGGAACATCTGCTGCCAGATCATCGCCACGGCGACCGTCGAGGTCATCACGGGGGCGAAGAACAGTACGAGGTACAGGGTGCGGGTCTTGAGCTTCTCCAACGCGACAGCGATGACCACGGCCAGCCCGAGGCCGATCGGCACCGTGACGATGGCGATGAAGAGCGTGTTGGCAATGGAGCGCCAGAGCAGCTCGTCCTGGAACTGGTCGGCGAAGTTGTCGAATCCGACCCACTCCAGCTCGGTGAGCCCGTTCCATGATGCGAAGGCGAGTACGAGGCTCGCGAAGAACGGCAGGACCACGAAAACGCCCATGCCGATGAGCTGGGGGCCGACGAAAAGCCAGCCCCAGCGGCGATCGCGGCGCCGCCAGGTCGACTCCGCCCTCCGAGGCGGCTCGGGGCGCGCCCCCGAGGGGGCGACCGCCTCAGCGACCGCCCCCTCGATGCCGGACGTCGTCATTCGCCCGTCTTCTCCGCGACCAGATCGGCGACCTCATCGAGCGTGGCCTGCGCGTCCTGCTTGCCCTCATAGAGCTTGAGGAAGATCTCGGCGATGTCGGTGGGCAGGTTGGGCACCTTCGCCTCGGCGGCGTAGTCGACGAAGCCGATGTCGCGCATGTCGAGCATGGTCTGCGCGTGGGCCGGGTAGTCCTCTTCGAGCACGACCTCGTCGGCTCCCGCGATCGACGGAACAGCGTTACCACCGCCGGAGAGACGAGAGATCTGGCCTTCCGCGCTCAGGAACTCCGTCCAGAACGTGAACGCGGCATCCTTCGCCTTCGTCGCGTTGTTGATCGCGAGGTATGACACGGCGACACCGGTCGGCGCCTCAGCGCCATCCGGGGTAGGCCAGCGCACGACGTCGACGTTGTCGGCCGTGCCGGCTTCCTCGACCGTGCTGATCGTGTAACGGCCCTGGATGAAGAATCCGGCCTTGCCGGTGACGAACAGGCTGTCGGCACCTGCACCGTCGGGGAGGGTGTCGGCGACGATGAACTGGCCGTCCTGGACGCGGTCGCCCAGTTCCTGGATCAGCTCGACGGACTCGGCGTCGTCGTTCGCGACGAACGCGCCGGACTTGTCGTACGGCGCCGCCGCGCCCTGGGAAGCCAGCCAGCTCCAGTGCGTAGCCCAGTAGTTCCAAAAGATCGTCCCGCCGATGCCGGAGGCTGCGAGCTTGTCGTTCATCTCGAGGAACTTCTCGGTGGTCCACTCGCCGTTCTCGGCCAGGGTCGCGGGATCCTCGGTGATGCCGGCCGCCTGGAGAGTCGACTTGTCGTACCAGAGGACGTCGGGGTTGGAGTCGTTCGGGGCGCCGTAGTAGTCGCCGTCCTTCTCGGCCGCGCCGAACAGGCCGGGGAAGAAATCGTCGGGAGCTGTGTCGCTCGCGTCCGACTCCATGAGCTCCTTCATCGGCATGAGGCGGCCCGAGTCGATGAACTGACCGATCTGATCGTCGCCGATGTAGAAGACATCCGGCGCCTTGTTGGCGGCCAACTGCGCGAGCAGCTTCGGGTGGTAGTCGCCGTAGCCGGCGACCGGCTGCATCTTGACGGTGATCTCGGGGTGACGCTCCATGAACTCCTTGTTGAACGCGTCATAGCGCTTGAGTTCATCGGCGCTGCCCCACGTCGACCAGACGACTGTGGCAGTGCCATCGTCCGCGGCCCCACCGCCGCCGCCACTGCATCCGGCCAGCCCCAGCGCCAGGGCACCGGCAGCGCCCAGAGCCAGATACCGCGTCGCGTTCGCACGTACCATCTCGCTACCTCTTTCGTCTTTGGAAGAGCCTGTTCGGGCAGAACTCTCATCCGTTTCAGGATGCACTCGTATTCTGTATACAAAACGCAGAGGTTGTCAAGAGGTGCCTTCTGGATGCTCGCCCGTTGGGGAGGAGGGATTTGTACTTCTTATGGGGGTATAGTTCCCCGCGTCGAGAGGTGGAGGATGATCGTCGAGTACGTTCGGTACCGCATCCAGGCCGAGAAAGCGGACGAGTTCCGTGCGGCCTATCGTCAAGCTGCCGAGGCTCTGCGCGAGTCACCGCACTGCCTGAACTATGAGCTGGCGGCTAACACCGAAGAGCCCGAGCTGTTCACTCTGCGCATCGAGTGGGACTCGCCGCAAGGGCACCTCTCGGGCTTCCGCCAGAGCTCACAGTTCCAGAAGTTCTTCTCCTTCGTGAAGCCCTTTGTCTCCGCCATCGAGGAAATGCGTCACTACGAGGTGGCCGACGTCGTCGGCGACGGCGGCGGAAAGCCCGCGCCTCCCACGCTGTACGAATGGGCCGGCGGGCCGGAAGCGTTCGAGCGACTCTTCTCCCGCTTCTACGAAAAAGTTGCGGGCGACGACGTCCTCGCGCCGATGTTCGCCTCCATGGATTCACGGCACGCCCACCACGTTTCGTTGTGGCTCGGCGAGGTCTTCGGCGGCCCCGCCCTGTACACGGAGCAGCGTGGCGGATACCCGAACATGCTCGCCCACCACGTGGGGAAGGCGATCACGCCTGAGCAACGGCGCCGCTGGGCGATGCTGCTTTTCGATACCGCAGACGAAGTCGGGCTGCCCGACGACCCCGAGTTCCGTGCCGCGTTCGCCGGCTACATCGAATGGGGCACCCGTATCGCTCTCGCGAACTCACAGCCGGACGCGACGCCACCCCGCCGCGCCCCGGTGCCACGGTGGGGTTGGGGCGTCGCACCGCCGTGGCAGCAATCTCGACCATCGACGGAAGCCGCCCATTCGTAGTCAGCCGGGCGGCTGTGGCGATCAGCCAAGCCGTGCTCGGCAACGAGCAGCAGACCCGCTCTGGCTCACCCGCGGACGCTGACGCAGAATGTCTCCATGAGCACACCCGACTCGCACGTGATCGGCCCCGGCCTGCTTCCGACCCCCTTCACCGCCGCCGCGATCCGCGACGCCACCGGCGCGGAAAAGACGATCAGACTGCGCGTCGAACTGCCGGACGGATCGTCTTTCGAGCGGGTGAACCGGTTTCGGGAGACGGATGCCGAGGGCGCGACGCTCGACCGCTGGAACAGCGAAACACCGGATGACGTCGCCTCGGGGCGCGTCACGTGGGTCGAGCTCCAGGCCCACGCTGCTTTCTCCGCCGAGCGCACCACCCTGTCGACCGAGACCCTGGAGTTGCCGATCGGTCGAGTGGAGTGCCTGCGCTACGTCACGCGCGATGCGCCGGACGCTGAGCCGGAGACGTTCTGGTTCTCGATCGCGCACCCGGGGATGCCGGTGCGCTACGAGGCTCCGGCCGATGGCGGCGTGATCCGGACCACCGTCGTGAGGATCGAGCGGGACTGACGACGGTTCACCCGAGCACCCAAAAGGGCGGGCCCGGTTCCCCGGCGCCCGCCCTCTCGATTCAGCGTCGACCTCAGTGACCGGCACCGCCGACCACGACGAACTCGTTCGGCACGACGTCCAGATCGGCCGTGGCCACGGACTCACCGGTGTGCAGGTCGATCGCGTGGATCTTCTTCGCCGCCGGTTCGGTCACGTACGCGATGTCGCCGACCACGCGCAGGCCGGGGTGCGGCTGCTGCCACTCCTTCGGGCTCTCCCAGGGCTCGATGACGCTCCACGAATCCTGAACCGCGCCGGTTTCGTCGAGCAGGTACAGCGAACCGTCCGCGCCCAGCACGACGATGTTGTCATGGCCGTCGCGGCCGACACCGCGCCAGGTGTACTCGACTCCCTCGGGCAGCTCGACGACGGACAGCGCGTTCGCCTTCGTGTCGACGATGGCGAGTTCGGAGAGCAGGTATCCCTCCTGGTCGGGATCGGACTTGTAGTCGCCGACCGCGACGGAGCTCGTCTCGGTGACGTAGGCGTTGCCGGTGCGGCCGAACTCATCGGGCGCGTCGAGCTTCGTGAACGCGCCGTCGGCGAAGAGCAGCACGCCGTCCTCGCAGCCGAGCATGATGACCTCACCCTTCAGCGCACCTTCGCCGTGCACGGACGGGCACTGCTCGTTGCGGGAGAGTTCGGAGCCGTCCGCGGCGAGGTGGCGCACACCGCTGCGGGTATCGGGCGTTCCGATCGTTGAGAGCACGGTGCCGTCGGAGAGCTCGATCGCGACGCCGTGGTGAGCGGCTTCCGAGGAGAGCGTGTCGATCTCAGGCAGCGTGCCGCCGCCGATGTCGTCGGTGTCGAAGATGCGCACCTCGCCGGTGCCGTCGTCGAAGAGCGCCGTGCGGCCGGCGTGCGGAACGACGTGGCCGGCCGCGATGGCATCGAACACCTCTCCGGTGAACTCCACCTCTCCGGAGGCGAGGCCGGTGCCGAGCACATGGAAACCGTCCTCCGCCGTGACGAAGACGTGTCCGTCGTGGTCGCCGGCGCTGTTGACGCGAAGGAATCCATCGCGTTCCACGCCGCCGACGGTTTCGAGGGTCTCGCCGTCGAGCACGAGGATGCCGCCGTCAAAGGAGACCGCGACGCGGGTGTCGCCTTCGTGCTGGTGCTCGGCGGAGGCGTCGGGATCGCCGGATGCCGATGGCGCCGGAGTCGCGCATCCGGCGAGCGCGACGACGGCGAAGGCCGCGACGGCCCCGGCCGCGAAGCGGGTGCGGGCAGGTCGGAACATGGTGTTCTCTCTTTCTTCTGTGGTGTGGAGGCGCGGCGTCTCAGCCGACCTGCTGGAGGAACCAGGGCTGCAGGTCGGTGAAGGTGCGGGCGACGACCGCGCCGTCGCGGTGATCGATCTCATGGACCGCTCCCGCAGCGGGGTCGGTGAGGTAGGCGTGGTCGGCATCGACGATCAGTCGCACGCGTTCGCGAAGGGCGGGGTCGCTGACGGATGCGGCGACCAGCGGTTCGGTGCGGGCGAGCACGGTGCCGTCGGCGGCGAGCACGCGTACGCGTCCGCCGGCGTCGACCACGACCGTCCGATCGGCGTCGTCGCCGATGGCCACGGCGCGCACCAGAGGTTCGTCCGAGGGAAGCAGCGTCCAGGTGCGCTGCCGCACGTCCAGGAGCCAGGCGCCTTGCGTACCGGCGACGCCGGCGAGATCGGGCCGATCGGGGCGGCCGGACAGCTCGGTGACCGGGGTCGCCCCCTCGGGGTACGGGATGCCTTCAGCGACGACCTCGCCACCGGTCTCGCGAGTGAAGAGCACGGCGCCGGTGGTGCAGGCGAAGACCGCGCCCACACGGGTGGTGTCGGCATCCGTCACTCCCGGGCACGGCATCCCCCGATCCGGCTGGAGGGCACCGGAGTCGTCGACGACCTCGACCGTGTCGGAATCGGATGCCACGAGCAGATGTCCGGCGAAGGGAAGAACCGGGCCAGCGGGTGCGAGCGGGGCAGCGCTGCGCGGCGGGTCGACGAGATCACCGTCGAGGTCGTCGTGGGTGAGATCGACGAGGTCTCCGTCTTCGCCGAACAACGCGACGATACGACGGTCCCCCATGCCGACGGTGACCGCGCCTGCGCCGTCGATCGCCCCGAGGGTGCGCGCCTCGGTCTGGAACGAGTGCGAGTGGTCTCCGTGAGGCATGGTCCAGCGACCGGTGTCGACGACGTCGACGGCAGTGCGCGCGCCGTCCTGGCGGGTGACGGCGATGAAGCGCCCATCGCCCTGGACGCTCGCGACGCCTGCTCGAGCCTTCGCGAGCACCGAACGGTCCTGAGTCGCCAGGTCGATGAGAGTCAGTTCGCCGTTCTCGTCGCCGACGACCAGGGCACGTGCCGGCTCTGCGATCTCGCCGACCCCTTCGATGTCACTGGTGCGCGGCGCGGCGTCGGGCGTCGGTGCAGCAGACGGCGCACACGCCGAGACGGCGAACGCCGTGAGGAGCGCGGCGGGCAGGAGAACGAGGCGGCGGTGAGCGATGCGATGCATAGAATGCCCACCTTATTGAGAAGGGTTATCAATATCAATTCGGTGAGGGTGGCGTCGTCGCTTTCGACCGCCGACCCGACGACTCGCGGATGACCGAGCGGCGAAGTCGGAGGCCCGGCGTAGGGTCGGAGCATGAGCAGCTCAGCATCTGCAGAACGTCACGGGGTCGTCCCGTCCTACCTGCTCGCGCGTCTCGCCGAATCCGGCCGGTTCCCCCGCGCCGCCGCCGCAGCGCGACAGACGCTGACCAGCGGACGCCCTCCTTTCCGGGCACGCATCGACCTCTCGATCGACGAGAACGGCGACCTCGTCGCACAGCTCTCCGACGCCCCGAACCGCACGATCAGCGATGCCGGGAACACGCAGCAGCTTCCGGGCGCCGTGGTGCGCAACGAAGACGATCCGCCGGTGGCCGACACCTCCGTGAACGAGGCGTTCGACGGCCTCGGTGCGACCTTCGAGCTGTTGCTCTCGGCCTTCGGCCGCAACTCGCTCAACGACGCCGGAGCCCCTCTCGATGCCGCGGTGCACTACGGCGTCGACTACGACAACGCCTTCTGGGACGGCGAGCGCATGGTCTTCGGCGATGGCGACGGCGAGGTGTTCCGCGGGTTCACCGGTTCAATCACGGTCATCGGGCACGAGCTGGCGCACGGCGTCATCCAGCACACCGCGAACCTCGAGTATCAGGGCCAGCCCGGCGCTCTGAACGAGTCGATCGCCGACGTCCTCGGCGCGCTGACCGAGCAGTTCCTCCTCGACCAGACGGCTGATGCGGCGACATGGCTGATCGGCGCCGAGATCTTCACCGACGCCGTCGAGGGCAAGGCACTGCGTTCCATGCTCGAGCCGGGCACCGCCTACGACGACGATGAGCTCGGCAAGGATCCGCAGCCGGCGCATATGAGCGACTTCGTGCAGACCACCGAAGACAACGGCGGCGTGCACATCAACTCCGGCATCCCGAATCGCGCCTTCGCCCTGTTCGCGCGCGACCTCGGCGGCAACGCCTGGGAGCGGGCCGGAACCGTCTGGTACCGCGCGTTGACCGGAGGATTGTCGAGCACGGCGACCTTCACGGAGTTCGCCGACGCCACGGTCGCGGCCGCCTCCGCGCTCGATTCTGCGCACGGGAGCGATCCCGCCGGACGGGCGAAGACCGCGGATGCCGCTCGACGCGCGTGGCGCGCCGTGGGAGTCTATGAGGATGAGCGAGTCCCCTCCACTCGGTGAGGAGCGCGAGCCGACTGCGGAGCGCGAGCCCGCAGAGGAGCGCCAGCCCGCAGCGGAGCGGGAACCGGACGACCTCGGACCGGCGCGCGGACGGAAGCCCTCCGGCCAGGGCGGCACGGTCGTCATCGCGGTCGTGCGCATGGGCGGCATCGCGGGCATCTCTCGTCGTTGGCAGGTCGAAGCCGAGCCCGCCGAGGCCCCCCAGTGGATCGCGCTCATCGACCAGTGCCCCTGGGATCAGACCTTGAACGACCAGCCCGGCGCCGACCGATTCGTCTGGAGCATCCGCGCCAGGACGCCGTCAGAGCGCAGGGAGCAGGACGTCCCGGATTCGGAGCTCTCCGGCCCGTGGCGCGAGCTCGTCGATGCGGTGCGCAAGGCGAAGGGCTGAGCGGCCTACGCTGTTCCTGGAATCCGTGACGGACCAGGAAAGAGAGATCGAATGCTCACCGCCGACGAAGCCACCCGCCTCCTTCAGCATGCGACAGACGCCCGCACCCGAGGCGATCTGCTCCTCCACCTGCAGGTCGAGGTCAGCCGCCTCACCGGCGAGGCGTCGTCGTGGGGCTCCGCCGAGAACGCCCTCGCGAGCAACGAGAGCATCGGCTACTTCCTCAGCCAGGTCGAGGGAATCGGCTGGCGTCTCGAGCACACCGGATACACCTTCGTCGAAGCAGGAGCCACGACCTCGGCCCGGATGCTGAGCACCGGAACGGGTGTCGTCAACCACGGCGCCGTGGCGGGCTACTTCACCTTCCGCCGGGTCTGACGCCGCCGTCGCCGACCCCGGCGCTGCGGCCCTCTTCTGCGCACGTAGACATTTCGGTTAATGATCAGTAATCTAAATTCCGTCCGATCATTGCCGATGGAGGATCACCGTGCCGAACGCGTCTGCCTACCGTGAGCTCGTCGACGAGCTCCGCGAACGGACGGCCACCGCCCGCCTCGGCGGGCCCGCGAAGTCCCGCGAGAAGCATGTCGCCCGCGGCAAACTGCTCGCGCGCGACCGCGTCGACCAGCTCCTCGACGTCGGCAGCCCCTTCCTCGAAGTCGCCCCGCTCGCCGGCTACGACCTCTACGGTGGCGACTGCCCATCCGGCGGCGTGGTCGCCGGCGTCGGACTGATCCACGGCCTGCACGTGATGGTCGTCGCCAACGACGCCACGGTGAAGGGCGGCACCTACTACCCGATCACGGTCAAGAAGCACCTGCGCGCGCAGGAGATCGCCGCCGAGAACCGGCTCCCCTGCGTCTACCTGGTCGATTCCGGCGGCGCCTTCCTGCCGATGCAGGACGAGGTCTTCCCCGACCGCGATCACTTCGGGCGCATCTTCTACAACCAGGCGCGGATGTCCCGCGACGGCATCCCGCAGATCGCGGCCGTCCTCGGCTCGAGCACCGCCGGCGGCGCCTACGTCCCCGCGATGAGCGACGAGACAGTGATCGTCCGCGGCCAGGGCACGATCTTCCTCGGCGGACCGCCCCTGGTGAAGGCCGCGACCGGTGAGGTCGTCACGGCGGAAGAACTCGGCGGAGGCGAGGTGCACACCCGCGTCTCCGGTGTCGCCGATCACCTCGCCGAGAACGACGCCCATGCGCTGCAGATCGTCCGCGACATCGTTGCGACGCTCCCGCCGTCGCCCGCCTACGTCGTCGCCCCCGAAGAAGAGGTCGCCGCACCGGCGTCCGTCGACCTACTCGATGTGGTCCCGGTCGAGCTGACCGTCCCTTACGACGCCCGCGAGATCATCCGCGCAGTCGTCGACGGCGGCGAGTTCGCCGAGTTCAAGCGCGAGTACGGCACGACGCTGATCACGGCGTTCGCACGGATCCACGGGCACCGGGTCGGCATCATCGCGAACAACGGCGTGCTCTTCGGCGAATCGGCCGAGAAGGGCGCGCACTTCATCCAGCTGTGCGACCAGCGCCGCACCCCGCTGGTGTTCCTGCAGAACATCACCGGCTTCATGGTCGGCCGCGAGTACGAGGCCGGCGGCATCGCCAAGCACGGCGCCAAGATGGTCAACGCCGTCGCCTGCGCCACCGTGCCGAAGCTCACCGTCGTCGTGGGCGGCTCCTTCGGCGCCGGCACGTACTCGATGTGCGGCCGCGCCTACTCGCCGCGTTTCCTCTGGCTCTGGCCCGGCGCGCGCGTCTCGGTGATGGGCGGACCGCAGGCGGCATCCGTGCTGTCGACCGTCCGTCGCGACCAGATCGAGGCCGCCGGCCGCACCTGGTCGGCCGAAGACGAGGCCGACTTCCAGGCTCCGATCCGCGCCGCCTACGACACGCAGGGCAGCCCGTACTACTCCACCGCTCGCCTGTGGGATGACGGCATCATCGAGCCGGACCAGACCAGAGACGTGCTCGGCCTCGCGCTCGACGTCATCATGCGGGCCCCCTTCGACCAGCCGGGCTACGGCGTCTTCAGGATGTGAGTGAAGTGTTCGATACCGTCCTCATCGCCAATCGCGGCGAGATCGCCTGCCGCATCATCGCGACGCTGCGGCGTCTCGGCATCCGCTCGGTCGCCGTCTACAGCGACGCGGATGCCGGTGCTCGCCATGTCGCGCTGGCCGATGTCGCCATCCGGATCGGTCCGGCTCCTGCGGCGCAGAGCTACCTGAGCATCGACGCCGTGATCGCCGCCGCCCGCGAGACCGGGGCGCAGGCGATCCATCCGGGCTACGGTTTCCTCGCCGAGAACGCCGAGTTCGCGCAGTCGTGCGCCGACGCCGGCATCGTCTTCATCGGGCCCACGCCCGAGGCGATCCGCACGATGGGCGACAAGATCACCGCGAAGAACACGGTCTCCGCCCGCGATGTACCGACAGTCCCCGGCATCGCGCGCGTCGGGCTGGCGGACGCCGACCTCATCGACGCGGCGCCGGGCATCGGCTACCCACTGCTCATCAAGCCTTCTGCCGGCGGCGGCGGCAAGGGCATGCACGTCGTCTCCGAAGCCGGAGAACTGGCGGCGGCGATCGCCGCCGCGCGCCGTGAGGCACAGGCCAGTTTCGGCGACGACTCGCTGTTCCTGGAGCGCTACCTCACGACGCCCCGGCACATCGAGGTGCAGGTGCTCGCCGACCGGCACGGCAATGTGATCCACCTCGGCGAGCGCGAGTGCTCGCTGCAGCGACGCCATCAGAAGGTCATCGAAGAGGCGCCGTCGCCGCTGCTCGACGCGACGACCCGCGCCGCGATCGGTCTCGCCGCCTGCGAGACCGCCCGCAGTGTCGCCTACGAGGGCGCCGGCACGGTCGAGTTCATCGTCGAGGCGACTCGGCCGGACGAGTTCTTCTTCATGGAGATGAACACGCGGCTGCAGGTGGAGCATCCGGTCACCGAGCAGATCACCGGCATCGATCTCGTCGAGCAGCAGCTGCGCATCGCAGCGGGCGAGGTCCTCGCCATCGCCCAGGACGATGTCGTGCTGAACGGCCACAGCATCGAGGCGCGCGTCTACGCGGAGGACCCGCCGGCGGGCTTCCTGCCCACCGGCGGTCACGTCGACCTGGTCTCGCATCCGGCCGGGCCCGGCATCCGGGTGGACACCGCCATCGACACCGGACTCGACGTCTCGATCGACTACGACCCGATGCTCGCCAAGGTCATCGCATGGGGCGCGACCCGCGACGAGGCCCGTCGTCGCCTGGTGCGCGCGCTCGATGAGACCGCTGTCTTCGGGTTCCCGGTGAACGTGGAGTTCATGCGCCTGCTGCTCGAGCTGCCCGAGGTGGTCGCCGGCGATCTCGACACCGGCCTGATCGCCCGACGGCTCGACGACATCGCGTTCGCCGAGGCCGGCGACCGGGTCTTCGCCGAGGCGGCACTACTGCTCGACTCTGCGGCACCGGTCGGCGGTGACCCGTGGCGGCGGCATGACGGCTGGCGCCTCGGGGATGCTGCGCCGCGGCGCTATGCGCTGCACTCCGGCGTGCACCGTCGCGTGGCCTTCGTGTCCGGATCGGGCACCGGACTCTCGGTGCGGGTCGAGCCGGTCGGCGACGAGCCTACGGCGGACGCCGCCCCTGTCGCGGCATCCGTCCGCCCCCGCGGCGACCACCGATACACGATCGACATCGCCGGCGAGGCGCGCACGATCTCTGCGATGACGTCGACCGGCCGGGTCGCGGTCGCACACGGCGGCGCGGTCTTCGACGTCGCCGTCGAGCGCCTCGCGCACGGCGCCGGCGAGGATGCGGCCAGCGTCCCCCAGCTCGATTCGCCGATGCCGGGCACGGTCGTGCTGGTGTCGGTCGAGAACGGCGCGCATGTCGAGGAGGGCGACCCGGTGATCGTCGTCGAGGCCATGAAGATGGAGCACGTGCTGCGCGCCGGCGTCTCCGGCACCGTGTCGTTGCGCGCCGCTCAGGGCGATACCGTGTCGCGAGGGCAGACGCTCGCCGTCATCACCCCCGCGGCATCCGCCGATGCCGGTGACGCCGACGACAGTGACGAGAGGGAGCAGCGATGAGTGGCCAGCGCATCGAGCAGCGCGGACTCTACTTCGAGGAGTTCGAAGAGGGTTCGGTGTACCTGCACCGCCCTGGCCGCACGGTCACCGAGGCCGACAACGTTCTCTTCACGACGCTCACGATGAACACGCAGGCGCTGCATCTGGATGCCGCGTGGAGCGCCGGCACCGAGTTCGGCGAGCGGCTGGTGAACAGCATGTTCACCCTGTCGACCCTGGTCGGACTCTCGGTGTCGCAGCTGACCATGGGCACGATCGTCGCGAACCTCGGCTTCAGCGACGTGTCGTTCCCCGCGCCCGTCCGCGTCGGCGACACCCTGTACGCCGAGACGCTGATCGTGTCGAAGCGGCGCTCGTCGTCGCGGCCCACCCAGGGCATCGTGCAGTTCGAGCACACCATGCGCAACCAGGACGGCACGGTCGTCGCGGTCGCGACCAGGTCGACGCTGATGCAGTGCCTGCCTGCGACATCCGAGGCCGAGCCGGCATCCGACGCCGAGCCGGCATCCGAGGAGTCCTGATGAACGGTCCCGCTCTCCTGTTCTGCCCCGGCGACCGCGGCGACCGGTACGAGAAGGCGCTCGCAGCGGCCGACTCGGTCATCCTCGACCTCGAAGACGCCGTGGCGCCCGACGACAAGCCCGCCGCGCGGGAGCAGGTGGCGGCATCCGCTCTCGATCCCGCCCGCGTGATCGTGCGGGTGAATCCGGCGACCACCGCCGAGCATCCGCTCGACCTCGAGACGCTGGCTCGCACCGAGTACCGCACCGTGATGCTCGCCAAGACCGAGAGCACCACCGACCTCGATGCTCTGCACGCCGGCGGCTACCGGGTGCTCGCGCTCTGCGAGACGGCGACCGGCGTCGAGCGCGCGGGCGAGATCGCTGCGCATCCGGCCGTGATCGGCCTGATGTGGGGTGCGGAAGATCTGATCGCGAGCATGGGCGGGCGCTCGAGTCGATACGACGACGGCCGCTACCGCGACGTCGCCCGCTACGCGCGTTCGCGGGTGCTCATCGCCGCGAAGGCCGCCGGGAAGCTCGCCATCGACGCAGTGCACGTCGACATCGCGGACACCTCCGGTCTTCAGGACGAGGTGTCGGATGCCGCCGCCAGCGGCTTCGACGCCACGGCCTGCATCCACCCGTCGCAGGCCGCCGTCATCCGCGACGGATTCGCCGCGACGCCGGAAGAGGCCGCATGGGCCGAGCGCGTGCTCGCCGAGGCCGCCGTGCAGCCCGGGGTGTTCCGCTTCGAGGGGAAGATGGTCGACGAGCCCGTGCTGCGCCAGGCCCGCGCCATCCTCGGGCGTTAGTCCCGCGCTCACCTGCCTGCCTGCAATCTCGCAGAACAGCAGCAATCTCGCAGGCATCCGCCGAATCTCTGCGAAGTTCGCGCAGATCTGCGAAGTTCGTGTCGCACCCGAAGCCAACAGGGGACGCAGATTGCCGCTTCCGGTCGCGTGAGGCGGCAATACGCGACCCCTCCCGAGGAGAGAGAGCCCAGAGACCTCAGGACGCGGCGAGCACCCGGAGAGCCGACGACGCGAGGATGTCGCGCACGTCATCAGACTCGGCGTTGTCGGGATTGTGCGAGGTCGAGTTGAGCAGGCCGAAGACCGCGTGCATGACGATCTGCAGGTGCGCGGTCGGCACGGCGGGGCGGATGCGGCTGACGACGTCAACCCAGAGGTTGAGGTACTGGCGCTGCAGCATCCGCACGCGCCGGTTCGCCTCGTCGGGGAGAGTACCGAGCTCTCGATCCTGCACGCGGATGATGTCGCGATGCGCGAGCGCGAACTCGAGGTGGAAGTCGACCAGGTCGCGCAGCAGCGCCTCGTCGGAATCGTGCGGCTTCTCGACGATGTCCTTGCCCCCCTGCAGGAGGTACTCGCTGATGCCGAGCAGGATCTCCTCGAGCATCGCCTCCTTGCTCGGGAAGTGCCGGTAGAGCGCCGGTCCGCTGACGCCGATCGCCGCCCCGAGTTCACCGATGGAGACGGCGTGGAATCCGCGCTCAGCGAAGAGCCGCGCGGCGGCGTCGAGGAACCGCCGGCGCGTCCGCGCCTTCCCCGTTGCTCGCGCCGTTGCCATCACGTCCCGATGCTACCGCCCCCTGGACATTCCGGTAAACGGTCGATAACCTATATTTCAGTTATCGATCGTTTACCAAGCGTGCCCGAGGGAAAGTGGGTCCCCATGTCCGAGTCGCTGCAGTCCGAGCTTCCCGACGAGTACCGCCAGCTGTCGGCGGCCGTGCGCGACTTCACGAACGAGGTCGTCGCTCCCGTCTCTGCGAAGCACGACCGGGAGCACTCGTTCCCCTACGAGGTCGTGGCCGGGATGGCCGAGATGGGCCTGTTCGGCCTGCCGTTCCCCGAGGAGTACGGCGGCATGGGCGGCGACTACTTCGCCCTCTGCCTCGCCCTCGAAGAGATCGCGAAGGTCGACCAGAGCGTGGCGATCACCCTCGAGGCCGGCGTCTCGCTCGGTGCGATGCCGGTGTACCGCTTCGGCACCGAGGAGCAGAAGCAGCAGTGGCTCCCCCAGCTCGCCTCGGGTGAGGCGCTCGGGGCCTTCGGCCTGACCGAACCGGATGCCGGCAGCGACGCCAGCGGCACCCGCACCACCGCGAAGCAAGACGGCGACGAGTGGGTGATCAACGGCAGCAAGCAGTTCATCACGAACTCCGGCACCGACATCACCTCTCTCATCACGCTCACCGCGGTCACCGGCGAGACCGCCAAGGGTAAGGAGATCTCCACGTTCCTGGTTCCCGCCGGCACCCCGGGGCTGACGGTCGCTCCGCCCTACGACAAGGTCGGCTGGAACGCCTCCGACACGCATGGCCTCGCCTTCGACGACCTGCGGATCCCGAGCGAGAACCTCCTCGGCGAGCGCGGCCGCGGCTACGCGAACTTCCTGCGCATCCTCGACGAGGGGCGCATCGCGATCGCCGCGCTCGCGGTCGGTGCGGCGCAGGGATGCGTCGACGAGAGCGTCCGCTATGCGAAGGAGCGCCACGCCTTCGGCACGAACATCGGCAGTCACCAGGCGATCGCCTTCAAGATCGCTCGGATGGAGGCGCGCGCCCACGTCGCCCGACGTGCCTACTACCAGGCGGCTGCTCTGCTGCTGGCCGGCAAGCCGTTCAAGCAGGAGGCGGCGATCGCGAAGCTCGTCGCGAGCGAGGCTGCGATGGACAACTCCCGCGACGCGACGCAGATCTTCGGCGGCAACGGTTTCATGAACGAGTACCCGGTCGCTCGGCACTACCGCGACTCGAAGATCCTCGAGATCGGCGAGGGCACGACCGAGGTCCAGCTGATGCTGATCGCGCGCGGCCTCGGACTCTGAACGGGCGAGTAGGCTCGCCCCCATGAGCACGAATGACGCGGTCATCGTCGCCGCGAAACGTACCGCGGTCGGCGTCGGCAAGCCCGAGAAGGGCGCTCTGTCCGGCATCCATTCGGTCGATCTCTCCACCTACCCGATCCGCGCCGTCCTCGCCGAGACCGGGATCGATCCGGCACTGATCGACGACGTCATCTGGGGGTGCGTGTCGCAGGTCGGCGAGCAGTCCTTCAACGTCGGGCGCAACGCCGTGCTCGCGGCCGGGCTTCCGGAGTCAGTGCCGGGCCGGACGGTCGATCGACAGTGCGGGTCCTCACAGCAGGCGATCCAGGATGCCGCGGCATCGCTCATCGCCGGATACGCCGACGTCGTGATCGCCGGCGGCGTCGAGGTGATGTCTCGTACGCCGATGTTCTCCAGCACCGGAGGCCTCGACCCCTTCGGCACGCTCATGCACGAGCGGTACCCGAACCTGGGGAATCAGGGCGTCGGCGCCGAGCTGATCGCCGCGAAGTGGGGTCTCAGCCGCACCGATCTCGACAGCATCGCGGTCGAGTCGCATGCGCGGGCGGCGGATGCCGTGCAGCGCGGACTCTTCGCAGAGGAGATCGTTCCCGTCGGTGACGTGGTCACGGATCAGGGCATCCGCCCCGGGAGCACGCTCGAGAAGCTGGCGACGTTGCCGAGCCCGTTCGTCGAGAACGGGCTCGTGACGGCGGGCAACGCCTCGCAGATCTCCGACGGTGCGGCGGCCGTGCTCATGATGACGAGCGCGAAGGCCGCGTCTCTGGGACTGACGCCGATCGCCCGGGTGCACAGCGTCGCCGTGGTCGGATCGGACCCGATCATGATGCTGACCGGTCCGATCGCGGCGACCGCGAAGGTGCTGCAACGGGCCGGGCTCTCGGTCGACGACATCGGAGCGTTCGAGGTGAACGAGGCGTTCGCGTCCGTGCTCGGCGCCTGGCTGCAGGAAACCGGCGCGGACCCGGCGAAGGTCAATCCGCGCGGCGGTGCGATCGCACTGGGGCATCCGCTCGGAGCATCCGGCGCACGACTCACCACGACGCTGCTGCACCACATGCGCGCGAACGGCATCCGCTACGGACTGCAAACGATGTGCGAGGGCGGCGGCATGGCCAACGCCACCATCTACGAACTGCTCTGAGTCAGCGGCCGGCGCAGCGACGGTCGCAGATGGTCGTCTCTCGGCGAATGATGCGACCAAGTACGTCCTCTCCCGGTGCGCTTCCTCCATGCGCGGGTCGCAGATGGTCGCCTCTCGACCGCCGACGCGACCAAGTACGTCCCCTCACGGCGCGCACCCTCCACACGAGGGTCGCAGATGGTCACCACTGGGCGAACGATGCGACCAGGTGCGTCCCCTCACGGCGCCGGCGCGGGAGTTCGGCCCGCAACGCCGCTGACGGCGCACAATGGACTCATGGGACTGTTCCAGAACCGACCGGAAGAACAAGAGAACGTGTGGGCCGGCCTGCCCGCGGAGCCGCGCGGCGACGAGGACCAGGTCGACACGCTCTCGACCTCGTCGGTCGACCCGCTGACCGTGGGGCTCGGCGCCTCGGTCAGCTCGATCGTGTTCCCCGTCGCGCCGCCCGCACCGGAGGCGGTCGTGATCGAGGATGCCGAGCCGAAGGACCCCGAGGACTGAGCCCGCGGCGCGCTCTGCGCTCTGCCGGACTTCTGCGCCTTCTTCGCACGAATCCGAGGAATTCCTGCGAAGTAGGTGCGATTCTCCGTGGGAAGCGCACGCCCGGACGCGCCGGAGCACCCACCCGGCCACCGTTACGGTGGAGGGATGACGATCACCGCCGCCGCAGACGGCTCCGCCCTGGGCAATCCGGGCCCGAACGGCTGGGCTTGGTACATCGACGACGCGAACTGGGCGGCCGGCGGATCGCCGCACGGCACGAACAATCAGGGCGAGCTGCAGGCCGTGCTCGAACTGCTTCGGGCGACAGCCGGCAGTGACGAGAAGCTCGTGATCGAGTGCGACAGCCGCTACGTGATCGACTCGGTGACCAAGTGGATGCCGGGTTGGAAGCGCCGCGGATGGCGCAAGGCCGATGGTGGGCCGGTGCTCAACCGCGAGCTGATCGAGGGTATCGACGAGGCGATGCGCGGACGCGACATCCGTTTCGAGTGGGTGAAGGGGCACGCCGGGCACCCGCTGAACGAGGCCGCCGATGAGCGGGCGAACGCCGCCGCGAAGGCGTACCAGCAGAAGCAGGAACCCCGCCGCGGACCCGGGTTCGTCGGCGCCGGAGGCGCGGGTGCCGCGGTCGCGGCATCGGCGCCCGTCGCGGCCGGGGCAGCCACCGCACGAGCGGATGCCGAGACTTCGGCCGATCGCGGCGCCGCCTCCGGGCAGCACCCCGCAGCATCCGCATCCGCATCCGTTGCGGCAGCAGCACCGCTCTGGGCGGAGATGTCCGATCTCCTCGACGGCCTCGATGCCCCCCTGGCGGATCCGATCGAGTTGCGCCTCACACTTTCCGGCCCCGAGCACGCCCGCCTGCAGGATCGCGCTGCCGCCCAGGGCGTCTCCCTCGAAGAGGCACTGCGCCGCTTGATCTGAGCCTCGGGTTCACCCCGAGCACACCCTCGTCACCACGGGCACCGTCGGCGACCCCTTCGGCGCGCCCGGAAAGCCGACGGCATCCGATGGGCAGGCGGCCCTTCTTGACAAGATAACTGAGTTTACTCATAATTGAGTTCACTCGTTATCTTGATCGAACCCGCATCCGCGGAGCCGAAGGAGCATCAGCCATGAGAGCGTTCATCCTCTCGAAGTACAAGACCCCACTGCACGAGGCGGATGTGCCGGAACCCGTCGTCGGCGAGCACGACATTCTCGTTCGAGTGCAGGCCGCCGGGCTCAACCCGCTCGACGAGAAGATCCGCCTGGGTGAGTTCACGGCGATCCTGCCCTACCGGCTGCCGATCACTCTCGGCCACGACGTGGCCGGCGTCGTCATTCGAGTGGGTGCCGCCGTCCGCCGGTTCACGCCCGGCGATGAGGTCTATGCGAGGACCCACGACGGACGCATCGGAGGCTTCGCCGAACGGATCGCCATCCACGAAGACGATGCCGCGCTCAAGCCGGCATCGATCATCATGGACGAGGCCGGTTCGCTGCCGCTCGTCGCACTGACGGCGTGGCAGGCACTGGTCGAAATCGGCGACGTGCACGCCGGCCAGAAGGTGCTCGTGCACGCCGGGGCAGGCGGCGTCGGTTCCATCGCGATCCAGCTCGCGAAGCATCTGGGTGCGTACGTGGCGACCACGGCCAGCGCGTCGAACGCGTCGTTCGTCCGGGAACTCGGCGCCGACCGGGTCATCGACTATCGCAGTGAGGACTTCGAGCAGGCACTCAGCGGCTATGACCTCGTCATCGACAGCCTCGGCGGCGAGAACCTCGAGAAGTCGCTCCGCGTCCTGCGCCCCGGCGGAAAGGCCATCAGCATCGCCGGGCCGCCCACACCCGAGTTCGCCAGAGCATCCGGACTCAACCCGCTGCTGCGGATCGCCGTCGCCGGATTGAGCAGCAAGATCCGGAAGCAGGCGAAGCGACTCGGCGTCAGCTATCAGTTCCTGTTCATGCGCGCGAGCGGCGAACAGCTGCGCGAGATCACGGCGCTCATCGACGGCGGCGCCATCCGTCCCGTCGTCGGACGCGTCTTCCCCTTCGACGAGACCGTCCAGGCCCTCGAGTCTTTGACGGCCGGCGGCATCCGCGGCAAGGCCGTGATCAGCAACCCCTGATCGTACCTCTGCAGCGCCCGCACCCCACACCATCCCACGAGCAAGGAGCACCATCATGAACAGCACCTCGAACAAACCTGTCATCACGTCGTACGCCCAGGCACCGGCCAAGACCATCACCGCCGGAGGCGTCACCTACGCCTACCGCGAGCTCGGCCCGAAGGGCGGCATCCCGGTCGTGTTCTTCGTCCACCTCGCCGCGACGCTCGATAACTGGGATCCCCGGATCATCGACCCCATCGCCGAGCACCGGCACGTCATCACCTTCGACCAGCGCGGCGTCGGCGCCTCGAGCGGCACGGTGCCGAGCACGCTGGAGGCGGCAGCCGACGACGCGTACGCGTTCATCACGGCGTTGGGCTACGACACGATCGACGTGTTCTCGTTCTCGATGGGTGGCATGATCGCTCAGGATCTCGTCATCAAGCATCCGAATCTGGTGCGAAGGCTGATCCTGACCGGCACCGGCCCTCGGGGTGGCAAGGACATGGACAAGGTCGCCCGCACAACGTACGGGGATATCGTCCGGGCGACGCTGACCCGCTCGGATCCGAAGGAGTTCCTCTTCTTCAACCGGGATGCCTCGGGCAAGCGTGCCGGCAAGGCGTTCATCCGGCGTCTCTCCGAGCGCACGGTGGATCGGGATGCGGCGATCGGCACGAAGGCGTTCCAGACTCAGCTCAAGGCGATCCAGCGTTTCGGTCGCTCGGCTCCATCCGATCTGTCGCGGATCACGCAGCCGACGCTCATCGCCAACGGCGACAACGACCGGATGGTCCCCTCGGTGCTGTCCGAGGATCTGCATCGGCGCATCGCCGGTTCCGAACTCGTCATCTACCCGAATTCCGGCCACGGCGGCATCTTCCAGCACCACGAGCAGTTCGCGCCGACAGCAGTCGAGTTCCTCACCCGATGACTCGCGCATCCCACGACGCGAGAGCCGAGTTCGGCCCGCTCGACCGCCGTGGGAGAATCGTCAGACGCTATCGATACCGTTCTCGAGGACACCAATGACTGTCGACACCCCCGCTTTGGGTCGGCGCGAGCGCAACAAGCTCGACAAGCTCGAGCGCATCACCGCGGCGGCGAGCGAACTCTTCGCAGACCGCGGGGTCGACGATGTCACGACGCAGGAGATCGCCGACCGCGCCGACATCGGCACCGGAACGCTCTTCCTCTACGCGAAGACGAAGGGCGAGCTCCTGCTGCTCGTGCAGAACTCGATGTACGCCGCGGCGCTCGAGCAGGGTCGCACCGATGCCGCGGCCACGCAGACCGTGCATGACGGCGCCCTGGCCGTCATCCGTCCGGTCGTCGAGTGCAACCGCAAGCAGATCGACAATGGACGCACCTACCTCCGCGAGATGATCTTCGGCGATCCGGAGGAGCCGCACCACAGCACGGCCCTCAGCCTCACGTACCAGACCGAGGAGCTCCTCGCCGAGGTCATCGTGCGTGACGGACGGGTGACCCCCGAAGCGGCTCGCACGCTCGCTCATGTCGTCTCGGCGATCATGTTCGTCAGCATGGCTGCGACCGTCAACGCCGAGCGTTCGATCGATGAGATCGTCGAAGAGATCGCGGTGCAGATCCGCGAGATCCTGCCGGGCTGACCGAATCCGGCCGGCCGCGCGAACCGCTCGACCTCAGCGCTGCGGCAGGGTCGCGACCACGGACCAGACTCCCTCGGCGGCGCCGGCATGGAAGCTCCCCCCGAGGAGCGCCGCACGTTCCCTGAGTCGCGCGAGCCCGAACCCGGACGACGAGAGGGAGGGCGTGCCCGGGCGGTGCGGACTGTTCACGACGCGCAACGTCACGGCGTCGCGGGGGAACGTCAGCAGCAGCGCGACGGTGCGCGGCGACGCCGAATGCTTGACGATGTTCAGGACTGCTTCCCGCGCCACCCGCGCCAGTGCTGCGTCGATGCTCTTCGCGAGCGCGGGCCCATCGTTGATCTCGACCACGACGTCGTCGCCGAGGGCGCGCAGCTCTCCTTCCAGTTCCCCGAGAACCGTGCGGATATCGGCCGTCGCGGCGCGGGAGGGTTCCGGGACATCGGTACTGCCGTGGATCAGATGGAGGATGCGCCTGGTGTCGGCGAGGGCCTGCCCGGCGGCATCCGAGATCGCCCGCTGCGAGGCGGAACGCACCGAAGCGTCGTCCGAGCGCTCGAGCACCCGGGCGTGCATGGCGACGATGGCGATGTCGTGAGCGATGACGTCGTGCAGTTCGTCGGCGATGCGATTTCGCTCGGCCTGCAGCTCGAGAGCGAGCCGCTCGGCCTGCGAGTCGAGCTCCCGTCGCAGGGAGTAGTTGCGGTCGACGACCATCCGGATGCCCCGGCCGATAACCGCCGACGACAGGGCGATGACGAACACCGTGAGCACGCCACCCGTGCGGAGCCCTGGGGGTATCACTGCAACGGCGACGATCCAGGCCAGACCTGTCGCGCAGAACGCGAACGAGAGTCCGACGCTGCAGGTGAAGAGAACGAGTCCGACGCCGGCTGAGAGCGCCGTGAGATAGCTCCCGCCTTCCCCCGCTGCCACGGCCACGAAGCCGGAGAGGAGAAGGGCAGCTGCCGAGACCGGCGGACACCACGCCATCAGCAGCAGACTGAATGTGACCAGCAACGACGACGTGAACGACAGCGCCCCTCCACCCAGCTCCCCCGACGCGCGCAGCAACGCCTCGATCGCCGCAGTCACCGCGACGAGGATGACCAGCACGACCCGCACCGAGCGTGCCAGCGGGACGAACCTCCAGAAGTCGACGCGGAGCGCCGTTCCCGGTCGCAGCAACGCGACCGGGCGGTCTTCGCTCAGTAGCAGATCCGCAGCCACTGGCAGATGACTGGCCACATCTGGTTCTTGGCGGGGACGATGAAGATCACGGCACGCTCCTTCGGGTGTTCCGATAGCCGACCGGTCCGGTCCGCCATGCATGATCCTGGCATGGAGCCGGCGCCGCCCGATTCATCCTTTCGACGCATTCTCGCCCGCGACCGGTCCGCTGCGGCGCCCGGTCGGCCCCTGGGGACTTCTCCCCATATGTTCTCGTCAACCCGTTGCCTAAACTGTGCACGTGCGTGACGTCCGTGTACTCATCGTCGATGACGAAGCTCTCGTCCGTCGCGCGCTCACGATCTTCGTCGACACTGCCCCGAGCATGCACGTGGTCGGCGAGGCGCAGGACGGACCGTCCGCCGTCGCCCGGTGCCTCGAACTGCAGCCGGATGTGGTGCTGATGGACCTCCGGATGCCGGGAGGAGACGGCTTGACCGCTATCCGGCAGCTCGGCGAGCAGGTACCGGGGACACGAGTGATCGCCGTGACCACGTACAGCTCGGATGACGCGGTGATCGAGGCGCTGAACGCCGGCGCCGTCGGTTTCCTCGTCAAGGACACCGAGCCCGACCAGATCGTGTCGGCGATCCGGAACGCCCAAGAGGGTGGCTACGTGCTCTCGCCCTCTGTCGCGCAGGAGCTGGTTCGCTCCGTATCGAAGCACGCCGCGGTGCGGGCGTCGCTTCCACTGAGCGCCTCGGAAACGGTCTCGCAGCGCGAGCAGAATGTCATCCAACTGCTCGCAGACGGCATGTCCAACGCCGAGATCGCCCAGCAGCTCTTCCTGTCGGAGGCGACGGTCAAGTCGCACCTGCGTCGCATCATGACGAAATGGAACGTGCGCGATCGCGTGCAGGTGCTCGTCAAGGCCGCCAAGGCCGGCCTCGTCGACATCTCCTGACGTCGCCGCTCACTCCTTGGCGCCGACCAGCGCGTCGATCTCGCTCAGCGCCTCCCGCCGTGCAGCAGCGTTCTCGCGCGCCCGGCGGATGCGCTCCGCGCGCTGCTCGCGATCGCCGAGTCGGTTCTGCAGCGCGTCGATCTCCTGCTCGGAGAACCACACGCTCCCGCGCTGACGGGCCTCTCCCGCGTAGTAGTGCACGGTGACGTATCGGGTGCGTCCGCCGAAGACCGTGCTGTTGACGAGATGAATGGCGAGCGCATCGAGGTAGGTCTCGCGGTCCACGATGAACAACGCCCGCAGCGCGACCGTGCCGCGGGATGTGTCGTAATCGAGCCGCGTGACGAGAGGTCTCGCGAAGACGACGAGAACGGCCCAGCCGATCAGACCCGCGACGATCGCGAGCCCGAGAGCCACGCCGGTGCTGTGCAGCCACCAGCCGAGAGCAGACGCGAGAGCAGTGACGACTGCGAACACGAGTGCGGGCAGCAGTGGCAGTCGGCGACGAGTGGCAAGGTTGCTCTCCGGCACCCGGTCGCCGAACCCGGCGGCGAGGATACGCGCGACGGTGGCGCGGGGCAGCGAGGGCAGCAGGAGATTCGCGCCGAACTGCTGACTGGTGTCGGTGGTAAGCAGAGCCAACCGGACCCGCCCGAGGAGCATCTCGAGAATGTTCCGCTGCAGCACGACTCCGGTGATGGCGGCGGTATCGATGACGCGCTCGTGCGTCTCGACGAGTCCGTACGTGACGATGATGGCGCCATCGGAGACACGACGTACCTCCAGGCGTGCGTAGCGGACGACGCTGGCGGTGATGCCGATCCCGATGATCACGAGTGCCACGAACACCGCGAATCCGATCGCTCCACCACCCTGGAAGAACGTCAGGATGCCCAGGAGGCCGAACCTTTCGAGTTGCTCGTAGAGAGCGAAGGCGATCGCGACGCCGATGAAGGCGAAGCGGCCGAAGAGGATGCTGGCGACCACGAGATCGAGGAGCGTCGCTCGGTAGAGCACGGTGTCTGGGGTGCCGGTGACGCTCGCGGGCCGACGCGTCGCCTCGTCGCGAACCGTTCGAGCGGCGGCAGCGGCGTTCAGGGCCGCAGCGGCGTTCTGCGCGGAGAACTCGCGTTCCGGCCGATCGTCGTCGGCATCCGCTTCGGGTTCGACGGCGCCGGTGTCAGGCACAGGCGAGTACTCGAGGATCGTGTCACGCAGTTCGCGGGTGATTCCGGCGAGCGTGACCTGGGTGCTGAGATCGCCACCCTGCGCGATGCGCACCCGCACGAGGCTGAAGAGGCGGTGCGCCCACGGCGCTGTGCTCTCGACCGTGCGGACCGCGTGCCAAGGAATGCTGCGAGTGCGGCGGTTGATCAAGCCGTTCGTCACGGTCAGTTCGTCCGCCGACAGGCGAATGCGGGTCGTGCCCCATTCGTAGATGGGGTCGATCATCCGGAACAGGAAGATGGCGCCGAAGACGGCGATGGCCCACTGCCCCGGCCAGATATCCGGGTTCAGGAGGAACACGGTGATGGCGACGACCGTGCCGATCGTGGTGACAGCATGAGCGAGATACGAAGCGCCGAGGTAGGACAGCGGCAGCCGCTCGGACGCCTCGGTCGGGGCGGAAGGTCGTTCAGACACGGTCGGTGCCGTTCTGCGAAGCGAGGATGGTGTCTCGGATCTCGCGGGCGGCGTCTTCGGTGACACCGGTGACGCCCTCGACATCGGCAATGCAGGTGAAGCGCACCTTGACGAGGTCGAACGCCCGCAGCAGCGGCCCCTGCACGATCTCGACGTTGAGGATCTGCGCGGTGGAGAGGGTGGTGGTGCGGCGCACGAGGAGTCCGCGGCGGATGAAGACAACCTCTGGTGTGACCGTGTATGAGGTGTTGCGCACTTCCCACCTGTTCACGAACGGGATGTCGATCACGAGTCCGACGACGGTGAAGAGGCCCAGACCGATGAGGATCCACAGGCGCCAGGTCAGGTCGGGGATGAGCAGCGTGGCCGCCGCGAGAAGCGGGGTGCCGACGGCGGCGAGGATGATGTCGGACGTGTTCTGGTAGCGCAATGCTGCGGGTGCGAGGCGGTGTGTGCCGTGGCTCTGCGGTCCAGGAATGCGGTGTCGCACCGCGGCATCCGCGTCTGTCATCCGGTCCGTCGTCATGAGTACCATCATTCGTCCTTGCTCGTCGTCGTTCTACCGTCGTAAGGATGATTCGGTGCGGCCGGTGAGTTGCAACCGGCCGCACCGAGTCGACATGCTCAGCCGAACAGGCGGCGGTAGATCTCGCCGGCGATCCAGGCGATCGTCGAGCCGCGCTCAAGCCACTTGTAGATGGTGCCCTTGTTGTCCCAGACCCAGGCGATCATCTTCTTGGTCTTGGCAGCGCCCCACGAACCGACCTTGCCACCGATGTACTTGACCAGCTCGTAGATCTTCTTCGCCCATTTGAGCCAACCCATGTGAATCTCCGATCGTTGGTTTCGCGGACCGTCTTTGGTGCCGCGACTCGAAGCTACGAATCGGCGAGGGGGCCGGACTTCCGGCGTGAGATGGAACCCGGTCGCCCCAGGGCGGCACCGTCGGCTCTGAAGATGCACGGGTTTGGGATCGGTGGAGGGCGCGGTTGCGTCTTTCGGCGGAAGCGGCGCCGAGAGTATCCGGGCAGGGTGCACTCCGGGTCCTCACGAATCTGGCGGTAGACGCAGAAATCCGGCCGATTCCCGAGGGAACCGGCCGGATTCTGAGGAGTTGTGAACGGTCAGACCGTGAGCAGCTCCCGCTCGAGGCGAGCGTACGAGGCCTCCATGCCGTCGGCCATGCCGGTGGCGAGGATCATGTCGCGCGTCTCCTTGTCGGGGTACTCGATGAGGGCGGTGATGAGCGTCGCGCCGTCCTCCTCGTAGAGGTTGAGGTCGTTCAGCGTCTCGGGGCTCGCCATGCCCTGCATCCGCTCGGTGGTGACGGCCCGGCGCGGGGCATCGATGAGCAGTACTTCGCCTTCGAACCCGAAGGGCTGCCCCTCGGTGTCGCCCACGGGTACCCAGGAATTGCGGTAGCTCTGGCCCGGTTCGGTGCCGATGACGCACTCGGTCATCTCCCATCCGTCCGGCCCGAGCATCCACCGGCGCATCAGCTCCTCCTCGTTGAACGCGCGCCAGACCAACTCGCGCGGACCGTCGACGAGACGCGTGATGCGCACGTGGGTGTCGTCGAGCAGCTCGACCCGGGTGCCCTTGCCCTGCGCGTAGTCGCGGAGGTCCTGCAGGACGGTGTCGAGCTGGGCCATCGACATCTTCAGACCCTCGACCATGCCCATTCCGACGAGCTGTTCGATCGCTTCGACGGAGGGGAAGTGGCTCGTCGAGACCATGCGGGTGCCCTCGGCGGTCGGCTCGAAGTCGAACGTCATGCGCGTTGCGGGGAAGTCCGCGAGCGGCTTGCCGTCTTCATCGGCGAAAGTGTCGATCACCTCGAAACGGCTCGGTGCCTCGATCGCGAGGAACTCCCACGACGCAGAGGAGCGCTCGCCCCGCGGCCCGTTCATCGTGTAGTTCGCGCGGCCGCCGACGGTGTGGTCCCAGGAGGTGAACGTCGCCGGCCATCCGGGAGGACCCCAGAAGCGCTCGAGCTGGCGCGGGTCGCTGTAGGCGCTCCAGACCCGCTCGACGGGTGCTGCGAAATCCGCGGTGACCGTCATGGTCAGGTTCTCGGTGTCGGTGGTGACATCGGTGACAGGCATTTCACTCTCCTTGTTCGGTTCGTGCGGTGGGGGATGCCGGCGGTTCGGCCAGCAGATCGTCGAGGCGGGCGATACGTGCCCGCCAGAGCTCTTCGTAGCGGGCGAGGAGCGCTTTGGCGCGGGCGATCATCTCGGGATTCGCGCGGACGAGCCGCTCGCGTCCTTCGGCGCGCTTGACGATGAGATTCGCGGCTTCGAGCACAGCCACGTGCTTCTGCACCGCCGCGAACGACATCTCGTAGTCGACCGCGAGGGTCGACACCGACTGCTCTCGCTCGATCGTCCGGCGGAGGATGTCCCGTCGGGTCGAGGCCGCCAATGCGTGGAACACACGGTCGATCTCCGCTTCGCTGAGTTCTCTTTGTACAACCATTTGGTTGTAGGTTACGACGGGGCGGATGCCGTGTCAAGAGGTTCTTTGGCGGCGCGAGGACTCCGGATGACCTGCATTCCGAAGGCGTCACTGCGCTGGACGCGCGCGAACGCCCACACAGCCCGAAGCGATCGGAAACCTGGAGCACGACCAACCCGGGTGGCGCGATCACGGACACGCCGCACAGTGCGGCTCCGCCCTCGACTGGAATGCGGACATCGAGTCGATGCGCTCACCGCTGAGGCCGGGTACGGCTCGCCGTCGATTCGATCAACCCCGACGCGTCACGCGCGAGAGCCCGTCGCCCTCGATCTTTCGAGCATTCTCTGAAGCCACACGGAGCTACTGGATCACGCCGGCCCCGGGTCGGCCCTGAGCCCTCGGATCGCATGGTTGATGATCGAGTTCACGGCCCTGTCATCAACGCTCGCATGCCCGACGAGGGTGCGATAAACGAGGGGACCGAAGAACAGATCGATCACCTCGTCGATATCGGCATCGGCTCGAAAGTACCCCGACTCGACGCAGCGCTCGACCAAGGTGGCGAACCCCTTGCGACGCTCGTCCAGGAAGAAGGTGCGAAAGTATGCCGCGGTCGTCGGATCGTTCGCGCACGCACCGACCAGCTCGGCGAAGGTGACGCCCAGTGGCCCGCGGTAGAAGGCGCCGATATCCACAAGATAGGAGACGAGATCGGCGGGCGGATCGTCCGTCCTCGGCACCACGAGGTGCTCTCTCATGAGTTGACCGAAAGCTTCGGCGGCGATGGCCTGACGCGACGGCCAGTGCCGATACAACGTGACCTTGCTCACCCCGGAAACGTCCGAGACTGCCTCGACCGTCGCCGCCTTCAAACCACCGGAGACGAGCAGATCGGCAGCTGCGTTCAATGCCTTCTGGTGGACGGCGGCACTCCGAGCTCCCTGGGGAAGGCGTGAAACTTCAGCCCTGACATCGGCGGGAGTCTGATGCCCCATGGATTCTCCTCGCGCTTGGCGCCCTCGTGGGCCTCGAGTCAAGTATCGCCGACCGCCGACCCATGGCGTGGCGCCTTCCCGTTTGTATGTGAACACTACGTACAGTACAGTTGAAGTCAGACATCGACAAAAGGAGGCGAGAAATGACGAGCCTTGAGGGCAAGACCATACTCATCACCGGGGGAAACAAGGGCATAGGTCAGGAGATCGCTCGCGCGTCGGCCGCCCGCGGAGCCAGGACGCTGATCGCATTCGGCGGAGATCATGCAGCAGCGGCATCCACGTTGGGCGAATTGGAGGCGCTGACCCCGGGCGCGGCGGCGTTCCAGGCCGATCTCGCCACCGAGGAAGGCGTGCACGACCTGTTCGATCGAGTAACGACGCATGTCGGCACGATCGACGCGCTCGTCAACTCAGCCGGGGTCTTCGCGACCGCTCCGCTCGAGGAGGTCACCGACGATTCATTCGCGTACCACTTCGCGCTCAACGTCTTCGGTTTGACGCACGCGATCAGAGAGGCGGTCGCGATCTTCTCCACGGCTGGTGCGAGTGTCGTCAACATCGGGTCGAGCGTCTCCTCCTTCACTCCCGCCGGCTCGGTGGTCTACAACGCGAGTAAGGGAGCTGTGGACGCGATCACACGCACCCTCGCCAACGAACTCGGTCCCCGCGGGATCCGGGTCAACTCGATCAATCCCGGACTCACTTCGACCCCCGGCATGCGGCGAAGCGAGTTCTCCGCCGAAGCGTTCACGCGCGAGATCGAAGCACGGACGCCACTCGGCCGCATCGGCGTTCCTGCCGATCTGGCCGGCGCGGCCTGCTTCCTGATTTCCGACGAGTCGTCCTGGCTCACCGGGGAGACCATCGTCATCGGCGGCGGCCTTCATTAGCGGTCATCATCCCGGGAGGGTCTCCGCCCCCCGAAACCATCCAGCCCCACTAGCCACTTCTCTCTTCACAACAGCAAGGAAACAGACAAATGAGAATCTCTGACAACACGATCTTCATCGCCGGCGGAACCTCCGGAATCGGACTCGAACTGGCGATTCGCCTCTCGGCCGAAGGCAACAAGGTCATCGTCGGCGGCCGCCGACGCGACCGCCTCGATGAGATCACAGCAGCACATCCCGAGCTCGGAGCGGTCGAAATCGATGTCGACGACATGGCATCCATCACGCGTGCATTCGAGAAGGTCACGTCGTCATACCCGGAGCTCAACGTGCTCGTGACGATGTCCGGCATCATGTACCCGGAGGACCTGAAGTCGGCGGACTCTCTGCAGGTCGCCGAGCGAACGGTGACGACGAACATCCTGGGCACCATCCGACTCGCTTCGCAGTTCATTCCGTTCCTGAGCGAGAAGGAATCCGCCACCATCGTGACGGTCACATCGGCACTGGCCTTCGTCCCGCTTCCGATGACCCCGACGTACAACGCGTCGAAGGCGGCGATTCACTCCTTCACGGAGAGCATGCGGGTGCAGTTGGCAGACACCTCGATCCAGGTCATCGAAATCGCTCCTCCCGGGGTCCGTACGTCGCTGATGGGCCAGGAGAACTCGGAGGCCGCTATGCCTCTGGATGCCTTCGTCGATGAGGTCATCGCTCTGCTGAAGGCGAACCCGCAGGCCAAGGAGATCATCGTCGAGGCCGCTTCGGGGTTGCGGAACGCGGAGGCGAACGGCAACTACGACGAGATGCTCGCGATGCTCAGCTGACGCGTGGCGTCAACCACGCGGGCGCGAGCTCGCGACTCTCGGACGAGGTCGGTGCATCATGCACCGGCCTCGTCCGTTTGCGTGACGCGTTCCGGCACGCGGACGCTCTCACAGGTCTCGGCGCCCAAGACCTCGCTGCCGGGTCGTGAGAAGGAGGCCGCTGATGAGGGTCACTGCCGCCAATACGAGCATGCTCGCTTCCACAACCAGCCACGAGCCGGTCTGCATGCGCACGAGGCCGGCGACAAAGGGGAAGACCGCGGCGATTGTGTAGCCAAGGCTCTGGGCTCGCCCCGACAAAGCGACCGTCGCGTGGGCGGATCCGGCAGCGATGCTGAAGATCACGATGCTGAGAGAAAACGCCGCGGTCACCCCGACGGCCAGCACGACGGCTCCGCCGAGCGCGACGAATCCGGTTCCGCAGAACACGCCCGTCGCGCCGACGATCTGGAGAGTCGAGACGACGAGGATCATCCCCCGCAGCCCCACCTTCCCGAGCGCCAACGAGGGCGCGACGAGGCATGTGAGGACTCCGGCGAAGCTGAACGCGCCGACCCCGAAGGTCGCCTGCTCGATGCGATTCGACTTCTCCATGAGCAGCGGGAGCAGCCACGAGGCCGCAAGGTAGAAGAACGACGCCTGCGCGCCGAAAAAAGCACCTGCCATCACCACGGTGCTCGCGTCCGCCTTCGTCTTCGTCGATGAAGAAGGAAGGTGTATACGAGGCCTGCCGGCCTCGTATACACGCAGGACAGGCATCAGCCAGGCGACCGCAGCGACGGCCGCGGTCGCTGCGGTGATAGCGAGCGCCACTCGCCATCCGGCCCGAAGCCCATCAGCGAGGGGAAGCGCAAGCGCGACGCCTGCGCCACCACCGGCCGAGATCAACGCCGTGCAGATGCCCGTCACACGGCCGACGCGGTGAGGGAAGAACGCTCGTGCTGCCACTGGAAGGAGGACGTTCCCGACGCACAACCCGGCAGCGATGAGAGCTGTGCCCCCGTAGAGAAGCGCAGCACCGGGTGCCACGCGAAGCAGGCTCCCCACCACCACAGCCGACATCGCCACAGTCAGCGCCGTGGTGATCCGCACCCGATGCAGCAGCGCGGGGACCATCGAGGAGAACATCGCGAAGACGATGAGGGGAACCGATCCCAGGAAGCCCAGTTGCGCCACGGACAGTTCCCCGCCGGCCAGCATCGCCGGCGTCAGCGCACCGATCGCGGTCAGCGAGGGGCGGAGCGCCAGAGACGTGACCCCGAGCGCAATGAGCGCGAATGACTTCCATCGCCCGGAATGGATCGGGCCGATCGGGGATCCGTCGGATGGAGGTGCCGAATCATTACCGGTCATGTGATTACTCCAGGGAAGGCACACGAAGAGCAGGGAGCCGTCAAGTAGTCACGGCTCCCTGCTCGGGCGCGGCGCCCGACCGTGGGTTTAGGTGGAGGGCGGTGTCGACGTCGCGACGGTGATGGACTTCAGCTGGGTGTACTCGTTCAGCGTCTCGAAACAGAACTCACGACCGAGGCCGCTGTCCTTGAATCCGCCGAAGGGTACGCCGCCGGAGAGGTTGAAGTACTGATTGATCCATACGCTTCCGGCTTCGAGTCGGTCAGCGGTCTCCATCGCGTTCTTCAGGTTCGAGGTGTAGATCCCCGATGCCAATCCGTAGGGCGTGTCATTGGCCTCCGAGATCATCGTCTCGTAGTCATCCCACTTGATGACGCAGAGAACCGGTCCGAAGATCTCCTCCCGCGCGACTGTCATGGAATTCGTAACCTCAAGGATGGTGGGCTCGATGAAATTGCCGCTCTCGTAGCCGGCCACATGGGCGCGGTGCCCGCCCGTCACGAGCCTGGCTCCTTCTTCGATTCCCGCCTCGATCATCGACATGACCTTGTCCGCATGCGCGGCGTGGATCATGCCGCTCAGGTCGGTGTCTTCGTCGAGGGGCGGTCCCACCCGCAGCGACCGGAAACGTGCGACGAGCTTCTCCATGAAGCGGTCATAGATCTCCGCGTGGACGAAGAGCCGCGTTCCCGCGAGGCAGGACTGACCGTTGCACATGAGAACACCGAAGGTCGCGTTCGCCACGACAGCATCGATGTCCTCAATGTCGGGGAATACGATGCTCGGGCTCTTCCCACCCAGTTCAAGAATCGACGAGACGAGCCGTGACGACCCGGCCTTGGCCACCGTTCGACCGGTCTCGGTGCTGCCGGTGAAGGCGAGCTTGCGGACCTTCGGATGCGCCGTCAGCGCCGACCCGACCTCGGTCCCGTACCCGGGGACGACGTTCAGGACACCAGGAGGGAAGATCTCCGCGGCGAGGCGGGTGATCTCCATCACCGACACCGACGCATTGCGATCCGGCTTCAGGACCACCGTGTTGCCTGCTGCGAGAGCGGGGGCGATCTTGAACGCCATCATGACCGCGGGGTCGTTCCAGGGGATGATCTGTCCGCACACGCCCAGCGGAACGCGCTTTGCCACAAGGTATCCCGACGCGAGCTGACGCCCGAATCCCTCGTGCGCAAGAACGACTGACGCGAAGTAGCGCAGTTGCGTCACGGTCGCAGCATAGTCTTCGCGCATCTCGCGGATATGGCGCCCCGTGTCGACCGATTCGAGGCGTGCGAGCCGCTCCGCGTTCGCCTCGACTGCCGCGGCGAACTTCATGAGCAGGCCCGCTCGATGCTCTGCGGGGAAGGCGGCCCATGCCGGGAAAGCTCGGTCGGCGGCCTCGACAGCATCGTCAACCTCCGATGGACCGGAGCGTGTCAAGCGCGCGAGCAACTGGCCCGTCGCCGCTTCGCGAGCCTCGAACCACACCGGGCCGAGCGCGCGGAACTCACCATCGATGAATGCGCCGTACTCCCGGACTCGTTGATCTGTCATGGCAACTCCTTCAGTAGTCCTGGCCTAGTGTACTGTACGTAGCGTTTCGTTACAACCGATGGTCTCCACCCGTCATCCCACCTACTGGTCTCGAACGTCCACTTCACCCCCGAAGCCGGTGCGCTGGGCGTTCGCAAGCGGACTCCACCCCGCGCCACCCAATTCACAATCCTGCAAAGGTTGCGACGGGCGGGCGCTCGGTTTCTCAGCTCGCCGACGTACCCGGTCGAGACGAACCTATGCGGCGCACTACCCCGACCGATCATCGGCACAGCCCTCGCCGACTCGGAAAAAGCGTGTCGTTCAACGAGGACTCAAAAGGCGACTCCTCCACAAAGCACGGACTGAGTCGTCGACGAATGCAGCCTCGACACTGTCTGCATCCAATCGATCGAGCGCGACGGCATCGAATCCGAGTTCGTCGCGCAGGACAGCTCGCTCGGCAGACAGCGGGGACTGGGTCTGCCGGGGGTTGTCATCTCCGAGGACGAGCGCGACTCCCGCCTCACGGAATTCGGGGGCGGGATGCTGGCGGCGTGTCGAGATGGCGCCGGTGTAGAGGTTCGATGTCGGGCAGATCTCGATGTAGATGCCTTGGTCCGCTATCCGCCGCAACGCCGAAGGATCGTCGGCGAGGTGCGCGCCATGGCCGATCCTGGTGACGCCGAAGAGATCGACCGCGTCGAGCGCTGCGTGGGCGGGCGCGGCTTCCGCGGCGTGGCAGGTGAGCCCGAGCCCTGCGGCGCGGGCGATGGCGAACGCGTTGACGTAGGGTTCGAGGTCCGGGAAGCGGAGCTCGTCACCGGCGAGGTCGAATCCGACGACACCGCGTCCGGCAAACCGAGCGGATGCGGTGGCGACCTGCTCATTGCGCTCGGCGCCGTGCAGGCGGAGCGCGGCGACGACGACGCCGGCGGGCATACCGCTGTTCTTCGTTCCTTGGGAGACGCCTTCGCAGACCGCGGCGATGACGTCGTCGAGGGAGAGCTTCGGGCTCACATGCGTGGCGGGGCCGAAGCGCAGTTCGAGATAGTTCTGGCCATCAGCGGCCGCATCCTCGACGGCCTCGCGGGCGATCCGAGCCAATGACTCGTAGTCTGCGAAGAACGGGTACGTCGAGGACACCTTCTCGAGGTACACGGTCAGGTCGGCAGGGGCGTCGAGCTGCAGTGCGTGTTCCCAGTCGCGGTCGGCGCCCGGGAGCTTGAGCGTGCGCGCGAGTTCGAAAGCGGTTGCGGGGCGCACGCGTCCCTCGAGGTGTGTGTGCAGGTTGATCAGCATTCTGCAGCCTCCGTACGTGGCGCCCCGACGGTGACCGTCTCGATGAGGTGAGCCCCGAGCGGGCGATCGGTGGCGAGGACGATACGGGTCCGGGCTGTCGGATGATCGACCGGTCCCAGCCGCTGGTTCCGGAGGTCCGCGATCACCTGGCCACGACCAGGCCCTCCACTCGTGTCGACGGTGATCGGAACGCGGGGCGCCCGTGTGGGCGTCACGCCACCCACGGCGACGGCGGCTGCGAGGGGGTCGTGCAGCGCGCAGCTGCGCTTGCCGTAGAGGGGCAGGTAGAACTCGAAGTAGTGATCGAGCATCTCCCCGAGTGCTCGCGCGGCCGGGTTCTCGGCTTCGAGGAGTCGGACCCGATCGTCCTCGTCCAGGGTGTTCTCGAGCGTGACGTCGAGCGGCACGAGGGTGATGTCCCAGTCCGCCGCGAATACCTCGGCCGCTGCCTCGGGGTCGTTCCAGATGTTCGCTTCCGCCACGGGCGTGACGTTCCCCGACACGAGCGCCGCGCCGCCCATGGCCGTGAGGCTGTGCACCCGCTGCGGAAGGGTCGGATCCTGTCGCAGCGCGAGGGCGACGTTCGTCAGTGGCCCGACGGTGACGATGCGGAGTTCGCCGCGATGGTCGTGGGACAGCCGGATGAGCAGGTCTGCCGCGCTGTCGGCTCCCGGTTCGCGGAGCGACCGCGGAAGCGCGACGCCCCCGATCCCGTTCGCGCCGTGGATCTCGGGCACACCGCCGTCGAACGCCTTGGCGAGGTGATCGCGAGCGCCGAGGCTCACCTGCACGTCGGTTGCGCCGATCAGCCCGAGCAGATCGAGGGAGTTCCGCGCCGCCTGCTCGGCACTCGTGTTGCCGCTGACGGTCCCGATTCCGACGAGTCGGACGGCCGGAGAAGTCGCGAGGTAGGTGAGCGCGAGGGCGTCGTCGATGCCGGTGTCGCAGTCCAGGTAGACGGGGATGCGGTCGGACTCGGCGGTTTCGATGGTCATGTTGTGTCCTCTCACATCCGCTGCCCGGGGCGGGCAGCGATCAGCAGGCTGGCGATCAGGGCGAGGGCGACGATCCCTGCCGAGATCCACAGCGCGGTGGCGAATCCGGCGGTCGTGATCTGCGTGACGAACGGAGCCACGATGCCGATGCCGAGGCCGGCACCGATGCCGAACGCGGCGCCGTTGAGGCCCGGCAGAGCGGCCGGTGCATCCTCGGGCGAGAGAAGCACGCCCAAGCCGTTGACCGTGGTGAGGACCAGACCGTTGTAGGTGATGCCGAGAATCGCGATCGCTGTGATCACGACCCCCATGTTCTGCGGGAACAGGGCGATCAGAGCCACGGCCGCGAGACTGACCACGAGGCCGACGCGCAGCAGCAGTATCCAGCCGAGCTTCCCGGCCAGCCAGCCGGACAGCGGCGCAGCCGCGACGCCGATGAGGGCCGGCGGAACGAGGAACAGCGCTGCCGCAGTGGGGGCGTCGAGCCCGAACCCGATCTCAGGTGTCTGGCTCAGCACGACCACCGTGAAGTTGATGACGGCGAAGACGCTCGAGAGGGTGAGCACGGTCGTGGCGATGACCGGCCACACCTGACGGGACTTGAGATGGTGCACGGCGATGAGCGGCGAACGACGCCGCTTTTCGACGAACCAGAACACGACGAAGGCCACGATCGCGCCTGCAAGGTACGCCAGGGCGAGCGGGTCCAGCCATCCGGCACTTCCCCCCTGGGAGACGAAGTAGGTGAGGCAGATGAGAGCGATGGACAGAGCGGCGGCTCCCCACCAGTCCATCTTTCCCGTGGTCACCACCGGGCCATCCTTCGGGACAGTGACGATCACGCAGAAGACTGCGAGGATGCCAACGACGAAGATGACCGCGAAGATCGATCGGTATCCGTAATTCTCGACAAGCAGCCCACCGATATAGCCGTCGACACCGCCGACACCGCCGTTCACGGCGGTGATGATGCCGAGGGTCATACCGAACACCTTGGCGCTCAACGACTCGCTGAGGATGATGTACGCGAGCTGGAACGCCGCACTCGATGCGCCCTGAAGCGCGCGGCCGACCAGGAGGAGCGGCAGGTTCGGAGCGAAGAGGCACAGCAGAGTGCCGACGGCCAGGATCCCGAGCACGATGAACAGCGCGCGTCGGCGGCCGATGTAGTCACTCCACCGTGACAGCACGATTCCGCCGATCGCGCCGGCGAGGAAGAACAGCGAGGAGACCTGGGAGATGGCGCCGACATCGACGCCGAGTTCTGTCGCCATGTGCGGGAGCGCCGGCGTGAGCATGCTGGCGTTCAACTGGTAGGACAGCACGCCAAGGACGAGCGTCACAACAAGTGCGACCGCGCGGCCACCCCGCACGAGAGTGATGTCAGCGCCGGGTTCCGTTCGGATCGCGGCGGTGGGGGGTTGTGCGTGCACGGTGAGACTCCTTCGTCGTAGCACTACGTTGAATCGGGTTGTATGAAGTTATACCTCTTAGGTAGAACATGTGCAAGACTGACATCTGCGCGATGATGGAGCAAACGCCTCGCGAGCAAAGGAGCATCCGCCTTGAGCACGATCGAACAGTTCTTCGCCCACCAGTTGACGACAGCCGTCGGGCAGCCGTTGCGCGTAGCCGTGTACTCCCGACTGGCGGAAGGAATCCGTTCGAACGTCTTCCCGCTGGGTCAGGCCCTCCCGCGGGAGACGGAGCTCGCGACTGCGATCGGCGTGAGCCGCACCGTCGTTCGTGAGGCGCTGATGCTCCTCGAGGAGGACGGACTCATCGTCACCCGTCGAGGCGTCGGGCGCTTCGTCGTCGACAAACTCCCGCACATCGGCCTGGAAGAGCTGCAGCCGCTCGAGCACGCGCTCACCGAATCGGGCCGGAGCATCGAGGTGCGCCAACTCGAGTTCGGCATCCAGTCGACCACTGACTTCACCTCCAACAAGCTCTCCCTCGACGCCGCCGCGAACACCTGGTTCCGCGAGGCGGTCATACTCAGCGACGGAACACCGATCGCCATCGCCCAGGAGCATCTGCCCGCAGGCAAGTACCTGAGCGACATCCACCCTGGGATCGCCACAAGCCTCGAATCGCTGGCCGGCGAGTCGAAGACCCTGCTCGCCGCCATCATCGACCGGTTCGGTTCCATCTTCAGCAGTGGGGTCTGCACTCTGGCGGCCAACGTCGCGGGCGAGACGCGAGGCGGCCAACTCGGCCTGAAGCCGTCGACACCCGTCCTCGTGCTCACACAGACCGCAGAATACGAGGGCACCCCGCTCTACCTCGCGAAGTTCATCGTCTCCCCCGAGGTAGGCAGCCTGTCCATCGTCCAGTCCACCGCCAGTTGAGAAGGCTCCCAATGACCACCCAGACCTCCCCCCGCGTCACCGTCGTCGGAAGCATCAACGTCGACATCACCAGTCGTGTCGAAAGGCTCCCCTCCCCTGGCGAGACCATCGCAGGTGGCACCCTCAGCCGCGAGATCGGCGGCAAGGGCGCGAACCAGGCAGCCGCCGCGGCGAAGCTCGGCGCCGCCGTCCGCATGATCGGAGCGGTCGGAGAGGACGCGGACGGACGATGGCTTCGCGACCAGCTCACCGCAGCCGGAGTCGACACATCAGAAGTGAAAGAGGTCCCCGATCCCAGCGGCACCGCACTCATCGTTGTGGACAAGCATGCCGAGAACCAGATCGTCGTCTGCCCCGGCGCGAACGCTCGCGTTCGGGCCGATGACCTATCCCTCGAGCCTGACGAGGTGATTCTCGCGCAACTGGAGATCTCCCTCGCCGTCGTTGAGCACCTCGCTGCATCGTCATCGAACTACCTCGCGGTCAATGCCGCACCCGCCCAGCCCCTGCCTGCTGGCCTCATCGACCGCGTCGACCTGTTCATCGTCAACGAGAGCGAATACGCCCTCATGCCAGAACTCGACAACGCGCGCCTGGTCGCCGTCACCTATGGCGCGGACGGAGCCGCCCTGCTCGCGCAAGGCAAGGAGGTCTCGCGCGCTGCGGGCGTCGCAACGACCGCTGTCAACACCGTCGGCGCCGGCGACGCCTTCTGCGCCGCCCTCGTCATCGCAATCCACTCAGGCATGACGCCGACCGCCGCACTCCAATCCGCATGCTCGGTCGGCGCGGCAGCCGTTGCGCATCCTGCATCGCAGCCTCCACTCAAGCGGCTCTCGGAGTACGTCACTCGTTGACGGCGCGGAAGCACCCGATGGGGAACGGTCGCCACGACGACGACACGAACGCGTGATGATTCAGGAAAGTGTCACGGCAAGCGAGGCGGAACCCCGCTGATCAGACGCCTGGGGAGTGACATTCAATGTCACCTCTGCGAGAGGAACCTGAGTCATACGTGCCGTGGGTCGACCAACCCGATGAATTGATGCGATCCTCCCTGCACATCGTGCCGGATACCATCCGGTAGAACGACTTCTGCACGTGTCAGCTCCGGGAGGGCAACGTCGACGAACATCTGGTCGCCTTCGACACGCCAAGAGCAGGACACTTCTCCAAGGGGGGTGCGGTAGGAGGTCTCGGCCCAGTTGATCCCAGGTCCCGGCTGAGGCTGGATACGCACCGACGCGTACCCAGGAGAGGCCGGGCGGATGCCGCCGACGACCTGGTACACCCAGTCGACGACTGCACCCAGCGCGTAGTGGTTGAAGCTCGTCATCTCGCCCGTGTTGATCGTCCCGTCGGGGAGCATCGAGTCCCAGCGCTCCCAGACCGTAGTGGCTCCCATCGCGACGGGATACATCCACGACGGACTCTGCCGCTCGAGTAGCAGACGGTAGGCATCCTCCAGGTGGCCGGTCTCGGACAGCGCCCATGTGACGAACGGTGTGCCCGCGAAGCCGGTCGTCACGCGGTACCCCGATGCCCGAACCAGTTCGGCAAGACGACGTCCCGCCGCATCGCGGAGGTCGCCGCTCAGCACCCCGAACGAGATCGCGAGGGCGTAGACCGTGGCGCAGTCGGATCGGACGATGCCTTCGGCATCGACGTAGTGCTCGACGAAGGCCGCCCGGGTGCGCTCAGCCATTGCACGCCAGCGCTCCGCATCCTTGTGCTTGCCGAGCACGTCGGCGGCGTCCGCCGCGAAGGATGCGGAGCGATACAGGCAGGAGGTCGCGACGACCGAGGGGTCAGCCTTCGCCGCAGCCGGGTCCTCCGGCGGAGCATCCGGATCGAGCCAATCCCCGAGCTGGTTGCCACGATCCCACAGCCCGGTCTCCGATACGTCCTGCTCGACGGAGTCAAGGTGCATGACGATGGCCGGATAGTAGTCCGCAAGTCGTTCCGCGTCGCCGTACGACCACCAGAGCGCTTGCGGAACCCAGACCGCCGAATCACCCCACACAGCGGTCGCGCGGTGCCAGGGCAGCGAGAACCCTTCCGGGAAATGCGCATACTTCAGCACCTCCGGAACGATGAGCGGGACGATCTGACCGGCGGCATGACGTGTCTCCTCCAGCAGGTCCCGCAGCCATCCGTCGAGGAAGTCCGCGGTGTCGAACTGGAAGTTCGCCGATGCGGCGTAGGCCGAGATGTCCCCGGTCCACCCGAGTCGCTCGTCGCGCTGCGGGCAGTCGGTCGGAACGCTCAAGAAGTTCCCCTTCTGGCTCCAGACAGAGTTATGGACGAGTTGATTCACGAGTGGCTCCGAGCAGGTGAAGTACCCGGTCCGCTCCATCTCGGAGTGCACGACAACGGCCTCGAGACCGTCCAGCTCGAGGTCACCCGGCCACCCCTCGACCTCGATGTAGCGGAAGCCGTGGAAGGTGAACGTCGGCTCGAAGTAGTCGACCTCGCCCGACAGGATGAACTCGTCCGTCGCCTCCGCCGCGCGCAGCGCGCGGACACCGAGTTCTCCGTCCTCCAGGACCTCGGCATGACGGATGCGGATGCGGATGCCTCGTTCTCCGACGACTGAGAATCGCACCCAGCCGACCAGATTCTGGCCGAAATCCACGAGCCTGCGACCCGAAGGCGATGTCGAGATCCCTATCGGGGCGACGGACTCGTTCCGAATGATCAGCGGGGAGCTCTGCGGTATCAGGGCCGCGCGGTCCACATCGACCGTATGCACGTCGAGCGTTTCACCGCCGCCCCGAAGCCGCGCGTCGATCGTCTGGCCGTTGTACAGCGAATTTCGCGTGATGTCCGATGCCTCGGCGACCCAGTCATCCGAGGTGACGATCCGCTGCGTCGATCCGTCTGCGTACCGGACTTCCAGAACGGCAGCGACGCTGATCTCTTCTCCGTAGTTCGCGTCGGCGTTGGCGAACCCGAGACGCCCGCGATACCACCCGTTGCCCAGTAACAGGTCGAGACGGACGCTTCCGGAGCCTCGGCCGATCAGTTCCGTGACGTCGTACTCCTGATACGCGAGACGCCACTCGTACGATGTCCATCCGGGGTTGAGCACCGAAGCGGTGACGCCGACGCCGTCCACGGATGCCTCGTACACGCCGTGCGCCGTGGCGAGGAGCCGGGCTCCGCTCACCTCACTTCGCGGGCGTTCCAGCGCGACCTCGAGACTGAAGCGCGGAGCCACCCCCTCCGGAGCGACCGCTGCGATGAATGCCGCGCCCTCAAGAGGGTCCTGGGAAGTGGTCACCATGCCGCCTTCGTCTTTGTCGCTCCTGCAGTCGTCATGCTGCTCGCTCTGCTGTGATGGCGCACTCGCGTGCGAGACGAGCCTGGGCGCTGTACCCGGGTTCACCCGCGATGTAGTCGGCGAAGAGCCGCCGCACAGGGGAGAACGCCTCCGCGAAGTCATCCGTGGTGATGGTCAATGAGTTCTCCTCGTCGAGCGGACCGCAGACGGCCAGCCCGTGCAGGCCACCGATCAAATCCGCGGCGGCAACTGCGCTGCGGCGTGCAACGAAACCATATTGGCGGCCATTGAATGGTTTCACAAGGCGCCGTCAGTCATCGATTCTTCAATGCGCGCGTTCCTAGACGTCGTCGATGTCACGACCTCGTCTACTTATCGAGACCTCCACGGGACGGCGCACCCGATAGCGCAGGTGAAGCACCCGGTTGCCCTGAACAACGACGTCTGGGTCTTCCAGCAGGTGCTGCGAGTCGACGGAGCCGAAGTAGCGTTTGCCGAACCCGAGCACGACGGGTGCGACGTCCATGCGTACCTCGTTGATCAGGCCTGCTGCGAGCAACTGGCCACCGACGTCGCCGGCAGCGACCTCGACGGTGCGGTCACCTGCGAGCTCCTTCGCCTTGGTCACGGCCGCCTCGATGTCGTCGACGAAGTGGAACGGCGCGTTGGGGTCCCACCCATCGGGCGGCGGCCGGTGCGTCACGACGACCACGTGGTCGACACCGCTCGGCGGGATGCCGTCCCAACCGTCCGTCAAGTCGAAGACGTGGCGTCCGGCGATCGTCACCCCGATCTGGTCCCAGTACGGCCGGATGTGGTCGTAGGACGCTTGCGACACGTTCAGTACGCCGCTGTCGTCCAGCGGCACGTCACCGCTGACCAGCCATTCGAACAGTGCGCCGGGATCGTCGTTCTCAGCCGCGATGAAGCCATCCACCGAGACCGACGCATTCATGACTACTTTCCCCATTGGTTGCTCCTCTGTGTGGAGTCCCAAGTCTCGTGTGCCGTGGGAGGTCGCTCTTGTAAGAAATCAATCGGCCGGCACCGGCCAACCCTCCAGCGCGTGGCCTGGATGCTCGCGCAGGAAGCGTTGCCGGGCTTCGACATACCGGGTCGGAGTGAGCCCGGTGTACCCCCGGAACTCGTGGACGAAGTGGGCCTGGTCGAAGTAGCCCGCGCGGGCCGCAACGTCGCCCCAGTCGATCACTGCATCGATGTCGATCGCCAACACGGTGGAGGTGAAACGGTAGCTGCGTGCCAGCCGCTTCGGCGTGACGCCGATGACCTCCTTGAACCGCTTCGCAAGGTAGGTGCTGCTGGCGCGGGCTGCCATGCCGAGTTCGCTGATCGGCACCGCACCGCCGGTTTCCTCGATGGCGCTGCTCATGTGGCGGATGATGTCCAGGCCGTCGATCGGGCGCAGCCTTCGCACCAGTTCGTCTTCGAGCACCCTCAGCATTTCGTGCGGCGAGTCCGCCGAGGTCAGTCGGTGTCGCAACTCGGCGGTGGCGGACTGGCCCCAGAGCTGCCCCACGGTCGCCGGTCGGTCGCACAATTCAGCCGCGGACATCGGAAGGAACGGCGCCAGCCCCCACGGCTTGAAGTGGACTCCCACAGACCGGGTCGGAGTCGGGTAGCCGAACTCCCACGCACGGGTGGGCGTGGTGACCGCGCAGCCGTCAGCGTATTCCACGGCCTCTACTTCGGCGCCGGCGCGGATGAAAAACGGCGCTCCGAGGTTGACGATGAGCAGAGGCGCGGGCGCGGCCGGCAGCATCAACCGAGAGTACGGCGGGGTTCCCTCTAAGTAGTAGAGGTCGTCAACCAGCCCGTCGAGCGGCGGACCGGGCGCTCTGGACAGATACTCCACGTTGACATCATCCCAGAACGCCCCGTTCAGACGTCCCTCGTCACCTGTTGTGCCGACTGTATCGCCCACATCCGACTTTGCTGAAGCGATATCCATCGCCGAGGGCTTCTGACGGTTTGGTTGACCCGTTGGGTACCGCCTCCACAGACCGCAGTCGAGATCGACCTTGGCCACAGGAGGCGTGCCGATCAAGAAAATGTCATGACAAAGCGGGCTGGGAGGCGCCGGCAGTAGCCCTGCAGCGTGACACCTAGTGTCAACCCGCCGCGATTCCGACAGTTCTCATGGGACTTCTTTCGCCGCGGGGTTCGGCAGTGCTGCGTTCCGCCGCTGAGGTGCAGATTGGATGATCGATAAACGCGATCATCCCCGGTGAACCGACAGTTCGGCGAAAAAGGGCGAACCGGCGACCCATATGCTGAGCGCATGATCGGAATCGTGCCCAGCCGGACCGGCGCTCGCATCTGGCACGCGCTCACAGCCCTGACCGTCCTGCTCGCCGTCGGCACACAGCTCGCGCTCGTGATCGGCGACGTGAACATCGGCTTCGGTCCCTCGAACGCTCCGCTGGGGCAGCGCCTGTTCGAGTTCTTCAGTTACTTCACCGTGCAGTCGAACATCTTCGTCGGCATCGCCGCCGGCCTCCTCGCGGCACGACCGGATCGCGACGGAGCGTACTTCCGCGTCCTCCGCATCGCCGCGATGTTCGGCATTACGGTGACGTTGCTCATGTACCACTTCGTCCTATCGCCGCTCGCGAACTTCACCGGCGTCGCCTCAGCATCGAACATCGGCCTGCACTACGTCGTGCCCATATTTGCCATCGTCGGCTGGATCTTGTTTGGCCCTCACCCCCGCGTGAGCTGGAAAGCGTTGTTCCTCGCACTCATCTGGCCAGGCGCATTCATCATCGTCACGGTCGTGCAAGGCGCCGTCACGGGCTTCTACCCGTACCCGTTCGTCAACATCGACGTCTTGGGCTTCCCCACCGTGCTGATTAACGGTGTCGGGATCGTCGCCCTCCTCCTCGCGGTGGGTTCGGCCTACAAGCTCATCGATTGGCTCATCTCGCGACCGAAGAAGCGCACGACATAGTTCGTCGCGTCAGCTCCCGCCGCGAGATCTCTTCGCCCCTCGCCTCACAGGTCGGCCGGTCATGCGTTTTATTCTAGCGCTAGAATAGCCCTCATGACCCCGACCGAACTGACGATCCTCGGTCTCATCGCCGAGCAGCCGCGGCACGGCTATGACCTCGAACAGGTGATCGAACAGCGCGGGATCCGCCGCTGGGCCGAGATCGGTTTCTCGTCGATCTACTACGTGCTCACGAAGCTCGAAGGTCGCGGACTCATCGCGTCGAACGACACGCAGACCAGCGCCAAGTCCAAGCGGGTGTTCCACGCCACCGCCGCCGGGCTAAAGGCCGCCGAAGAAGGCGCCGTCGCCTGCATCGCCGACCAGCGGACCGTTGCGCATCCCATGCTCGTCGGGCTCGCCAACCTGCCGCTGATCTCCGACGAGGACTACCACGACGCACTGCGACGACGCCTGGCCTGGATCGATGCGCGGATCAGCGCCGTCATCGCTGCCGAGCACTCCCAGGCCCCTCTGCCTCACGCCGCCCGCGAAGTCTTCTCGTATTCACTGACCCTCCTCGAAGCAGAAAGGTCGTGGCTCGCGACGCGGGTCCAGGTGCCTCATGAATGAATCAGCGCCTCGAACGAGCAGTGCCAGGCAGGTCATCGACGGCATCCCCACCTCCGGCGGATTGCATTGCGAGACAACGGCACTCGGCGTTCTCCTGACGCACGCCGGACTCTCACTGTCCGAGCCGATGCTGTTCGGCCTGGGCGCAGGACTGTCGTTCATCTATTGGGATTCCAAGCAGCAGGCCCTGCCATTCCTCGGCGGACGGGTCAAGCCGTTCGCGCTCACCCAAGCCCTGACATCCCGCCTGGGAGTAACCCTGCGTGCGGAGGAGACGACTTCGGCGCGGAAGGCGTGGGATCGGCTGCGCACGACGATCGACCATGGCACCCCCGTCGGCCTGCAGCTCGACAGCCACGACCTGGAGTATTTCGGCTCCCGCGTGCATTTCGCCGGCCACGTCGTCGCCATGTACGGGTACGACGATGAGCGGGCATACCTCGTCGACACGGCTCAGCAGGGCGGCGAGGTCTCGACGAGCGTGGAGAGCCTGGCGCGGGCTCGAGCAGCACGCGGGCCGATGTCTGCGCACCACCGCGCCTTCACCGTTGACGTGCCCGTCGCAGCGACACGGCCTGAGCGGATCCGCGAATCGATCGCTCCTGCGATCACGGCTTGCGCGAGGGAATTCCTCGCGCCCCCGATTGCCAACATCGGCAACCGGGGCATCCTCACGACGGCGAAGCGCATTCCCCTGTGGTTCGATCGGGTCGCTGACCCTGCTCGCGATCTCGCGGTCATCGCGATGCTGATGGAGCGGGCGGGCACAGGAGGGGCGCTGTTCCGCAATCTGTATCGGGACTTCCTGACCGAGAGCGCGGAACGCGTCGAACGCAGATCCCACGCGGACATCATCGGTGAGGGCGCAGCCCGGTTCGCGGAATCCGCACTGCTCTGGACGCGCGTCTCAGAATCGATCGCCCGCGCCGGCAGCACGGGGGATGCGGACCACCTGACTGAGGCAGCCGAAGTGCTCCGAGACATCGAAGCAATCGAGACGGCGGCGATGACGTCACTCGCCTCGCTGGCGACAGTCTGACGTTCGTCGAGGCAGGACAGACACCTTCGGCCAGCCCGCACCTCACACAATTCTGACCTGAGTGCAGAAAGTGCTCGGCGCGCCACGAGGAGTCTTGACCTCGCCGAAGCGACGCCAATACCGTGAGCGAGCTTGGACCCGTCGATGAAGCAAAGAAGCCGACCTCGACATTCCACAGCCTGCTCACCAACCCGGCGAGCAGATATCGCTCAGATCAAAAGGATCACTGTATGCGACTCACGAGAAAACTCGCGCTCGCCGCCACTGCGGCAGCCGTACTCACCCTCGGCGCGGTCATCCCCGCTGCCGGCGCGACCTCGGTCGATGACGACTCCGACGTTCCCTCCTTCCAGGAGTTCGCGGCGTCGACCTACCGGGACATCGACGGCAGCTACATCGTCAACGGCGACGAAGTCCTCTCGGATCGGGGGGAGTTGCGGGAGTTCTACGACCTTCTCATCGGCCCCGAGACACCGACCGACGGCCTCATCGTCAACACGGTGGGCGGCATCGACGACAAGTGGTCGGCCTCGCAGGTGAGCAATCTCACCTATTGCGTCAGTACGAAATTCGGCACGCGTCACGCCGATGTCGTGAGCGCGATGGCCAGCGGTGCAGCGCTCTGGGAGTCCGCATCCCCGAGGATCAACTTCGTGTACGTCGGCAGCGCTGACGGCAACTGCACCACGCGCAACAAGTCGGTCCTGTTCTCGGTCGAGCCGGTGCAGACGTCGCAGTACATCGCTCGCGCGTTCTTCCCGAGCACCGCGGACCGTCAGCAGAACGTGCTCATCGACGACTCGATCTGGTCCTCCGGCTCGTGGACGCCGACGAACATCCTCGGCCACGAGCTCGGCCACGTTCTCGGCTTCCGCCACGAGCACACCCGCCCCGAATCGGGCACGTGCTTCGAGGACACCAACTGGCGTCCGCTGACGCCGTACGACTCGTCGTCGATCATGCACTACCCGCAGTGCAACGGCACGTCCGACGACCTGTCGATGACGAGCGCCGACCGCACCGGCGTCGTCAGCCTCTACGGCGGCTGACACGACTCACCGCAGAAACCACTGGGCCCGGTCGTTCTCGACCGGGCCCAGTGTCCGTTTCAGGGCGCCGTCCTGTTCTGCTCCTCCAGCGACCACACCCGCTCGATCGGGAGAAAACCGACCTCTCCATCCGGCCCGTAAAAGCCCTCGACGAAGCGCCCGATGTCCTTCTGCCAGGCGGCGTTCGCCGGTGCGGACTCGACGACGCTCATCGCCCGATCGAAATCCGCGCAGTCGACCACGTGGAAGAGATTCCTGCCTGACCGCCAGATGGTCCAATCGTGGATACCGGCCTCGGCAAACAGAGCGCGCAGATCGTCGGGGATCCGGGCATGACGCGAGCGGTACTGGTCGATGGATCCATCCACGATGACGGAGTGCAGGGCGATCCGCATTCTCTCCTCCTAGGAAACAGACGGCGGTGACAGTGTGATGTGACCCGCATTCTCCAGCGCGATCCACAGCTCTTCCGGGAGCGACGCGGCCATCCGTGAAGCCGCTTCCTCCGCCTGCTGAGCGCCGCGCATTCCGACGACCACGGAAACGACCTGTGGCCAGCGCAACGCGAACTGCAGCGCCGCCGCCGGGAGGGAGGCCTCATGCTCGCGGCAGATGCGTTCCAGGTCGCGAGCCCTGCGCAGGATTTCCGGCGAAGCCTCGGCGTAGTCGTAGCTCGCATCGTCTGGCACGCTCTCCCGGCTGAGGAGTCCCGAGTTGTAGACGGCAGCGGCGACGACGTCCACTCCGCGCTCGTGCGCGAGCGCGAGCATCCTGCTCGCACTCCCCTGCTCGAGGAGGGTGAATCGTCCTGCGCACATGACGATGTCGACGTCGGTCCGCTCGATGAAGTCTGCGAGCATCTCCGCCTGATTCATCCCGGCTCCGAAGCCGCGGATCACTCCTTCATCGCGGAGCCCGGCCAATGTCCGTGCCCCGGTCGTCGACGCACTCTCCCAGTGGTCATCCGGATCATGCATGAAGACGACGTCGATGCGATCCATTCCGAGCCGTTCGAGACTCGCCTCGAGCGAGCGCAGTACGCCGTCACGGCTCAGGTCGTACACCCGCCGTTGGTCGGCAGGCACGTCGAAGAAGTTCGCGGCATCCCGCTCGTGCGCGGTCTCCGGGCTCGGGACGAGCACACGCCCGACCTTCGTCGACACGACGTACTCGTCGCGAGGGTACGCGGCGAGCGCGCGACCGAGGCGGCGTTCCGAGAGTCCCAGCCCATAGTGCGGGGCGGTGTCGAAGTATCGGATGCCGGCATCCCACGCGGCGCGAATCGTCTCCTCCGCCTCCTCGTCCGAGACCGCGTGCCACAGGTTTCCGATCTGGGCGCATCCCATGCCGAGTGTGCCGAGTTCACGCATTCGCTGGTTCCGCATCGCGTTCATCGGGCGACAGCAGACCCGTGGATGTGCGCCATGACCTCGGCGCTCATCGTTGAGTAGTCGTGCGTGTTCTCCACGGCGCCGCGGACGATGAACTGATCCATGACGACGATCCGGTCGGCGAGCGTGACCATCTCGGCGAGGTCGCTCGAGATCAGCAGGATGGCCATCCCGTCGTCTGCGAGACGCCACAACAGCTCGTAGAACGCCCGTTTCGTGCGCACGTCGATGCCGACCGTCGGCTCGTCGACGATGAGGACGCGTGTGCGGGCGGCGAGCCACTTCGCGAGCGACACCTTCTGCTGATTGCCCCCGGACAGCTGACCGGCGAGCTGATCCTGTGACGAGATCTTGATGTCGAGAGCATCCACATAGTCGCTCACGGCCTCGCGCTCCCGACGTCCGGACACGAATCCGAGAACTTTCGAGAGATCGGACCAGATCGTGACCGCGATGTTGCGGGTGATGGACTGCAGGAGGAAGACGCCCTCCTCCTTGCGGTTCTCGGTGACGTACCCGATGCGGAAGCGCCGGAGCGCATCGCGCACCGAGCGGATCCGCACCGCCTTGCCCTCCACGCGCACCTCGCCGCCGGTGACCCGGTCGAGGCCGAGGATGGCGCGGGCGAGTTCGGTGCGTCCGGCGCCGACGAGTCCGTACATGCCGAGCACCTCGCCGGGATGTACGGCGAGCGAGATCTTGCGGTGCCCGGCGGCCGTGCTCACCTCGAGGAGCTCGAGCGCGGGGGTCGCAGTACGGTCCACCGGGCGCGCGTCGACCTCGAGGTTCGCGAGCGTGCGACCGACCATCTTCGCCACGACATCGTCGTGGGATGTCGTGGCGATCGGCTGCGACGGCATCACCGTGCTTCCGTCGCGGAGCACGGTGATCGCGTCGCAATGCGCGAACACCTCGTCGAGTTTGTGGCTCACGAGCACGATCGCGGTGCCCTCGGAACTGAGCTGTCCGACGACGCGGTAGAGGCGTTCCGCCTCGTCATTGCTGAGCGACGCCGTCGGTTCGTCGAGCAGAAGCACCTTCGCGCTGCGATAGAGCCCACGGGCGATCTCGACGAGTTGGATCTGCGCCGCGGAGAGCTCTCGCATCGGCGTGCGCGGATCGATTTCGAGGTCGAGCATGTCCAGGCAGCGCTTCGCCTCTCGCCAGACCCGGCGCCAGTCGACGATTCCGCCTCGACGCGGCATCGCGGAGAGCGCGATGTTCTCTCCGACGGTGAATTCCCGCACGACGTTGCGCTCCTGGTGCACCACGCCGATGCCAGCAGACAGGGCTTCGAGCGGATTCGCGAACGACACCGGCTCCCCGCCGAGGAGAAGCTCCCCGGAGTCGGCGCCCTGCACGCCCGTGACGATCTTGATGAGCGTGGACTTCCCGGCGCCGTTCTCCCCCATCAACGCGTGCACCGAACCGGCCTCGACGACGAGATTCGCATCGGCGAGCGCCGTGACGCCGGGGAACGTCTTACGCAGGTTCTTGATCTCCAGTGCGATGCTCATCGCTTCACCTCCGCGAAAGGGGTTTCCGCCAGCGCCGCCTCAGCGCGCAACGATCTGATCCGGCTGGCGTGCCGTGACGCCTGCACCTCGCGCAGCTTGCCGAGCGCGACCGTGCCGAGGACGACTGCTCCGACGACGAAGTTGACGACCTCGGCATCGAAGCGGAAGATCGGGCTCGCGGCATCCACGAGCCGGACGACCATCGCCGCCAGCACGGTGCCGAGCACGGCGACCGTGCCGCCCGCCAGCGCGACCCCGCCGATGATGGGGGCCGCGAAGCTCGGCAGCAGCCAGTCGCCGCCGACGGTGGTGTTGACACCGGGCAGGAACGAGATGCTGACCAGCGCAGCGACGCCGCACAGAAGGCCGGACAGGGTGTGGGCGACGACGACAGCGCGGTCGGCCGATATCCCCGCGAGCTGCGCCGCAGAGGCGTTGCCGCCGCTCGCGAGCAGAGTGCGCCCCGACACGGTCTGCGCGAAGTACAGGGCCACGATGACCGCGACGAGAAGGGTGAGGAGGAAGATCGTCGGGATGCCCAGGATGTCGGAGCGACCGAACGCGGCGAGCTCCGGCCAGGCGTCACGTCCGATGGTGCGGGTGCCCACGAGGGCGTACTGCAATCCGATCAGGATCTGCGACATGGCGAGAGTGACGATGAAGCCGTTGATGCGGGTTCCGACCACGATCAGGCCGTTCGCCAGCCCGAGGAGCGCACCGGCGAGCACCGCGACGAGGGCGCCGATCCACGGGGGCACGCCCCACGAGGTGACGATGACCCCGGTCACGCACGCGGACACTCCGCCGATGGCGCCGACGGCGAGATTGAGCTGACCCACGCAGAGCGTGATCATCTGCGCCAGTCCGATCAGGATCGGAACGCTGACGAAGCGGAAGAAGCTCGTCATCGACACCGGGCCGAAGAACTGGCCCGAGGTCGCGATCCCGAGGATCACGGCTCCCGCAACGACGATGCCGACCAGCAGCAGGTTGTTCGCACTGATGACGCGTTTCATCGGATGGCCTCCGCCTCGTCCAGTTCGACGGCCAGCGTCGCGACCGATTCGTTCTTCATGGATGGACGACGCCGGGCGAAGATCAGGCGCAGTCGGTCCGTCGCGAGCGCGGCCAGCAGGATGCAGCCCAGAAGCACATTGAGGGTCTCAAGACCGACGCCGTAAAGCTCGAGGCCCTTGCGGATGACGGAGGTGAGCGTGATGCCGAGCGCTGTTCCGACGATCGAGACCAGGCCGCCGGCGAGCAACGTACCGCCGAGGATCGGCCCCAGGAACGAGGAGAGCATGAACTCCCCGCCGATCGCCGGGGTGAACGAGCCGGTGCTGGCTGCGAGCAGGATGCCGGCGATCGCGGCCAGCAGGCCGGAGAGCGCATGGACCAGGATCATCCGACGCGCGGTCGGCACGCCGGAGAGCTCCGCCGCCCGCAGGCTGCTCCCGGTCATCAGCACCTCGCGACCGCCCTGGGTGCAGGTGTAGAAGTACCAGATCGCGGCCATGCAGACCAGCGCAGGAAGGATCATGAGCGGAATGGCCTCGGATCCGCAGTATCCGAGAAGGCAGACGTCGGCGAACGTCCCGCGACCGACCGCCTGGAAGGCGTCGGGGAGCGTGGTGAAGGCCTGTCCGGTGCTCCAACGCTCATACAAGGTGGGGATCAGCCCGAGCAGTGTGAAGCTCATCGCGAGCGTCACGATGAAGGAGTTCACGCCAGTCTTGGCGATGATCCATCCGGCGAGACCTCCGAGCACAGTGCTCGCCAGCGCCCCGACGGCCAGGCCTGCGAGCAGCGGCATCCCCAGGTTCTCCAGGCACGCACCGGCGACCAGCGCTCCGACCCCCGCCAGCTGGCCCACCGCCAGGTTCATGTGTCCGACGGAGAGCACGACCATCTGTGAGAGCCCCACCACGGTGAAGATCGCGATCGATGTGAGAAGAGGCGCGATGACGAACGGGCCGTTGAGGAAGGCGGGCTTCAGCGAGGCGAAGGCGACGAAGAGCACCACGATGAGCACCAGCAGCAGCGCACGCGGCGAGCGCAACTCGGCGCGGACGGCGGCGCGGAGACGCGACATCAGAGCACAGTCCTGTCATCCATCGCGTTACGGTCCCAGTCGATGCCGAGGCCGACGACCTCCGGTGCCAGCGCCCGACCGTCTTCGATGGTCATGCCGGTCCTGGTGATCGCACGCAGCTGCGGGATGTGTTCGACGTAGCGGCCGTTCGGGATCGCGGCCACCAGGCTCACGTGCAGCTCCATGAGGAAGTGCGGGCAGACGTGCACGTTGAACGCCTCGGCGAGGTGCGCCACCTTGAGCCAGGGCGTGATGCCACCGATGCGCGCCACGTCGACCTGGACGATGCCGGCGGCTCCTCGATCGAGGTACTCGCGGAACTGCGCGATCGAGTACATGGACTCGCCGACCGCGATCGGCGTGGACGTCGCGGCCGCGAGCCGTGCATGACCCTCGATGTCATCGGCCGGCAGCGGCTCTTCGATCCACCCGAGGTCGAGACCATCGAAGAGTCGGGCGCGACGGATCGCCTCGGCGCTCGTCATCGACTGGTTGGCGTCGACCATGATGTCGAAATGCGATCCGACGGCCTCCCGCACGGCGATGAGGCGCTCGCGATCCTCCTGGCCGTTCGGCTTGCCGATCTTCACCTTGACACCCTTGAGCCCGGCGCGCTGCGAGGCGAGCGCCCCCTCCACGAGCTCGTCGACGCCGAGGTGCAACCATCCGCCCTCGGTGTCGTAGAGCGGGATGTCCTGACGGAACCCTCCTGCCAGGCGCCACAGCGGCAACGATGCGCGGCGTGCGGCGATGTCCCACAGCGCCGTGTCGACGGCCGCGAGCGCCAGCGACGTGATCGCTCCGGTCGTCGTCGCGCGAGTCGAGGCGAACAAGCGATACCAGACGGCCTCGATGCGGTCAGCCTCCTGGCCGACAAGGATCGGCAGCAGGTGGTCGCGCAGCATCGAGAGCACCGCGCGACCTCCTGTGCCGATCGTGTAGGAGTACCCGAGGCCGTGCAGGCCGTCGCTCGTCGCGAGTTCGACGAAGATCGTCTCTTGGGAGACGAATCTCTGCACCGCATCCGTGCGTTCGTTCTCGACGGCGACGTCGACGAGGAACGCGCGGGCATCGGTGATTGTGCTGGCCATCGGTATCTCCAGGTCTGTGTCAGCAGATCACTTGCAGGTGAGCAGTTCGTCTTCGAACTTCTTCTGCACCTTGTCGGCGAACGCCTTCTGCTCGTCACCGTAGGTCTCCACGTTGTCCTTCGTGACGACGAACGATCCGGAGTCCACCACGACGCCGGGGTCTGCCATCTCACAGGCTCCGCTCGCGAGCTGGGCGAGGACCCAACTGCCGACATATGCCTGTCCGGTGGGGTTCTGCGCGACTGTTCCGTAGATCGAGCCGTCGCGGATGCCGTCGAGAATCGTGGCGTCATCGTCGATCGCGACGAGCTGGATGTCGAGGCCGGATTCCGAGATCGCCTCGGCGCTCGCCACAGCGGGGTTGTACGCGGTCGTGACGATCGCGTTGATCTTGGAGCCGCTGGCGGCGAGGAGGTCGGATGCCGCCTTCTGCGCCGTCGCGAGGTCGGTGTCGACGTCGGTGATGTTCTGCAGGAGCGTCACCGCGCCGTCGGTCTCTTCGATGGCGCGTTCGACACCGGCGATGCGCCGCTGAGTGTTGGAATCGACGTTGTTTCCGGTCATGTGCACGATCGCACCCGAGCCGCCGATCGCCTCGATGGCGGCGACCGCCGCCTGGTAGGCGGCTTCCTCGGTGTCCGTCGACAGACAGAATGCAGCAAGGTTCTCGTCGCCGGCAGGACACGAGGCGATCGAGCCGACCGCGATGCCTGCATCTGCCAGCTTCTTGAAGGTGGAGTTGATGTCAGTGGGCGAGACACCGAAGATCCCGAACGCGTTGTAGCCGTTGGCGACGAGCGAGTTGATGACGTCGTTCTGCTTCGTCTGGTCCCACTCCGCCGTCTCGTTGAAGGTGACCTCGCCCAGGCCGAAGTCCTCTGCGGCCTTCTCGCCGGCCGCGATCCATGGCTGGAAGTACGGGTGCGCGCCACCCGGGACCAGGGCGACGCGAACGTCTGCCATGTCGCTCGCGCCGTCTCCGCCGCCAGCGGACGAGTCGGAATTCTGCGGGGTGCAGGCCGCGAGAGCGAGAGTGAGTGCCGCGGCCGCCGCGACGGCGGCGCCGAGCCGCAGGTGCTGTGTGGTGCGCATCTTTGAGCCTCCAGGGAAGAATTAAATGTAAAAGATCGTATTTGATCTTTCAAAGGATAGGATGCGGGGAGAGTCGCCACTTTGTCAAGCAGGAGGTCGGATGTCTGCGCTGGATCAATTACCCGCCTTCAGCGTGGGAGCCCGGACCATGCTGGGCGACGAGGTGTATTTCGCGCTGCAGCAATCGATCCTCGACGGCACGGTCCCGCCGGATGCGCGCATCAACGCCGGAGAGCTCGCTCGACGATTCGACGTCTCCCCCACGCCCGTGCGCGAAGCCCTCGCCCGACTCGAGTCGGATGGACTCGTGGAGAAGCTCCCGCTGCGCGGATATCGGACAACGGACCTCTTGGATAGACAGCAACTCGGCGAGCTCTTCGAGTTGCGTCTGCTGCTCGAGCCCGAGACCGCAGCCAGTGCCGCCGCACGACGCTCCGCTGCCGAAGCCGAAGGCCTCGAGCAGGAAGTCGAGGCGGGGCGCATCGCCATCGATGAGGATGACGCGTACCGCCTGCTATCCCAGCACGACGTCCGCCTGCACGATCTCGTGTTCCGCGCGGCGCACAACGAGACCGTCCGGCAGGCGTATTCGCGCACGCACTGCCACCTGCACACGTTCCGTCTCGCCTACACCGGGTCGTACGTCGCCGACACCGTCGCGGAGCATTCCGCCGTGGTCGCGGCCATCATTGCGGGCGACACCAAGAAAGCGTCCACGTCGATGCGGACGCACATCGAACGCTCACGCGATCGGCTCATGAGCGGCCTGGACTGAGCCAACGGCTCACCGCAGAACACGCTGGGCCCGGTCGTTCTCGACCGGCCCAGCGTGTGTCTCCGATGATCCCGGCTACGCCCGAGCCACTTTCCGGCGCGCGACCACCAGCGCAGCGGCACCGGCGGTGAGCAGAAGCACACCGATCCCCCCGGTGAACGCATCCATTTCGACACCCGTCGCGGCGAGCTCCGACCCCGGCACGGTGTCATCGATCGGAGTCGTGTCCCCGATCAGCGGGCTCTCGGCCATCGCCGCCCCCGTGAGGCAGCGCTTGAGCTCGGTGAGCTTGACCCAGTGCGAGCCGTCGGCGACCGGACGGCAGCCCTCGGCGAAAGCGATCTCGCGCTCGTTGTAGAGCATCCGCACGAGCGGGGTGAAGGCGGTCCCCGTCGCCGGATCGATACCCTCGCGGGCCACGACATCCCACTGCACGTTCGCTCCCATCGGCGTCACCTCGGCACCGCGCCACGGGTTCGTCGCGTAGTCGTAGATGTCGGCGGCGGAAGCCGGTGCGGCATTGTCGGGCGCGGCGACGGTCGAGCCGGGCAGCCCCAGCAGGGCAGCGAAGGGAACGATCGTCTCGGCATGTGCGAAGCGGAAGGTCGCGGCCACGTCGCCACCTGCGACGCGCGCGTCGATCATCGCGAAGAAGTCGTCGAGCAGCGGCTGGGCGATGGCGAAGGTCTCGGTGTGGCCGGCGAGGCTCGGACCCTTCTCGTAGAAGTCCTCGGAGTCGAGGAGATAGGCGAACCATTCGGCATCCGCCTCGTGGCCCTCGAAGTAGGCGTTGAAGTCGAAAGTGTGGGGCTCGACGTTCTCCTCGGCCATGTCGACGGCGATGATGTACAGGTTGTACAGCGTCATCGCCGCGTCGACGGTGCTCTCGATCGACTTCTCCGGGTCGCCGCAGGCGTCGGGGTCGGCCGCCGGGTCCGCGCCGGGTGCGCAGGCGACGGCACCGTGTTCTGTGCCATCCACGGTGTTGAACCAGATGTGCGCATCATCCGTGCCGATCGCGGTGATGAACTCGGGCGTGAAGATTCCGGACAGCAGGTCTTCGGCGACCTCCACCGAGCGCGGCAGGTCTTCGATGTAGTCCGTCGCAGCGGCGATGGTGCCGCCGTCATCGGTCTGGGCTTCGATGTACGCCTCGTACGCCTCCGCGCGCTCGCGCTCGGGGCTGCCCTCCGCCTTGTCCGTGCCGTCGGGGTTCTCGACCTTGTGGAAGTAGAGCAGGTCGGGGCGCGGTTCCAGCGGCACGGCGAGGTCAGGGGCGGATGCTCCGGCATCCGTCACCGCGTCGCCGAAGCCGAGCAGGAAGTTCTCGCCCGACTCGGTCGCCCGCGCTTCGCCCGAGGTCTCCGCGATGATGCGATCGCCGCCGGCAGCGGCGTCCGTGAAGAGGCCCGTGTTGCGCTCGAAGGCACGCGAACCGATGCCCTGGTGCTGAGTCTCCCCCTGGCCGGTCAGCATGCCGTAGCCGTTCTCGACGTTCGCGGCGGTGATGGCATCGAGGTTTGCGACGAACTGTGCGCCGATCTCGGGCGTGAGGAACCCGTTCTCCGCCTGCGCGGTCGCAGCGACGAGGTGCAGGAGCGCGTCGTACTTGTAGCCCGAGAGTCCGCGCGATCCGTGCCGCGCGACGGATTCCGTGGCGATCGGCGCGTACCCGGCGGGAGCGGCCTGATAGGCATCGATGTCGGCCTGCGTCGGAGCGATGTAGGGCTGCTTGCTGCTGTAGAAGCCGTCGTCGGAGGGCTGCTCCTCGGCGTGCGCGGGAACGGCGAGGGCGAGCGCGGCGACGACACCGAGTGCGACGGCCGCGGAGGCGATCGTTCGTGAGCGGGGCGGGTGGGACTGTGGAATCACGGCGATCTCCGATGAGCAGGGCCGCGGACGTTCGGGCCGAGGGATAGAGATACCGGGCGTGAATGAACGGAATGTGGCGCGCAGGCGACCGATCGTCATCTCACGCCGCGAGCATCCGCCCGATTCGCGTCACTCTGTAACCGAGCGCACCACCCGGGCCGGCGACCCGACGGCGATCGACCCGGCGGGAACGTCCTTGGTCACGACGGATGCCGCTCCGATGACCGCGTCATCGCCGATCGTCACGCCCGGCAGGATCGTGGCATTGGAGCCGACCCAGACATTGCGGCCGATCACCACCGGATGCGGATGCATGTCGCCACGTCTGTTCGGCGCGAGGTCGTGGTTGAGCGTGGCGATGACGACGTTGTGGCCGATCAGGGAGTCATCACCGATCGTCACGCCGCCCTGATCCTGGAAGGTGCAGCCCGCATTGATGAAGATGCGCCTGCCGAAGGCGATGTTCTTGCCGAAGTCGGCCGTGAACGGCGGGAACACGGTGACTGTCTCGTCGACCGGGCGCCCCGTCAGCTCGGAAAGCAGTTCGCGCACCCGAGCGGGCTCGTGGTAGCCGCTGTTCAGCTCACCCGTGATGCGCATCGCATTCTGACTCGTCTGGAGCATCACCGCATGCAGAGGCGAATCGCCCAGGATGGACTCACCCGCGTTCAGCGCGTCCAGAAGATCTCGGAGTTCCATGGAGGCCTCTCATCCGTCAACCGTCCGGTCAGACTACGCGAGCGGATTGCTCCCATGGGAAGCGGATGACTGCCGACGCGAGCATCCGCCCCTCAGCGCCGCCCGATGCCGGCGAACATCGCGTACAGCAGCGGCACTGCGGAGGCCGCGATGAGCACCGTACCGAGAACGGGATTCGGTGTGAGCAGGACTCCGCCACCGACCAGCATCCCGGCGAAGAGCACGGCCGCGACAGCACGACGCCCGATGCGCACGAGCGAATCCAGCCGTCGTTCGAGCCGCGACGTGTCGAACGTGACCGTGCCGTCGTCGATGCGCGTGATGACATCGTCGATCCGCTTCGGGAGGCGCATCGTGACGGCGACGGTCTCCATCGCCTGTTGCGCGAGCGTCATGGCCAGGTTGCCGCTCTCGTCGCGCAGCAGTCGCCCGGCGTACGGCTCGGCCGCATCCCAGACGTTGAACGCCGGATTGAGGCCACTGCACATGCCCGACGTCAGCGACACCGCACGGATGAGCAGCAGCATGTTCTCCGGAAGCTGCAGCGGGAGCGAGCGCACCATGTCGCCGAACTCGTCGGCGAAGTCGCTGAACTCACGCGGATCCACCTTGCTCAGCTCGGCGAATCCCATGCCGCCGAAGCGCGCGAACAAGGCGGTGAGGGCGCGCTCAAGCTCGACCGTGTCGGCCGACGGCAGCAGCACGCCGATCTCGCGGGCGGCTACGACGAGCCCCTTGCTGTCGCGTCCAGCGACCGCGATGAGAAGGGTGCGCAGGCCGTCGCGCAGGTTCGGTGCGACCTCGGCCATCATGCCGAAATCGATGAACGTCAGACGGAAGTTCTGGACGCCCGGGGTGGCCTCGGGGACCGGTGTCACGAAGATGTTCCCCGGGTGCGGATCGGCGTGCACGAAGCTGTGCGTGAACACCTGATCGAACATGACCTCGGCGAACACGTCGGCCACCTCGGACGGGTCGATGCCGGCCGCACGCAGTGCCGTCTTGTCGTTGATCTTGATCGCCGTGACATCCGACAGCGTGAGCACCCGGCGGGTGATCCGCTCCCAGACGAGCTGGGGAGTGTCGACTCGCGGATCGTCGGCGAAGTTCGCGGCGAACCGCTCGGCGTTGGCCGCCTCGTGCAGGTAGTCGATCTCTTCGCGGCTCGTCTGCGCGAACTCCTCGACGAGGGCGGGGGCGTCGACCCGGTCGGCGACGATGCGCACCCGCCGCAGCCAGCCGGCCACCCGGCGGAGCGCCGCGAGGTCGACCGCGACGATCTCGTCGATGCCGGGCCGCTGCACCTTTACGACGACATTCCCGAGCCCGGTGTCGGCGGCGTCGAGGGCGGAGAGCCGGGCGCGGTGCACCTGACCGAGGGATGCCGCAGCGACCGGCACCTCATCGAACCAGGCGTAGGCACGCTCCAGCGGCACGCCCAGCTCGGCCTCAGCGAGCTGCTTGATGGCCGCGAACGGCACCGCGGGCACCTCGTCCTGCAGACCCTCGAGCTCGGCGGTGATCTCCGGCGGGAGCACATCGAGCCGGGAGGACATGAACTGCCCGACCTTGATCATCAGGCCGCCGAGACTCACGGCGAGCGTGTGGAAGCGCCGCGCAAAGCGCTGCATCCGCGCCGGGCGGGTGCGCTCCGACACCGAGCTCAGGCCGAAGCGCGGCAGCACGAGCTCGAACCACCAGATCTTGATGAACTCGCGGGCCGCGAATGAGAGGATGCGGCGGTAGCGGGCGCGGTGGGCGGATGCCGGTGGCAGCGAGCCGGCGGCAGAGCGGCGAGGCGCCGGCATACCGGGAATCGAACGAGGCGGATCGGCGGCCGCGGGGGCCGGATGCGCCTCCCCCGCCGGAAGCCGGGCGTCGTCCCGGCCGCCGGGGACCTGCTCGCTCAGCGACTGGGAAGGCTCGGGCATACCTGCGGCATCCGTCATCGACCCACCCCCTGCTCGCCGGTCCTCAACGCGGGAACCTGACTCCGCCACCCCGATCAGTCCTGAGCGAGGATCGAGTACAGCCTACGGCGAGCCTCGTCGAGCACCTCGATGGCCTGCTGCACCTGCTCCGGGCTTCCGCTTCGGCCGATCTGCGCGGCGGCAGCGGCGAGATCGACACCGGCCTTGGGCAGTGCGCTGAAGCGCGCGCTGTCGCGACCGCCGTCCTTCTCCGCCGACGACACCCAGGGTGCCGGGGTGTCGCTCGACTCATCCGCGACCGCGCGGCCGGCTTCGGTGAGCGAGTAGGTCTTGCGACCGTTCTGCTCCTCCGCCTCGATGAGTCCCTCATCAGCGAGCAGCTGCAGCGTCGGGTAGACCGAGCCGGCGCTGGGCTTCCACGATCCACCGCTGCGCTCGGCGATCTCGTTGATGATCTGGTAGCCGTGCATCGGCTTCTCGGCGAGAAGCGTGAGCACGGCTGTGCGCACGTCGCCGCGCGCCATGCGGGAGCCGCCGCCTGGCCGCTGATCGAATGTCTTCCGCAGCTGATCCATGGCTTCGAAGAGAGCGGATGCCGGACCGCCGGCGCCGCCGAATCCGGACCCGCCGAACGGGTTCGAGGGGAATGAGTTGTTCATGGTGACCTCCCGTGAGTGGTTCGAACGATACTCAACGATATATCGCTCAGCCTGGGGGTGGGCTTTGAATCTCCGCGGTCGATCGGGAGGGGAGGTCACACGGCCGCGTGCGCCTGCCTCGGAGAAGTACGCCTCCCTCGGCCAGAATCCGGGAATACGGCCGAGGCAAGCGCACAAGGCCGAGCCAGGCGCACGGCTCGGCCGGCGCACGGATGCTGCCGACTACCGCCCCGCCAACAGGTCCTGCAGCCGTTCGGCCTCGGCCGCCGGCATCCCGTACCCGTGCTCCGGTGCCGGGTACACACCCTCGCGCACCTCTGCGGCGTACTGCTCGACGCCGGCGATCGCGGCGGTGCGCAGGTCGGCATATCGCTTTACAAAGCGAGCCGCTCCGCCGTCGTAGATGCCAAGCAGGTCGTGGAACACGAGCACCTGGCCGTCGGTGGCGGCACCGGCGCCGATCCCGATCACCGGGATCTCCATGAGCGGCATGATCGCCGCGGTCACGTCACTCGGAATCGCCTCGAGGACGATCGCGGAGCATCCGGCTTCCTGCAGCGCGACGGCGCTGTCTCGCAGGCGCAGCGCCTCCTCGGCGGTGCGGCCCTGTGCGCGATAGCCGCCGAGCGAGGTGGCGGTCTGCGGCGTCAGGCCGACGTGTCCGACGACGGGGATGCCGGCGGCGACGATCGCCCTGGCCCGATCGACCGAGGTGCCGCCGCGCTCGATCTTCACCAGGTCGCACCCGGTCTCCTTGACGAAGCGCTGGGCTGTCGCGACGGCGATGGCATCAGAGGCCTCGTACGACCCGAAGGGAAGATCCGCGATGAGCAACGGCGCCTGCAAGCCGCGCCGCACCGCGGCGGTCAGCATGATCATCTCGTCGACCGTGACCGGCACGGTGCTGTCGTATCCGAGTACGGTCATCGCGGCCGAGTCGCCGACGAGCACGACGTCGACGCCGGCGGCATCGACGATCTGCGCACTCGGGTAGTCGTAGGCAGTGACCATCACGATCGGCTCGCCCGCGGCCTTCTTCGCCGCGAGGTCGCCGAGGGTGATGCGCTTCTTGGGAGCGGCGTGGGCGCTCATGCCCGGCCGGCCGTCAGGAGCTGATCGACCGCGGCGTCGACCTGGATGATCGCGTTGCCGCGGTCCACGTGCACGACGACGGGCTCATAGGTCTCGAGATCTTCCGGCGAGTAGTCGCCGTAGGAGACGACGATGATCGTGTCGCCGGAGTGCACGAGCCGGGCCGCGGCACCGTTGACCTGCATCACGCCCGAGCCGCGCGCGCCGGCGATCGTGTACGTCTCGAAGCGGGCACCGTTGTCGACGTCGAGCACATGGACCTGCTCGTGCTCGAGGATGTCGGCGGCCTCGAGCAGGTCGGGGTCGATCGTGATCGAGCCGACGTAGTTCAGGTCGCTGCCGGTGATCGTGGCGCGGTGGATCTTCGACTTCAGCATGACGCGACGCATCAGGCGTCCCCTCTCAGGATGTGGTTGTCGATCAGTCGAGCGGCGCCGACACGGGCGGCGACGGCGAGCAGAGCGTCGTTCTCGACGCGGGTGATCTCGTGCAGATCGTCGGCGTCTCGCAGCTCGAGGTACTCGGCGGTGATGCCGGCGTCTGCGAGCACACGGCGGGCGGCATCCAGAATCGGCTCGCTGTCGCGCTCGCCGTGCTGGTGCAGAGCGGATGCCGCATCGAGCGCCCGATTCAGTGCAGCCGCCTGCTGCCGCGAGGCCGGGTCGAGGTAGACGTTGCGCGAGCTCATGGCGAGCCCGTCGGCTTCCCGCACGATCGGGCACGCTTCGATGCGCACGTCGAGGTCGAGGTCACGCACGACACGACGCACGACGAGCACCTGCTGCGCATCCTTCTGCCCGAAGTAGGCGACGTCGGGCCGCACGATGCCGAACAGCTTCGTGACGACCGTGGCGACACCGTCGAAGTGGTGCGTTCCACGGCTGGCGCCGTCGAGCACCTCGGTGAGGCCCGCGACGTGGATCGTCGTGGCGAAGCCGTCGGGATAGACCTCTTCGACGGCAGGAGCGAAGAGGATGTCGGCGCCCTCCGCCTCAGCGAGAGCGGCGTCGCCTGCTTCGTCGCGCGGGTAGGCGCCGAGGTCTTCGTTGGCACCGAACTGGGTCGGGTTCACGAAGAGCGAGACGACAACGAGGTCGGATGCTTCGCGCGCACGCCGCATGAGCGAGAGGTGCCCCTCGTGGAACGCGCCCATGGTCGGCACCAGCCCGACGGATGCGCCGGTGTCGCGCGCGGCGCGGACGGCGTCGCGTATCTCGGCGATCGTGCGGATGATCCTCATGCCCGGTGCTCCTCTTCACGGACGGCGACGTCGTCTCGGCTGGCGGCGATGACGCGAGTGCGGTCACACAGTTCGTCGAACAGCGCGAGCAACTCGGGCTGCGTCTCGGCGATGGCGGCGCGTTGGCGATCCACGGTCGCCTCGTCGCCCCGGGCGATCGGGCCGGTGAGGGCCGTCGCTGCGCCGGCATCGACCCAGTTCTCGACGGTGCGGCGGACGAGCGGAGCGAGCAGCATCCTGGCGTCGCTCGCCGGGATGCCGGATGCGTTCGCAACCTGCTCGGCGGCGTCGAGCACGGCGAGCACGAGGTTCGAGGCGAGAGACGCGGAGGCGTGGTAGCCCGCACGTCCGCTGTCCTCGACACGGACCGGACGGGCGCCGAGCATCTCTGCAAGCGCGATGGCCGCGGCGAGCGCGTCCTCGGTGCGCCCGTCGACAGCGCAGCCGATGCCGCGGAACACATCCGGCGTCTCGGCGCCGGTGAAGGTCTGCAGCGGGTGCAGGCTGAAGTCCACGTCGTCGAGCGGCGTCGCTCCGGAGACATGGCCGATGAGACGGGCGTGCGGCCGCGCCGCGAGAGCGGCGTCAGCGATCGCCGAGTCTGGAACACAGAGCAGGGCGATGTCGACGTCGGGGATCGACTCCGTGCGCCGGATCGGCCCGTGCACCTCGATGCCCGCCGCGCGGAGAGCCCGAGCGAGTACGCCGCCGAGGCGACCGGCGCCGAGGACGGCGACGGTCGTTGCGGGCGCGAGGGAGGGGGCAAGTGTACTCATCGGTGTGCGATGAGTATCCTGCGTTGCGAGGCCACGGGACAAATCATACAGAAATGTGCACACTCCTGCTCGCATTGTTCTTCACATTTTGATCAAGACCACAAGGCTTAAATTGTCATTCTGCATTTCAGGCCGAAGTACGCGAAAGGGCGCGGGTCGGAGCGAATCCGACCCGCGCCCTCTCGGTGCGGTTGCTAGGCGGTGCGGCGGCGCCAGGCGAACATCGCGGCGCCAGACAGCATCAGAAGCAGCGCGACCCCTGCAATGCCGAGCGGAAGCGCGCCACCGGTCTGCGGCAGCTCATTCACACCCGGAGTGCCAGGATGAGCCGGGTCAACGGGCACCACCGGGTCGACCGGGTCAACCGGCTTCACCGGCTCGCGAACGATCACACCTGCATCCCACGTGGGATCGATGCCCTCGGTCGCGCGGATGTCGAACCATTCGTAGTCGTGCGTGAGGTGGATGTTGTCCTCCCCGAGCACGATCGTCTGAGTGATTCCGGTCGACGGGTCGGCGTCCGAATCGATCGCGTCGTCCGAGCCGGCATCCTGCTGCGTGAAGACGTAGACCTTCTGCTGCGTCTCGGTCAGCGTGAACGTGACCTCGTACTCACCTGCAGGCAGCTCGTCGAACACGTAGCGGCCGCGATCGTCGGTCGTCGTGGTCGCGATGACCTCGCCGTCCTTGATCAGCTCGACCGTGACACCTGGCAGCACCTGCTCGGAATCATCCTGCCGGCCGTCCTTGTCCGCGTCGATCCAGACGACGTCGCCGATGGCATACGTCTTGTCCGGTTCAACGGTCTCGCCCGGGGTGTTGAAGAGCACGACGTCCTCGGACGCTCCGCTCACCTCGACCGTGATGGGGCTCAACTGGTCGGTCTTCTCGTAGCCGGTCGGAGCGACATCCTCGCGCAGCCAGTAGGTTCCGGTCTCGGCGACGACCGGCGTCTTCCCCTCGGCGGTCACGATCTTGCCGTCGACGACGCGCAGGTCACTCAGCACCACGGACTGCTGGTCGTCCGCCAACACGGAGAACCGCGCGCCGGAGTCGGTGATCAGCTTGGTGGCATCCGTGCTGTCGCGCTTGAGCAGGCTCAGCGGGTAGTCGTTGGTCGGAGTGATCGTGGCACCGACGGCGCCGATCATGTTGGTGATACCGACGTTCGCCTTGTAGTCGACGAGTCGAACCTTGAAGTAGACCGCGAGCGTCTCACCGCTGACCAGTCGACCCTTCTCGACGGTGACGGTGTCCGCATCCGCGTCATAGACGGCCGTGATGGCCGAGCCGGGGACCGTGTAGCTCGTGCCGTCGACGGTCTGGCCGGATGCGATGTCACCCGGTGCGACGAATCCGACGAACTCCACACCCGCAGGCAGGAAGTCGACGACGTCTTCGACCATGTTGGTGAACGTGCCGTGCGGCATCAGCTCGACGCGGTAGACGAACTCGCTCTGTGCGAGGTTTCCCTCCGCATCCGTCTTGACCCGCAGGTTTCCGGTGAAGGCGTCGTTCGCGGCGTCGTAGACGCGCTTGCGGACCTCCATCTCGTTACCGAAGCTGGTGGCCTTCGTGCTGGAGCTCGATGTGTAGACGATCTCCTGCCCCTCGCCCTCGTAGCGCGCGGTATTGGCGATCTCGATGGTCTGCTTGCCCTGCAGCACGCGCGTCGGCAGCTTGAGCGTGATCGTCCATGTGCCCGTCAGAGGCTCTGCAGCAGAGGTGCCCCACGCGGCATCCTTCGGGAACGCCGCATTCGGGGCGATCACGAGATTGCCGTCGGCATCGAGCGACAGGTCGAAGGTGTCGCCGTCGAGCGGGTAGTTCCACTCGTACATCCCGGTGATGGATGCCCGGATCGCCGGCAGCGTCTCCTCGGTCACATCGAAGACGGAGTGGTCGACGACGTCGATGATGCGCGAGGACGCCGCGTCTCCGACATCCCGCCCGATCGTGAACGTGTACGGGACGGTGGTGGACGTGCCGCTCGTCACCGTGATGGCGCCGCCTGCGGTGGACTTGTCGAACCGCTGCGGGTCGTCGACGCCCCCTGTGGTGTCTTTGGGGGCGGTGATCGTCGTGGATGCACCCTTCCACTCGTACCGCCCGTCGGCGTACTCGAAGAAGGCACTGTTGTCGACGCGGTACTGGGTCTCGTACTGCGACTCGTGGCTGACGTTCTGCGGCAGCGAGTCGATGGTCGCTTCGGCCTTCAGCGTGTACGTCTTGGTGACATCCTGGCCGACGTTGATGAACAGGTTCTGCCCATCGATGACGTAGGTGTGCACGTACTCGTCTGCGGCGATCGTGGTCCTGATGTCGCCGGAGAGTCCGTCTGCCGGAGTCAGGGTGATCTCGTCGCCGTTCTGGTCGGTGACGACGAGGAAGTTCTCGGCGTCGGTGTTCCAGGATGCCTCGGCCGGCAGCGCGTCAAGGATGACGACGTTGCGCGACAGCGCGAACGGGCCGTCGGCGAAGTCGGCGAAGACGGTCAGGTCGGCGCGAAGCGTGTAGGTGACCGCGATGCCCTCACCGAGGGTGGCCCCGGCTGCGAGGGGCTTGTCGAGCGCCACGGATGACGGGTCGACGCTCTTGCCGAACGCGGTTCCGGTGCCCGGGCGCTGCTGCCCCTGAACGTTGCCCCGGATCGTCGTGGTCGTCGAGTGATCCTGGCCGTTGACGTCGACCTGGTTGGTGAGCGAGACGGAGTAGCCTCCGCCGTTGACCTTGTCGACGCCGTCGTAGGCCTGCTGCAGCTGGGCGCGCACATCGTCGAGTGCCGCGGCATCCGCGATAGTGGCCTTGTAGGTGAAGACGTAGACAGAGTTCGCCTCGGCTGCGAACGAGTGAGTGAAGCTCGTGCCCGAGATCACCGGGAGGCCGTCGAGGGCGGTACCGACCGGGTTGAGATCGTCGGCATCGCGCACGACCTTGGTGCCGGTGAGCGAGCCGTCGACGAACGCGAGGTTCGCGCCGAGTGTGTCGCTGACGGTGACGTCGCGGGCATCCTTGCTCGACACGGTGACTGTGTAGGCGAGTTCGATGTCGAGCACGCTCGGGTCGATGACGACCTCGCCGTTGACGACCGTGTGCGGGATAGAGGCCCAGCCGACCGTCTTGTTCGACCAGGTGCCGGTCTCCTGCGGGGTGTTGCCCGGCTCGGTCACGATGACGCGCTGAGTGGTGGTTTCGCCATCCACGTTCCAGACCAGGTCGCGCACCTCGGAGTTCTCCACCTCGTCGACGGTGAAGCTCAGGTCGAGGACGCCCTGGTTCACATCGGTGGGGAACGGGTCCTTGAAGGTGACGATGAGCTGACCCGCATCGTTGACCACGAGTGATTCGACGGCGGTGTTGCCGCCCGACACGACCAGCGCGGCGTCGGGGATCGTGATCCCCTCCGGAAGCGTGATGGTGGCCACGGCACCGTCATCCATGCTGCCGTAGCCCACCTGGAACGCGTAGGTCCCTCCCTCGGTGAGGACGGGCGAGCCATTGTGACTGCTACCGGATTCGACCGGGATCACGGTGACCTTGCCACCCGCGGCAAACGCCGGGGTGCTGAGGCCGCCAACAGCGAGCAAAGCGACCAGGATTCCGGCCAACCAGTGCATGAAAGTGCGCGCGCGCGAGTGCGGCGCGATGTACTCAGACATCAAATTCTCCCCAGAGAACAACAAAAAGGGACACGTGTGAAAACACGCGTCCCTGCGTCAACACCGCAATCGCGGCGCCCGATCATCAACCCCGGCTCAGGGTATGGATGACCAGGCGGGGGACAATCCCCTGCACTGAGAGAGACACTGATGGATCGCGTTCATTACGCGGTTCTCGGAAACCGATGAGAGTAGTTCCAGGATCGAGCTCGAGAGCCCCGCCCCGTCCTGCGCCGAAAACTACAGCCCTTCCGCGATCTCCTTGATCACGGCGAGACGGCGGTCCCAGTCGCGGCCGATCATGTCGAGCCGCTGCGCGGTGGCGCTGAGTTCAGCGCCGATCACCCGGAACCGCACCTCCCGGCCGACGCGAACGGGCTCGACCAGACCGACTTCCTGCAGCACTGCGAGGTGCTTCGCGATGGCCTGGCGGGTGACCGGGAGGCGCCCGGCAAGGGCGGATGCCGAAGCATCCCCCTCGCCGAGCGCCGCCAGGATGCTCCACCGGGTCTCGTCGCCGAGTGCCGCGAACATCGGAACCAGGGTGCCTGTGGTCACGAGGCACCTTCGAGCAGGGCGACGAGCTTGTCGAGCTCTTCGTCCCATCCGGTGCGGTGGCTCTCGAGGTTCGCGATCGGGTCGGAGGTGCGGTCGAAGCCGGTCTCGACGACGGTGAGCTGCGTGCCGCCCTCGACCGCTTCGAGCGTGAAGGTGAAGACGGTCGAGCCGCCCTCGAGGTCGGCGGTCGGGCCGCCGAGTGCATCGTCGTTGCCCCAGCGGTAGGCGATGAGGTTCGGCTCTTCGCGGGCCTCGATCCGCAGCGGGATCGAACCGTACTCGGGGAACGTCAGCGTTCCGGTGGCGCCGACGCCGGCACCGTCGAGCACGGCCTGGCCGAACCAGCGAGAGATGTACTCCGGCTCGGTCACGGCCTGCCACACCTTGTCGGGGGTGGCGGCGATGCGGATCGTCCGGCGCACCGAGAAGGTGCTCTCATCGACGACGGATGCCTCGTTTTCAGTCATGTTCACCATGATGGATCCTTTCGAGCGTTACGTGCGAGTGTTTGACGGCCGGTCGGCCATCTGCAACTCCAGAGTTGCACAACATCCTTCTTATTGCAACCATCAAGTTGCACCGGGTTGCGGCTCCGTACCCGCAAGCACGCCTATCCGCAAGGGACCTGGCGCGGGAGAAGATCCCTCATACGCTCGGGGCATGACCGAGCTCACACAGCCCACCGGCCACGAACCCGCCCTTCGCGCTGCACCCCGACCAGACGGATCCGCTCCGCGCGCACTCGTGCTGGGAGCGACCGGCTACATCGGCGGGCGGCTCACGCCCCGCCTGCTGGCTGCCGGATACCGCGTGCGCGTACTGGCACGAGACGCGGCGCGCGTGGCGTCATTCCCGTGGGGCGCCGAGTGCGAGGTGGTCGAAGGCGAGGCCGCCGACGCGGATGCTGTCGCGACAGCCATGGCCGATGTCGACGTCGTCTTCTATCTGATCCACTCGATGAGCGCCGGCAAGGGGTTCGAGGAGGCTGACGATCTCGCCGCGCATACGATCGCGACGGCGGCGGCCGAGGCGGGCGTGGGCCGGATCGTGTACCTCGGCGGCCTGCATCCCGACGACGTGAAGCTGTCGCCGCACCTGCAGTCACGCGTGCGCGTGGGCGAGATCTTCCTCGAGTCGGGAGTGCCGACGCTCGTGCTCCAGGCCGGCGTCGTGATCGGGTCTGGGTCGGCGTCGTTCGAGATGATCCGGCACCTCACCGATGTGCTGCCGTACATGCCGGCGCCGAAGTGGGTGCGCAACCGCATCCAGCCGATCGCCGTGCGCGACGTGCTGCACTATCTGCTCGGCGCCGCCCGTGTCGATCCCGAGGTGAATCGCGCCGTCGACATCGGTGGGCCCGACGTGCTGCGCTACGGCCAGATGATGAACGGCTATGCGGTCGAGGCCGGGCTCCCCCAGCGCGCCATCGCCGCACTGCCCGTGCTGACGCCGGGGCTCGCATCGCACTGGGTGAACCTGGTGACGCCGGTGCCGCGATCGATCGCGCGCCCGCTCGTCGCGTCGCTGCAGAACGAGTGCGTCGTGAAGGATCGCGCCGTCGACGAGTTGATCCCGCCGCCTTCCGGGGGCCTCACCCCCTACCGTCGGGCGGTGTCGCTCGCGCTCGGACGCGTGGGCGCCGACAGTGTGGAGACGAGCTGGCAGGATTCCGAAGTGTCCGGCGCTCCGAGCGACCCGCTGCCGAGCGATCCGGACTGGGCAGGGCGCACGGTCTTCACCGATGTGCGGTCGGTGAAGACGGAGGCATCCGTTGAGGATCTGTGGCGGGTGATCGTCGGGATCGGCGGCGAGAACGGCTGGTACTCATCGCCGCTGCTGTGGGCGGTGCGTGGCTGGATGGACCGGCTCGTCGGCGGGGTCGGATTGCAGCGCGGACGCCGCAGCCGGGCGATGGCGCGGGTCGGCGATGCAATCGACTTCTGGCGCGTCGAAGCCGTGGAGGTTCCGGGAACCGGGCCGACGGCCGAAGAGCGACGCGGCGGGCTGCTGCGGCTGCGCGCCGAGATGAAGGTGCCCGGATCAGCGTGGCTCGAGCTGCGTGCGGTGCCCGACGGTGGCGGCGCTCGGTATGAGCAGCGCGCGGTCTTCTTTCCGCGCGGGTTGGGCGGCCGCCTCTACTGGCTCGCGGTACTGCCGTTCCACGGGTTCATCTTCGCGGGGATGGCGGCGCGGATCGTGGGGGCGGCGGAGGGTGCTGATCTGTCGAAGTGATTCACGGCTCGAGCGAGCCGTGAATGACTCCCCAGGTCTTCGTCGACTCGTTCAGCAGCACGGGCACCGACGAGTCCGGGGCGGTGCGCGCGGCGGCGACGCACCCGGGCTGGCCGCAGGCGTGCGTGACGAACTCATCAGACGGCACCCGCAGTTGAAGTTGGTAGCGGATGCTCTCATCGGTCGTCTCGTACGCCGCGACCACGGGCAACGAGACCGTGGTTCCGACCTCTTTGAGCTTCGCGGCCGCCACGGCGTTGACGTCTGCGTTGAGCCAGAGACCGACGCCGAGCGCCACGATGATCAGGCAGCCGAGCAACACCAGCACGACCCCCCACCAGTCGAAGATCATCCGGACAGTCAGTGCGAACCCGCCGATACCCAACAGCGCCACGAGGATCGCAGTCACCCGCTGCGCCGTCACCTCGCTGCGACGGGCCAGGTCGACCTGCGTCCATTCGAGCGTCGCTGCACGGTTCATGGCACCACTCTAGAACCGGGCGGATGCCTGCGCCGAGGTCCGTATCACCGCGCTTCGGGTCAGGCCCGCTTGCGGCTCGCGATCCTGTCGGCGAGCAACTGCACCTCGGCCGGATCCGCGTCGCGGGCAAGGGCGACGTAGTGGTCCATGACGGCCGGCCGATAGCGCACGGGCATCGTCTGCCCCGGAGCGAGTCGGGTGAGCTCGGTGATCGTGAAGGCTTCGTCTGCGATACCGCGGAATGAGAGGCCGTCGGCGGTCTCGACGTCGAGCATCAGGACCAGGCGCGGGTTGCTGTTGACCTCTCGCCAGTCGACGAGAACACCGAGCGCAAGCGTCCCCGCGCGCAGTTCGGCATTGCGCGCGCGGGCATCGCTGCTCATGACGGGATTCGGGGTGACGCCCGGGAAGTCGGGCCCGACGCCGAGCGAGTCCCGACTCAGGTCGGGCCTGAGCTGCTCCATCAGACCGCTGTCCTTGTTGACCGAGTCGAACAACTTGTCAAACATCCCGCTGAACATCTTGCCGATCATCGTGACCCCTCCCTCAGCACTCGGGCCGGATTCCGGCCTAGCGCCCGTCGTTTCCGCGATTGTATGTCACGGCATTTCCGACCCGTCTTCGTCGAACTCGCGGAGCTGCGCCGTCATGTCGCCGCCGACATCGCCGGTGTTGACGGTGCCCTTCGGCTCGAACAGGATCGCGTGCACCTCTTCGGCCGCCTTCGGACAGTGCTCGACGCCCTTCGGAACGACGAAGATGTCGTTCGGGCCGAGCACGACGTCGCGATCACGGAGCTGGATCGTCAGCTCGCCGCGGATCACCATGAACAGTTCGTCGGTGTCGGGGTGGGCGTGCCAGACGAACTCTCCCTGCAGTTTCACCACCTTGACGTCGTAGTCGTTGACGCTGGTGAGGCGGTGCGGCTGCCAGTGCTCGGAGATCGTGGACAGGGCGGTCTCTACATTGCGGACGTCATCGCTCATGTCTCGAGCCTAGGAGAGCGTGCGCGGTCAGCGGCTCTCGATCGCAAGGCGGCCCGCAAGAAGAACGTAGGTCGCGGCGAAGGTGCGACGAAGCCACGTCATCACCTTGGGGCGGCTGATGACCTGGGCGCGCATCGTCGCGGCGAACACTCCGTAGATGGCGAACACGATGAAGGTGAGCGCCATGAACACGAGGCTGAGTCCGACCATCTGCCAGGTTCCGTTCGCGGCACCGGCCGGCACGAACTGGGGCAGGAACGCGAAGAAGAAGATCGTCAGCTTCGGGTTCAGCAGGTTGATGAGCACAGCGGTGCGGATGACTCGCCAGAACGAGACCGGAGCAGCATCCTCGTCGACCTGGATCGCCGACTTGTCGCGCAGCGTCTGCCAGGCGAGGAACAGCAGGTACGCGACGCCGAGCCATTTGATGGTCTCGAATGCGACGGCGGATGCGTTCAGGATCGCGGCGAGACCCGTGATCGCGGCGATCATGTGCGGGATTACTCCGAGCGTGCAACCGAATGCAGCGACGATGCCCGCCTTCGTGCCGCGCGAGAGACCCGCGGCGATCGAATAGACGGCGCCGGTGCCGGGAGTGGCGACGACCACGAGAGTGGTGATCAGGAATGCAATGCTCATGAACCCGCCTTCAGAGTCGTTGCTTCCGCACAGTACCTGGGCACACCGACGGGCGTCCAGTAGACAGCGAAACGAAGACGCGGGGCCCCGGCTGCTGCCGAGACCCCGCATCGGGTTCTGCCGGTTGGGTCACGCCATCCGACTCAGACCCACTGCACGAGCTGGATCAGCACGCCGTTCGGGTCGAGCACCTGGAAGTAGCGCTCGCCCCACGGCTCCGTCTCGATAGGGGTCGCGACGGGCACGAGGTTCTGCAGGCGCTCCCACTCCGCGTCGATGTCGTCGACGACGAACACGACGAGCAGGCCGGCGCCCGCAGCGGCGGCGTGCGTCTCGGGCTTGAAGGTCGCAAGCCCGGTGCGCAGATAGATGACGTTGAACCCGGCGTCGTCGCGCCGCAGCGAGACGAAACCGTCGGCCGCCATGGCGATCTCGAAGCCGAAGTGCTCGGTCAGGAAGGCGCCGGACGCCTCCGGGTCGGCGACGTTGAGGGAGATTGCGGATTCGGTGATGTTCATGGGAAGCATCCTCTCATATATTACGTACGCTGTACGTAATTAGGTACAATGAGAACATGACCGAAGATATTCCCGGCTTGATCGCCCTGCTCTGGCGGCATGAGCGCACGGCGTCGCCGAGACGAGGGCCGAAGCCCCGGTTCACGGTCGACAGACTGGTTTCGGCCGCGATCGAACTCGCGGATGCCGAGGGGGCGGATGCCGTCTCGATGCGCGGCGTGGCGACGGCGCTGGGGAGTTCGGCGATGTCGCTCTACTCGTACGTCCCCGACAAGTCCGCGCTGATCGCGCTCATGGCGGATCAAGTCACCGCGGCGATGCGCCACGGCGACTATGACGACCCGGATTGGCGCGCGCGGCTCGACCGCCTCGCGCACGACAACCTGGATCTGCATCTCGCCCATCCCTGGCTCGGCACGATCCGCGCCGAGACGCCGCCGCTCGGCCCGGGCGTCATTGGCAAGTACGAACGAGAGCTCGCGGCGATCATGCCGCTGGGCCTCTCTGCGGTCGACACCGATGCGAGCCTCAGCCTCATCATCGGGTTCGCTCGCTCATCCGCCGCCGACCTCGCGGCGGCCGTGGCGCCGGATCCCGGGTGGTGGCAGGTCGCCGGCCCCGCGCTTGCCGAGCATGTGACACCGGAGCGTTTCCCCCTCGCCGACGCGATCGGCAGCGCGGCCGGCGCTGAGCACAACGCCGCCTACGACGCCCGGCACGCATGGCGGTTCGGCCTCGACCGCATCCTCGACGGCATCGCGAGCATGACCGAATCCGGGAAGGCGTGAACGGCCGACGAGAGCATCCTCGCCGGCCGTTCCGTGATTACTTGTTGGCGGCGATGGTCTCGGTGATCCAGCTGCCGAAAGCAGTCACATCGGTGTACAGGCCGGGGCCCTTCTCGCACGAGGGGCTCTGCACGCCGGGCCCGGAGGTGACGCCGATCAGCTCCCAGCGGCCGCCGCTGCCGCGCTGAATCTGCGGCCCACCCGAGTCGCCGTTGCAGGCCATCGCGTCGGGGGTCTCGCTGAGTGTGCACAGGCGGGTATCTCCCGCGTAGCCGGGCCCGCAGTCGGCGACGTCGCCGCGGACGGTGTCGAGCTCACGGAGCTTCTTCGACATCTTCCACTTCGAAGGATCTTCGTTGGTCTTGGTGATGCCGAAGCCGAGGATGCGCGTGTCTGTTCCCGGAGCGCCTGCGGCCTCGGCGATCGCGATCGGCTTGTTCTTGACCGGGCGGTCGAGCCTGACGAGCGCGATGTCGTTCTGGTTGGGCTGGCCCTGCGCGTAGTCCGGCGACATGAACACCTGAGCGATGTCGCGGACGGTTCCGCCGGAGGTGCGCTTTTCGCTTCCGATGCGGACGGTCCCTTCGGCGAACGATCCGATCTCCCCGTCGAGGCAGTGTGCAGCGGTCACGACCCATTCCGCGTCGATCAGCGCTGCGCCGCAGTTGCCGTCCTTGAGGCCGGCGAGCGGAGCCTCGATCGGGATGCTGGCCATGAACGGGTACTTCTCGGTGGGCTGGGAGCCGTTGATGATCGACTTGACCCCGCCACGGTCAGCGCTCACGCCGCCGGGGAGGCTGGCGGCCGTGAGGGCGAGGCAACAGGCTGCGCCGGCGATGACGGCGACCGCCGAGCGGGCGACGATGCGGCGAACTGAGGTGATTCCAGACAAGGTGAGTCCTTCTTTTGGTGCATTCTGCAACGGGCAGGTGAGGCGAGTTCGTATCGATGAGTCCGGCTTCATCGGCGGGTTTCTCGACCTGCACGCGGGGGTGCTCTGCTCATAGTTCGACGCTACGAACTGCGGGGAGTTCGTAGCAGCCGGCTGGCTACCGGGTTAGGGGTGGGGCTGGCTATATGGGTGTGGCAGTGACGATGATCTCTGCCGGGCCGCGAGGCGTTTAGGAAGCGTCCGATGCGTTGAAGACTGTGCGCGCGGGGCATCGCGGGCACGTGCGCGTCGGACTACCGCCACCTCGCTGCGATGCGCCTGCGAAGGGGTGTACCTCATCGAATCGACCGATAGACAACCACTGATCGGATCTCAGTTGACCTGGAGCTTTGACGGCATAGGATCCGACGGCCTTCCAGTTGGGAAAGATTGCCCGTCATGCGGATTACCTCTCGAGCCTGGACGCACCGACGAATCGCTTTTCGTTGACCTGGTTGTGCCCGTCGCACGGCCCAGTCGAGATCACGCCCGATCCTTTGTCGAGTGACCGCTGATCGCTCGACGGTATTGATTCCGACATCTCCGGGTCCGATCGCCGACATGTCGTTGGTTGGGAGCGTGCAGTTCCGTCGCGCGAGACTCAATTGCGGCACCTACTGGTCGGTGGCGGCTACTACGGTGGGATCGTGCGGCGGGATGAGCCCGACACGACCCCGCCGATGCAACTAGGAGAGAACCGATGACGCTTGCGCCAGCCAATCCCGATCACCTCACGCAGCGTCAACTGGAACAGTCTCTGTGGAGTGCGGCGAACGCGCTGCGCGGGCCGGTGGATCCTGGTGACTTTAAGGCCTACGTATTCCCGGTGCTGTTCTACAAATGGATAAGCGACGTTTACGACTACCGCCACATTGAAGCCGTCGACGACCTCGGCGAAGACTGGTCACAGGCTCAGGAAGACGAGGAGTACCAGACCTTCATCATCCCCGAAGGTGCGCACTGGGACGACACGTACGACGTCACGAAGAATACCGGGACGAACCTAAACAAGGCGCTCGTCGCCATCCAGGAAGCCAACCCCGGCAAGCTCGCCGGCGTATTCGGTGACGTGAACTGGTCCAACCAAGAGCGCATCCCGCAACAAGCGCTGCGGTCGCTCATGCAGGTGTTCGAAAGGCTGACCCTCGACCCCGCACACGTCTCCGGCGACATGCTCGGGTCCGCATACGAATACCTGCTGCGGGAGTTCGCTGAAGCCTCGGGCAAGAAGGCGGGCGAGTTTTTCACGCCTCGTCATGTCGTGCACCTGCTAGTCAAGATCCTCGACCCGCAGCCCGGCGATTCGGTATGCGATCCCGCCTGTGGCTCCGCGGGCATGCTCGTCGAGACCGTCGAGGCGGTGAAGCTCGCCGGTGGCAATCCGCGGTCGATCAACCTCTACGGCCAGGAACAGAACCTCACCACCGCAGGCATCGCCCGCATGAACCTCTACTTGCACGGGGTGGAGGACTTCGAGATCAAACGCGGCGATACATTCCGCGAGCCCAAGCTCCTGGACGAGTCGGGCAAGCTTCGGAAGTTCAACGTCGTCATCGCCAATCCACCGTTCTCACTGGATAGCTGGCCGTCGCAGACCTGGGCGAAGGACCCGCACAAGCGCGCCCTGGGCAGTATCGTGCCGCCAGCGAAGAACGGTGATTGGGCGTGGATCCAGCACATGCTGTCGGTGATGGACCCGATCGTCGGGCGCGTCGGAGTCGTAATGCCGCACGGCGTGCTGTTCCGCGGCGGCCGCGAGGCTGAGATGCGTCAGTGGGTCGTCGACAATGATGCGCTCGAGGCCGTGATCGGCCTGCCGAACAACCTCTTCTACTCCACATCAATCCCGGTGTGCCTACTGATCTTCCGTGCCAACAAGAGTGCAGCGCGCAAGAATCATGTGCTCTTCATCGATGCTCGCGCACGATTCAAATCCGCCAAGAACCAGAACACTCTCGGCGATGACGATGTCGACGCGATCGACGCGGCTTACAAGCGTGGCGAGGACGTCGACGACGAAATCGGACTCTCCCTCGAGCTCGTGCACCGCGACGAGATCCGCCAGCACGCATATAACCTGAACATCGGTCGCTACATCCCGACGGAGACGCGTGCAGAGGCTGACGTCGACGCGGCACTGGCGTCGCTGCGTGAGTCGCAGGAAGCACTAGACGCGGCTCGCGCTGCGCTAGACCTGCGGCTGAAGGAAGCTGGCTTCGATGCGTGAGGGATGGCGCGAGGTTCGGCTCGGGGATGTGGCAACTCAGTACGTTGAACCGATCAGCGTGGAACCCGAGGCGTTCTATACGAACCTCGGCGTGCAATGGTACGCCGGCGGTACGTTCCAGCGCGAGCCGAAACGCGGCGCTGACATGAAGGCTACACGTCTCTACAGGGTCAAGCCGGGCCAGTTCGTGTACAACAGAATGTTCGTCACTGAGGGCTCGTTCGCGCTCGTCGCCGCTGACCATGCCGACGGAGTTGTTTCCAACGAGTTCCCGCTGTTCGATGTGAACTGCGCGGTCATGTTACCCGAGTACTTGAGCCTTCATTTCCAGCAACCGTCGGTATGGGCCGGTATCGCGGCGCAGGCAACAGGCACGACGAAGAGTCGCCGTCGCTGGAAGGAGTCACAGTTCAACGAGTATCGGTTCTCCTTCCCGTCACTCGTGGAGCAACGCCGGATCGTGGATCTGATCGCGGCCGTCGATGATGCCATCGAGACGGCGAATGAGGAGGCCACGGCTTCTTCCGCGGCTGCGGCAGGCTTGCGGGAGGTGTGGTTTGGCGCGGACGAGCAAACGATCTTGGCCGGCGAAGCGTACGATATTGCCGCTGGCAAGCAGCTTCAGAGATCGGTCCAAATCGGTGATCGGGTGCCGTATATCCGAGCTGCGAATCTCTCCGCGAATCAGGTCGACGTCAGCGATGTCAACGTGATGTACGCCACCGATCGAGATGTGGAGAAGCTTTCGCTGTTGGAGGGCGATGTCCTCATCGTCGAGGGCGGTTTCGGATACGGGAAAACGGCAGTATGGAGGAACGAGCTCCCCTCTCCGGTGATCTTCCAGAACCACGTTCTCCGAGTTCGATCGAAGAACCACAGGTACTCATCCCAGTACGCATCGATGTGGGCAAAATGGTGCTACGAGGCGGGCCGCTGGCGCCCAACAGGCACCGAGCTTCTGAACATCGGTGTGGGAAATGCTCGCCGAATGCTGCTTCGAAGCAGGGAATCCGATGGGCTCCCTAGTCTGCTTCAGTCGGCCTGGGCTCTCGACGAAGCAGCCAACGCAGCCCGCGCGACCGCCGATGCCCTTCGCACCCTGCGATCGAACCTGCTCACGGCGCTCCTGTCTGGTGAGCACGAGATCCCCTCGAGTTACGACAAATTCCTGACCCTCAACGAGGAGGCTGCGGCATGATCAGTTTTACCGAGAAGGGTACGGTCCAGGCCGCGCTCGTCGATCTGTTGAGAGACGCCGGCTGGACGTATATCGCAGGCAAGGACCTCCCACGTACAACGCAGCAAGTCTTCATCGAGGCCGACCTCCGGGAGGCTGTCGAGCGGCTGAACCCGGGGCTGGTTGGCAGGGCTGATGCGGTCCTGGCGAAGGTGCGCCAGGTGGCTCTGTCGGCATCATCTGAAGGTCTCATGGTCGCCAACGAGGAGTTCACAAAGCTCCTTCGCGGCGGAGGTACGGTGCTCATGCCCGACACCAATCACGACGAGCCCTTCCGGCTGATCGACTTCGAGCACCCAGCGAGAAACTCTTTGCTTGTGTCGGACGAAGTTCCCTATCAGGGCGCTCGGTTCGACGTGGTGCTGTGGGTGAACGGGATCCCAGTCGTGGTCGGCGAGACCAAGACTCCGGTCTCGATGATCAAGAGCTGGAAGGACGGCGCGAAGGACATCTACGTCGCATACGAAGAGCACCAGCCGGCCTTCTTCACGCCCAATCTGCTCTCATTCGCCACCGAAGGCAAGGACTTCCGGTACGCGGGGGTGCGGACGCCGCTGGATCACTGGCAGCGGTGGGGATCGAGCGCGGTGCCCGCTACGATCGAGGGTTGGGACCGCGTCGAGATGAGCGTGGCAGGTCTGCTAACTCCCCAGGTCGTGCTGAACCTCATCGAGCACTACGCGATGTACGATCGGCAGTCCGATGACGGCGCTGTGCGCACCGTCAAGCTGCTGCCGCGGTACTTCCAATACGAGTCCGTGGAGAAGATCGTCGCGCGTGCCACGTGCAACGCCGGCTCTCGGGGCCTGATCTATCACACGCAGGGATCCGGAAAGACGCTCACCATGTCGTGGGTGGCCACCCGGCTCTACTTCGATCCGCGTATGCACAACCCGACGATCGTCGCGGTCGCCGACCGCACGCAGCTGGTCACCCAGACGTTCTCCCAATTCACCTCGGTTGGTATCCCCGAGCCAGTCAGGGCTCAGAGTACTTCGGCCTTGCAGATGGCCCTGCGGACGGGAGAGCGGGGCATCATTGCCACCACGGTGCACAAGTTCGCCGGCGCTGGCGCCCTGACCGACCGGGAGAACGTCGTTCTGCTGGTGGATGAGGCCCACCGCACCCAAGAAGGTTCACTCGGCTCCGACATGCGGGCGGCGCTGCCGAACGCTCACCGATTCGGGTTCACCGGCACCCCAATTGCAGACCTGGATCGCAACACGTATCAGTTGTTCGGCGACGAGCAAGATCCCGGCTGGGCGCTAGACACGTATGACTCTGATCGATCGATCGCCGATGGCACAACTGTGCCGATGAGGGTTATCCCCAGACCCGTCCGGTTCGAGGTAGCTAAGGAGGAGCTCGACGCAGCGTTCGATGCTCTCGCGGAAGAGGAAGAGCTCAGCGACCAGCAGAAGGAAGCTTTCTCCCGCCGGGTCGCCAACGCTCGCGCGATCTTCCACAACCCCGACCGGATCAAGAAGGTCGCCTCCAACATCGTCGCCCATTTCTACGCGTCGATGGATCCGCACGGCATGAAGGCGCAGGTCGTGGTCGCGGACCAAGAGCTCTGCATCCTGTACGAACATGCTCTGCGGGAGACACTGGCCGAGACTGGACGCGACGACCAGGTTGCCGTGGTGATCTCCGCCACAGGTAAGACCGAGTTCGAGTCCTTCAAGCTCTCCGACGGCGAGGAGGAGGCGCTGCTGGACCGGTTCCGTGACGTTAATGACTCGCTGAAATTCCTCATAGTGACGGCGAAGCTCGGTACCGGTTTCAACGCCCCCATCGAGGGCGTCCTGTACTTGGACAAACCGATGAAGCTGCACACACTGTTCCAGACCATCACCCGCACAAACAGGCCATGGCGCAACCCGCAGACCGGCTTCGTCAAGAGATACGGCACCATCGTGGACTACGTCGGCCTCGGCGGAGCGTTCGCGCGCGCGATCGCTCCCAGCAACCCCGAGCACGCGCAACGGCAAATCGAGACGGACGGCCTACTGACAAGCCTGGAGGCAGCATTGCGCGAGATGCGGCGCCGGTTTGTTGGGATCGACCGGGACGGTTCAATGAATTCGCTGCAGTCGGCTCTGGAGCGTCTGCCCCAGAACAGCGAAGACCGCTCCGAGTATCGAGCTGAGTATCTCTACGCGCAGGGGCTGTGGGAGACGATCGCACCCGACGAGCAGCTCACAGCCTGGGAGTCCGACTACCGCTGGTACGCCCAGGTCTACGCAGCCATCCCCAGCGAAGCGGACGAGGACGACATCCTCTGGGAGCGGTTGGGACCGAAGACCCGCCAGCTCGTGCACGAGCACATGCGCAACCTCAGCGTCGACGACCGCAACATCGCCGTCGTGATCGCGGACGCCGAGACGATCCGAAAGATGACTGATTCCGGTCAGTTGCCGCCGGTTCTGATTGAGTACGAGGGCAGATCCGCGCAGGAGATCGTCGACGGCCTTACCGCCCGGATACGCAAGAAGCTCGAAGGTAACGGAACGAACACGGCAACGTACAGTTCGATCGCCGAACGCCTGGACCAACTGCGGCAAAGGGTGATCTCGGATGCGGATGATTCGATCGCGTGGCTAACGAAGCTGTTCGAGGTGGCCGCAGACCTGAAGACCGCCGAGGAGGCCGACGAGGACGGCGTGCTCGTCGACTTGCCGGACCCAAATGTCGGGATGCTCACCCGCATCTTCGAGGAGCACACCCCCGACGGGATGACTGTGATGGTCAGCCAGATTGCCGCAGAGGTCGACGCGCTCGTGCGCCATGCGGTGCACGAGAAGTGGACTACCAAGGAATCATCCATGAAGGCTGTCAAGCGCGAGCTTAATGCGCTATTTAAGAAGTACGCGCTGCCGCGAACGGGGGAACCCATGGAATCTGCCTGGAGGTACATCCTCAAGCACTACTGACACTAGTGAACGGTGTCGTGCCGATTCGAACAACCGCGAACAGATCCTGCAGCCTCCTCTTGCAGAGAGCGGCAGTAGCGCACAACCTCTTGATCCCGTCTGAACAGTGTTCCGTCGCACACAAAGGGCCAGTACTAGAGGCGACGCGGGTCCAGGGCTGGGACGGAGACCCCTTCGCGAACGACTGAGTGAGCCGCGGGACGATCTACTCCTACGTGCACCGGGGCTGCCGCAGCATCCGCAGCCGGAGGCATCCAACTCAGCCCCGCCCCAGCACCGCCCCCATAGCCGCAACCGCCTCGTCCAGAATCGGCCGCGGCGTAGCGAACACGACCCTCACATAGTCCTCATACCCGCGCCCGAGCAACCGCCCCTCGGTGAGCACGACCCCCGCCTGCTCGCGGAAGAACTCCGCCGGCGGTCCATCAATCCCCAGCGCCTTCGTATCGATCCACCCGATATAGGTCGCCTCCGGCGCCCGATACACCGCACCAGGCAGATGCTCCGAAACCAGCGATCCGAGCAGCGACCGCGATCCATCCAGATACGCGAGAACCCCGTCGAGCCACGGCTTCCCCAGTCGGTATGCGGCGGTCGACGCCACCACACCCAGCGTCGCCGCGCCGTGCTGCACCGAGAACCCGAACCCGCGGTAGAGCTCCTGGTCGGCGTCGTTCGAGGTGATCAGCTGCGCGGTCTTGAGCCCCGGTATGTTCCACGCCTTCGACGCGCTCGTGCCGGTCACGGTGTGCGCGGCCGTCGCATCCGACACCGACGCGTACGGGATGAACGGCCGCCCGTCGAAGCGCAGCGGCGCGTGGATCTCATCGGCGAACACCCGCCCGCCGTGCCGTTCGACGATCTCAGCGATGGCTTCCAACTCGGCCCGTGAAGCTACCGTGCCGGTGGGGTTGTGCGGGTTGCACAGCACGAGGGTGCGCGCACCGGCGGCGAACGCGTCATCGATGCGCTGCAGATCGTGCTGCCAGCGACCGTCGACCTCGACACCAGGAACCTCGATCACCGGATGCCCGATCGCGGGCAGGTACGAGAGGAACGGCATGTACGCCGGCGTCGGCACGATCACCGGCGACCCGGCCGGCGCGTACTCCTCGACGGCCACCCGGAGCACCGCCATCACATCGGAGACGGGATGCACACGCTCGGGATCAACCGCCCAGCCGTACTCGTCGCGCATCCAGTCCGACGTCGCGACACCGAGCTCCGCCGCCACCGGGGGCGAGAGGTAGCCGAGGTTCTCCTCGTCGATCGCGCGATGCATGGCCGCGGCGATCTCGGCGGCGACGCCGAAGTCCATCTCCGCCACCCAGGCGCCGATGCGTCCGGGGTGCAGACTCCACTTACGGCTCTCCGGCCGGTCGAGGTGGAACCGGGTCCGGGAGTCGAATGGATGCTGGGCTGTGCGCGTGCCGTCGTCGATCATGGCGGGCGGCTCTCAGCTCACTCGCCGACATCGACAGGCGGCGCTCACCAAAGAGGAGCCGGCCTCCGCGCGCTGGCCGAGACAGGACGAGCGACGCGGCTGATCGCCGGCGGTCGTGGTCTGGATCTCGGGCACGGGGCACTCCTTCGTCGCGGAACCCCCAATCTAGGGACGCCTCCGCGCCGCCGCACGTCTCATTTCCGTCCGTGACGTCAGGCAGGCTTGGAGTCGGTACCTATGGCGCGGTGGATGTGGCTGCGGGCGTGGGCGATCGCGGGCGCGAGGTCGGTGTAGAGGTGGTTGTGGTGACGGAGGGACGCGATCACGCCGATGCGGGTGGCGAGCTGCAGATGTTCGGGCGGGATCCCTTTGATGAGGACTGTGATCCCGCGGCGCTCGAGGGTGTGGACGAGTTCGGTGAGGACCTGGGCGCCCGTGGCATCGAGGACCTGCAGGCCGGAGAGGCGCAGGATCACCACGGACACGTTCTGGATGGCTCCGATGCCGGTGACGATGCGCTCGGCTGCGCCGAAAAACAGGGCCCCGTCGAGGCGGAACACAGCGATGCGTTCATCCCCGGGCTCCGCGGGCGGGGGAAGCTCTTCCCGGTGGACGCCAGCGGAGTTCGCGAGGCGGCGCAAGGTGAAGAACGCAGCGGCGAGGATGCCGATCCCAACGGCGTAGATGAGGTCGACGCTTACGGTGATCACCGCGGTGATCACGAATACAGCCGCGTCGGAGCGGGTGGAGCGGAGGATCGTGCGGACGGTGGTGAGGGAGATCATCCGGATTGCGGTCACCATCAGCACCCCCGACAGGGCAGCAAGGGGAATGATCGAGACAACGGTGCTGGCGACGTAGACGACGATCAACAGGATCAAGGAGTGGACGATGGCCGCGAGGCGGGTGCGGCCGCCGGAGCGGATGTTCACCGCCGTGCGAGCGATCGCGCCCGTCGCAGGCATCCCCCCGAACAGTCCGGATCCGAGGGAGGCGAGGCCCTGGCCGACGAGTTCCCGGTCGGCGTCGTACGGGCCGGTGTCGGAGATCGAGGCGGCGACTCGTGCGGACAGAAGCGACTCGATCGCCGCGAGCGCCGCGATCGTGAACGCCGGCCCCACCAGCGCCAGCACCGTCGCTGGATCCCCGATCGGGAGGATCGGGGCGGGCAGCGATGTGGGGAGTTCCCCGATCGTCGGCACCGGAACCCGGAACACCACAACCAGCACGGTGACCACGATGATCGCGATGATCGAGCCGGGGAGCGCCCGGTGCAGTTTCGGGGCCAGCACCATGATCGCCGCGACGCCAGCTGCGACGGCCAGCGACCACCACATCGGGCCCAGATCGACCGTCCCGGCTGCTTCGATGGCTGCGATAGCGGCGCTACTGCTGTGGCCGGCGACCACCCCGAGAGCAGCTGGGATCTGCTGCAGGAAGATGATGATCGCGATCCCCAGCGTGAAGCCCTCGATGACAGGCCACGGGATGAAGGTCACCCCGTTCCCCAGGCGCAGCATCCCCGCGAGGAGCACGATAGCCCCGGCCATCACGCACACCAAGGGGAGAACGGTGATCCCGTGAGTTGCGATCACCGGGCCGAGAACGACGACCATCGCCCCAGTGGGGCCGGAGACCTGCACGTTGGACCCACCGAAGACGGCCGCAATGACCCCGGCGATGATTGCGGTCACCAGACCGGAGGCGGCGCCTGCACCCGAGGACACCCCGAATGCCAGAGCGAGAGGCAGCGCCACGACGCCGACCGTCACGCCGGCGAGCAGATCTCGCCGCCACGACCGCGGGACCTCCCGGTAGTCCGCCCATCGGGGCAGCAGCCCGACCAGTCCTCGAGTCATCGGTGCGACCCTGGGATCTGTTACGCCGTGCCGGGGCGCGAAATGTCGGGAAGCGACGCGGCGGATACCAGCTGCTGCTGAGTCGAGTACAGCACCTCGGTCAGCAAGGCGCGGGCCGCGCCGAGAAGATCCACGACCTGTGGATGCGCCACCCGGTAGAACACCAGGCTTCCTCGACGTTCGGCTGAAACAAGATGATGCTTACGGAGCACCGACAGGTGCTGCGACAGATGCGACGCCTCCAGCCCCGTATCAGCCAGCAGGTCGGCCACCGAGGTCTCCGGTTGTGAAGACAGCACCTCCAGCACCCGCACCCGCACCGGATGCGAGAGCCCCTTGAACAGGTTCGCCTTCACTTCGTACAACGGACGCTGCGCACCCCACGTCTCCGCCACAAGAACACCTCCAGTTTGATGAATCCATCATATGATGGAAATACACATTCCTTGTTCGCACCGCTGCACCGATTGGACTTGCGATGAAGAACGCCTTCGCTCTCACCCTCACACTAGGGTTGCTGCTGTTCGGGATCTGGCTCCTCGGCACCGCGTTCTCCGCCGCAACCGGGCAGGCACTTGTCTTCATCGGCGGCCTGCTCTGCATTGCCCTGGCCTGGATGATCCCCCTGCTCATCCTTCCCTCCCGTGAACGACGCTAACCCCACCACACTGCACCGCGAGCTTCCGCACGTGCGCCGCGCCACCCTGACCTGCACATATCAGTCACCGACTGGGAAACCTATCCAGCTCCGCCGCGGGGCCCATGTCCACGTCGGCTCCCCCGATCACCCACGCCAAGGATTCGAGTTCGTCCTCACCGCCGACGGGCACGGATGGGTACCCGCACGCCACCTCACGAACGACCGCCCCACGGCCGTCATCCGCTTCGCCTACGACACCAGCGAACTCGATGCCACCGAGGGCGACCGCGTCACCGTCGTCGTCGACGACCCGCACACCGGGCAATCCTGGTGCCGCACCCGTGACGGGCGCGAAGGATGGCTCCCCCGCCACATGCTCGGCTGACCTCACCCGCCCTGCGGTGTGATGAGTTCATCATGCCGCGGTATCGTGGAGAGCATGGTCGACGCGCTTCCTCTCTGCCCTTCCTGCTCCGGTGAGCACACCTACGAAATGAGCACGCTCTACGTCTGCCCGCTGTGCGGATTCGAATGGGCCGCGTCCACGCCGTCAGACAACGAGACTGCTCCGCAAGGCCTCGTCGTGAAAGACGCGGTCGGCAACGTGCTCGCCGACGGAGACACAGTCGTGGTGACGTCCTCGATCAAGGTGAAAGGCTCTCCGCAGGGCATCAAGGCCGGAACGAAAATCCGCAACATCCGCCTCATCGACCCTGTGAACGGGCACGATGTCGACTGCAAGGTTGATGGATTCGGAGCCATGCTGCTGAAATCGAGCCTCGTGAAAAAGGCCTGACCAGGCCGCGAGGCGCGAGGCTCGATCCGCGAACCGGAGTACTGGTACAAGTGCTATCAGACCGATCCGGTCGATCCTTCGATCTCGACGCGCACCTCGATCCACCGCACCGCAGCGGTCCCGCCCGAGGAGCGCGCCTCTAAGCTGGCCGCATGCAAATCGAGGATGTCTTCACAGCTGTGGCCATCGGGTTCGAGGCGCTGGGCGCAGGCGCCATCGTGGTCGGACTTGCGATCGCGGTCGTGCTCGGCGTGCGCTCACTTCGGCGCGGCGAGAGCGGCCGGAAGGCATTCGCAGTGGTGCGCAACGCCCTGGGCTCAGCGATCCTGCTCGGACTGGAGATCCTCGTCGCCGCTGACCTCATCCGCACGATCACGTCGAAGCCATCCATCGAGAGCGCGCTGGTCCTCGGCCTGATCGTCCTGATCCGGACCGTCCTGTCGATCTCCATCCAGATCGAGATCGAAGGCGTCGTGCCATGGCGACGTGCGCTGCTGCGCAGCGGCGGGAGCATGCTCGCCGACGCCATCGATCGCGACAGGCAGGCTTCGGACCAGCACCCTGAAGACTCTCCGAAATGAGGCCGACCGCATCGTCTGACGAGAGAGCTGCGCCTGTCGTCGAGTAGGCGGAGAGTCAGGGTCACCGCAGCGCTGATGGGAAGATGGTGACATGACCCCGTCGAGGAAGCCCGCCGTTCTGCGCGGCTTCGCGGCGGCGTCGCTGGCGACATTCGCCGCACTGGCGGGTCACGTGACGGGTGGCGGGCAGATGCCCGGCCCGTTGGGCATCGTGGTGCCCTGGATCTTCTCGTTCATGGTGTGCGTGCTGCTCGCGGGGCGGAAGCTCTCCGTCCTCCGCTTGAGCATCTCCGTCGCAATCAGCCAACTCCTGTTTCACGTCCTGTTCGTTCTCGGCATGATCGAGCCCTCCGGAATCGCAGTCGGTCACGTGCACGGCGCTCCCATCGTTCTGTCCGGCGGTGCCGGCATGACGGAGGCCGTTGTCGCGGACGGCACGATGTGGTTCGGTCACCTGCTGGCCGCGATCGCCACTGTTGCCATCGCGCATCGCGGGGAGCGGATGCTGTTCGCTCTTCGTGAGCTCGCCGTCCAGGCCGTTCTCTGGGTGCGCCGTCGCGTGGATGCTGTGCTGGGCTCGCCCGAGCTCCTCGACGTGCGCGATCTCGGCCTGGCGCTGGACCGCACTCGCCCTCTCGAGTCGCGGATACTGGCGACTCTTCGGGGTCGCGCCCCACCTGCGGCTCACGCGATCTGATCCGCACCGGTTCTCATCTGACACCGGTGTGTTCCCGCCCGGGCGCAGTGCGCACCCAGGGCTTCTGAACAACCGTTGGCGTCGCCTGTCGGCGCCCGACGAGAGGCTTTCTCATGTCCTTATTGCGCCGAATCGGTGCCGGACTGGCGGTCGTCCTGATCGCCGTGCTGGCGACTGCGGTACCGGCATCCGCCCACGACCAATTGGCCTCCAGTACGCCGGCAGAAGGCGAAGCGTTGGAGACCGCTCCAGACGAGGTCGTGATGACGTTCACGGGCGATCTCATCGTCCTCGATGCGTCGATGACGGGAGCGGTGGTCATGGTCGTCGATGCGTCAGGACGCGACTGGGTCTCGGGAGAGATCGTCGTCGATGGACGCACGGTGACCGCGCAGCTCGAAGCCGGCATGCCGGTCGCGGGCTATCAGGTGCGGTGGCAGGTCGTCTCTGAGGACGGGCATCCCATCTCGGGGGCGATCCCGTTCACGATCGGCGACGCTGCTCCGCTGGTCACGGCCGGGAACAGCGACAGCGCGACGAACAGTGACGCCGCCACAACAGATCAGATCGCAGACGAATCGAGCAGCGTCGTTCGGATGCTGCTCGTCGGGGCAGGCGGCGCAGCGATCGCTGCAGCCAGCTTCGCCCTCTACCGATTCCTCCGTCGCCGGAAGGCGACAGCCGCCCCGCCGGACTCCGGCGATGACGCGGCAGAACATATGTGAAAGGCACTACACGATGAACACTTCCCAGACCCTCTCTCGCGCTGCGGCACTGCTGGCCGTCTCGCTGCTCGCTCTGACCGGTTGCGCCACAACGGCTGCGCCGGCATCCGAGGATTCGAAACCCGCAGGTGATGTCGTGACGATCGAGGACGCGTGGGTGAAGTCCGCCCCTGACGGCATGTCCGCCGCCTTCGGGATGCTCGAGAACACCGGTGACACGGATGTGACGGTCGTCTCCGTCGAATCCGACTCCTCGTCGATGATCGAGCTGCACGAGACGGTCGAGAACGAGGCCGGAGAGATGGTGATGCGACAGATCGAGGGGGGATTCGTCATTCCTGCTGGGGGTGAGCTGGCCCTCGAGCCGGGTGCGAACCACATCATGTTGATGGGCCTCGCACACCCGCTCGTCGCGGGCGACGAGGCCACCTTCACCCTGACGTTCTCTGACGACTCGACCTACGAATTCACCGCTCCGGTGAAGGACTACTCGGGTGCCAACGAGAGCTACGAGGAGAGCGACGACCACGAAGGCATGGATCACTGATGCCGGCGCCCGCTGAGGGCGCGCCCACCGGTCCCGGTCGGTCGACCCGGCGGCAGTTCCTCCTCGGAGGGGCTGTCGCCGGGATCGGCGCGGCCGCGGCGATCGGTGTGGACTTCGCGCTCAACCGTCCAGACACGAACGAGGGCACAGCACCCTCGGCACCCATGAACGGTGATGAGAAGGTCCCCTTCTTCGGACCCCACCAGGCTGGTGTCGACACGGCCGCTCAGGCTCACGGGGTCTTCGTCGGGTTGGATCTGCACGAGGGCGTCGACGCGGCGTCTCTCGTCCGTCTGATGCGGATCCTCACCGACGATGCGGCACGGCTCACCCAGGGGACACCGGCATTGGCCGACTCGGAACCCGAACTCGCACTGTCGCCCGCTCGTCTGACGGTCACCTTCGGGTTCGGCCCCGGGTTCGTCGCCCGAGCTGCCGTTCCGGGGCCGGGCTGGCTCGCGCCTCTTCCTGCGTTCGGCATCGACCGGCTGCAGCCGGAGTTCTCCGATGGCGATCTGCTGCTGCAGGTGAACGGCGATGACCCCCTTACGGTGGCGCACGCGATGCGCATGCTCCTGAAGGACGCGCGCGGATTCGCGACGATCCGTTGGACCCAGCACGGATTCCGGCGTGCGTACGGCACCGAGCGACCCGGGACGACGATGCGCAACCTCTTCGGCCAGGTCGACGGCACGACCAACCCGCAACCAGGAACGAAGGACTTCGACCGGGTCGTCTGGGCTGAGGATGGCTGGCTCGCCGGCGGCACCGGAGTGGTGATCCGACGCATTCGGATGGACCTGGACAAGTGGGACCGCCTCGACCGGAGCGGACGCGACGCGTCCGTCGGAAGGAGCATCGCGAATGGGGCACCGCTGACGGGGACGGGTGAGTTCGACGAACCGGACTTCGAAGCGAAGACCGCCATCGGGTTCCCGGTGATCCCGCAATTCGCCCACATCCGCCGAGCGCGCGGTGACGACGGAGAGCGCATCTTCCGCCGCGGCTACAACTACGACGAGCGTCCCCTCGGAGCAGAGGTCTCCGAATCAGGGCTCATCTTCGTCTCGTACCAGGCCGACATCGAACGCCAGTTCATCCCGATGCAGCGACGACTCGATGAGCTCGACCTGCTCAACGAGTGGACCGTGCCCATCGGCTCCGCCGTCTTCGCGATCCCACCCGGATGCGCCGAAGACGGCTTCATCGGTGACTCCCTCCTCACCTGAAAGGGCCACCATGACATGCACGACAAACCGAAGCGTCCCCACACTCATCCGCAGCCGCGAGGAGTCGCGCGTTCTGCGCTCTGGCCTGGCCTCGGGCCTATGGTGACGGAAGGAGAGATAGGCACCACCCGCCGTTGGAAGGACAGGCATGGAGGTCAAGCGATACACACTGCTCGCGGCGGTGGCTCTAGCAGTGGGTCTGCTCACGGGGTGCGCCGCCGTGGATCCGCGCGGGATAGCCGAAGAACGACTGAGTGACAGCGTGGCGACGTCCGTTGCAGCCATGGCAGAAGTTGTCGCGACCGCATCCGACGACGCGGCCCTCGTCGCGACGGACTACACAACCGTCGCCAGTAGCCAACTCCTGTCGGGTCTCACGGAGCAGCCCGAAGGCGGGGCGACAGACACTCTGTACTGCTTGGACCGCGTCGACGGCGAGATCACGGCGTGCGTTTTCTACCCCATGGATGTCGACATACCCTCCGGACTCGACGGTTTCTACGCGAGTGTCTACGGATGCGCCGAACTGTCAGGCATCCCGGGTAGTCGCGATATCACGGTGAAGGACTCGGAGTGCCCGCAGGAGCTGGTCGACTGGTTCTCCGAACGGTCCTCCGTCGAGGTTCCTGACGCAGTATCCATCGCGGCCTTCGTCGACTGACCTCGCACCGTCGTCTACGCCGGCCGCGCCATCCCGGGCCCCTGGGGGCATCCCGCGCCGAAAGGATCCGATAACCCGGTCAAACACTCGACACAGAGATTTCATCCGCAAACCGATTGTCTTACCCCAAGCGAGTTGACAAACTGGGGGCTTGCGCCGATTCCGTCGGGATTCTCCCGGCCGGGTGGCAGGCGCCGATACCTGAAATGGGGATCCATGGGCCTCTTCGATCGCATGAAGGACAAAGCCACGGGCGGGCAGGACTGGGCCGCACAGGCTGCAGCGGCGCAGGAACTCGCCAATCAGCATCTGCGCGACGCCGGCTACACCGACGGTTCTCCCGTCACCATGGCGAACGCCGGAAGCGTCGGCGCCGACATGTACGCCGACCGCGAGGTGCTCACTGCCTACGGCAATGAACTGAACCGGATCATCGCCATCGGACACAGCGGCACCTCGGTCATCCGCTCAGCCGTCGACACCGGTGAACGCATCTCGGGCAACCCGTGGTTCCAGCTCGAGGTGGAAGTGACCCTCGCCGGTGGCGCGCCGTACATCGTGTCGAAGCGCGAGATGGTGGCACCGATGTTCATCGCCAACTACGCGGTGGGAAGCACGCACGACGTCAAGGTCGATCCGGCTGACGCCCAGAACATCGCCTTCACGAGCTGAGCATGGGCATCTTCGGCGACATCGGTCGCTTGATGAAGGCCGGTGCGAAGCAGACCATGAACACCGACTATGCGGCGAACCTCAAGCACTCGGCCGACCTCGCCGAGCAGTACACGGCCTACGACCCGAACGCCCCGCACGGCACGCACGGAGCCGCCACGGCCAACCCCTTCGCGAACATGGCCGCGTTCGAGACCATGCTGCGAGGCTCCGGCACCGTGGTGAGCCTTGCGCCCACCGGCGCAGTTGTCGAGAGCACGCCGATCTATGCCGTGGAGCTCGATCTCAAGCTCGAGGGCCAGGACGCCTACCGCACCAGCTACCAGACGCTGATCGCCGACGGCGCTCTGTCGAACTGGCAGCCGGGGTCGGTTCTGCCGTTTCGCGTTTCACCCACGGACCCGCACTCGCTCATGCTCGGCTGATCCTCTCCATCGCAAAGAGCAGGTCACCCTCGCCGAGAACGGACGAGGGTGACCAGGCTCGACTGCATCGGACGTCGCCGAGTCAAGGGATCACGATGACCTTGCCCGGAATCCGCCCCTGCGCCGCCTCGGCGTGGAGCTCCCGCAGCTCGGTCAGCGGAATCCGACGCGTGACCTCCACGCGCAGATCGCCGCTGTCGACGAGCGACACCAGCTCGGCGAGCTTCTCGGCGTCGCTGCGCACGTAGACCACGACCGAGCGCACGTTGCGCTCGGCATCGTCGGGAGCCGGCATCCAGGCGGTGGTGCTCACGACGACTCCCCCGGATCGCACGAGACTCACCAAGGCGGTGAACTCGGCCGGCTCGATGGGCGCGAGGTTGAGCAGGAGATCCACGGGTTCGGCGACCGCGTCGAGCACGTCGGTCTCGGTGTGGTCGATGATCTCGTCGGCACCTGCTGCGCGGACGGCATCTGCACTCCGGGGACTCGCTGTGGCGATGACATACGCGCCCGCACGCTTGGCCAGAGCGATCGCGTACTTGCCGACGACACCACCGGCGCCGACGATGAGCACGCGCTGGCCGGCCTCGAGGCGGCCGTCGTCGAACAGCGCCTGCCGGGCGGTCAGCGCGACGGACGGGAACGCGGCGGCATCCGCGAGCGGCACGCTGGTGGGTGCCAGCACGAGTGCGTCCACCGGTGCGAGCACATACTCTGCCGCACCGCCGTCTTCGCCCATCGGCAGGAAACCGATCACGGCGTCACCCAGCGCAAAGCCCTCGACGCCCTCGCCGATCGCGTCGACAGTGCCGGACACGTCGTACCCCGGCACGTGCGGCAGCGTCAGAGGAATCGGCAGGAACCCTGCGCGCATGCCGTTGTCGGCGGCACTGAACGCGGATGCTGCGACGCGCAGTCGCACTTGCCCTGACGCCGGGACCGGCTGCTCGATCTCCTCATACTGGAGCACCTCGGGGCCGCCCACTTCGTGGAACCGTACTGCCTTCATGTCTTTTCCTCTCATCAGGTGCTTAGAATTCGAAGCATTAATCTGAAGATAGCACTGCTTCGAATTTGAAGCAACACGTATACTGGAGGAATGACGACACCCGCCCCGCAGCTCACTCCGCAAGAGCTCGCCGCCTACTTCGCGTTCACCGAGGTGAGCAGCCTGCTGCGGCACGCGGTCGAGACGCAGCTGCGCGAGGTCGGAAAGCTCAGCTACGTGCAGTTCCAGCTGCTCGCGCGACTCGGCGACGCTGCGGACGGCAGCCAGCGGATGACCGACCTGGCGGACGGCGTCGTCTACAGCCGCAGCGGTCTGACGTATCAGGCGCAGTTGCTCGAGGGGCGCGGGCTGATCACGCGCGCGCCCTCCCCTGACGACGAACGCAGCACCATCGTGACGATCACCGACGAGGGCCGCGCTGTTCTTGCAGCCGTGTTCCCTGGGCACATCGAGGTCGTCAGCAGCATGCTCTTCGCGTCACTGGAGGAGGGCGATGTCGACACCCTCGCGCGGGTGATGACACAGGTGAGCGGGCATCTGCGCGCCAATCCGCCGCGATCTGCGGCGCCGCGGCGAACGAAGAAGGGCTGAGTCCGCCGGCGCCGAGGCACTCGCTTCTGTTGGTTAGCGCGTTACTTACCAACACTTATCCCCTTAAGTGTTGGTAACATGGGTTTGTGCCCACACCTACGGCCGACATTCGCATTCCGGTCGATCAGATCTCGTATGAGACGTTCGACTGGAAGCCTGGCGCGCCCGCGATGCACTCGCGCGCGGAGGTGAACCGCCAGACGGGCTCGTATGAGGCGGCGATCACGGCGCCCATTGCGGACTGGACTCCCCGCATCAACGCTGAGGATGTCGCCGATATCGAAGATGCCACCCGTCAACTGGTGGAGTTCGACACGCACGCACAACGCGTTCTCGGCACCGACAATCCGGCCCTCGGCCCGATGACGGCGATCCTGCTGCGCACCGAGTCGGCATCCAGCTCCCAGATCGAGCAGCTCACGACATCCGCAAAGCAGCTCGCCCTCGCCGAGATCGACGAGGGCGACAAGGCCAACGCCCTCACGGTCATCGGCAACGTCCGAGCGATGGAGGCGGCACTCCAGCTGGCTGACGACATCAGCGAGGACTCGATCCTCGCCATACACAAGGCGCTGATGCTCCACCAGCGCAACTTCGCCAAAGATGATGCCGGCCGATTCCGCGCCGAGCAGGTGTGGATCGGCCCCGGTGAAGCCGGCCCTCGGATGGCCGATTTCGTCGCACCGCATCACGACCGCATCCCCGGTGCGATTGCCGACCTCGTGCGCTTCGTCAAGCGTCACGACGTTCCGGTACTCGTCCAGGTCGCCGCCGCGCACGCCCAGTTCGAAACCATCCACCCGTTCACGGATGGAAACGGCCGAACGGGCAGGGCGCTCGCGCAATCGATCCTGCGCAACAAGGGTCTCGTCGGCTCCACCGCGGTACCCATCTCAGCGGGACTCCTGGTCGACACCGAGCGTTACTTCGCGGCGCTCACCGCCTACCGCGCCGGCGACGCCGGTCCGATCATCCGGGAGTTCGCTTCAGCGAGTCGAGTCGCCGCGTCCACGGGCACGAAACTCGTCGACGACCTCGTCGTCCAGCTTGAGGATGCCCGCGCGAAGATGCAGAGCATTCGAGCGGATGCGGCAGCGTGGAGAGTCCTTCCTGCCCTCGTCGGCCAACCTGCGGTGAACACGAAGTACCTGATGAGCAGGCTCGGCTTCGGGGAGATGGCAGCGTTGCGCGCGCTGGACACTCTCACCGCGCGCGGCGTCCTCACCGAGACCACGGGGAGGGCTCGCAGCCGAGTCTGGGAGCATCGCGGCATCTTCGAGGTGCTCGATTCGTACGCTGCCGAAATCCGCCGGCTGTCGACGCGCTGACACCGCGCGGCTCAGCCCACCGGCATCCGCCCCATCGCCACGCGCACCATCGCCGCGTTGTCGGAGGCGATCCGGCCATCGGGCAGGGTCAGGGTGTCCTCGAGCCCGATCCGCGTGTCCAGACCCAGCTCGACGGCGAGGTCGAATGCCGGCCAAGCCGAGCGCTCCTCGCCGTGCAGCAGGATCGGAATGCTCGGCTCCTCGCCGACGACATGTGCGATCAGCCCTTCGACGTGGTCACGCACCGTCTTCGCCGACTCATCCGGCAGCTCGACCAGCACGCGCAGGCATTCGCCGCGCACGGGCGAGCGACGCCAGGCCTCAAGCCCTGCGCCACCCCAGATCCCCGCCTCGATGCGGACGCCTCGGCTGAGCAGCAACGCCGCCACCTCGTCGGCTCCAGCCTCGTGCCAGTTGACCGACGCGTAGTCGGGAAGCTCCGTCCATCCGGCGATCGCCGCCAGCCGACGCGCGACGTCGGGTTCGGCCCAGGCTCCGGTCGTCACGCCCACCGGCGCACCAGGGCATGCCGCTCGCATCGCGCGCACCCACCGTGCGACATCGTCGCCCGCGAGACTGTCGCGGGCCGCGGCATCCTTCGGGTGCACATGGATCTCCTGCGCACCCAGCCCGATCGCCCGCGCGGCATCGTCGGCGACGACCGTCGCGTCTGCACTCAACCACGGATGCTGCACCGCATCACGAGCGCCGTTGACGCAGACCTGCAGCGTCGTGTTCCGATCCGCGCCGGAGCCCAACAACGGATCAGGCGCCATCGGCCTCACGCACCGCGCCGCGCCCGACCAGCATCCGCACCACCGTTCCTACGACCCCGATCACGAGCGCGACCACGGTCGGCAACCAGATCTCCTGCAGCACCAACGGGAACACCTCCATCGACGCCTTCGCCATCTCGACGACATCGCCCTTCAGCACGCGCATCCCGAGTCCGTACTGGATCGCGGTGAACAGCGCCGGCACGACCCACAGCGCCAGCAGCGCCACGGCCCACACGATGATCCGCCAGAGCGGACGCACGCCGCACCACACGAGCGCCGCCCCGACGATCACGGCCGGCAGCCAGTAGACCAGGGTCGACAGGAACTCCGGTGGACTGACCTCACCGGTGAACGCGACGACCCACCGGGCGACCCAGCTCGCGAACGGCACCGCGGCGAGCGCGACGCCGAGCGAGACCACGCCCACCGAACGCCTCGACGTCATCACCAACCCCAGCTGCGCCATGAGCATGGCGGCGATGCTGCCGGCGAGCATCCCGGCGAAGTAGAGCCACGCCCGCGCATCCCCACCGTCGGCGATCCCCAGGCCCTCGGCGAGAACCCCGAAGGACTGCACGACCGCGATCAGATGCACCAGCAAGACTCCCAGCGCGCCCGGCCACGCCGCGAGCCCTCGTCCCCGCGCCAGGAAATGCACCGCGAGTCCGGAGAATACCCCGCCGAGCAGCACGAGCGAGAACAGCAGCGTCGCGTAGTACTGACTGAGCGGCAGCAGGGCGAACGGCATGTCTTCTGGCAGCGTCGCCGTTGCCCAGAGGTTCTGCAACGGCAGCTGTCCGCCGCCGACCAGCCATGGCAGCAGGCCCAGGATGCCGCCGGCGATACCGATCACGAACGACAGGATGCCCGGGCGGCGCTTCGTGGCCACGACAGCGGATTCGTCAGTCATGGGGACACCGTGTCACAGGATGCCGGATGCCGGCGGATGGCGCGGCGGAGAGCCCGTTCCGCGGTCAGGCGTCCGTTCCGCCGAACCTCTCCGCCGACGCGACCTGCTGTGCCACGCGCCGAAGGGCCAGCAGCAGGGGCTCGACGAGCACCGAGCCGAGCACCACGTAACGCACCGCCGCCTCGGCCGACTCGGTCGGCACCCCAGCGACCTCCGCGGCGGCGATCTGGCGGATGCTCTTCAGGTGCACCGGCATCACGTCGACCGGAACCTCGAATCCAGCGCGCTCGAGCGCCTGCAGCGCACGGGCGACGGCATACAGCACGGCGTCGTCGCACATCCCCGGCTTCCACCCCAGCCCGGCCACCAGCCGCTGCGCCTCGGTGAGATCCAGGCTCTCGTCGACGGGCGGAGTGATGGCGGCGTGGGCCGTGCCCAGCAGATCGTGCGCGTTCGCCGGCGGGTTGTCGAGAGCATCCAGCACCCGTCGGGTCTCGGCGATGCTCACTCCGGAATCGAGCAGTGCGCGAATGACCCGCAGTCGCTGCGCGTGCACCTCGCCATACGCGGCTTGCGTGGGCGCGCTCCGCTCGCCTTCGGGGAGCAACCCCTCGCGCAGGTAGTACTTGATCGTCGGCACGGTCACACCGGTCCGCGCCGACAGTTCGGAAATTCGCATCGCCACCTCTTGACATCGATAGTAGCGCTATCCATTATGGATAGTGACACTATCCATTGAGAGAAGGATACCATGTCCCGAGTCATCACCGGACGCATGACCCATCGCTACGACGGCGAGCTGGTCGTGTTCCACATCGGAATGCAGATCAACCGCTGGTGGCGTCCGGATCTGTGGATGCCCGCATTCCTTGCCATGCCCCGGATGCTCCGCGAGCTCGCCACCGACAAGGAGTCCGGCTTCCTCGGCTACGAGCTGCTGCTGGGCAGCGGCGGGCCGTACGTCGTGCAGTACTGGTCATCGATCGACAAGCTCTACGCCTACGCATCGAGCCCATCGCAGGAGCACCGCCCGGCGTGGACCCGCTTCAACAAGGCGGCCCGCAAGGCCCCTGGCGCCGTGGGCATCTGGCACGAGACCTTCCTCGTCGATCGCGCTGAGAGCATCTACGTCTCGACGAAGCCGATGGGTCTGCCCAAGGCGACGGAGCTCGTCGAGGTCGGTCGCAAGCAGGATCGTGCGCGGGCCCGTTTCGACGGTGGACGCACGGTGGTTACACCTCAGGAACCCGTCGCGCGCCAGGCATCCGTCTCTCCGTAGGGCCCGCACGCCCCGCTCGGACTTGTGCACTTGCCTCGGCCATATTCCGGGAATCCGGCCGAGGGAAGCGCACTTGGCCGAGCCAAGCGCACGCCCGACGGGCCCACGATGCGGCGCAGGCGGCGGATGCTACGGCGCGGCGATCCCGCGCAGCAGCACGTCGACGGTGGCATCGACGCGCTCCGCCGTGAACGGTCGCCCGAGGAGCGCAGCGTACGACGCCATCGCAACGAACTGGTCGGCGATGACCTCGGCATCCGCATCCGCCCGCACGTCGCCCGCCACCTTCGCGCGCTCGATGCGCTCGACGATCCAGGCGATGATCGGGCCGGCGAGCCGCTGGTTCAGCGCCTCGCCCAGCTGCGGATCGGTCGCCGTAATCGCGATCAGCGCCCGCGCGAGCGCCGTGTTCTCGGCACTGCCCACGTGGGTCGTCATCTGCTTCACCCAAGCACGCAGGTCGCGGGCCAGGTCATCCGTCGTCGGCAGCGAGACGTCGGCCCCCGGCAGCTCGCCCTCGAGCAGCGCCTCACCGAGGATCGCCGCCTTCGACGGCCACCACCGGTAGATGGTCTGCTTCGAGACATCCGCCTCCGCAGCGAGCCCCTCGATCGTCACCGCGTCGTACCCTTCGGCACTGAGCGCGCGCCGCATCGCCGCCAGCACCGACTGGCGTGCTTTCTCACTGCGAGGACGAGGCACCCTCTGAGCGTATCGAGGCGTACACTCGAACATAAGTAGACGCACCGTTGCGAAATGCCAGAAGGAGAGATCATGGCCCTCACCGCACAGTCCACCATCGGCGAATGGCTCGACGACGAGGTCGGCGGACCGATCGTCCGCGCCCTCTTCGCGCAGACCGGCGCCGACCCCGAACTCCTCACGCCGGTTCTCGGACTGCCGCTGCAGCAGCTCGTGGTCCTGAGCCAGGGCGCCATGCCGCAGTCGGTCGTCGACGACCTCGTGCGCGCGGCGAACGGCGGCGAGATTCCCACCGAATCCGGCACGACCGGTTGGGCCGAGCAGATCACGCCAGGGCGCTTCACCGGCAAGACGGTCATCGTCACCGGTGCTGCCTCCGGAATCGGCAGGGCCACGGCATCGCGCATCGCCCGCGAAGGCGGACGTGTGATCGCCGCAGACATCTCGGCCGAGAAGCTCGATGCCCTGAAGGCGGAGCTCCCCCAGATCGCCGTTGTCGCCGGAGACCTCACCAAGCAGGACGCGATCGATGCGGTCGTCGCCACCGCCGGCGGGCAGATCGATGCCCTCGCGAACGTCGCCGGCATCAACGACGACTTCTCGCCCGCCGGCGAGACCCCGGATGCCGTGTGGGACCGTGTCATCGCGATCAACCTCACGGCGCCGTTCAAGCTCATGCGGGCTGTGCTCCCGATCATGGAAGCAGCGGGTCGCGGGGCGATCCTCAACGTCTCCAGCGAGGCGGGTCTGCGCGGCAATGCCTCCGGCAACGCCTACACGGCCAGCAAGCACGGCATCGTCGGCGTCACGAAGTCCGCCGCATTCATGTACGGCCCCCGAGGCATCCGCGTGAACTCCGTCGCCCCCGGCGGCGTCGCCACCGGCATCCCGATGCCACCGAACATGTCGGAGTACGGCTCCGGCCGTCTCGCCCCGTTCCAGCAGGCGATTCCGAGCGTCGCGACGGCCGAGCACCTGGCCGCATCGATCACGTTCCTGTTGTCGGATGACGCCGTGAACATCAACGGCGCGATCCTTGCCTCAGACGGCGGCTGGTCGGTGCAGTAGACGCACCGCGAGCCGCTCTCCGCTCAACCGAGCTCGACGTCGAGCATCGACTCGGCCACGGAGCGGATGAGAGTCACGACCTCGTCGCGGGTCTTGGTGCCGGCGAGGATATCCATCACGAGTCCGTCCTCGAGCGCGACGAGCGCCCAGGCCACCGCGTCGACGTCGAGCCGCGGTCGGAACACGCCGGTCGCCGCGCCGTCATCGAGGATCTGCCGGTAGATCTCGACCTGACGGCGGTCGAGCGCGTGATCGGCGTCGTTCAGAGCCGGGTCACGCAGACCATACGACCAGAACTCGTAGAGGATCCGTGACTCGTCGCCGGCCAGGCCGCCCGTCGATCCCGCCTCGATCGCGGCGACGAGTTGCGCCGCCGGGTCGACGGCCGTCGCCACCGCCGTGCGGATCGTCTCGATGAACCGGTCGCTCGCCGCGAACACCAACTCGCGCACGAGGTCGTCGAGTCCGTCGAAGTAATAGAGCACCCCGGACGGCTCCATACCGGCAGCGGTCGCGATCGCGCGCAGGGTCGTGCCGGCAGCGCCCTCGTGGACGGCGACGCCGCGCGCCGCGTCGAGGATCGCGAGACGTCGCTCGGCGCTGCGGTTGGGTCGGGCCATCCGCCCATTCTGCCTGACCGGCCGCCGTCCACGACGCCGGGCGGGCAAATCTGAACGCAATTCAAAGAAACCCTTGACGCGGACTGGCTGAGTTGTTTGAATGCAGTTCAAGAAACTGCATCCGTCAAGGGAGACTCGATGAACCCGAACTCTGTCCGCACCGGCGAAACCGCCGGGCGCTTGTCCCACCCGCCCGACAAGGGGCTCCGGCCGAATGCCCTCGGGCTCGGCCGGATCGTGGCCCTCGGGCTTGCGGCCGTCGCCCCCGCCTACAGCCTGGCCGTCACCCTCGGCTACGTCGTCGATGCCGTCGGCGTGCACACGCCCTCCGCCTTCCTCCTCGGCTTCGTGCCGATCCTCTTCACGGCCTTCGCATTCCGCGACCTGAATCGCGCCATGCCCGACTGCGGTGGTGTCTTCGTGTGGATATCCCGGGCCCTCGGGCCCACCGCCGGCTGGTTCTTCGGTGGGTGGGTGCCGCAGGTGGCCACCTTCATCGCGACCGCCGCCCTCGCGCAGGTCGCCGCCACGTATCTCCTCATCGCCGTCGGGCTCGACGCACTCGCTCAGAATCCGGTCGTCGTGGTCTCCCTCGCCGTGGGCTTCATCGCGCTGAGCGCCGCCGTGGCCGTTCGCGGCATCGAATTGGCGGCCTGGGTGCAGTACGCGCTCATCGCCCTGCAGATCGTCGCGATCGGCGGATTCTGCATCGGCGCGGTCAGCGCCATCGCCGCCGGCACCGCCCCGTCGACGGGCCCCGCCCCCAGCCTCGACTGGTTGAACCCGTTCGCCCTCGGCGACCCCTCCGGACTCGTCGCCGGCGTGATCCTCTGCCTCTTCATCTACTGGGGCTGGGATGCTCTGATCTCGGTGAACGAAGAGACGACCGATCGCTCCAAGACGCCGGGTCGCGCCGTCGTGATCTCCACCGTCATCCTCCTGGTTCTGTACTGCGGTGCCTCGATCGCAGCGATCGGCTACGGCGGGGTCGACCTCATCACCTCTGATGCCGCCATCGACGACACCCTCTCGGTGCTCGGGACGCAGGCGACGGGAGAGGTGTTCGGCCGGGTGATCACCGTCGCGATCGGACTGTCGGCTCTTGCCGCGCTGTTCACCGTCGCGGTGAGCACGCCACGCGGATGGCTCAGCATGGCGACGTATAAGGCCCTGCCGCCCTCGATCGCCCAGGTGCACCCGACGCACCGAACCCCGAACACCGCCACGTGGTGGTGGGCGGGAATCAGCGCGGCCGCCGTCGTCGTGCTCACCCTCATCTCGGCCGATTTCATCGGGCTCGCGATCCTCGCCATCGGCGTGCTCGTCGCCGCGTACTACGCGGTCACCGCGATCGCCGCCGTGGCCTACTTCGCTCCCGAGCTTCGCCGCAACCCGCGTCGCCTCGTCGTCGCGGGCATCCTGCCGCTTCTCGGCGCCCTCCTCATGATCGTCGCCCTCGTCGCGAGCGCGATCGACATGGCAAGACCCGAGTACGTCGGAGAGCAGATCCTCGGCGTCGGCACGGTGTTCTGGATCGGCGTCGGAGCCCTCGCTCTCGGTGTCGTCGTCACCCTTGCCGTGCGACCGCTCTTCCGCGAGTTCTTCAGCCGCCGCACCATCCCGGTCGGCACCGTCCTGAGCGACGATTTCGTCGTCGCCGATCCGGCGACAGCCTCCGTCCACCCCGAATCGAAGGAGCACTGACCGTGCGCATCCTGTCCATCGCCGCCATCCAGACCGCCGCCATCCACGGCGACCTCGACGCCACCTGGACGAGATTCGAGGCCCAGGTGCGCAAGGTGGTCGAGATCAGGGCCCATGTCGACCTCATCGTCGTTCCGGAGCTGCTGCTCGCCGCGCCGGGGCCGCTGCTGGTCGACGATCCCGAGTTCGATGAGCGCGCCGCGACCGCGATTCCCGGGCCCGTGACCGATCGGATCTGCGGGCTCGCCCGCGAACTCGGCGTGTGGTTGGTGCCCGGGTCGCTGGTGGAGCGAGGCGACGATGACCGGCTCTACAACACCGCGATCGCCGTCTCGCCCGAAGGCGACGTCGTGGCGCGCTATCGCAAGCTCTTCCCGTGGCGTCCGTACGAGGAGCTCACGCCGGGACGGGACTTCACGACCTTCGACATCCCCGGTGTCGGCACGGTCGGACTCGCGATCTGCTTCGACGGCAGCTTTCCGGAGGTGGCGCGCCAGCTCGCCTGGCTCGGCGCCGAGGTGATCATCCAGCCGACGCTCACCACGACACGGGACCGCGAGATGGAGGTCGTGATGTCACGCGCGAACGCCTTCGCCAACCAGGTCTACGTCGTCAACGTGAACGGTGCCGCCCCCTCGGGGGTCGGCGAGAGCGTATTCGTCGACCCCGAAGGCACCATCCTGCAGCGGGCATCCGGCGGCGACGAGGTGCTCTTCGCGGTACTCGACCTCGACCGCGTCACCCAGGTGCGCGAGTACGGCACCTTCGGCCTCAACCGACCATGGGCGCAGCTCGCAGACCAGTGCGCTCTCGTCGAGTACCCGATGTTCGGTGGCGCGAAGTTCGTCGCTCCCGCGTGGGCCGAACCGATGGAGTGAGGGCGAAACCCATCCCTCGAAGCGGGGCCTGGCGCGGCCGGTAGACTGGAACCGCCCCGCTCGGCCCCTTCCTTTGGAGTGCGCGTGACCACCGCCCCCGCAGCATCTGCCCACAAGCACGTCCCCGACTCCGTTTCGAACGCTGTCGCGACGCCCGAGAAGGAGCAGCCGTACGGCGCCCTCGGACTCAAGGACGACGAGTACGCCCGCATCAAGGAGATCCTCGGTCGCCGCCCCACGTCGGGTGAGCTGGCGATGTACTCGGTGATGTGGAGCGAGCACTGCTCGTACAAGTCGTCGAAGAACTACCTGCGCCGCTTCGGCCAGAAGGTCTCCGATGAGATGAAGGAACGCCTGATGGTGGGCATGGGCCAGAACGCAGGCGTCATCGACGTCGGCGAGGGCTGGGCGGTCACGTTCAAGGCCGAATCGCACAACCACCCCTCCTTCATCGAGCCGTTCCAGGGCGCGGCCACGGGTGTCGGCGGCATCGTCCGCGACATCATCTCGATGGGCGCACGCCCGGTCGCCGTCATGGATGCTCTCCGCTTCGGCGCGATCGACCACCCCGACACCGCCCGCGTCGTGCACGGCGTCACCAGCGGCATCAGCTTCTACGGCAACTGCCTGGGCCTGCCGAACATCGGAGGCGAGACCGTCTTCGACTCGGTGTACCAGGCCAACCCGCTCGTCAACGCGCTCGCGGTCGGCGTGCTCCGCCACGAAGACCTCAAGCTCGCGAACGCCACGGGCGTCGGCAACAAGGTCGTGCTCTTCGGCGCTCGCACCGGCGGCGACGGCATCGGCGGCGCCAGCATCCTGGCATCCGACTCCTTCGACGACGGCGGCCCGACCAAGCGCCCCGCCGTGCAGGTCGGCGACCCCTTCGCCGAGAAGGTGCTCATCGAGTGCTGCCTCGAGCTCTACAAGGCCGAGCTCGTCGAGGCCATCCAGGACCTCGGTGCCGCCGGCATCTCCTGCGCGACCAGCGAGCTCGCCGCCAACGGCAACAGCGGCATGAAGGTCTCGCTCGACAACGTGCTGCTGCGCGACCCCTCGCTCACGGCCGAGGAGATCCTCATGTCGGAGTCGCAGGAGCGCATGATGGCGATCGTGGCGCCCGAGAAGCTCGACGCCTTCTTCGAGGTCGTGAACAAGTGGGAGGTCGAGACCTCGGTGCTCGGCGAGGTCACCGGAGACGGCCGCCTCATCATCGACTGGCAGGGCGAGCGTATCGTCGACGTCGACCCCTCGACCGTCGCGGTCGACGGCCCGGTCTACGACCGTCCGGTCGCCTACCCGACGTGGATCGATGCACTCCAGGCGGATGCTGCCGAGAACCTGCCCCGCTCGAACGACCCGGCCGAGCTGCGGACGCAGTTCCTCGCGCTGGTCGCCTCCCCGAACCTCGCCGACACGTCGTGGATCACCAACCAGTACGACTACTTCGTGCTCGGCAACACGGCCCTCGCCTTCCCCGATGACGCCGGCATGATCCGCGTCGACGAGGAGTCCGGCCTCGGCTTCGCGATCTCCACCGACGCCAACGGCCGCTACTGCCAGCTCGACCCGTACGCGGGTGCACAGCTGGCCCTCGCCGAGGCGTACCGCAACGTCGCCGTCACCGGCGCCACCCCGACGGCGATCACCGACTGCCTGAACTTCGGCTCGCCGGAGAACCCCGAGGTCATGTGGCAGTTCGGGCAGACAGTCGACGGCCTCGCCGACGGATGCTTCGAACTGGGCACCCCGGTCACCGGCGGCAACGTCTCGTTCTACAACCAGACCGGCGACGTGCCGATCCACCCGACCCCGCTGGTCGGCGTGCTCGGCATCATCGACGACGTCTCGCGCCGCATCCCCTCCGGATGGCAGGACGAGGGCCAGAACATCTACCTCCTCGGCACCACCGCCACCGAACTCTCGGGTTCGGCATGGGCCGACGTCGTGCACAACCACCTCGGCGGACTCCCGCCGAAGGTCGACCTCCCCGGAGAGAAGCGCCTCGCCGGCCTGCTCGCCGCCGCCCGCGACGAGTGGCTGATCTCGTCGGCCCACGATGTCTCCGAGGGCGGCCTTGCGCAGACCCTCGCCGAGGGCGTCATGCGCTTCGGCGTCGGCGCACGCGTCTGGCTGAACGAGATCATCGAGCGCGACGGAGTGGATGCCGCATCCGCCCTGTTCTCCGAGTCGACCGGCCGCGTGATCGTGACCGTGCCCCGCGAAGACGACGTGAAGTTCCAGGGCCTCTGCGCCGGTCGCAACTACCCGGTGCTGCGCATCGGTGTGACCGACAACCACCCGGATGGCGCCTCGCTCGAGGTGCAGGACGTCTTCACGGTGCCGGTCGCCGAGCTGCGCGAGCGTTCGCGCGCGACGCTGCCGTCGTACTTCGGGCCGACGGTGTCGGAGCCGGTCGAGGCATGAGCGATCTCAGCACGCAGGACCGGGGCGAGGACTACGGCGATCTCGGCGAGCGCCGCAACCGCCGCATCCGCATCGTCGCGTGGACGACGATCGTCGCGCTGATCCTCGGCGGCGGCGGCGCGACCGTGCTGACGCTGCTGTTCGGCTGAGCCCGCGACCTACGGTTTCCGAAACCGTAGGTTCCATACCGAGACCGATCAGAGCACCTCGGCTCCCTCGAACATCGAGAAGTCGAGTTCGCGCGGGGGCTTCTCGCCGAATGCGCGCTGCCACAGCATCGCGATGCGGTCTTCTCCTTCACGGAAGTTCGCGGGAAGGATGCCGCCGCCACGGAGCAGGGCGGCCGCGGACTCGCGGTCGCCGACCTCCAGTTCCGCCTCGACGAGAGCAAGGCGCACGCGAGCGGTGACCGATCCGGTCAGCACTTCGTCGCGAAGTGCCGTGATCGCCAAGCCCCGAACCTGTTCGAAATCCCCCGCGCGCCGCAGGACGTCGAGCGTTTCCAGGATCAGCGCCGCCCGTTCCGGTGAACCGGCAGAGGTGAGGGCGATCGCATCGCGGAGGTGCCGCGCAGCATCCGCCGCGTCCCCCTGCTGCAGAGCGACGAAACCGAGCGCACGCGTCGCCGCCGCTGACGGCGCTGCGGCGTTCGAGGCCCGCAGATGCGCCCGAGCCGCATCGGCATCACCGGCGACGTGCGCGAGGACGCCGAGGTGGTACTGCGCGAAGGCATCCGCCTCGGCCCCAGGGATGCTCCGGAGGTGGCGCTCCCACCGGTCGCCGCGGACGTGGGATCCCACGAACGCGGTCGGCGGAATCACCCCGTGCACGACCAGATCGTTCCACGGCGCAGAGTCGTCGCCCTCGACCACGGGGAACGGCGTGGGCGTCTCGTCGATCCACTCGTCGGCGCGACGCAGCGTCCGCTCGACAGCGCCCCAGCCCGACCCGCGATTCAGGATGCTCAGCGGGGCACGCCGCGCGAAGTCAGAGAGCTCGCCGTGGAGGGCGTCGATGTCGTGCGTGGAAAGCCGAGTCTGCACGTCTCGGTCGGCTGCCTGGATCGCGTCCGGGGTGGCGTGCTCGGGGCCGGCACCGTCGATCCGAACCTTCCCGAACACCTCGGTCCAGCTCCACTCCGCGCGTGCGGGCATCTCGAGGTACTCGAACTGTGTGGGCGCAAGCCCCGCCTGGATCTCGGCGTAGCGCCCGCCCTCCGGCGAGAGCCACTCCTGCCAGCGACGCGCGCCCTGGCCGTTGCCCCAGCAGAACAGCTTCCTGCCCACGAGTCGTGCGGTCGACGCGTGCAGAAGCCCGGTGCCGTCTTCGCCGATGGCGGTGATCCAGGGAACGTCGATCCCGGTGCCGTCGAAGAAGTAGTCGGCGGCGCCCGGATGCTGTCCCGGCAGGGTGATGTCGATGTCGCCACGGTACGGTGCATCGATCCCGACGAGCCGGCCGCTGTAGTCCGAGGCGTAGGTCGTGCGAGATGCCGCGATCACACGAGTGCCGTCGGTCTCGGGGACCGCGATGTTCGTCCACCAGTACATCGATGCCGGGGCGGTGTCCGGATTCACCACTCGCACGTGCACGGCCAGCAGATCGGAGTCGTGCGCGAGGTGCACGTCGATCGCGAAGACCAGTCCGCGAGCCCGCTCGAACTCCCACATGCGCAGGCCCGGCGCGCCGCCGGGACCGTCCACGACGGCGGCATGGAGCGGATCGCACGTGGTGGGCGAGTGGCCGCGCATGCCGATGTTGAACTCGACCCCTCCGGCGAACCACGCGTCGCGGAGGGCCAGGTTCGCCGGCTGGAAGGCCTTGTTGGCAGAGAGCAGCTCGGCGCCGCTGGCCACATCGACGAGCGACCAGATGCGCCCGCCGAGGCTCGGCACGATCGTGGCCCGGAGGTGCTCGTTCTCGAGCACGACGACGTCGATGTCGCGCGTGCGCCGTTCCCGGTCGTACTCCGACTGCGGGTGGTAGGGGAACGACCACGGCGGCGGCGCTGCAGCCACGCGCGCGGCGATGTCGTCGGGCACGCTCGTGGCGTCGGCGCGCAAGCGCGTGACGGCCTCCGCTTCGAGCGGCGGGAACGGCCCCGGTCGGCCGATCTCGCCCGCAGACAGGGTGAGTACGGACTGTCGGATCGTGGTGGTCATCTCGCAGCTTCCGGGGTCGTTTCTTCGTTGAAATCCTCGACGGCGTCAGCCGGGATCGGGGAGTCTGCGGACGCGCATTCTGCGAAACAATACACCGATGCCGCCGCGCCGCAGAAGGGGCGCCGAACCTCTCGTCGGGGGTCGCGAGTAGCATCCCTGCCATGGCCATCAGACTTGAGAACATCGGCATCGCCGTCCGCGACCTCGAAGAGACGATCTCGTTCTTCTCCGACCTCGGTCTCACCGTGCTCGGGCGCGACGAAGTCAGCGGAGAATGGGCCGACACCGCCGTCGGTCTCGACGGCAACCACGCCAAGATCGCGGTGCTCCAGACGCCCGACGGCCAGGGCCAGATCGAGCTCTTCGAGTACATCCACCCCGAGGCGATCGAGACCGATCCGACGCTGCCGAACGAGATCGGGATGCACCGCATCGCCTTCTCCGTCGACGACATCGACGCTTCTCTGGCCATTGCGGCGCGGCACGGGTATCACCCGCTCCGCGGGGTCGCGAACTACCAGGACGTCTACACGCTCACCTATCTTCGCGGTCCCAGCGGCATCCTCGTGATGTTCGCGCAGGATCTCACGAAGAGCTGACGAGCGCGCGGATCGCGTCGTCCGGCATCCGTTCACCTGGCCGCCATCCACCGGCCATCACGGTGTCACTGCGGCGGCGCGCGCCACCGATTGACTCATCGATATGAGAAGAGTCTCCCGCGCCATCGTCGCCGCGACCGTCGCCGCGACCGCAGTCACCTTGCTCCTCGCCGCTCCGGCGCAGGCATCGAATCAGACCACTCCGACCTCGAAGATGCACGCGTTCGAGCCGACGCTCGTCGCGTGGGCCGAGCTCTCGGCCGACTTCCTCGCCGAAGGCCCCGCATCCGGTGCGCAGGCATCGCCGGGCAACGGCCGGCAGGGGCCCTGGGACGGCCAGGTGATCCCCGGCTTCTCGGCGGTGATCGACAACGGCGACGGCACCTTCTGGGCGCAGCCCGACAACGGCTTCGGCGCGAAAGGCAACTCGGCCGACTTCCTGCTGCGCAGCTACCTCGTGCGTCCCGACTGGCAGACCGCCGAGGGCGGGGCCGGCGAGATCGCCGTCGAGCGCTTCATCTCGTACAACGATCGCAATGGGGTGCTCGACTTCCCGATCGTGAACGACGGCACCGCGGAGCGCCTGCTCACCGGTGCGGACTTCGATATCGAGTCGGTCGTCCGGGCGAAGGACGGCAGCTTCTGGGTCGGCGAGGAGTTCGGTCCGTTCCTGCTGCATTTCGATGCCGAAGGCACGCTCCTCGAGACGCCCTTCTCGATCGACGGTGCGAAGTCGCCGCAGAACCCGTACCTGCAGCCCGGCGAGACCCCGCGGGTGCGCGCGAGCCGCGGGTTCGAAGCGCTCGCCAGCTCGGTCAACGGACGCTACCTCTACCCGATCGTCGAAGGTTCGTATGCCGACGACACCGACCTCCGCCGCCGCGAGATCCTCGAGTTCGACACGAAGAAGGGCGCCTACACCGGGCGCACCTGGAGCTACCAGACCGACCAGGAGCCGAATGTCATCGGCGACGCCTTCACGGTCAAGAACAACGTGCTGCTCGTCGTCGAGCGCGACGACTTCGAAGGCGACCAGGCGGTGACCAAGCGCATCTACGAGATCAACCTGAAGAAGACCGATGCCGACGGCTACCTCGAGAAGACCCTGGTGCTCGATGCCCTTCGCATCGCCAATCCCGACGGCCTCAGCGCCGGCAACGGCTACGGCAGCGGCGAGGTGTTCTCGATGCCCGTGCAGTCGCTCGAGACGATCGTGCAGCTGCGCGACGGCCGCCTGCTGATCGCCAACGACAACAACTACCCCGGCAACGACGCCCGTGTGCCCGGCACCCCCGACGACACCGAGTTCGCCGTCATCGACCTCGAGCGCACGAAGGTCGAGCCCGAGCTCGTCACCGTCATCGGCCACCGGGGCGCGAGCGGATACCGCCCGGAGCACACCCTCGCCGCCTACGAGCAGGCGATCGTGCAGTGCGCCGACTACATCGAGCCCGACGTGGTCTCGACCAAGGACGGCGTTCTCGTCGCCCGCCACGAGAACGAGATCAGCGGCACCACCGACGTCTCGGCCCGGCCCGAGTTCGCCGACCGCAAGACGACGAAGATCATCGACGGGGCGAGCATCACCGGCTGGTTCACCGAGGACTTCACCTTCGCCGAGCTGCGCACACTTCGGGCGAAGGAGCGGCTGCCGCAGGTGCGCCCGGGAAACACCGCCTTCGACGGGCTGTACCTGATTCCGACCCTCGACGAGGTCATCGACCTCGCGCGCCACTCGGTCAGCTGCGACGGCCGCCAGATCGGCGTCTACCCCGAGACGAAGCATCCGTCCTACTTCGACTCGATCGGCCTCTCGCTCGAGGAGCCGCTCGTCGACGCCCTCGAGAGCAACGGAGTCAACGACGCGGATGCGCCCGTGATCGTGCAGAGCTTCGAGGTGTCGAATCTGCAGGACCTCGACGGGCAGACCGACGTGCGACTGGCTCAGCTGGTGAGCTCGTCGGGACGCCCCTACGACTTCACGGTCGCGGGTGACTCGCGCACATACGCCGACCTGGTGACGCCGACCGGTCTCGCCGAGATCGCCGGCTATGCCGACGGGGTGGGCGTCGAGAAGTCGGTGCTGATCCCGCGCACGCCGGCGGGCACTCTCGCCGCGCCGTCACCCGTGATCGCGGATGCGCACGCGGCCGGGCTATCGGTGCACGGCTGGACCTTCCGCCTCGAGAACCAGTACCTGCCCGCCGAGTTCCGCTCTTCGAGCGACCCATTCGCGGCGGGTGACCTCGCCGGCGAGATCCAGGTCTTCCTCGATGCAGGGATGGACGGCATCTTCAGCGACCAGCCCGACATCGCGGCGACCGTCGGCTAGCACCCGGCATCCGCTTGCACTGATGCCCCGGCCCTGGTGCCGGGGCATCAGTGGTTAACGGCAGTGGGGGTTCACCTCCGGCGTCCGCAGGCGTATCGTCTGGCGGAGAACGGAGGACGCCCATGACCATCCAGCCCTTCGACGTGGGCCCCGACGAGAACATCGAGGGATACCTGATCGGGTCGCCGGTGAGCATCATCCGCGAGTTCGCCTCGGCTCCCGGAACAGGGCCGCGCCTGCACCGGCATCCGTACGTCGAGACGTTCGTCATCCACCGCGGCCGGGCACTGTTCACCGTCGGCGACGAGCAGGTCATCGGCGCCGGCGGTCAGATCCTCGTCGTGCCGGCGCTCGTCTCGCACCGCTTCGAGGTGCTCGACGGCGGCACGTACGAGGCGACGCACGTGCACGCGAACGATCGCTTCGTGACGGAGTGGCTCGAGTAGCGGTGCTGCGCGGGATCAGCTCGCTGGGTCGTATCCGAACTCGCGGAGCTCCTGCGCGCATCGGCAAGCTGCCGCGATCTTCCCTGCCCACTCGATCGCGTCGTCTCGGGTCGGCAACTCGAGCACGGTGAACCCGCCGGTGAGCTCGGAGCCGGGATGGATCTCGGTGCTCACCGAGCCGCTGGCGGAGACCAGCACCGGACCGACCTCCTCGTTGATGCCGCCGCCGAACACGTAGACACCGGCGGCCTTCGCCTCCTCGATCACGGCGTGCGACTCGGCGACGACGATCGGGAACTCCTCGGGGGTGAGCACCATGGCTTCGCTCGGAAACGAGATGAGGTACTTGGTCATGGCTCGATGGTACGACTGCGCCTCGAGTGAGGGAATGCCGTGCTGAGTCGCCCGACCCAGCCCTGTGCGGATGCGAGGATGAGGCATGCGTGCTGTTGAGGGGCCCAACCGGACCGCACTGCGCGTTGTCCGCTTCGTGTTGGTCGCGGCCGGCTCTCTTCTGTTGTTCCGCTGGCTGTGGCTTGCCTGCGCGAGCGCATACAACGAGGCGTACGAAGAGGGCCAACGGATGCCCGGGTCGATGGACGGATTCGGATTCTTGTTCGGGGTCGTTCCCGTGATCGCCCTGTCCGTCGTGGTCGTCGCCGCTTTCACGTGGACGCTGTTCGGCCGAGTCGGGTTCTTCCGCTCAGACGCGTGGGCGATCCTGGTCGGGTTCCTGCGCGCTGCGGCATTGGCGCTTCTCTTCGCCGCTTTGGCATGCGGGGCGGCGTTCCTCTTCGTCGAGGCGGAACTCGGGGGCCAGATATTCGACCCGGTCAGTTACCGAGAGGCGTACGTGCCGTGATCCACTCGTCTCGACGCGGCGCGGAGGTGCGAGGGACTGTCCACCCACCCGGCCGAACCGCCCTGCATGTCGTCCTCTTCACCGTGACCGCCGTCAGTTCCGTGCTGTTGTTCATGAAGGGCTGGGACGAGTGCGCGACGAGGTACCGGCGGGAATTCGATGAGTACGAGCCCGTGGCGGGGTTCGGTTTCACGTTCGGGATCATCCCCCTGATCGTGATGCTCGTCTTCGTCGCCGCCGCCCTCACCTGGACGCTGCTCGCCCTGCTCGACGTCCGCCGCGCAGCGGGGCTCGCACTTCTCGCCGCCGCTCTGATGTGCGGCGCGGCGCTCCTCATCGTTCATGCACAATACGGCGGCTCGATCTTCGACCCCGCGACGTACGTGATACGCCCACTGGCATCGATCGGTCTGTGAGGCGCCCGAGCTGTCAGTGGCTCAAGCTCGATTCCAGGGCGGCGTCGGGAACTCGCTCGGGGGCTCCGGCCACCCGATGGTCAGAACGCAGAGCACCACGACGCCGATGATGCTGACCGCCGTGAGGACCGCCGACGTCACGCGCACCCCACGTGACGGCCGCTGCTGACCACCACGCATCACAGCGAATGAGCCGCCCAGCAGGCCGAGCCAGACGATCAGGGAGAAGATCGCGAAACCGACGCCGATCCCGCTCTCCGATTCGTCCCAGTAGACGCGCTTGATGAAGCCGCCGTCCCAGCCGACGCCGGCGAGCCCGAACCAGCCTGCGCCGAAGACGCCGCTCACCGTCGCGACGAGCCACAGCAGGATCCCCGTCACCTGCCTCATCGACGCCCATGCCACTCGGTCATTCGGTCACTGTAGCGGCTGACCGACCGCGTCCTCGCTGCATCACCAGTGTCAGACGGTCCGCCTAGGGTGAGGGGATGCCTCAGGATGCGCGAGCACGGCTGGACGACCTGCGAGCGGATGCCGCGGCCAGGGTCACCGCCGTCGCAGACGCGCTCGACGCGCTCACGCACGACCGGAGCAGCCTGAACGATGATGACGAACATGACCCGGAAGGTGTCCCGCTGTCGGCGGAGTGGTCACGGCTGCAGGGCCTCGCCGAGGCGGCACGTTCCGAGCTGACTCAGGTCGACGCGGCACTGGCGCGCCTCGACGACGGCACCTACGGCATCTGCACCCGGTGCGGTCAGCCGATCCCTGCAGCGCGCCTCGAGGTACGGCCGTTCGCCGAACTGTGCGTGCCGTGCGCCGAGAAGCAGCGCTGAGACAGACGCGTCGGGCGCCTCAGCGCTGAGGCGTGCGCAGCTCCCCGCCGACGGGCCAGCGCCCGTTCAGCCGGTGGAACTCGATGTGCGCGAGCAGCGGCGACACGTCGTAGGCCGCAAGGTTGACGCTGAACTTCGTCCCTGTCGAGGACTTCACGAACAGCATCCGCTGTCCTCCTCGGTCGACCATCCGATAGTCGGCGATGTCGCTGTAGCGGATCACCTTGGCGACGCCGAAGATGGTCGCGAAGGCGATCTCGTCGCGCCCAGGGGCGATGTACCAGTTGTTGTACATCAGCAGGAACAGCAGCCCGCCGGCGACCATCACCACCGAGGCGATGCGGAACGGAACCGGGTCGCGCATGTTGCCGCTGCCGAACGCCAGCAGCGACATGAACAACCCCAGACCGAGCAGCACCCAGGCGGTGATCAGGACGAACTTCGGCATCCGGATGCGGTCCGGCTGGCTCTTCGCACGATTCGGCTTCTTGAAAGCCCGTCGCACGAGGACCACCACCAGGATCAGCGCCGCCGCGAAGAGCAGGAACTTCAGCACGACGGCGGTGATCATCTACTGACGGTACCAAGGGTTGCCCCGTCGCTCGCGCCGAAGCTCGGTCGTTGAGCGAGGGAGCGCAGCGACCGAGACGAAACGCGTCGATCCCACGGTCGACGTCGCACGACGCGTTTCGTCTCGCTGCGCTCGCTCAACGAGCAGGAGATATCAGCGCCGCGTCTTTCGTCCCGTGCGCGCCGGCGTTGTCACGTCGAACAGCTCCGGATGCCGCGCCCGCACCGCCTCGAGGTCGTCGAAGACGAAACGGAGATGCTCGCGAAGCGCGCCGATGGCGGCATCCGCATCACCTGCGGCGAGCGCGTCGAGCACCCGCTCGTGGTCGTCGACGTAGTCCTGCACGGCACGGGTCGCACTCATGCCCACGTAGCGGGCACGGTCGAGATGGCCCTTCGCCGCACTGACCGCCGCCCAGGCGTTGGCGTGTCCGGCGAGTCCCAGCAGGGCGCGATGGAACTCTTCATCCAGCGGGTAGAACGCGTCCCGATCGGATGCGGAGCGCTGACGGGCGATGATGTCGCGCAGCATCCGCTCGTCGTCCTCCGACGGCGCAGAGCATGCCGCGAGGGAGGCGAGCTCGATGGCCTCGCGGATGAACTGCGCCTCGCGCACCCGGTCGGGATCGATGCGGGTGACGTAGGTGCCGCTCTGCGGCCGCACCTCGACGAGCCCCTCCTGCGCGATGAGCAGCAGTGCCTCGCGGACCGGCTGGCGGCTGAGGCCGAGAGCCGCCGCGAGCTCGTTCTCGGACAGCAGCGCCCCGGGGGCGAACACGCCGTGGACGATGTCGTCGCGGATCCGGCCGTAGGCGAGCGCACGCGCGGTGGGGCGGATCACGGGCTCGGGCATACGGTCACGATAGCTTGACGCAACTGGTATGGCAGTGACACGATAGTCATTGCCATACCAGTTTCGCGGCGTGTGCGTCGCAACGAGCGCAGGAGCAAAGATGCCCATCGACAAGGCCGAAGTCATCGTCACGAGCCCTGATCGCAACTTCGTCACCCTCAAGATCACGACCGCCGACGGAGTGACCGGGCTCGGTGATGCGACCCTGAACGGCCGCGAACTCGCCGTCGTCGCCTACCTCACCGAGCACGTCGTCCCGCTGCTGATCGGCGCCGACGAAGACCGCATCGAAGACACCTGGCAGTTCCTCTACCGCAGCTGCTACTGGCGCCGCGGGCCCGTGACGATGGCCGCCATCGCCGCCGTCGACATGGCCCTCTGGGACATCAAGGGCAAGAAGGCCGGCATGCCCGTCTACCAGCTGCTCGGCGGAGCATCCCGCACCGGACTCCTCGCCTACGGCCACGCGTCCGGCAAGGAGATCCCCGAGCTCTTCGACTCGGTGCGCTCGCACCTCGAGCAGGGCTACCGTGCGATCCGCATCCAGACCGGCGTGCCGGGGCTGAAGGCCATCTACGGCATCGCCTCCCAGTCGGCGGATGCCGGGGGCGGCGAGTCCCGCTACGACCACGAGCCCGCCCGGCGCGGCGCGAAGCCGGTCGAGGAGGACTGGGACACCCGCTCGTACCTGCACCACCTTCCCGGCGTCTTCGAAGCCGTGCGCAACGAGTTCGGACCCGACATCCCGCTGCTGCACGACGGTCACCACCGGATGACGCCGATCCAGGCCGCGAAGCTCGGCAAGTCGCTCGAGCCCTACGACCTGTTCTGGCTCGAGGACTGCACCCCGGCCGAGAACCAGGAGGCGCTGCGCCTCGTCCGCCAGCACACCACCACTCCGCTCGCGATCGGCGAGATCTTCAACACGGTCTGGGACTTCAAGGACATCATCCGCGACCAGCTCATCGACTACGTGCGCGGCGCCGTCACCCACATGGGCGGCATCACCGCTCTCAAGAAGACCCTCGACTACGCCGCGATGTACCAGATCAAGTCGGGCATGCACGGCCCGACCGACATCTCGCCCGTCGGTATGGCGGCGGCGATGCACCTGGGCCTCGCGATCCACAACTTCGGCATCCAGGAGTACATGCAGCACGGCAGCCGCACGAACGAGGTGTTCCAGCAGTCGTTCACCTGGCAGAACGGCCTGCTGCACCCGGGCGACAACCCGGGTCTCGGCGTCGAACTCGAACTCGATGAGGCGGGCAAGTACCCGTACGAGCAGGCCTACCTGCCGTACAACCGCCTCGCCGACGGCACCGTTCACGATTGGTGAGAGTGGCGAACCGTCTGGGCGGGGGTTCTGCGTAGGCTGACGCCATGAGCGAGACGATGAGGTCCGACCGCATCCGCCAGGTGATCGTCGCCGTCACGGTGCTGGCGGCCGTGGTGCTCGCGTTCGTGGGATCCGGAGTGCTGGGAGGCACCCCGATCAAGGATGCCGCTGGCGGCGCGTTCGCCTCGGATGCGACCGTGCTCGCGCCCACCGGGGCCGCGTTCGGAATCTGGTCGGTCATCTACCTCGGCCTGTTCGGCTACGCAGTCTGGCAGGCGTTCCCGGCCCAGGCAGCCAAGCCCATCCATCGCGCGGTCGGCTACGGGGTCGCCGCATCATCGCTGCTCAACGCGGTGTGGATCGCCTGCGTGCAGGCGTCGCGCATCGCTGAATCGACGGTGATCATCGTCGTGCTGCTCGTGGTGCTGCTGGCGACTTTCGCCCGGCTGCGCCGTCGGCCCCGCCGCGGGACCGTCGCCGAGATCGTCCTCGTCGACGGCACGGTCGGGCTCTATCTCGGATGGGTCACCGTCGCGACGGCGGCGAACCTCGCCGCCTGGCTCGCGGCGATCGGCGTCGACGGATGGGCGGAGGCACCGGCCTGGCCGGCCATCGTCGCACTCTGCGTCGTCGGCCTGCTCGCGATCGCCACCGCGTGGAGCGGCGGACGCTGGGCACCCGCCGTCGCGACCTACTGGGGGCTCGCCTGGATCGCCGTCGAACGCTGGACCGGTGCCCCCGCGGAACCCACCGTCGCCTGGACGGCGATCATCCTCGCGGTCGTGGTTCTCGGCGTCAGCGCCTGGTCGTTCTTCCGCCGAATCCGCAGAACCTGAGGACCGACGCGCGAAGTAGGCTGAGGCCATCATGCAACCCCTCTTCGACTTTCTCGGGCAGTACTGGTGGCTGGCGTTCCCGTTCCTCGGGATGGCCGGCGGTGCCGCGAAGGCGTGGGAACAGGGCGCGAAGCGCCGGCACGAGCGTCGCATCGAGACGCTGCGCGTGAAGGCACAGCTGAAGACGGCTGAGTTCGAAGCCCGCGCGCTCACTCAGCAGCAGAAGCGCGGCGGACCGCAGATCGTCGACACCACGGCATCCGTCGCTCCGAACGAACTCCTCGGCAGGCTCTTCACCGAGCACGACGAGATCACCGCCCGCTGGCTGGACTACGAGCTCGACGTGGCCAAGCTCATCGCCTTCCCGGCGATGAGCGACGGACGTCAGCCGCTGACGGCCGCGTTCCTGCGGGCGAAGAAGGCGGCGGATGCTCTGCGCCCGACGTCAGCCGGCGCCAAGGTGACCGAGCAGCAGGTCTCCGAGTACCTCGACGCGGTCGGCAACTACGCCGTCGCGTTCGAGATCGCCGAGAAGGACGCCCGGCGCCTGCGCGACTCGACCTTCACCGCACCCGAGCGCAAGCGCCTCGAGCGCGCGCAGCAGCTGCTCAAGGTCGCCATCGATGATTCGGCTACGCAGGCCGAGCGCAACGTCGCGTACAAGCGCGTCCGTGAAGAGCTCGACGGCCTGATCCTGCTCTCCGACGATGCCGTCACCGTGCTGGAGAAGCAGGTCGCCCGGGAGATCGCAGCACCGGCCCCGAAACCGGCGACCGAGCCCGAGCGGATGCCGCAGGCCGACCCGCGGCGCCTTCCCGATGCGAACGGCTGATCGGTGACCGACCCTGTGGACGACGCGTCTCCGCTGCGCGTGGGAATCGTCGGCGCCGGCGGCATCGCGCCACCGCACATCACGGCCCTCCTCGCTCTCGGCGTGCAGGTCAGCATCCTCGCCCGCAGCGGCGCTCGCGCACTCGCCGATCGCCACGGCCTCACGCTCGTCGAAGACCTCGACGACCTGATCGAGCACGTCGACGTCATCGACATCCTCACGCCGACGACCACGCATGCCGAGATCGCGCTGCGTGCGATCGCCCGCGGAAGAGATGTCATCTGCGAGAAGCCGCTCGCCGCAAACGCCGACGAGGCGGCCGGCCTGGTGCGTGCGGCTGCGGACGCCGGCATCCGACTGTTCCCCGCTCATGTCGTGCGGTACTTCAGCGACTACGCCTGGGCGAAGCAGGAGATCGACGCGGGGCGCATCGGCGAGCTCGTCGAGCAGAATCTGCTGCGCAGGGTCGCCGCGCCTCCCAGCGGATGGTTCTTCGATGAGAAAGCCGGGGGCGGACTGATCCGCGATCTGATGATCCACGACCTCGACCAGGCCGTCTGGGTCGCCGGCCCTGCGACGACGGTGTCGGCCACCCAGGATCCGCCGTCGGGCGCTGGCCGAGTCACTCCGCCGGTCCGTGCCGAGGTCGTGCTCACGCACCGCAGCGGCGTCGTCAGCCGCGTCCGCGCCGAGTGGGCCAAGGCGGGGACGCCGTTCCGCACCCGAGCCGAGTTCATCGGCACGGGTGGAGTGCTGCGGATCGGGAACGACGACGACTCCGAAGATTCGGCACCCCTGCTGCACGTGCCGCCGGCATCCGACACCGACCCCTATCTCGCCCAGCTCGCCGACTTCGTCGAGGCGCTCCGCGAGCGACGCGATGCCCGGGTGTCGCCGGCGGACGGCGTCGCGGCCGTGGCCTTGGTGGATGCGGCGTACGCATCCCTCGCATCCGGGCAACCCGTCTCGCTCGGCGAGTGAACCGAGGCCGAAGCACTCGACCTGACGGTCAGTACTCCTGGAATGCCGGCGCCTGCGCGCGCTGCGTGGCGGCCGCCTGACGGTTCAGCCCCTCGCACCAGCTCGGATACAGACGGAATCCTCGCTTGCCCGGGCCTCGCACCGACGTGACGCCCAGCTCCGCAAGATGCGCGGCGGTGAACCGGAACACTCCGCGCCCGCCTCCCTGCTCCACGAAGACGAGCAGGCCTGCGGCGGGATCGCTGCTGCCGAACGGCACCGTCTTCCCGTCACCGTCCCGACGCCAGAACGCCACGAACGCCCCCGGCTTGGTCGGCGTGTTCCGCGCGGTGCGGATGTGCCACGCAGCGCCGTCGATCTCGATCCGACCCGATTCGTAGTCGCTGTTCTGCGGCTCAGGGACGACCGACGCTGAGATCCCCTTACCGGCCGCGTAGGTCTCGAATGCGCTGAAGGTCATCCGAGCCACGCTACAGCGACGCGCCTCCCGCGGTCGTCAGACCCCGCTCGATGCGGTCCGCCGCGGCGTCACCCACATCGTGATGTCGGCGTGCACCACGACCGCGCCACCGGGATCGGTGACATCGACGGAGACGATCACGTCACGCGCCTCATCCGCGGCCAGCGTCTCCAGTCCCTCGATCGTGCCGACGGCGGTGAGCGTGCCCTTCGCCTTCAGGAGGTACCCGACGTTCATGCCCTTGGGGATCCAGCGGTGCGTCTCCGGCAGCGAGAAGTCGATGGTGGTGCCGGCCACGAGCTCGGCCAGGTTGCAGCACGCGATGGCGTGCACGGTGCCGATGTGATTGTGCACTCCCCACCGGTCGCGGATGCGCGCTTCGCCGCGCCCCGGCTCGAGCGAGACGATCATGGGGCGGATGGTGCGGAAATACGGAGCCTTCATGCTCACGATCGCGCTGAAGATCCGCATGCCGAGCGGGCGGGTACGCAATGCCTGGTACGTCTTCTTGATGGGGGAGGTCGTCATGGTTCTCCTTGTCGCGGCCTCCCGGCATCCTGGCATCCTGCGCTCGATTCGCAGGAGTAAGCTGTCGACTCGGGCCAAAGGCCCCCGAGAGTCCGAAAGGCGGTGATGGCGATGTCCGACGATAGTTACGGCGCCGCCCTCGCTGCGTCGCGACTCCCTGCGCTTGCGCGTTGAGCATCCGCTCCGCATTCGCACGTCCTTCTCTGCAGCCGTCGGCGGCGTCATCCCCGCACCCCTGACGAAAACTGCGCACTCAGCCTGAAGCTGACGTGCGCCTGCGAGAACGGAAGCGCATCATGGCGCTCATCGACAACGGCGTGTACGTCCACGGGCGTCGCGTGGAGACCCTGACCAACCTCGACGACACCTCGCGCACGCTCGGTGCGCTCGGCGGCATCGCGTGGATCGGCCTGTATCGGCCGAGCCCGCAGGAGGTCGCGTCGGTCGCACGCGAATTCGACCTGCATCCGCTCGCCGTGGAGGACGCGCTCTCCGGTCATCAGCGCTCGAAGGTCGAGCGCTACGGCGACACCCTCTTCGCGGTGCTGCGCCCCGCCCGCTACCGCGACGAGCAGGAGTCGATCGAGTTCGGCGAGCTGCACCTGTTCATCGGCCCCGACTTCGTCGTGACGATCCGGCACGCCGAGTCGCCGAATCTCGCGGCAGTGCGCCGACGCATGGAGGCGAACCCCGAGCTCCTCGCGATGGGGCCCGAGGCCGTGCTGTACGCGATCCTCGACGAGGTCGTCGACGAGTACGAGCCGATCGTGGCCGGTCTCGAGAACGACATCGACGAGATCGAGGACCAGCTGTTCGGCGACAGCGACGACGACGCTCTCTCCCGGCGCATCTACCAACTGTCCCGCGAGGTGATCAACTTCCAGCGCGCGGTGCATCCGCTGAGCGGGATGCTCGAGTGGCTGCGCCGAGGATCCGACAAGTACCGCATCGACGAAGAGCTGCAGCGCTCGCTGCGCGATGTGCTCGACCACGTCATCCGGGTCAACGAGCGGGTGGACTCGTTCCGGGCGATCCTGGAGAACGCGCTCACCGTGCATTCCGCCCTGGTCTCGCGCCGTCAGTCCGATGCGAGCCTGGCGCAGAACGACGAGATCAAGAAGATCTCGTCGTGGGCGGCGATCATCTTCGCGCCGACGCTGGTCGGCACCGTGTACGGCATGAACTTCGACGTGATGCCGGAGCTGCACTGGACGTACGGCTACCCGCTCGCGATCGGCGGGATGGCGGCGTTCGCGGTCGCGCTGTACGGGGTGTTCAAGTACAAGAGATGGCTCTGAGCGGGACGACGGCGGCGCCGCGGTAGGGTGATCACCGACGGAGGGATACCGCGTGATCACTCGGTTCGAGGAACTTGACTGGCAGCAGACCCCGATCGGGGACCTCATGCTGCGGCGCCGCACGGAGCCGGCGGTGGGCCAGGAGATCTACGAGGTCAAGCTCGGTGACGAGTACCTGATGTCGAGCCTGTTCACCGTCGCCGAGGAAGAACTCGCGAACCTCGGCCTCGCCGCCGTCACTGGCGACGATCTGTCGGTGCTGGTCGGTGGCCTCGGACTCGGGTACACGGCGGTCGCCGCGCTGCGCGACGACCGGGTGCGTGCGCTCACGGTGATCGACCGGCTCGACGCGGTGATCGGCTGGCACGAACGGATGCTGCTGCCGGCGTCGACCGAGCTCGTCGGCGACGCCCGCACGACCCTGGTCGAGGATGACTTCTTCGCCGTCATGCGCGCAGAACCCGCAGAAGGGCATCCGGGTTACTCCGCCATCCTGCTCGACGTGGATCACTCGCCGCGCCATCAGCTGGATCCGACGCATGCCGACCTCTACGACGCTGCCGGTCTGCGCCGCCTCGACCGGCACCTCGCTTCTGGCGGCGTCTTCGCCCTGTGGTCGGATGACCCGCCCGACGACGTCTTCATGGTCGAACTCGACGCGGTGTTCGACGACACCGCCGCCCACATCGTCGACTTCGACAACCCCGTCACCGGCGGCGTCTCTTCCAACACGGTCTACGTCGCGCGCAGTCGACGCTGAGACGGGAAGACCTCGAGGGTCGGCTCGGTTGCACGTACAGTCATCCTGATCCGCCTCGAAAGGACGCCATGCGCATCGATCTGACCGGCAAGACCGCCCTCGTCACCGGCTCCACCCAGGGAATCGGGCGCGCGATCGCCGCGACATTGGCGGATGCCGGAGCGCGCGTCGCCGTGAACGGACGAAAGCCCGACGTCGTGGCATCGGTCATCGCCGAGCTCACGGCGGAGTCCGCCGATCGCGACCTCATCGCCGCACCGGGCGACGTGACGACCGAGGCCGGCGCCACGGCGGTACTCGACGCGACGGGCGACGTCGACGTGCTCGTGAACAACCTCGGCATCTTCGGGGCGACACCGGCGCTCGAGATCACCGACGAGGAGTGGCGCCGGTACTTCGAGGTGAACGTGCTCTCTGCGGTGCGCCTGACCCGCGAGACGCTGCCCGGAATGACGCAGCGCGGCTGGGGACGCGTGCTGAACATCGCGAGCGACTCGGCCGTGGTCACCCCGACCGAGATGATCCACTACGGAATGTCGAAGACCGCCCTCCTCGCCGTCTCCCGCGGTTTCGCGAAGGATGCCGCCGGCACCGGCGTCACCGTCAACTCGGTGCTCGCCGGACCCACGCACACCGGCGGCGTGGAGGATTTCGTCTACGAACTCGTCGACCGCTCGCTGCCATGGGACGAAGCACAGCGCGAGTTCATGAAGGTGCATCGCCCGCAGTCGCTGCTGCAGCGGCTCATCGAGCCGGAGGAGATCGCGAACATGGTCGCCTACCTCTCCTCTCCGCTGGCATCGGCCACGACCGGCGCTGCGGTGCGCGTCGACGGCGGCTACATCGACTCGATCGTGCCCTGACGCTCGCTCCGGTCGCGGCGTCGAGGACTCGCTCAGGTCGGCCGCCCGACCAGAAGCACGAGTCCACGGCGTCACGAGTGCGTCGCTGTCTTGGATCTCAGCTGGTTGGATCGTCAGTTCAGCCCTGGTGCCGCGGTCCTGGCGATCTCCGCGGCGCGGATCGTGTTCGAGACGACCATCCGCGCCTGCGACCAAGGAGCCACGACGCGTGCGGACGCGCCGTCAGCGAGCAGCGCGCGGATGAGTCCCTCGAATCCCAACGAGATGTTCGGTTCCTCCGTGTCGAGTGCGACAGAGAGGATGCCGTCGGTCGTGACCAGCTCCACGGCATAGGCATCGGCGCCGGGGACCCCGGTGACAAGCACCTGCACAGGGATGTCCTGAAGACCGCCCCCGAGCCGAAGCACACCGTCGATACCAGCCGCGTCCTCGGACCGCGTCGCCGATACGCCGCCGCCCCTCCGGGTCCATCCCGAACCACCGGTGAGATCCGCGCCGGGAAGAAGGGTGTCAACCATCTCCCAGGCGTGCACACCGACCGTGACGAGGGTTCCACCCCCGAGAACCGGGTCATCCTGCCAGTCACGGCCGGGCTGCTGGAATGCGGCGTTGTCGTGCTGGGCGTACACGCGTACGCCCAGCACATGTTCGGCGACGACCTCGGCGGCGAGGGCCGTGAGCGCAGGAGCGAAGCGAAGGACAGAGCTCGTGCCGACGGGGACCGCTGCGGCGGTGATGGCACGGTCGACGGCGGCGAAATCCCTCATCGACGCCGCGATCACCTTGTTCACGAAGACCGGAGCGGTTGCGCCAACGGCGCCGAGCGCGCGAAGGACTGAAGTCACCTCGTCCGGCCGGGGCGTCGCGATGACGATGTCGGGTTGCAGCCGAGTCAGCCCTTCGACGGAAGGCACATTCGATCCGCCGAAACGTGAAGCGAATGCCAGGCTCGCCCGCGTATCGACGTCGTACACACCGACGATCTCAGCTCCGAGCGAGAGAACGTTTCCCGCATCGGCGTGAGGGTGTGAGTGCGCAAGGCCGGCGAATGCCACACGCAGCGGCGATTCAGTCATGCCATCGACGACAGCTGTGCACGGTCGATCACGTGCGCGAGGGCTGCACCCCCGCAGAACGCGTCGAGCTCGTCGGCGATGATCCGCCCCTGACGCAGCCGGCCCTCGGTCGTTCCGGCCGCCCGATGCGGTGTGAGCAGCACGCCGGGAAGCGAGCGGAAGGGGCTGTCGGCGGCGAACGGCTCCTCATCGAACACGTCGATCGCGGCAGTGAGACGGCCGCTGCGCAGCTCGTCGACGAGTGCGGCCTCGTCGACGAGCCAGGAGCGCGCCGTATTGACCAGGCCGGCGCCGTCGCGCATCAACGCGAGCTCCCGGCTGCCGATCAGATGATGCGTCTCCGGCAATGTCGGTGCATGCACTGCAACGATCTGTGCGCGAGTCAGCGCCTCGTCGAGAGAGACGAGTTCGGCGCCCAGCCCAGCCGCGGCGGCCGGGTCGAGTGTCGGATCGACGACGAGCGGGTCGGCGCCGAGAGCGCGAATCAGCTCGAGATAAACGCGTCCGGTGCGCGACGCTCCGATCACGGCGATCGACGCCCCCAGAATCTCGTGCTGCGCTCCGGCGCCAACTGCCTCGTACCACCCTTCGCCCTCGCGCAGCGCGTTGTGCAGTTCGGGCACTCGGTGAAGCAGTGCGAGCGTGAACGCCAGCGACACCTCCGCCACCGAACGCGCCATCCCGGCGCCCGCTTGGGTGACGACGATGCCGCGGTCAAACAGCTCGTCGGTCGCGAACGGCTTGATCGTTGCCCCCGTGTGCGCAATGAGCTGCAGCTTCGGCAGCGACGAGAGCACATGTGCGTCGAAAGGCTCTGCCCCCCAGCTGGTGATGACCACTCGGGCTTCGCCCAGGTCGGCGTCCGGCAGTCGGTCCACCCGCTCGAATGATCCGCCGAGACGCGCGGCGGATCCGCGAAGCCGCGCCTGGTCGGCTGCAGAGAAGAACTCCGCGAACAACTCGGCGTTCACGACGGCGACGACGGTCGGGGCGCTCGTCACGGCAGTCATCGCAACCACGCCTCGAGGTTCTCGGCGATGAATGCGTCGTCATTGAGCTCGGGGTAGGCCTTTCGAACCCGTTCGATCTCGTCCGCCTGACCGGGCGAGAGCCCCTCGGCCGGGTCGAGACACCACACGCCTTCGAGGAGGCCCTGCTGCCGGAGCATCTCATGCACCCCCGCGATGACGCCGTGGAAGTCGTGCTTCGGGTCGAAGACCGCCTGATTGACGTCGACCATGTCTGAGGCGAGGAGTCCGAGCTCGCGGTAGGCGTCAGCATCGCCCTCCATCGCGCGACGCACCCGCTCCAGCAGCGCGACCGCAGCACGAGTGCCGACCGCCCACTGGCCGAGGAGTCCGCCGACGAATCGGAGCGTGCGCCGACCGGACGGGGAGTCCACGTGGAACTCCGAGAGCAGATCGGCGACGATCGCGTCGTCATTGCCCGTGTAGAGCGCGATCTCGTCGGCGCGACCGGAGGCCGCGACACCGCGCACCAGTTCCAGCGTGCGATAACGATCGAAGGGTGCTGCCTTGACGGCCACAACAGCGGGGATGGAGGCGAACTCGCGCCAGAACTCCCGATCGAGCACGGGGCCTCCAATGGCGGTCTGCAGGTAGAACCCGACGACCGGCAGCACCTCCCCCACCGCGCTGGCACGGTCGAGCAGCGCCCGATCGTCTGCGCCGTCCACACGCGGGCTGACGAGCACCGCGTCGTATCCGAGATCACGAGCGAGCGTCGCCTCGGCGACCGCCTGCGCCGTGCCCCCGGCAACCCCGGCGATGCGGACGAAGGCGGCCCCGGCGCGCGCATCCATCTCCTCAGCCGCGAGCGCGAGAACCGGCTCGAACAGCGCGTGCTCCGGGTCGCGGATCTCGAACTGGGTCGTGTGCACCCCGACCGCGATGCCGCCGGCGCCGGCGTCGACGTAGTAGCGGGTGAGCGCACGCTGACGACGCTCATCGAGCCGACCGTCTGCGGTGAGGGCCAGCGGGTGTGCAGGGATCACGCTGCCGCGCGCGAGGGTCGTCGCTGCCTCAGGACGCAGCGTGGGCACGGCCATCAGAACTTCCCGTCCCGCACGGACCACTTGGTGGGCTTGGCGGTCATCGGCAGCGCATCCGCGATCCAGTCGGCCTGCATGCGGATGAGTGTCTCGGCCGGCACGGACGGGTAGCCGAACAGCGCCATGCACCGGCGCGCATCGCTGAGAAGCGCGGTGGATTGCGGCTCGTCGATGAGCGTGACCTCGCGGTCGAACAGGGTACCGAAACGGCGGGCGATCGACTCGACGCTCAGCAGTTCAGGGCCGGTGAGGTTGATCGTGAACGGCACGGTCGACGCGTGCACGAGGCTGCGCAGCACCACCTCGTTCGCGTAGCCCTGCCAGATCACGTTGACATTCGCCGTCGCGACCGAGACGGGTTCGCCGGCGTGCACGGCGCTGCCGATGTCGGCGAGCACGCCATAGCGCAGGTCGACGGCGTAGTTCAGACGGATGATCGCCACTTTCGTTCCGCGCTCCTGTGCGCCGAACTCGAATACGCGCTCCCGCCCGAGGCAGGACTGCGCGTATTCCCCGATGGGAGCGGGAGCGAGCTCCTCGGGTGCTCCGCCAGACGATGCGGGCACGAAGGGGTAGATGTTGCCGGTCGAGAGCACCGAGATCGCGCTGTCACGGTAACGGCGGGCCACCCGGTCGGGGAGCGCGGCATTGACCTCCCACGCCCACGAGGCGTTAGTCGCGGCCCCGAACTTCGCACCGACCATGAACACCACGTTCGGAGCATCGGGAAGTGATGTGAAATCGTCGTTCTCGATCAGGTCGAACGACACGACGTTCACGCCCGCCGCCTCCAAGCGCTCTCGGATCGTGACGTCACCGAAGCGGGAGACCGCGTAGACCGCGTCCTCCTGACGGCCTGCGGCATCCATCCCTCGACGGGCGAGCATCGCCAGCGTCGGGCCCATCTTGCCTCCTGCGCCGAGAATGACGACGTCACCCTTTCCCTTGGCGAGGTCATCGATCAGTTCGGCGCTCGGTGTGGCCAGAGCCTCTTCGAGTTCGTCCTCCGAAGAGAAACTGTGCTGAGTCATGCGGTGCTATCCCTTTCTTCTCAGCCTTTGATGCCGGTACCGGCTACACCCTCCTGCACGTACCGCTGAGCGATGAGGTACGCGAGGAAGATGGGCAACAACGCGACGACCGACCCTGCGAGCATGGTGCTCAGCGGAACGTTCTGCTGCTGCAGCGACGAGATGCCGACGGTGAGTGTGAACATCGAGTTGGACTTGGCGATGATGAGCGGCCACAGGAAGTCGTTCCAGTGCCACAGGAACACGAAGATCCCAAGGGTCGCGAGGATCGGCTTGCATAGCGGGAGCACGATCCGCAGGAAGATACGGAACTCGCCGGCGCCGTCGATGCGCGCGGCCTCGAACAGCTCATCAGGAAGCCCCTGGATGAACTGGCGCATCAGGAACACGGCCTGAGCGTTCGCCAGCGACGGCAGGATCAGACCCCAGTAGGTGTCGACGCCGCCGAGGTTCGCCATCAGGATGAAGGTTGGGATGAGGGTGACATGGAACGGCACCATCACCATCGCGAGGAACGACCAGAACATCACTTCTTTGCCACGGAAGCGCTTCTTGGCGAAGGCGTATCCTGCGAGCGCCGAGAGGAACAGAACGGCGACGACCGAGACGAGGGAGTAGATGAGCGTGTTGCCCAGCCACCCGATGATGTTCTGGCCGCTGAGCACCTGTTCATAGGCCTCAAAGGAGATATCGGCCCAGGGCAACAGCGAACCGGGGAGTTCGACGACCATGCCCGGCTTCAGGCTCAGCACGACCATCGCGTAGAACGGGAAGAAGCTGAGAATGCCGGCAAGACTCAGCCAGATCCATCGGATGAAGATGCCCCAGCGTGTGGGCTCGAGGGCACGGAACGCGCGACGCTTCTTCGACGTCATCCTCGTCGATGATGGCGTCTGCCCCTGCGTCTGCGTCGACTTCGGCGGCTGCAACAGAGCGGTCATTTCTGTCTTCCGATCACAAGGCGCTGGATGAGGGCGACGGCCAAGGTCATGATGAACAGCGCGACCCCCACGGCGGCCGCGTATCCGTAGTCGAAGTAGCGGAAGCCCTGGTCGTACAGCAAGTAGACGAGCGAGTAGCTGGCGTTGGCAGGGCCGCCTTGGGTCATCACATAAATGACGTCGAAGACCTGGAACGCGGCCGTCGTCTCGATCACTGCGAGGAAGAACACGGTCGGGCGCAGGTGCGGAAGGATGATCCATCGGAAGCGTTGCCAGGCGCTCGCCCCGTCGACCAGCGCCGCCTCCTCCAGCTCTCGAGGCACGTCTTGCAGTGCCGCAATCATGATCATCATGCCGTAGCCGAAACGGGCCCAGACACCGACGACGATGATCGCAGGGATGACGAGGACGGTACTGCCGAGCCAGGATCCGCTCAGGCCCAGGGGCGACATCAGCGCCGACCAGGGGCCGTTCGCAGAGAAGATCCAGACGAAGATCGAGCCGGCGAGCACCAGCGACGTGATTACCGGAAGGAAGAAGATCGAGCGGAAGAAGCGGGCTCCCCTGAAGGCTCGACGCACGCCCAGCGCCATCACCGTCGAGAGCACGAGCGAGATCGGCACGGCGAAGATCGTGTAGGTCACCGTGGTGCCCAGCGCACGCCAGAACAGCGGATCGGCGACGAGGCGCTGGAAGTGGTCGAGGCCCCGCCATGCGATCTCGCCGGTGATGTCGTAGTCGAAGAGACTCAGAGCGACACCGACGATGCTCGGACCGAAACGGAAAGCGATGAAGAGGAGGAACGCGGGGAGCACGAACAGGAAAGCCACACGCGCTTCCCGTCGGGCCAGCACCCGCGCGACCCGCCCCATGGGCTTCTTCGCCGTAATTGCCGTCGTCATTGTCGTTACCTCACGTGGGGAGAGTGGCGGAGGAAGAGGGCGTGCGGTGTACTCCCGCACGCCCTCGATCTTGCTACTTCTTCAGCAGCGGTGCAGCGGCGTTCGCGGCATCCTTGAGCGCGTCCGCCGGGGACTTCTGCCCGAGGAGAGCCGCCTGGATCTCCGGCGACAGAACACCCATCAGCGCACGCGAGCTCGCGTCGAGCTCGCCCACCGTGGTGTCCGGCACGTACTTCTCGACCTCGCCGAGCAGCGGGTCGTCGGCGTAGAGCGGTTCTGTGGTGCTCAGCGCGGAGAAGAAGCCGGCCGCCTTGAGGTACGGCTCGACGATGTCTGCCCCGGTCGCGAACTCCGCGAACTTCGCCGCGGCATCCTGCGCCTTCGAACCCTTGAGCACCGAGAGCGAACCGACGGTGCCGTATGCGATGGATTCCTTCTCGCTGAGCGGCGCCAGGACCATGATGTTCTCCGCGCCCCAGAACGACGAGACTTCGGTGACTGCGTTGTTCCACGTGCAGCCCACCTTGCCCTGTGCGACGGCAGTCTGCTCCAACGGGACGTTGGTCGTCAACGCCTCGGGGTCGAGCGCACCGGACGTTGCGAGATCCGTGAGGAAGGTGAGAGCCTGCTCACCTGCCTTGGAATCGAACCCGACGTCACCGTCCTTCGTATACACCGCACCACCGGCCTGCCAGAGCAATGGATAGAACGTGAGGTTCAGGGTGTTCTCCGCCGACGCCGGATAGTTGAGGGCGTACATGCCCTTCTCCGTGAACTTCGGCGCCATCTCGATGATGTCGTCCCAGGTCTTCGGGTACTCGGCGACACCCGCCGCTTCGAACGCCGCGGCATTGCAGATGAGCGGCATTGCACTCGTGAGGATCGGAGCGCCGAGAATGTCGCCCCCGATGGTGACCGATGTCTTGACGTTCGGGAGCAGGTCGCCTTGTCGTTCTTCGCTGAGCATGTCGTTGAGCGGGGCGATCGACTTCTGGTAGGCCGCGAGCTGATCTGGGATCAGATAGACGACGTCGGGGCCCTTGCCCGCTGCGATCGCAGTCTGGAGCGCCTCGTCGCGGTTCGCCCAAGGGAAGATCTCGTATTTGACGTTGACGTCTTTGTTCTCCTTCTCGAACGCGGCGATCGTCGTGTCCCAGAAGTCCTTGTGCACCGCTTCGTCAGCGATGACGGGGTAGAGCCAGACAGTGATGTTCTTCTCTCCGGATTCGGCGTTTCCGCCGCCGGCCGAACATCCTGCCAACAGCGTCACGGCCGCGATACCCGCGGCGACGCCGGTGAACTTGCTGACGCGCATGGTGCTCCTTTGCTAATGCCGTGCAGGGTTGTTGCATATTATGCCACCTCGAAGGGATAATCCGTCAACCCCCAACTTCCTCCCGCATTTTCCCGCTTATTTCAGGGATATAGATGGCTCTAGCAATCTGAAACATGACTGTGCTAATTTGTTCGCGATCGTCAACGAGGACGGAAGAAGGACTGTGCAATGAAGAGGAAGCTTATTCGCGGCGCGGCCTTTGCCCTGGTCGCCCTCCTGCTGGCAGGAACGAATGTCGCCACGAACTCCCCGTCGGCCAGCGCTTCGACGCCATCGCTCATCACCAACGGCGGGTTCGAAAGCCCGCCACCGGGAAGTTCTCCAGGAAGCATCCCCGGATGGAGCGCGTACTACGGCGTCTCCGGCTCCACCCGCTCAACTTCGGCGGCGCACGATGGGGCATATGGCGTCACGATGGTCGACGCCACGGCGACTGCTTCTGCGGGACTCGAGACCGACCGGTTCACGGTGCAGCAGGGATCGACGTATCGAGTCGCCGCCGACGTGAAGATGACGACCGGCCAGCCGTGGATCTACCTGCTGTTCTACAACGCCGCAGGCACACGAATCGGCGACAAGAATCAGCGTTTCACCACGGTGCCACTCGGATCCTGGACGACGATCGCCCTGGAGGGCGTGGCACCCGCAGGTGCCACCAAGGCCTCAGTACTCCTCTACTCCTCCCTCTCAGGGATCACCACCGCCAATTGGGACGAGATCGCCGTCAGCAAGGTGAGCACCACCTCCTGGGCGCGCGAGGACCTCGGCGTCCAACTCACCCAGGTGACGTCTCTGCGAGCAGCGACGGCGACGCTCGCCGACGGCCGCGAGATCGCCTACATCCCCGTCCAGGGGACGACGTGTTCGCTCAGCGTCTTCGACATCACCAACGACACCGTCCTGGCGAACGTCGCCGGACCGCCCTCGTGCAAGAACGCGTGGGGTGTCGCTGCCGACAGTCTCGGCACGGTGTACATCGGCGCGAATGACGGCCATCTCTACAAGTACACGATCGGCGGCACCGCGTTCGTCGATCTCGGGGTTCCGGTGGCGAACGGCCAGAACATCTGGGGGCTCGACATCGACAGTTCTGGCCGGGTGTTCGGCGGGTCGTACCCGTCGGGCTCGCTGTGGTCCTTCACTCCGAGCACGGGCGCTTTCCGAGACTACGGTCAGGTGTCGCCGGGGTCTGCGTACGTCCGCGATGTCGCCGTAAGCGGCGACAAGGTCTACGCCGGGTTGGGCACGACGGCTGCCAAGTTCGTACAGATCGATATCGCCACCGGGGCCGTGAGCGACATCCCATTGCCTGCGTTCCTCGCCGCCGACAAGCTCATCTACGACGTCGACGCCAGATCGGGCAAGATCTTCGTACGCGGATCGGATACGAAGGCGCTGGCCGCCTACGACATCACGGCAGGAACCTGGACCGGACTCATCGACGGGAGCGTCGGACTCGAGGTCTCACCCACCGATGCCGCCGGCAACATCTACTTCGTAGGGGCCGACTTCGCAGTGAAGCGGTACTCGAGTTCGGGAGTCCTGACGAACCTCAACGTCTTCCCCGGTGCAGCAGTGCGTGCTTCTGCGATCATCGACTACACCGGTGGACCGTTCAGCGGCCCAACCTTGGCACTCACGACGATCCGCGGCAAGATCTGGCTCTATCACCTCGCAAGCGGGGCGGTCGCGGAACTCGCGCCCCCCATCACCGGACAACCCGCGACGATCGCGACCCTCGAACGGGGACCTGATGATCGGATCTACTCGAGTGCGCTTCAATCGGGTGGTCTTTCTGCCTTCGACCCGGCGACGAGTACGACACACGAGTACCCGCAGGGGGTCCTCGGACAGGCAGAGGGGGCGATCGCCGTCGGCGACGAGCTGTATCTGGGCGTCTATCCCGGCGCACATCTGATGGCGTTCGACCCCACCCAGCCGCTCTCCGCGACCAATCCAGGAGAGTTCGCGTCGCTCGAGGGCGACCTGCAGGATCGTCCATTCGCCTGGGCGAGTCAGGGGAATCAGATCATCGCAGGAACCGTCGCCACCTACGGGCACCTCGGAGGGTCGATCGCTGTCATCGACGCGACGTCGAAATCGGTGACGAAGTACGTCAACATCATCGCCGACGAGAGCATCACGGCGCTGACGTACGTCGGCCCGGACCTGGTGCTGGGAGGAACCTCCGTCTACGGGGGCCTCGGATCGACTCCTACCCAATCGGCTGCGTCGCTCTTCCTGTTCAAGCCCAGTACCGGCGCACTGATCTGGTCCGGCAAGCCGTTCGCCGGCGAGAAGGCGATCACCGCTCTCAAGGTCGCATCCGACGGCTCCATCTGGGGCGTGACTGTAGGCAAGCTGCTGCAGTTCGATCTCGACAGCCGAACGGTTCTCCGCACTTTCGACATCGCCACCGTCGAGTGGAACGCGCTGGGTCCGGTCTGGAAGTCGGCGAACATCGAGATTTCGTCGACAGGGGAGATGTACATCAGCGCCTGGGGCAACCTCTACGCGTTCGAAACCACGACGTACCGCCTGAAGCACATCGTGGCGGGTGCGAACCACATCGCCGCCGGCGCCGATGGCGAGCTGTACTACTCATTCAACGAGCGCCTCTGGGTGGCGACACCGCAGTAGCCAATTAAGACAGTGTCATGTGATAATTATCACGAGCACCTGTCGCGAGTAGGTAAGCGTCGATAAGAAGACGGATGCAAGAGCTGCGCTGTTATTACGACAGTGGCGTAGGCTATTTTAGCTTTGCTCCACAACGCAATCGAAAGGGGAACTGCACATGGCGGTGCCAAGCCAACTCTCGATCGTCGCCCGCGCCGCCCTGCATCTTCGTGACGTCGGCCCCGCCACAGTGAACGAGCTGTCGCGCGCCCTCGAGCTGTCGCGCACCTCCGTCGAGAACGCCGTGACCGCTCTGAGTGAATCGGGCACCATCGTCGACGCACCCGTCCGTGGAGGTGGAGGCGCCGGCCGCCCGGCCAGGAGCTACTCCTTCCACGCCGTGGCTGGCGCGATCGTCGGCGTGGACATCGGCGTCGCGAGCATCCGCGTCGTTCTCGCCGACCTCGCGGGCCGAGTCATCACCCAGCGCACTTTCCCCGGCGTCGCTGCACAGGGCGATGGAGCATCGAAGCTGGCAGCCGTCATCGACGATGTGCGCCAGACGCTCTCCTCCGCCTCGATCGCGACATCCAAAGTCAGGGCAGTGGGCGTCTCGCTCCCTGGCATCGTCGACGACTCCGGCCGCGTAACGACATCAGTGGTGATCCCCGAATGGTCAGGCATCGACATCGGCGCCCAACTGCGTCAGGCGTTCGGGTGCCCGGTCGCGGTCGACAACGGCGTGCGCCTGGCAGCCGTCGCCGAACACCACCTCGGCGTCGCCCAGCTCGTCGATGACGTCGTCTACCTCTCTGTCGGCAACCGGATCGCGATGGGACTGATTCTCGGCGGTCACCCTCGCCGCGGCATCCACAACGCCGCCGGCGACATCGGGCGCCTTGCTTTCCGTGGGTTGAACACAGGGACCGGTCAGATCACCTGGCGCACCGCACCGACCGCCGCTGAAGTGTTCGCTCTGGCGCGCGAAGGCGACCAGCAGGCGCAGACCGAGCTGGATGCCTTCATCGATGAGCTGGCCCATGGGATTGCGACTTTGATCATGACGGTGGACCCCGCGATGATCGTGATCGGCGGAGGGCTCTCCGCAGCCCACGAGCAGTTGCTCGACCCGCTCCGCGCGGCACTCCCTCGCCACCTCGGCCTACCGTTCCAGGTACCTCTCACCGAGGCACGTCTCGGGGCGGAGGCTGCGGCGCACGGGGCGCTCGTCCACGCGTTCCAGCGGCACGCATCCGCGATCTATGCGATCGACGACATGCCCGTCCCCCCGATCACCCCGATGCCGCATGACGTGGCCGTCACCGACCCCCTCGAGGAGAAGCAGTGAGCACGTTGAAGGTCGGACTCATCGGCGCCGGCGGGATCTCCCGCGTGCATGCAGACGCCTGGCGTGCACTGGGCGTCGCCGGATACGTGACCTCGCTGGCCGGTGCCGAGGAGATCGCCGAGGAGTACGGCTTCGAGCTCGTCGACGACGTCGATACTCTCATCGGACTCGTCGATGTCGTCGACATCGTGACCCCCAGCAGCACCCACGCCGACTTCGCGCTTCAGGCGATCACGCAGGGCCGCCATGTGATCTGCGAGAAGCCGCTCGCGGCGACGGCTGATGCTGCGGCGGCCCTCGCCCGCGCCGCCGAAGAAGCCGGGGTACGACTCTTTCCTGCTCATGTCGTGCGTTACATGGGCGAGTATCGACGCATCAAGGAGGGAATCGGCTCCGGGCGTATCGGCACCGTAGCAGTGCAGCGATTCAGCCGAGCGGGCTCCGCACCGCAGGCGCCGTGGTTCTTCTCCGAGAGCACCGGTGGCGGACTCATCCGCGACCTGATGATCCACGACATCGACCAGGCCCTCTGGTTCGCTGGACCGGTGGCGTCGGTGTACGCGGTGCAGAACCCACCGACCGTCGACGACCGAGTGCCCGCGCCCGTTACGTCCCACATCGTGCTCACCCACCGCAACGGTGTGATCAGCCACATCCACGGCAGCTGGGTCACCCCCGGAATGCCGTTCCGCACCAGCGTCGAGGTCGCCGGTTCCGAGGGGCGCCTTCGCTACGACAGTGCCGAGGATCACGCGTCGCGCACCGATACGGTGCTGACGGCCGGCGACACCGACTACCTGCCTCCGATGTCTCCGCAGGAGAGCCCGTACTACGCCGAGCTCGCCGACTTCGTCTCGGCACTGCGCCACGACCGAGACGCCCGTGTCACACCGTCAGACGGAATCGAGGCTGTCTCTGTGGCCGAGGCGGCCTACGACTCCATCGCCGCGGGTAAGCCCGTCGCCCTGCCCATCTTGGAGCTCGAGGAAGCCACCCGATGACCGCCCCCGCTCCTTTGAGGATCGCCGTCCTGTCGTTCGCACACACCCACGCGCTCAGTTACGTGCACGCTCTGAAGGCGATGCCAGGGGTCGAGCTCATCGCCGCCGACCCGGACGGCCGAGACGCTCGCGACGATGCTCCGCGCGGGGCCGAGCTCGCCGCTGAGCTCGGCGTCGCCTACGTCGACACTTACGATGAGGCTTTCGCCTGGCGACCGGACGCCGTCGTGGTCGCGGCGGAGAACTCGCGCCATCGAGAACTTGTCGAACGCGCAGCCGCGGCGGGCGTGCACGTGCTGTGCGAGAAGCCGTTGGCGACGACCGTCGACGACGCGATCGCCATGCGCGATGCCTGCGACCAGGCCGGTGTGATCCTCATGGTCGCGTACCCCGTGCGCTTCGCCCCCGCCGTGCGCGACGCCATCGCTGACTTGCGCAGCGGCCGACTCGGACGCGTGCTCGGGGTCACCGGGGTGAACAACGGCAAGCTCCCGCAGGATCGCGCCTGGTTCACCGACCCGGAGCTGGCCGGTGGCGGAGCGCTCGTCGACCACGTCGTGCATTGCGCCGATCTGCTCGACGAGTTGCTGGGTGAGCGCGCGGCCACGGTGCGCGCCGTATCGAACGGATTTCTGCACGCCGACCGCGAGCTCGCGGTCGAGACCGGCGGGCTCGTGACCATCCAGTACCCGAGCGGTGTCATCGCGACGATCGACTGCTCGTGGAGCTGGCCGATGAGCTCGGCCACATGGGGTGGACTCACACTGCAAGTGGTCGCCGAGCGCGGCACCGTCACGGTCAGTCCTTTCGCGAAGGGCATCGCGGGGCACGACGCCCGCGGCGAGACCTGGGATCCGGTCGGCGCAGATCTCGACGTTCTGCTGCTCGAGGAGTTCGTCGCCGCGGTTCGCGGCGACCGTCAGCCGCAGCCGGACGCCGGCGTCGGCATCCGTACCGTCGAGATCGCCAAGGCCGCGCAGGCCTCAGCAGCGCGCGACGGCGAGGTCGTCTCCTTGCACTGAATCGCACCAGCCCGCTGACGGCAGAGAGGCCAAACATGCAGACCCCGCAGACGAACCACAGTTGGCGAGAGCGCGCGATCGCCATCATGCCGGTCGGATCGAGCACGAACTCCAAGGCGCCGGTACTGCTTCCGGAAGAGCCGGAGGTGATCGTCCGGGGAAGCGGATGCCGGGTCTGGGACGACAGGGGCCGCGAGTTCATCGACTACCGGTGCGCGCTCGGGCCGATCACCCTCGGTTACGCCGATGACCGCGTCGACGCCGCAATCCGCGCGCAACTCGACGACGGCATCCTGTTCGGACATCCGCATCCGCTGGAGACCACGACGGCCGAGCTTTTCTGCTCTCTCGTGCCCGGCGCCGAAGCTGTGCGCTTCCTCAAGACCGGCGGTGAAGCGCTGGCCGCGGTGATCCGAATCGCCCGCGCGCACACGGGACGCGATCGGGTGGTGCAGATCGGGTACAACGGCTGGCTCAATTCGCTTGCAGCCGGTGCGCGTGTGCTTCCCGGGGCGACATCGGATGCCGTTCCCGGAGTGCCAGGGGCACTCGCCGAACTGCATCATGCGGTGGACTGGGACGACCGCGCGGCGCTCGATCAGCTGTTTCTCACGCGCGGCTCTGAGATCGCGCTCATCCTGATCGCCGCGGACTACCCTTCGTTGCCGGATTCCGCCGGCTTCTACCGGTACCTCAGGGATCTCGCCGATCGGCATGGGGCGCTGCTGGCGTATGACGAGATGGTCACCGGCTTCCGCGTGGCGCTGGGTGGCATGGCCGAGGAGACGGGCGTCGTCCCCGACCTATCCGTGTTCGGCAAGGGCGTCGCGAACGGAATGCCGCTTGCCGTGTACTGCGGGCGACGCGAGGTGCTCGATGTGCTCGATCGCGGGGAGGTCGTGGTTACGTCGACGTACGGGGGCGAGACGCTGTCGCTCGCGGCCGCCACCGCGACGATGACCGCGTACCGCGACGACGGGATCATCGCCCGCCTTCATGCGTCGGGCGTCCGGCTGCGAGATGGCATGAACTCACTGTTTGCGGAGGCCGGTGTCGGGCTCAGACTCGAAGGGCACCCTGCCTGCCCGCAGTTCGTCGGGGACGATGCGACGCTGCGCATCTTTCTGCGCGCAGCCTTCCGGAACGGGCTGTCCTTCTATCGCGTCGTCTACGTGAGCGACGCGCACACGGATGCCGACATCGACGAGACTCTGAACAGAGTCGCCCACGTGCTGAGCGAGATCACGGGTCCATGAGCGGCATCGACGCACATACGCATCTGGACGAGGGCCGGTTCGACCCCGAGGTGTTCGTCGCCGGCGAGCGCCTCGGAATCAACCTGTTCCTGTGCAGCAACATCGGCGCGTTCCAGCCGCACCCCGGGCTCGACGAGGTCAAGGAGATGAACAGCGTGCTGGTCGGCGAGCTGGGCCGCCACCCCGACCGCCTCCGCGGATACTGCTACGTCAACCCGCGCTTCGGGAAGGAGAGCCTGGACGATGTGCGACGCAACGTCGAGGAGCACGGCATGATCGGCATCAAGCTGTGGATCGCGACACTGGCCGACGATCCGCTCTGCGACCCGATCCTGGAGTACGCCGCGGAGCACCGACTCATTGTGCTCGCGCACGCCTGGCGCAAGACCGTCGGGCGCTTCCCGTATGAGTCGACAGCCGACAACATCGCCGCCGCCGCACGCCGCCACCCTGACGTGCGCTTCCTGATGGCGCACCTCGGCGGCCAACCCGAGTCTGCGCTGAATTCAGTCCGCGCGGTGCCGAACATCGCCGTCGACACCTCGGGGACGATCATCGGCGGTGGAGAGGTCGCCCTCGCGGTGGAGCGCCTCGGCATCGACAGGGTGGTCTTCGGCTCCGACCTTCATCACATCGATCTCGCAGCCAACGTCGGGAAGGTGCTCGGTGCGGGACTCGACACCGCTGCGGAGGAACGAGTGCTCGGTGGCACGGTCGCCCGCTGGCTCACGGAGGTGATCGCATGACCGCGCAGGGACGGATGCTGCTCAGCGGATTCGCGGAACTCGGCGCGACCGACACCACCTGCTTTCTCGGCCAGTGGCCGTTTCGGCTGTCGGCCGCCGCTGACGTCGAGAAACTCCGCGAATACGCGGACCGCCTCGGCCTGCGCTCGGTCTGGGTCTCGCACCTGGCCTCGCTGTTCGGCTTCGACACTCGCAGCGGCAACGAAGCCGTGCTCACGGCCTGCGCCGACGACCCGCTGTTCCGCGTCTTCGCGACGATCGATCCGCGTGACGACGACTGGCTGGCCGAGCTGGAGTGGGCGGCGGATGCGGGAGCGCAGGGGATCAGAGTTGCGCCGGGCTTCCACCGGTACGACGTCGCGGCCGCCCAGCCTGTGCTCGCCGCATGCGCAGAGCGGGAGTTGCCGCTGCAGCTGATTGCACGGCTAGACGATGCACGGGTTCGGCATCCACTCTCCCCCGCGGTCGACCTCGAGCTTCACCGGATCGCCGACCTGGTTCGGGATCGCCCCCAGCAACCGTTGCTGATCAGCGGGCTGAACCGTGCGGACTGGATCGAGCTGAACCGCCACCTCGGCGACGATGCGCCCGAGAGCATGCGGCTCGACCTCTGGCATGTCAACGGTCCGATGCACGTGGCCGACCGCCTCGGCGACGACCCGGAGCGCTGGGTGTTCGGCAGCGGCTTCCCTGTGCAGACGCCGGAGGCGACGGCACTGCAACTCGCGGCATCCGCGCTCTCCACTGACATGCTGCAGGCGATCACGTCCAGGAACGCCGCCTCCCTGATCTACGCCGACCCGATCGGGCCCTGACGCTCGCTCCGGTCGCGGCGTCGAGGACCCGCTCCGGTCGCAAAAAGTCCCGGAATTCGGACCGAATACCGGGCCTTTTTGCGACGGGAAGCGTCTGTCACTGACGCTGAGGAGGCGCGCTCTCGGGTCTGTCGATGCGTGAGATGACGTGGAGTGGGGCGTCGATCGGGTTGTCTGGTTCCATGTCCCCTTCACCGACCCGTCGGAAACCGGCCTTCTCGAGCGCCCGCCAGGATGCGACATTGCCCGCGACGACGCCGACGATGATCGCAGGGCAGTCCGGATAGCTCGACCACGTATCGGCGACCACGGCCCGGATGATCGCCGAGCCGAGCCCCTGCCCCGTGCGGGACAGATCGGCGATGAGATAGTCGATCGTCACCGCACCCGGCGGCACCTCGACGATCTCGCCGAGCTCCGCGAAGTCCTCGGCGTAGTCGGCGATGCGGGATCGCTGCACGAGCGCGGTCGGCTGACCGTCGACGAAGACGAGGAGATCTTCGCCTGCCTCCTCACCACGGGTACCGGGGCCGAAGTCTCTCGCCACCCCTTCCGGCGTGAAGTCGTGATGCCAGTAGCGGTGAACATGAGGCCTCGCGAGCCAGTCGCTGAGCAGCGGGAAGTCCGCCTCCACGACCGTTCTCCACTCGATGGTCGGCGCGCGTTCGTCGTCCCGCATGACCGAAGTCTCGCACGCAGCCGACGTCGTGCGACGAAGACGAACCTCACCGGTTGAGCGAAAGAGCCCGCTCCGGTCGCAAGAAGTCCCGGTATTCGAGCCGAATACCGGGACTTATTGCGACGAGAAGCTCTTGTCACTTCGTGGGACGGAACTGCCGCATCGGCGCGAGCGCCCAGATGCCGATCAGCGCGGCGGCGAGCGTGGCGGCAACCGCTGCCCATGGCACGCTTGCGGCACCTCCCTGCTCGTACGCGATGCCCGCGACGGCGGGCCCGACGAAGGCTCCGAGATTCAGGGCGACGGTCGCATACGCCCCGCCGAGGACCGGGGCATCCGTGGCTTCCCGGACGATGCGTCCGATCAGGGCGGATCCGACGGCGAACGACAGCGCCCCGCAGAGCACCGCGAGGAGCGTCAGCATCACGGGTGACGAGATCAGGACCGCGAACGCCGACCATGCGCCGGCGAGAGCGACCGTTCCGACCGAGATCCAGGCCCGCTCTCGCCGTGCCGCCCACCGACCGGTCGCGGCGACGCCGAGGAATGCGCCGACCCCGAACCCGGCGAGGAGCAGGGGAATCAGAGCGACATCGATGCCGGCATCCGCCCCGATCACTCCGAGGAAGGTGAAGACCCCGAAGGTCGCGGCGTTGACGAGAACAGCGAGCATGATCGCACCGAGCACCGGGCGCCGACGGAGCTCGGCGAGTTCACCGACGAGACGGATGCGCGGTGTCACCGCGTTCTGCGTGAGCGAACGATCCAGGAGCAGCGCGATCAATGCCGGCAGACAGAGCAGCACCACACCCCAGAACGTCGCCCGCCACCCGAACGCGTTCGCGACGAGGGCTCCCGCCGGCACACCGACGATCGTGGCCAGCGTGGTGCCGGCGAGAAGTGTCGCGACGGCCCGGGTCGTCTGACCGGCCGGAACCAGTCGGCCCACCGTCGCGAGAGCGACAGCGAGGAAACCGGCGTTCGCGAGAGCCGCAATCACTCGCGTGGTCAGCAGCACCTCGAACGACGGGGCGATCGCGCCGACGACGTGCGCGAGCACGAACACCAGGAGAAACGAGATGAGCGCGCGGCGTGGACTCCAGCGCGCGCCGATCAGCGCCATCGCCGGAGCGCCGACGACCATGCCGATGGCGAAGGCCGAGGTGAGAGTCCCGACGGTCGCGGGCGATACCGCCAGCTCGTCGGAGATCGGAAGGAGGAGGCCGGCGAGCATGAACTCGCTGGTGCCCTGAGCGAAGATCGCCAGAGCAAGGACATAGAGCAAGAAGGGCATGAAGCATCCAGACGTGCGAGGTCGCGTCATCCCGCAGGAGAGCGACTGAGCGAAGAGGGGTCGGCAGGATGCGGGGAGCGCACGACGTGCGACTCGACCCGCGACCTAGCGTCTGTCTGCTTCAGGACTCACAACGAGAAGCCTACGCCTCGAATGTACTCAGGAAGCGGCGTCGAGCTCTCTGACCTCGACACCGTCGACCTCGAGCTCGTCATCGAGCTGCACCAGGATCCGCGACGTGGGGAACTGCTTCGGCGCGAGGAAGGAGAGCAGCACGGCGTCGGCGAACACGACGACCGAGGTGGCCTCCAGATCATCGCGCAGGTCGATCTGCTCGATCACCGGCTCGTCATCGACCGCATCCTCGATATCGTCGGCGACCTCGTCGATCACGGCCCGCCAGCGCGATTCGCCCACCGAGAGGATGCGCGAGACGGCCTCGATGAGCGCGTCCTGATCGAGCTCGTCCTCGTCGTCCTCATCCTGGAGTTCCGGGTCGACGTTGACCGTCACGACGGCGCCGGCGGCGTCGATGCTCGCCCGCCCGTAGATCAACCCGTTCTCGGCGACCGGTTCATCGAGCAGACCGCTGTCGACGATGCGTGCGAGGAGAGAATCGAGCTGAGCGGAAGACATGAGACCAGTCTTTCGCATCCGGCCCCGGCGTGGGGCGCGGCGTTCACGACTGCGCAAAGTGGGGCCGGATCCCTGTGGATCCGGCCCCACCCGCGCCGTTCGTGCGTTACTGCCGCGAACCGATCTCCTCGACCGGTCGACCTCGCATCGCCGAGCGCGTCGCCACGGCCAGCGCCGCCAGCGCGAGAGCGCACATCGAACCGATCACGACCAGCGACTGCAGGAGCGGCAGCGTCGGGATCGGCTGCCCGCTGATCCCCATGCTCATTCCGATGAGCGGCGGGATGGCGATCGCGACACCGAACACCATCGCGATCAGCGCGAGCATCACCGCCTCGGTGCGCATCATGCCGCGCACCTGACGGCGGGACGCACCGATCAGCTGCAGGAGTGCGAACTCCCGCGACCGCTCACCGGTCGCCATCATCAACGTGTTCACCACGGCGATCGCGATGTAGCCGAGGATGACGATCAGAGCGACCGCGTTCACCCAGCCCTGCTGCGAGCGCCCGTCGGCACCCGCCGCCTGGGCTCCGCTGCCACCGCCGACCACGAATCCGGCATCCGTCAGTGCGGTGCGCACGTTCTCGACGTCGTCACCCGCGTTGACCAGGGCGAATCCGCTCAGCGCACTGGTGGTGTGCTGGCGAACCACCTCGCCCGACATCGTGATGTCGCCGAATCCCAGTCCACGTCCGTAGATCGCGACCACCTCCGACTCGAAAGGCACCCCGTCGCCGAAGCGTCCGACGAGTGTGTCGCCGACATCGAGACCGAGGGTCTGCCTGGCATCCGTGCTGAGCGCGACCTCACCGGCACCGGCGAGGGCGTCCAGAGAGCCCTCCTTGACCTGAAGATCCATCGTGCTCTCCGCGGCATCCGTATCGATGCCCTGCAGCACGAGCGCAGTGCGGGTGATCTCCTCTTTTCCGAGTTCGTGATGATCGAGAACGGCCTGGCTCACCGTGACCGGGTTGACCGCGACGACTCCGGCCTGCTCCTCGATCACCTGGATGCCCTCATCCGACAGCCCGCCGGGTGCGCTCACCCGCAGCTGGGAGATCACACCCGCCTGCATCTGGGCGTTCGCCTCGCTGGCGATCATGGCGGGGGCGCCGAGCTGGACGAGCCCCAGCGAGATCCCCAAGGCGATCGGAGTGATCGCACTGGCCAGTCGGCGCGCATTGACCGTGCCGTTCGCAGAAGCGAGGAACCCCGCCGCCGACGTCTTCCGGAGCACCGCTCCGATGAAGCGCACGGTGAAGCTCACCAGCACAGGCCCGAGCAGCGCGAGCGCGATGATCAGGATGATCGATGCCCCCGCCGCCGCACCCGCTGCGCTCTGACCGCGCACGACGAGCGGCACCGTCGAGATCGAGAGGCCCGCAGCCGCGAAGACGATTCCGGTGATCATGCGTCCGAGGCTGACCGATGTCGGCCCGGTGGCCGATTCGCGCAGCGCCTCGATCGGGTCGATCTTCGCCGGACGGCTGGCAGCGATCCGAGCCGCACCCCACGCAGCGCCGAGCACGAGCAGCGCTGCGACGGCGGCCGGAATCGGGCTCGCAGCGAGTGCGAAGTCACCGGGGATCACTCCGGCCTGGACGAACGCGCCCTGCAGCACGGTGGCGAGGAAGTATCCGGGAACGATGCCGATCGCCGCTGCGATCGCCGAGACCGTCAGCACCTCTCGTGCGACCAGGCGGTGCACCTGTGCGGAGCTCGCCCCGACCGCACGGAGCAGAGCGAAGTCGCGGCGGCGCGACTGCACCGACAGCGAGAGCGTGCCCGAGACGATGAACATCGCCACGAGAAGGCAGGTGCCGGCGAAGGCGGAGCCGATGGAGACGAGCGATGCCCGCGCCGCCCCGGAATCGAGGAACTCGACATCGCCCCGGCCGGCGCCCGTCTGCGCGGTGACCTCGGGGAATCGTTCGGAGATGGCGTCGGCCAGAGCCTGCGGCGTCGTGCCGTCAGCGGCGAAGACGCCGAGGATCTGGGCGTCGCCGTTTCCGGAGTCGAGCTGCGCGATGCGGGCCTCACTGAGGAACACGTGCCCGATTCGCACCGGTTCGGTCGCGGCATCCGCGATGCCGACGACGCGGTACTCGGCGCGGTCGCCGCCGTGCGACAGGGTCAGCACATCGCCGAGACCGGCGGTCGATGAGGCGGTGACGACGACCTCGTCACGCCCCGATGGTGCGTTGCCCGAACTGATCTCGAAGCCGCTCAGAGCGGATGTCGACCACGGATGCGCCTCGATGGGACCTGCATCCGAGGCGAGCGTGACCGTGACGTCGGCGACGACCGCCTCGACACCGGGGAGCGCGGCGATGGCGTCGGCCGCGTCGTCCGGAAGCGATGCCCGCTCGACGAGCGGTACCGGGAGGTCTTCCGGGACATCGACGGCCTGGCTGCCGCCGACGATGACATCGGCGTTCGTGTAGCGCTCGGGGGCGAGTCCCCCGCGCATGCCGGATTCGACGAGAACGCCGAGACCCGTGATGAGGGCCGTGGCCACGAGCACAGACACGGCGACGCCGACGAAGCTGCCCGGGTTGTGGCGCAGATCGGCGCGGACGAGTCGGCCGAAGCCGAGGTGAGTGGTCGCCATCACCACTCCCCGAGCGCGCTCATGCGGTCGGTGATCTGCGCGGGGCTCGCTCCGTCGAGGTGACCGGCGAAGGCGCCGTCGGCGAGGAAGATCACCCGATCGGCGTGCGAGGCGACCACCGGGTCGTGGGTGACGACGACGACCGTCTGATCCAGTTCGCGTGCGGTGTGCGCGAGAAGGTCGAGCACCTGCTTGCCGGAGCGCGAGTCGAGGGCGCCAGTGGGTTCATCGCCGAAGACGACGTAGGGACGGGTGACGAGCGCACGGGCGATCGCGACCCGCTGCTGCTGACCGCCGGAGAGCTCGGAGGGCCGACGGTCACGGCGATCGGCGAGGCCGACGGATTCGAGGAGGAAGTCCAGCCATGCTCGCTCGACGGAACGGCCAGCGAGCAGCAGCGGCAATGTGATGTTCTCCTCCACCGACAGCGCCGGAAGAAGGTTGTACGCCTGGAAGACGAAGCCCACGTGGTCCCGTCGGAACGCGGTGAGCGCCTTGCGCCGCATCCCCGAGATCTCGGTTCCGCCGAGACGGACCGTTCCCGTGCTGGGAGTGTCGAGACCGGCCGCGCAGTGCAGCAGCGTGCTCTTGCCGGAGCCGGACGGTCCCATGATCGCGGTGAAGGTGCCGCGCCCGAGAGTGAGGTTGACGCCGCGGAGTGCGGTGACGGCGTTGGCGCCGGAACCGTACTTCTTGACGACGGATTCAAGACGCAGGGCCTCGGTGGATTGCGGCATCGCTGGGGCGGCACCGGGAAGAAGTGAAGTCATGCTTCGACGATAGAAAGGTTCGAACGGCGGCCCCATCCAGCAGAACACCGCATCGATGGTGGTGCTGGCTATACCGTGCGAGGACGTCCGCTGCGGCAGACTTGCAGGATGGGTGAACGGATGCGGCGCTGGCTGCGCGACTGGCGATTCGTCGCCGTCGAGGCGGGGGCGTCCGTCGTCTCCGTGATCCTGTTCTGCCTCGGTCTCGCATTGCTGCCGATCATGCTCATCACCGGTGGAGTGCTGTTGATGCCGGAGGCGGTGAAGGCTCTGCGCTGGTGGAGCGACATCGCCCGCGACCGCATCGGCAAACGCCGCGGCGAGCAGATCTTCGGATCCGCCAGTGTGCTGCCGAACAGGTCGACCATCGACGAGCGACTGCGCTTCGCGTTCTCGCGCTCAGCCGGCCGCGATGCGCTGTGGCTCACCGTTCATGCGCTGCCGGTGCTGTTCATCACGCTCACGACGGTGCTGATCCCGTTCGGCGTTGTCAACTCGCTCGCCGTCATGTTCTATTGGCAGTTCGCACCGGCCGATGATCCCATCACAGCGCCGTACCCAGTGACATCGTGGGAGCTCGCGGCGACCATGCCGCTCGTCTCGCTCGCCTACGCGGTCGTCTCGTGGTGGCTCATCCCCGCCGTCGCGCAGCTGCTCACCTGGATCTCGGCGCGGCTGCTCGCCGCTCCCCCGAAGACGCTCCTCGCCGAACGAGTGGATGCGCTGACCCTCAGCCGCGCGGCGGCCCTCGACGCGCACGCGTCAGAACTGCGTCGCATCGAACGCGACCTGCACGACGGCGCACAGAACCGGCTGGTCAGCGTGGTGATGATGCTGGGCCTCGCGGAGCGCGCACTCGAGACCGGCGCGGGCGACGCCCTCGCTCCGCTCCGACGAGCGCAGGATGCCGCGACCGACGCGCTGGCGGGTCTGCGTCGCACCGTGCACGACATCTACCCCCCGATCCTTGACGAACTGGGGCTCGAAGGAGCATTGGCGTCATTGGCCGGGCGGAGCGTCGTTCCGTGCACCCTCGAGATCGACGATGTGCGTCGGGTACCGGCCGCGGTCGAGTCGGCGAGCTACTTCGTCGTCGCCGAAGCGCTCACCAATGTGAACAAGTACAGTGAGGCCGCCCACGTGGTGGTGCGGGTCTCGCGCGACGACGACCGTCTGCTGATCGACGTCGAAGACGACGGGGGCGGCGGTGCCACCGAGCGCCCCGGTGGGGGGATCGCCGGCATTCGACGGCGCGTCGAGGCCTTCGAGGGCACCCTGACAGTGACGAGTCCGGCCGGCGGCCCGACTCAGATGAGAGCGGAGCTGCTGTGCGGATCGTGATCGCCGAAGACGACACCCTGCTGCGCGAGGGGCTCGCTCTCCTGCTGCGCAGCGAAGGTTTCGATGTCATCGCCACCGTCGACAACGGGATCGACTTCCTCACCCACCTCGACGACGCGGATGCCGCGGTGCTCGACGTGCGGATGCCGCCGACCTTCACCAGCGAGGGCTTGAAGGCTGCTGCCGAGGCACGATCGCGTCGTCCCGGGTTCCCCGTGCTGGTGCTCTCGGCCTATGTCGAGGACCGGTACGCCGGTGAGCTGCTCGCGGCCGGAGCCGATGGGCTCGGCTACCTGCTCAAGGAGCGCGTCGGCAAGGTGGCGTCGTTCGTGGATGCGCTGCGCCGCGTGGCCGCCGGCGGCACCGTGATGGACCCGGAGGTGATCTCCCAGCTGATGAGCCGACGCCGCGCCGACGACCCAGTGCAGAGCCTCACCCCGCGTGAACGCGAAGTGCTCGATCTCATGGCCGAAGGCCTCGACAACACCACGATCGCCGGGCGCCTCTTCGTCACCGAGACCGCGGTGAGCAAGCACATCGGCAACATCTTCGCGAAGCTCGGCCTCGCCTCCAGCGACAGCGGGCATCGCCGGGTGCTCGCCGTGCTGGCGTATCTGCGCAGCTGACCCTCGGCATCCACCACCTGTCGTCGGGCGCGACGAAACGCTCCGCCCGGTGTTCCCCCCTCCGGCGGAGCGTTTCGTCGCGCCCGTCACACGGTGCGCAGCGCAGCCGTCGGCGACAGCCGCGCCGCACTGACTGCCGGGTACAGCCCGGCGATCACACCGACCGCGAGCGCGACGATCGGTCCGCCGACCAGCACGGCGACCGGAATCGTCGCGACCTGCGACTGGATCGCCGCATAGACGAAGACCCCGATACCTCCCAGCAGGACCCCGGCGAGGCCGCCGAGGCCCCCCAGCACGATCGCCTCCGCGACGAACTGTCCGGCGATCTGGCCCGACCGCGCACCCAGCGCGCGCCGGAGTCCGATCTCACCACGGCGCTCCAGCACCGCCACCACCATGGTGTTCGCGATGCCGATGCCACCGACGAGCAGTGCGATCGCTGCGAGGCCGACCGCGAGTCCTGAGAGCGAATCGTTCGCCGTCTCGCGCGCACCGGCGAGGTCACCGAGCCCGCTCACCTGAACATATTCAGAGGAGGGGTTGGCGGCGCGGGCGACCGCTTCCCGCACGGCCTCGCTGGTCTTGCCGTCGGCCATGCGCACATAGATGGACGCGATGGTGTCGTCATCCTTGCCCGATACGTGCTCGGCTGCCCAGCGATCGCCGAGGAACGCGCTCGCGTCGATGCTCTCCGCGAGCCCGGCGGCATCGAGGATGCCGATGACGGTGTACCACTGCTCGCCGATCCAGACCCGCACCCCCGGCGCCGTGACGCCCATGCGCGCCGCGGCGGACGCTCCGAGCACCGTCACCGGCAGCGAGCGGTTGGCATCGTCGAACCAGGTGCCCTGCGCCACGGAACCCTCGACCGACGAGAGGAAGTCCGGGCTGGCCGCGTACGCGGTCAATCCGTTGCCCTGGCTCTCCGGGATGAGGTCGTTGCGGTAGACGCCGGTGCCCTCCGGCACCTTCTCGAGCACCCCGACCTCTTCCACACCGTCGACGCGGCCGATCATTCCCGGAGAGGTGTCCGGCAGCGGAACCGGCTTGTTGTCCGGGCCGTATCCCGGCTCGACGACGAGCATGTTGGCTCCGAGCGAGTCGAGTTCGGCGAGCAGTTCGGCCTGGTTGGATGCTGCGATGCCGGTGATCGCGGTGAGCGCGGCGATACCGACCGCGACACCGAGAGCCGAGAGCGCCGTCCGCATCTTGCGGCTGCGCGGGCCGATCAGCGCCGTGCGGATGCTGTCGGCGACGCTCAGCCGCGGCATCCGATCGCCTCGGCGCCTCATCGTCCGCTCCCCACGAGATCGACCAGCGCCGTATCGCTCACCAACCGGCCGTCATGGATGTTCAGCCGCCGCTGCGTGCATGACGCGATATGGGAGTCGTGGGTGATGATCACGACGGCCGTGCCCGCATCCGAGATGGAGGTGAGCAGCTCGAGGATGCGTTCCCCGGTGCTCGAGTCGAGAGCTCCCGTCGGTTCATCGGCGAACAGCACCGACGGCTCTCCGACCACCGCCCTCGCGATCGCCACGCGTTGCTGCTCGCCGCCGGACAGTTGTCCTGGCCGGTGCTTCATGCGAGCGCCGAGCCCCACCCGTTCGAGGGCCACAGCGGCACGAGAGAGACGCTCCGCGGCGGGCACGCCCGAGTACAGCAAGCCGAGGGCGACGTTCTCCAGCGCGCTGAGCGCCGGCAGCAGGAAGAACTGCTGGAACACGAAACCGATCCGGCGAGCGCGCAAGGCGGCCCGTTCCCGTTCGCCGAGGGCGGCGACATCGGTCCCGTCGATCAGCACCGTGCCGCTGGTGGGATCGTCGAGGGTGCCCATGATCGAGAGCATGGTGCTCTTTCCCGATCCCGATGCCCCGACCACCGAGACCAGCTCGCCGCTCCCGATGGCCAGGCTCACATCGTGCAGCACTCGAAGCGGCGGGCTGCCCGGGTACTCCTTGACCACGTCGATGAGCTCCACCACGGTGTCGGTGTCGACCGTGTCCGACTCGACGGCAGCCGGAATCACGATGTCCGCGAGCGCCGCCTCCGACATCACCGAGCCCGACACCGCCGGAGTGGACACGGTGGTACCCGGCATCACTGCGCCACCACCACGGCATCACCTTCGGCGAGGTCTCCACCGACGATCTGCACCCGGGAGTCGGCGATGAGCCCGACCTCCACGGCCACGCGCTCGACCTTCCCCTTCTTGTGCAGCACGTCCACGGCGTAGCCTCCGTCTGTGGTCGCCACGAGAGCGGTGACCGGCACGACGAGGGCATCCTTCACCTCCGAGGTCGCGAACACGACCTTCACCGCGCGCAGACCGATCCCCTGCCCCGCCGCCGGGTCGGTGAAGTCGACAGTGGCCGTCGGCGGGGTGGTCTCGCCCTCCTTCTCGGTCGGCTGGCCACCGACGTCGACAGCGGTGATCGTCGACGGCACCTCCGTGCCGTCCGGAAGGATGACCGTCACCGGGGTACCGGGCAGGATCTCTCGTGCCTGCGCATCGGTGAGCTTGGCGATCACGCGCAGGCCGGTGCTCGTGTACGTGAGAGGGCTCGAACTCGCCGGATCCCCCAGCTTCGCCTTGACCGCTTCGACGCGCACCGACGCGGCCGTGATGGCCACGATGTCACCCAGCGCGACGACCCCGGTCTGAGGAACGCCGAGCGACTTCTGCCACGCTTTGATCGACGCTGTCGTGACCTTCGTGAACTCGTCATCGACGGTGAGATCGGTGCCGAATCCGAGGTCGGCGAGGGCCTGCTCCAGCTGGCGGACATCGGGGCCGTCCTCCACCTCGGCACCCAGGTCGCGCCAGAAGGGCCGCTCACCCCGAACGGCGATCACCGGCCTGCCGTCGACTTCGTAGACCGCTTGGCCGACGCCGATGACATCCCCGGCCTTCGGCAGCCTCGTGATCGTTCCGCCACGACCGGGGAGAGGAATGGATGCGCCGTAGCTGAGGCTGCCGTTGAGGCGCAGGTCGGAGGTGAGAGTGGTGAGCTCGGCGAGCGCCGTGACGGGTCCGTCATCACCCTTGTCCGCGGCCTCGGCGGCCGATTGCCACGGCTGCAGCACGGCCAGCGCTATTCCCGCCGCCACCAGCACGAGCGCGATCGGGGAGAGGATCCAGGCTGCTCGGCGACTCATTTCTCACCCTCGGGGATCACGGTCGCCTGCATGAAGCCGCCTTCGAAGAACTCGCCGATCACCGCGAACCAGTCGAAGTCGAGCGATTCGATGCTCTTCTGATCGATGAACGGCGGCATCTCCCCCAGCTCGTCCTCGCAGGCCGTGAGCAGAGCGCGGGCTTCGTCTTCAGTGATCCCTGCGGGCAGCTGGAGCATCCCGTCGGCGTCGGGGTCGGCGAAGTCAGCGAAGCCGTTCTCGCGTGCACAGCCGGCGAACGCCAGGCTCGCCTTGATCATGGCCTCCGCATCGAACTTGAGCGCCTCCGTCGCCTCCGCACCCGACATGTCGGGTTCGGGCTGTGCGAACTCGGGGACCTTCTCCTCGCAGGTCGCCCATGCCTCGCGCTGACCGCCTTCCTCGGGGTAGCCGTTGGCCGTCGTCGAAGCCATCCACGTGCCGTCGTCGTCTGTGGAGATCATCGTCATGCCCTTGTCTTCGCCGTCCCCTTCGCCGAACGCCATGGAACCGCCATCCACAGTTCCCAGGGGACTGTCTTCCGGGGCGTCCGGCATGAGCATGCCGACCTGACCGCCTTCGATGATCTTCGCCGTCTGACCTTCGCCGGTCAGGCAGGTCACGAATCGGGCGGCAGCGGCGTCGTTGGCCGCGTCGTCCTTCTTGTCTGCTGCCGGTGCCGCGCAGGCGGCGAGTGCGACGACCGTCAGGATGACGGGGATCGCTGCTAGCGAGCGGCGTGCTTTCACGGTGAACATGTCATTCCCTCTCTCGCGGTCGCAGCTCGTCCGCAACCCTGCAGTCAGTTCTATGGAGGCGGTGGTTTGCTAGCGGTATGAGCCCGCCTAACCGGAAACTAACCGCGGCGCATGCACCCTCGGATGAGGGAGGTGCCATGCGGCTGCTGCTGGTCGAGGACGAGGCCGATCTGGCCGACACGCTGGCCGATGGCCTGCGCCGCGAGGGGTACCTCGTGGATGTCGCGCGCGACGGCTCGAGCGCGTTGAGCGCGGCCGCGTCGTCCGACATCGACGTGATCGTGCTCGACCGCGATCTGCCTGTGCTGAACGGCGATGCGGTGTGCCGCACGCTGGTCGCGCAGCAGTATCCGGCCCGCATCCTGATGCTCACCGCCGCCGGTACGCTCAATGACCGGGTCGAGGGGCTCGATCTCGGTGCGGATGACTACCTCGCCAAGCCGTTCGCCTATGTGGAGCTGCTCGCCCGGATCCGAGCCCTCAGCCGCCGCAGCAACTCGGCCAGGCCGAACGCGGTCCTCGAATTCGCCGGAGTACGTCTCGATGTGATGAGACGCGTCGTCGAGCGAGACGGCGTGCCGATGAGGCTTACCCTCAAGGAGTTCGGTGTGCTGGAGGCGCTGCTCGCGGCCGAGGGCGGCTACGTGAGCTCGGATGACCTGCTCGACGACGTGTGGGACGAACCGCTGGAGCGCACCCGCGGCGTGGTCAAGATCGTGGTGCACACGCTGCGCCGCAAACTCGGGGCACCAGCGGTGATCCAATCCGCCGCCGGCCACGGCTATCGGATGGGGACGACATGAGACGCATGAGTTTTCGCACGCGGCTGGTGATCATCATCACCGGTGTGTTCATCGCGGCCGGAGCCGCTCTGCTCGCCGTGCAGTACCTGGTCGTGCAGGGGTTGTTCGCCTCGGCGATCACGTTCACCGCCCAGAGCTGTGTGCCGGCGACCTCGATCTCCGGCACCCCGGGATTCACCGACGTGAACGGTCTCGTCGAGAACACGGCGATCCCGGATGCCACGACGATCGACGGCACGACGGCGACCGGTTGCACCTACTTCGACACGGTGTCGATCGCAGCGGAGACGGCGGCTCCCCTCGAGGGCGCGCAGATCGACACGATCGGCGGAGCGGTGCTGCAGCAGTCCACGTTCCTCGCCGACGAGGTCGGCGGCGGGCTGCTGCTGTGGTCGATCGTGACACTCGTGGCCTTCACCGGGGTCGCCGCCGCCATCGCGTTCTGGCTCGCCCAGCGTTCGCTCGATCGCATCGGAGAGGTCACCGCCACCGCGCGCGACATCTCCGAGCGCGATCTGGGCCGTCGCCTCGACCTGCCAGGACCGGACGACGAGATCAAAGAGCTCGGCGACACGATCGACGGCATGCTCGACCGACTGCAGACGGCCTTCACCGCACAGGACCGATTCGTCGCGAACGCCTCGCACGAGCTGCGCACGCCCCTCACCACGACGCGCACCGCACTGGAGATCCCCCTGGAGCAGGGCAGCGTGCCCGCAGAGCTCGAACCCAACATGCGCCGTGCGCTCCGCGCCACCGAACAGAGCGAGCGCCTCATCACCGCACTCCTCACACTCGCCCGTTCACGGACAGGTCTGGAGAGCACCGAGACCGTCGAACTCGGCGAGGTGATCGAGGCCGAGGTCGACGAACTCGCCCGGCAGGACGTGCTCGTGCACACCGACATCGCAGCGATATCGGTCGAGGGCGACGGCGTGCTCCTCGCACGAGCCGTGCGCAATCTTCTCGAGAACGGCGTACGTCACAACGTGCCCGACGGCGAATTGTGGGTGCGGTGCCGCCGTGAGGGCGACCACGCGGTGATCGAGGTGGAGAACACCGGAGCGCCCATCGCCGCATCGACCCTGTCGCTGCTCACCGAGCCGTTCTACCGCGGAGATGCGAGTCGCACCTCCGCGGGGCCGGACGGCACCGGCCTCGGCCTCGCCATCGTGCAGAGCATCGCGACGACCCACGGCGGCGAGGTGCAACTGACCGCTCGGAAGGGCGGCGGACTGATCGCCGCCCTCCGCGTACCCGCGGCGACCGTCTGAAGACACCGCCGCAGGCCTCGGCCGCTAGATCAGGACTGCGGCCAGTCCTCGACCTTGACGAGCGTGCGGCCGCGGAGCGTGTAGATGACACCCTCCTCGTCGACGTTGAGGTGCGGGCCGCTGTACCAGCCGCCGTTGATGTCCGCCACGACGACTGTCACCGCGAACGTCTTCGGGTCGATCCGGAAAAGGGTCGAGTCGGACACGCCGTAGATCACTCCGCGTGCCGCCTTGAGCGCCGCGAAGCCCTTGACCAGCGCGCCGTGGTCGGCGGTGTGCACGATCTTCTGACGCGACCGGTCGATCACGACGAGCCCGCCCTTGATCGTGAGGGCGAAGAGGTGGCGGCCGTGGCTCTCCAGCGCGGCGATCCCGTTCGGCAACCCGGTCTCGATGCGCCAGAGCTCGCGGGCCTCCACCGGATCCCACGCGACGACCGTGCCGCGGGGGCCGGTCTTCTGCGCGTTGTCGCCGCCGAGATAGGCGACGCCGTCGACAGCGATCACCGCACGCACGAGCTGAACCGCGTCGATCGGATTGACCGCACAGGTGCTGGCGCCGGTCGCCGGGTCGTAGGTCCACAACGAACCGCCGCCCTCGGTGTCCGCCTGAGCTGCGACGAGGAGCAGTCCGTTGTCCGCATCCCAGTTCGTGTCCAACGGACGGTTCTGCGCCGAGGGGAACGACGCCGCCCGGCGGAACGGCTCACCCGAACGCGGGTCGTACGCCCAGATCCCCTGGGAGCTGTACTGACCGGTGTACAGGACGCCGTCAAGGACCTCGGCATCCTTCGCCTCCCCCGGCACCCGCAGATTCGTGACGCCGCCACCGGCAAGGTCGTGTCGCGCGATGGTGCCGTTGCCGCCGACGTACGCGAATCCGGCACCGACCGCGATGCCCATGCACGTCTGCGCGCTGACGGGCGCTCCGGCCTCGCCGAGGTCGATCTGCTCGATGACTGAGCCATCGACGTCGAGGTGGACGACGACACCGTAACCGGAGGTGACGGCGAGGCCGCCCTCCCACGGGTCGACGCCCCAGATCTCGCCGAGGTCGACGCCGGGGGTGACCGCGTCGAGCGAGCCCTGCGCCGGATTCCAGCGGATCAGTCCTGTCTCGTTGGCGCAGAAGACGTCTTCTCCCAGGACCGCGAAGTTCTTCGCCGTCTTGCCCACCGAGGTGGCGACACTGTACGAGGCGTGGTCATCGAGCGAGATCGCGGCGAGCTTGGTCGGCTGCGTGGAGCCCGCCGTCGACACCAGCAGCCGGTCGCCGTCCACGGCGAGCTCGCGGATGCTCGGATCCGGCATCATCTCGGACGGCGTGATGTCGGTGTAGACGCGACTCACCCGGTCGTAGGCGTACAGCGCCGCCCGGCCGGTTGCTCCTCCGCCGCCCAGCGTGCTGCCCGCACCGAAGTACACGGTGGTGTCGGTCGCCGCGACGGCACGGGCCAGCGTGACCGCTGCACTGGGGACGCCGAGGCTCGTGACCGCCCCGCTCGCCGGGTCGTACTGCCAGAGCGCGGGCGCACCCGTGCCGCCGCCGCCCACGGCGAACAGCGTGCCGTCGGGGGATACTGCGAGGTCGCGCACATCGCGGTCGCCGATGCGGCCGATCGCGACGGCGGCGGAGTCCGGGGAGTTCAGGTCCCAGCGGTAGAGGTTCGGCTGCGGGCCGCCGGACTTCTGCAGGATGCCGGCGTAGAGCACCCGGCGGACCGGGTCTACGGCGAGCGCCTGCACGCTGTGGCCGGTCTGCAGCGTGGTGGAACGGATGACGCGGCGAGCGGCGACGTCGAGCGCGATCAGACCGGTCGGCTCCAGGTTGCGCGAGCCGATGTAGCAGACGCCGTCGAGCATCACGCCGCTCATCAGCGCGTACTGCATGACGCCGGGACCGATGTCGGTGATCCGGGTGGAATGCGCTGTCGCCGGACGCTTCGGCCCGGCAGGGCGCGGCGCGGCCGCGAACGCCGGTGAGACGGTGGCAGCCGTCATACCCGCGGCGAGGATGCCGGACAGCCCGAGCTGCAGCGCGGTGCGGCGGGAGACGTTCTGTGAGGGGGACATGTGAACTCCTTCGGTCTTCATTGAACGGGGATGATTACGGTTCTTCCGGCCTTCAGGCCGTGATGGAGAGGAGACCCGCTTCGACTTCGTATTCGAGCGGCTCTCCGGCGGCGAGGCGGCGGAGCTCGTCGAGCACGGCGCCCGAGAGTCTGCCCAGTTCTCGCCCCAGCGACCCCGCGATGTGCGGAGTCAGCAGGGCGTTGTCGGAGTGGTAGAGCGGATGCTCCGGCTCCAGCACCCACGGAACAGTGACGTCGAGGATCGCGAACAACTCTCCGGCAAGGACCCGGCGGGTGAGCGCATCCTGGTCGAGGAGCTCGCCGCGCGCGGTGTTCACCAGCGTCGCACCGCGGCGCATCAGGCCGATGCCCCGCGCGTCGACGAGGTTCAGCGTCGACGGCAGGGACGGCGCGTGGATCGAGACGACGTCGCTGGTGGAGAGGAGCTCATCGAGCGAGACGGACGAGACGCCCAGTTCTCCTGCCTCGGCGGCGGAGAGGTAGGGATCGTAGACGACCACCTCGTAGGCGTAGCCGTGGAGCATCTCGATGACGATGCGGCCGATCTTCGACGCACCGACGATCCCGATCCGCAGGCCGTAGTTCCCCATGCCGGGGAACGCCGCCTCCACATCGAACTCCTGCTGTTCCGCCTGGTAGCGCGCCGCGATCGGCAGCACCCGCTTGCCGGCCAGGACGATCATCGCGACGGTGTATTCCGCTACGGGCACGGCGTTCACCGCGGCGGCACTGCTCACGGCGATGCCGCGATCGATGACCTCCGGCCCGAGATAGCCCTTCACCGACCCGGCCGCGTGCAGGATCGCCTCCAGCTTCGGAGCGGCAGCCAGGACACCGGCGTCGACGCGAGGTGCGCCCCACCCGGTGACGAGCACCTCGACGTCCGACAGCACGTCGCGCGCGGCATCCGACCCGTACTCCGTGAGGTACCCGGCGATGTCGGCGATCTGCTCGAACTCGACGATGCGATGCGGGGGGAACACGCGCTGGCGGACGGATGCTCCCATCGCGAATGCGATGCGGGGACGACGGCTCACTTGACGCTCCCTGCGGACAGGCCGGAGCGCCAGAAGCGCTGCAGCATCACGAAGGCGAGGATGAGGGGGAGCACCGAGATGAACGATCCGGCGATGACGAGGGTGGAGAACTCGGGGTTCTGCTGCACCTGGCTCTGCCACAGGGCGATGCCGACGCTCGACGGGAACAGATCGCGGTTCTGCAGCATGATCAGCGGCAACATGAAGTTGTTCCAGATGCCGACGAACTGGAAGAGGGCGATCGTCACGAATCCGGGCATCAGCATCGGCATCCCGACCTGGAGGAAGCTGCGTATCGGCCCCGCACCGTCGACCCGGGCGGCCTCGAGCGTCTCCGCGGGGAGGTAACCGGAGGAGAACACCCGGGCGAGGTACACGCTGAACGGGTTGCACAGCGTCGGGATCAGCACCGCCCAGATCGTGTTGGTCAGTCCGGCGGACGCCGCGAGGAGGTACAGCGGGATGACGGTCGCCGTGTTCGGGATGAGCACGCCGATGAGCACGGCGGAGTACAGTCCCCCCTTGCCGCGGAACTCGAATTTGTCGAAGGCGTAGCCGGCCATCAGGGAGATGAAGCCGCCGACGATCGCGCCGCCGCCGGCGTAGAGGATGCTGTTGCCGAGCCACCGCAGGAAGATGCCGTCGTCCTGGACGAGCAGCCGCTGGATGTTGACGAGGAAGTCGCTGCCGAAGGCGAAGGCGTCGCCCGAATAGAGCTCACCCGCGTTCTTGGTCGAGGCGAAGACGAGCCACAGCAGCGGCAGCACCATGTAGGCGGAGCCGATGATCAGGAGCGCGTTGACTCCGAAGACGGAGGGCAGGTGCCGAGAACTGCGCGATCGGCGCGGGCTCCGCGCTGTCTTCACGGATACCGCGGCACGCGTCTTCGGACGGTCGGTCACGGTGGTCATCGCGTCGGCTCCTTCGAGGTGAATCGGGTGACGACCCAGGACAGGACGCCGGCGAGCAGGGCGAGCAGGATGGATGCCGCTGCCGCCTGGGGCAGGTCGTTCCGGTTGAACGCCGCGTCATAGGCCCACATGTTGGGCACCCAGGTACTGGTGACGGCGGTCGTCGCGGACGACAGGATCTTCGGCTCGGTGAACAGTTGCAGCGAGCCGATGACGGTGAACAGCAGGGCGACGCCGATGGCCGGCCAGACGAGAGGGGTCTTGATCGAGAGCGCGGTACGGATCTCGCCGGCGCCGTCGACCTTCGCGGCCTCGAGCACTTCGCGGGGAACCGCCTGCAGGGCGGTGAACAGGATGATCACGTTGTAGCCGGCCCACTCCCACACCGCGATGTTGACCATCGAGGGGAGGACCAGCTGCACCGAAAGGAAATCGAGGGCGATGCCGCCGGATTCGAGTGCCTTCACGATCGGGCTCACGCCCGGCGTGTACAGGTAGGCCCAGATGAGGGCGGCGATCACGCCGGGTACGGCGTGCGGGAGGAACAGGAGCAGCTGGAAGGCGCGCTTGGCGTAGGCGACGGTCGCGTCGAGCAGCAGGGCGAGCACGAGGGCGACGGCGAGCAGTGAGGGAACGTAGAGGATGCAGTAGATCGCGAGCCGGCCGAAGCCATCCGTGAAGGTGCGGTCGGCGAGGACGTCGAGGTAGTTCCCGATACCGACGAACTCGACGGTCGCGCCGCCGAAGCCGAGGCCGCTGCGCTTCTCCGCGAACAGGCTCATCCCGATCGCGTAGATCACCGGGGCGATCATCGTCAGGGCGAACAGGGCGAAGAACGGAATCAGGAAGATCGAGGCGGTGCGCCCTCCCGTGCCCGGGATCGTCTTTCGCATTGTGCGCCGCGGCGCACGGATCTGGCTGGTCATCGTCGATGCCCTTCGATCGGGATCGTGGGGTGGGTGCGTCAAGAGGCCCACCGCACGATCGATCCGGTTACTCCGTGATGTCGAGGCCGAGCTTCTCGAGCCCGTCCACGGTGCTGGTCTGCGTCGCGGCCAGCGCGTCACTCAGGGTGGCGGCGCTCGTGACGGAGTCCTTGAGCGCGGTGCTGGTGAGGTCGTACTTCGGACCCCAGGCCCACGAGCCCAGGTTCGCGGAGGCCTCGTCGAACACCTCGTAGATGTCGTTCGCGTAGTAGTCGGTCGGGGCGACTGCTGCTGCGGTCTCGTTCAAGCCCGGGTACGCGAGGTACGCGGTGCCGACGGCGCCACGCGCCTCGACCGCATCCTTGGAGGTGCTGAGCCACGTGAGGAACACCGCTGCGGCTGCCTCGTTGTCGGAGTCGGCGGGGATGGCGAAGCCGGTGCCGCCGCTCAGCGCGCCGCTGGGCTTGCCGTCCCAGGTGGGAGGGGCCGCTGCGATCCACTTTCCGGCCTGGCCGGCCGCCTCGGTGCGGGTCTTCAGACCGGAGGCGCTCCAGGAGCCGCCGACCCACGCGTTGACCACGCCGCTGTTGAGGTCAGCGGTCCACTCGTCGCTGAATCCGAGCTGCTTCTTGACGAGGCCCTCGTCGATGAGGCGCTGCCAGTACTCGGCGACCTTGTTCGACTTCTTGTCGTCGATCGCGACGTTCCAGTGATCGCTGTCGACGCCGAACCATTCGGCACCGGCCTGCCACGACATCGGAGCCAGCTGTGGCTCGTTGGTGAAGAAGCTGGTGAGGTAGGCGTTCGGGTTCACGGCCTTGACGGCGCGTGCAGCATCCTCGAACTCGTCCCAGGTGGTGGGGACCTCGACGCCGGCGGCTTCGAGGACGTCCTGGCGGTACCAGATGACCATGGGCGGCGCGTCGTACGGCAGCGCGTAGGCCGCGTCTCCGAAGGAGACGAGCGAGCGGACCTGCTCGTCGTACTCGCCGAGGATGTCAGACGAGACGAGCTCGTCGACCGACTTCAGCTGCTCCGCCGCGACGAAGCCGGGGAGACGGTCGTACTCGATGCCGACGACGTCGGGGCCGCTGCCGGACTCGATGGCGGCGGAGAGCTTGGTGTAGCCTCCGTTGGCGCCGTTGGGGATCTCCTCGAAGTTGACCGTGATGTCATCCTGGCTCGCGTTGAACGCGGCGGCGACATCGGCCATGCCGCTCAGCGAGGACCAGAAGGTCACCTCACCGGTGGCGGGAGGAGCGCTCTCGGTCTTCTCGGTCTCGACCGGGGTGGCGCTGCCGGCGCAGCCGGCGAGCAGGGCGGAGGCGACCACAAGGGCGCCAGTGGCGGTAAGGGTGCGACGCAGGGACATCGGCGGGTTCTCCTTTGAATCGTTGACCGTGCCCTTCGATCATTCGACACCCGCGGAGATTAACCTAGACGATTGCTAACTTTCTAACAAAACCTAACATTCAGATGGCGCGGACGGTGGATTCCCTGACCACCAGCGAGGGAAGCAAGGCCATGCGCACGATCGTGTGCGGCGTGCCAGCAACCTGCTTCAGACGGTCGACACAGAGCCGCAGAGCCGCGTGGCCGAGTTCGTGCTTCGGTGGGGCGACGGCCGTCAGCGGCACAGCCGCGAACGCCGAGACCTCGTCGTCGTACGCGATGACCGCGAAGTCCTCTGGCACGCGGAGACCCCGCTCCAGCACCAGATCCACGAACGCCATGGCATCGGAGTCACCGAGGAGAATGGCCGCCGTCACACCCTGCTCGACGCACGTGCTGAGAAGAGCGTCCAACTCCGCGATCTCGGCGCTCTCACCGAAGGGCGGTCGCGCCAGGTCATGACGCAGCGCAACGGCGGACTCCTGATCGATCTCGCCCATGGCACGCCGGAATCCCGCGTCGAGGCCCGCGACCGTGGCCGAAGGTCTCGCCGCGAGCGCGATGCCCGTGTGCCCCTGTTCGGCGAGATGCCGAACCGCCACTTCGGCGCCGTGCGCGTGATCCGTGCGCACCCACTCGAGCCGGCCCGCGATGTGTTCATCCACCGACCGCTCGACCATGACGACGGGCACATCGGCCTGTTCGAGTATCCGCTGCAGCGGCGATCGGTCGACGATCACATCATGCGGAGTGATCATGAGCGCGTCGACGCCGCTGGCGATGAGACGCTCGGCCTGGCGGTACTCCTCTTCCGGCGAGTAGTTCGTCGCGCCCACGACGAGGCGGCAGTTCAATTCCCTGGCGGCCTGGCTCGCTCCGCGGATCACTTCGGGGAAGTAGTAGTTCGTCGTCGGGACGATCATGCCGATGGTCGCGACGGGCCGCGCCCTGGCCACCGAGCCCTGCGTATGCGCCGCCTGCTGCTGGGCCACGGCGAGCGAGATCGCTCCGCCGTGCACGCGCGCCAGCAGACCTCGTTCCTCCAGCACGACCAGATCGCGCCAGAGCGTCATGGGCGTGACGCCGAGGCGTGGCGCCAGCGACGAACTCTGCACCGAGCCACGGAGTTCGAGTTCTCGGAGGATCGCATCGTGGCGTGCAGCTGCGGTCATCCGCTCCTCCGTCAGGATCTTTCGATTACAACAGAACCCAACATAGCCCGGTCCGGATCACCGTGCCTCACGCGTCACCCAGCAGCAACCCTCAGTCGCTGACGACCCAGTCGAACTGGTCGCCGTGCTCTTCGAGCCACGCGTCGACGGCATCCGCTTCCTTGCCCTCGCCGAACTCGTTGACCACGAGATCCTCGAGCGCACCGTACTGCTCATCGTCGAGCTTGATCTGCTCGATCAGCTCGGCCGCCTCGGGGAACTCTGCCGCGAAGCCCTTGGCACCGAGGAAGTGCAGCCCCTCGGCCTCGCCCATCGCGCCCTTCGGGTCTTCGAGGTCCTTCACCGGGAAGGCATCGTTGGCCCAGAACGGCCGCCACAGTGTGACGACGATGTCCTCCTGCTTCTCCGTCGCCGCCTTCAGCTCGGTGAGCATGGCCGCGGTCGACGATGTCACCAGGGTGTACTCGCCGTCGAGGCCGTACGCCGAGAGCATCTCGCCTGCCTGCGCCGTCAGCCCGGCCCCCGGTTCGATACCGATGACCTTGCCGCCGACGTCGCCCCCGCGGCCGGCGAGATCCTCGATCGAGTCGATGTCCGAGTACTCCGGAACCGCGATCGTGAGCTTGGCGTTGGCGTAGTACGTGCCGAGATCCTCGATGTCGTCACCGTACTTCTCGATGTACTCGGCATGGGTGAGCTCTGGCCACGCCGAAGGGTAGAGGTCGACGTCGCCCTGTGCCAGGCCCGCATACAGCGGGCCGGCTTCGGTGAGCGTCTTCATCTCGACGTCGTAGCCGAGCTTCTCGAGCTGATCCTGCATCAGGTAGGCCGTGCTGAGACCATCGGTCCAGCTCGGCAGATAGCCCAGGGTGATCGTGCCCTTGGCGCCGGTCGCACCACTGGTGCCGCCTCCGGTCAGGTCGCTGGTACCGCCCGCCCCGTCGGTCGCGCAGCCGGCGAGAGCGAGGGATGCGACGGCGCCGAGCGCCGCGATGCTCATGAGTCTGTTCTTACGCATTCTGCAGCTCCTTCTCTTCGACGTGCACCGGGGTCGCATCCGCCAGCAGAGCGGATGCCGCGGCCGCGCGCTGCGCCGAGCGACGCTGTGCGAGCATTCCGAGCAGCGACGCCGGGTTCTTGCCCAGCGATCCGAGTGCCGCCGTGACGCGATCGAGGAAGACGGCGATGAGCACGACACCCAGCCCCGCCTCGACGCCCTTGGCGATGTTCACGGTCGAGATCGCCTCGACGACCATCTTCCCGAGGCCGTCGGCGCCGGCCATGCCGGCGATCACGGCCATCGACAGGGCGAGCATGATGACCTGGTTGACGCCGGCGAGGATCGTCGGCATCGCGAGCGGGAGCTGAATGCCCCGCAGGATCTGACCCGGCTTCGCGCCGAACGCCTGACCTGCTTCGACGGTCTCCGAGTCCACTCCGCGGATGCCGAGTTCGGTGAGGCGGACGCCAGGAGGCAGCGCGAAGATGACCGTCGCGACGAGCCCGGGAACCACACCGATGCTGAAGAACACGATCGCGGGAATCAGATACACGAAGGCGGGCATCGTCTGCATGAAGTCGAGGATCGGCTTCAGCACGGTGCGCACCGTCGAATTGCGCGCGGACCAGATGCCGAGCGGTATCGCGATGAGTACCGCGACCACCGCGGCGACGAGCACCAGGGCGAGCGTCTGCATCGCCGGAACCCAGAGGCCCATTGCGACGATCAGCCCGAAGGAGATCACCGTGCCGATGGCGAGCTGCCACGATCGCACCAGCCACGCGATCAGCGCTGCGGCGACGATGACGACGTAGAAGTACGGCAGCAGGAGCAGGAAAGTGAGTCCCTCGACGAGGAAGGTCACGACGAAGGAGATGACGTCGAGCAGGCCGTCGAGGTTGTCCTTGATCCAGTCGACGCCGGATTCGACCCACGTTCCGATGGGGAGATGGAAGTTCATCGCGTCGCCCCCTCGTTCGCGGCCTGGGCTCCTGAGGCGGTCGCCGCCTCAGCAGTCCAGCCGTCATCGAGCACGGCGTCGATCTCGGCCTGCGGCATCGGGAAGAGCGGGAGCGTGAGCTCGCCGGTCGCGCCGGGCCCGGGGCCGAGGGCTGCGAGCAGGGTGACGCGAGGAATGACACCCACCAGGCGTCCATCGGCGTTCGTCACCGCCAGCGGCACGGGCGACTCGACCGACGGGACGAACAGGTTCATCAGCACCTCGTCCTCGTTCACCGCCTGCGGAACAGGCTTGATGATCGATTCGAGCGTCGTCACTCCCTTACGGACGAGCTTGACGGCATCCCGATCGGTGACGATGCCGACCAGCTGACGGTCGCGATCCACGACGTACGTCGCCGACATGTAGGCGTCCCGCATCTGACGCAGCGCCGTACGCGGGCCGGCGGTCGCGGCGACGACAGGGCGAGGGCGCTCCATGACGTTCGCGGCGGTGAGCACACGGGCACGATCGACGTCCTGCACGAACTGCTCGACGTAGTCGTTCGCCGGGTCGGTCAGGATGTCCTCCGGGGTGCCGATCTGCACGATGCGGCCATCGCGCATCACGGCGATCCGGTCGCCGAGGAACATCGCCTCGTTGAGGTCGTGCGTGATGAACACGATCGTCTTCTGCAGTTTCTGCTGCAGTTCGAGCAGCTGCTCCTGCATCTCACGACGGATGAGCGGGTCGAGAGCGCTGAATGCCTCGTCCATGAGCAGGATGTCGCTGTCGGCCGCGAGAGCGCGGGCGATGCCGACGCGCTGCTGCATGCCGCCGGAGAGCTCACTAGGCAGTTTGTCGCCCTGGCCGGCGAGTCCGACGAGAGTCAGGATCTCCTCGGCCTTGGCGAGCCGCTCGGCCCGGGGCGTGCCCTTGAGCTCGAGCGGATAGGCGACGTTGGCTGCCACGGTGCGATGGGGCAGCAGGGCGAAGTGCTGGAAGACCATCGAGATGCGGTCGCGACGGATCTCGCGCAGGCGCGATGTCGGGATGCCGGTGATGGTGTCGCCGTTCACGGTGACGGATCCGTCGGTGGCCTCATGCAGGCCGTTGAGCATGCGGATGATGGTGGACTTACCGGAGCCGGACAGACCCATGATCACGAAGATCTCACCGCGATTGACGGTGAAACTCGCGTCGATGACGGCTGCGGTTCCGGCATCCGCGATGTCGGTTCGGCTCTCGCCGGATTTCAGCCGACGGACGGCTTGGTTCGGATTCCTCCCGAACACTTTGTACAGATGGCGCGCTTCAAGTGCGGTTTCGGACACGTTTCCCCTGCGGCGCGCAGTGATGCGCGCCTGCTTCGGTCACGCCCGGGTGACGTTCACGTGGCCGTCTCGACATGCTGCACTGACGGCGCGGGCGGCGGATTTCGGATCCACCGCAAAGAACATCGACCGTACGCCCGCGCCTCTTCGTAGTGCAGATTTCGAAGGAAGGACGCGGCCGCGGACTGGTCTCGGGCCTTCCGGCCCGCATTCCAACGTAACTAAATGGCCGATCAGGGGCAAATCCGCATATCGACGGAGTGCCGGGTTTCGTCGGCTGACCGGGGGATTGGACGGATGTGCGAAACGAGGTCACCCCCCGCGCGCCGAGCCGCCCTGACGCTCATGCGCGAATCGTGAGCAGGGGATTCCTCAGCCGCGAACGCTCCGCGTGACCGTGAACTTCGGAGTGCGGTGCACCTGCTCGGTCGGGCCGACGATCCTCGTCAGCTCGCCCTTGTATCCGAGGGACGAGTTGTAGACGGTCCAGAGCTCACCACCGGGCCGGAGCAGGCGAGCGGATGCCTCGAACAGGCGGGTCGCTGCGCCGGTGTGCACGCTGTTACCGAGGTGGAACGGCGGGTTGAGCAGCACGATGTCGGCGCTCGCGTCTGCGAGGTCTGACCCGGCGTCGTCGTGGGTCACCGTGACGCGATCGGCGACTCCGTTCGCGGCGACGGTCGCGCGCGCCGACGCAACGGCCGCGGCAGAGCGGTCGGTCGCGACTACGCGGGCGTCGGGGTGCGCGAGGGCATAGGCCACGGCGAGCGCGCCGGTGCCGCAGCCGAGGTCGATGACGGTCGGCGCGTCCTGTGGGGCGTCCATAACTCCGGAAGAATGCGCCGATCCGGCCGATTCCGGGGTGATTTCGGCCGGATTAGGGTCATTTTTCCGGAGTTGTGAACGCCCGAGCAGGGGCAACTGATCGAGCAGCACCCGGGTGCCGATGTCGAGGCGCGCCCCGGCGAAGGCGCCGCCATGCGCAACGAGGATGAGCCCGTCATGCTCCGCCCGCACCGGGAACGGCGGTTCGGCCGGAACCTCGCGCGGCTCGCTCGCCACGATCAGTCGAGACTTCCGCTCCGCACGCTCGGCCTGTACCCGCGCGAAACTGCGACCGAGCACCTCGTTCTGCGCGAGGGTCATGTGCTTGACGCGCCCGCCGGAGACGAGCACGACGTCGGGCGCAGCCCATCGGGCGACGGCGTCTGCGATCTCCTCGAGTTCGGCGAGCGCCTTCGGCAGCTGCAGCAGCACGAGCCGGGCACCGACGAGCAGGTCGCGCTCGAGTTCGTGTTCGCGGAAACCGTCGAGGCCCATCTCGCGCGCGTTACGTGCGAGCGCACGCCGACCGGTGGCCAGATCTTGATGCACGCGGATGCCTCGGAATCCGGCATCCGTCAGCGCCAGGGTGATCGCCCCGTACTCGTCGCCGATCACCGCGATCTCCGGGCCGGCGATGTCGCGCTCTTCGGCGAGCGCAAGCGTCCTCGTGACGAGCACCTCATCAGTGGCATCCCATGCCTGCAGATTATCGGCCTCGACGTCGGGCCAGCGGCGCAAACGGCGGTAGGGGAAGTCCATCCTCCCAGCCTAGGAGTGCGAGTTCGCGACGCGGACCGATCACGTATTCCGTCGCGTGAGCCGACCCGATCCGACTCGCGCGATCGCGCCAGCCGACACCGCTCGCTCGGACTGCCCCTTGCAGAAGAAACACGACCGATACACAATGGTCATCTAATAGATCAAATTGAGCTGTTTGATGGATGCAATGTCGCATCTGAGGGAGATGTCTGTATGACACTGAGAGTTGCCGGACTGCAGCATCACGGGGCACCCGGCGATGTGGACGCGAACCTCGCCATCATCACGGAGGCCGCGCATCACGCCGTCGAGCAGGGGGCCCGCCTTCTCGTGACCCCCGAGATGTTCGTGACCGGGTACAACATCGGCGCCCGCCTCGCGCCCCTCGCCGTCGCCGAGCTGGTCGACCGCGTCGCCCGCATCGCCGTCGAGGCCGACATCGCGATCATCGCCGGCCTGCCCGAGCCGCACCCCGACGGCGGGATCACCAACTCTCTCGTCGCGATCGACCGCGACGGCACTGAACTGCTCCGCTACCGCAAGGCGCATCTGTTCGGCGACCTCGATCGCAACCTGTTCGTGCCAGGCGACACCCTCCCGCCGACCTTCGTGCTCGACGACGTGACGCTCTCGGTACTCATCTGCTACGACGTCGAGTTCCCCGAGGCGGTCCGCGCCGCGGCACTGGCAGGAGCGGATGCCGTCATCGTGCCCACCGCGCAGATGGTGCCCTACGCGCACATCGCCGAGCGCCTCATCCCCGTGCGCGCCTGGGAGAACCAGCTCTACATCGTGTACGTGAATCGGGTCGGCGCCGAAGAGGATCTGACCTACGTCGGGCGCAGCAGCATCGTGTCGCCCGAGGGCGTGAGCCTCGCCGCTCTCGGCCCCACAGAGACCGGACTCATGATCGCCACGATCGATCCCGAAGCTGTCGAACGCGCCCGCCGGAAGAACCCGTATCTGGCAGACCGCCGCACGGACCTGTACTGAACCTCCCTGTCCCGCATCCGGCACCGGATGCTCTGTCGAAAGTGATCTCATGACCGTCTCCCCTCCCACCGAGCCGCATCAGCGTCTCGACGGCCAGCTCGGCACCGGCGCCATCGTCTTCATGGTGATCGCAGCCGCGGCACCGCTCACGGTGATCGGCGGCAACGTCCCGATCGCGATCGGCGCCGGCAACGGCCCTGGCGCACCGATCGGCTTCGCCCTCGCCGCCGTCATCCTGCTCGTCTTCTCGGTCGGTTTCGTCACGATGACGCCGTTCGTGAAGGAGGCCGGTGCGTTCTTCTCGTACGTGACAGCGGGACTCGGCTCTCGACTGGGGCTGGGCTCGGCCTTCACGGCCTTGGTCGCGTATACCGCGATCCAGGTCGGCATCTACGGATACATGGGGTGGGCGGTCGACGACCTCGTGACCTTCTTCGGGGGTCCGAGCCTGCCATGGTGGCTGTACTCGTTCGCGACGATGGCGATCGTCGCGGTGCTCGGCTACCGGCACATCGACCTGAGCGCCAAGGTGCTCGGCATCGCGCTGGCGCTCGAGATCCTGGTGGTTGTCGTGCTCGACGTCGTGATCTTCGCGACGGGCGGGGCGGAAGGCATCGCGCTCGAGACCTTCGATCCGGCCTACGTCTTCTCGGGCGGAATCGGCGTGGCGGTGCTGTTCGCGCTCACCGGATTCATCGGCTTCGAGGCCACCGCCGTGTTCCGCGACGAGGCGCGTTCGCCGGAGCGCACCATCCCGCGGGCGACGTACCTCGCCGTGGTGATCATCGGCGTGTTCTACGCCGTCTCGTGCTGGGCGCTCGTGACGGGCGTCGGCGCCGGCAACGCTGTGGCCGCCGCCCAGCAGACGCTCGCCGGTGAAGGCAATCTACTGCTCGACACCACCACCGAATACCTCGGCCCGATCGTGCGCGACGTCGTGCAGGTCCTCCTCATCACGAGCCTGTTCGCGTGCGTGCTGTCCTTCCACAATGTGATCGCGCGTTACCAGTTCACGCTCGCGCACAAGGCCGTGCTGCCCGCACGGCTCGGTCACCGGCACCCGGCCCACCACTCGCCGGCATTCTCGTCGGTCGTGCAGACGGTCACGGCCGCGATCATCCTCGCCGTCCTCGCTCTGCTTGGTCTCGATCCGCTCGTGGGTGTGTTCGGATCGATGGCGGGCGTGGCCACGGTCGGCATGGTGCTGCTGATGCTCACCACCTCGGTCGCCGTCGTCGTGTTCTTCGCCCGTCGTCCTCAGCTCGCCGCCGGACGCTTTGCGAGAGCCAGGGTGTTTCCGCTGCTCTCGATCGGCGGCCTCGCCTTCGCTCTCTGGCTCGTGCTCTCGAACTTCACACTCGTCACCGGCGGGAGCGCGGCGGTGAGCACAGTGCTCGCGCTCATTCCCGTGATCGCGACGGTGATCGGTATCGTGTGGGGGAAGCGGTTCTCGCTCGACGCGGAACTCGTCGACGACGCCGCCGCATCGGACCACGCGGAGGAGCGCGCGGCACGCTGAGCCGGGGCACCGGGTCGCGGCAGGTGCCCACCTCGAGATGAGACGCACGATGGACCTGACCTCCCCGGCACTCGGTGCCATCCGCCGCACGACCGCCGTCGACACCGTCCGCGCCCGCATCTCACTGGCCGTCGAGCTCGGCATGCTCTCCCCAGGACAGCGGCTGCCGGGGACGCTCGACACCGCTCGCGCGTTCGACGTGAGCGAGATGACGGTGCGTCGTGCCTACCGCGCGCTCAGCGAGGAGCACGTCGTGGTGCGGCGACCTGGTCGTGCGGGCGGCACCTTCATCGCCGATTCCCCCGCGATCGGCACCGTCGCCGAGATCGACGCTTACCGCGCGGACGCCGCCCACGTGCACGCGCTCATCGACCAGCGCGCGGTGCTCGAGGCGGGGCTCGCCGCGACCGCGATCGGATCTGTCGACGATGACGCGCTCGGCCGGCTCGATGCGCTGGTCGACGAGATGCGCGTCGCACCGGACTGGACCGGGTTCCGCACGGCGGACGCCGCGTTCCACGGCGCCCTCGCATCGATGAGCCCGGCCGAGGGCGCCGTGGAGCTGCATCGCCGGGTCACGCACGAGCTGTACACCTACTTCATCCCCTATCGGATCGACTACCTGCGGGCGTCGAACGAGGAACATGCTCGGCTGGTCGACGCGCTTCGCTCCGGAGATGCCGGGGCCGCCAGTCGGCTGGCGTTCGATCACGTCGCCGAGCTGCACACGTCCATGTACGTCGGTCATCCACCCGTCTGAGGCACCGGACCCGCCCCGCGCGCGCCGCCTCCTCGACCTCCCGAGCTACGACGGAGAGCGCGTGGACTCCCGGATCACGAGTCCGGTGGTGAGCACCTGAGAACCAGGCGTGGGCTCGTTCCGCATCATCGTGAGCAGGGCGGCCGCCGCCGCTTCGCCTTTCGCGTCGATGTCCTGACGGACCGTTGTCAGAGCGGGCGAAACGCGGGCGGCCAGCGGGCTGTCATCGAATCCGACGACCGACAAGTCCTCGGGCACACGGATGCTTCTGGCTCTGGCCTGCTCGATCACTTCCAGCGCGGCGAGGTCGGACCACGCCAGGACAGCGGTCGGCGGAGCGTCGAGCATCCGACCGATCCGCGTCTTCAGGATCTCGTCGATCGCCAGGCCCGGCGTTCCGACGATGCGCGGCACGATGCCGCTCTCCGTCAGCGCCCGAATCCAGCCGCCCAGACGCTCGGCGGTGGTCGATGTCGCAGAGGCCAGCACGCTCTCGGAGGGCGGCTCGTCGTCCGCATCGACCGTCGGCACGACGAGCGCGATATCGGAATGCCCCAGGTCGATCAGGTGCTGCGCCGCTTCATGGGCGCCTGTGCTGTTGTCGAGCGAGATGCTCGGCATTCCGGGAATCGGCGCTCCTTCGACCGTCACGACCGGCAGACGGCGCTCCGTCAACGCCGTGACGGCCTTGGTCCGCGGCGTGCAGGAGTAGATGATCGCGCCGTCCATCGCGACGTCGCGCGCAGGAACGACCCCGTCGTGAGACGAGGAGTGCAGGAGGACGAGCGAGTAGCCCGCATCGGCGAGTGATCCCGCCACTGCGCGGACGAACCCGACCGCGACTTCATCTGTGAACGCATCGCGAGGCGAGTTCGTCAGCACCATGCCGACGACTCCCGTGCGGCCCGAGGCCAGCGCGCGCGCTGCAGGGTCGGGGCCGGAGTAGCCCAGCGCCTGCGCGGCATCCATGATCCTGGTCCGAAGATCGGCGGACAGCTGATCCGGGCGCGAGAACGCATTCGAAACCGTCATCCGGCTCACACCGACATGCTCGGCTATGGTCTGCAGCGTCACGCGCGCCATCCCGTCCACCTCCGTCATCATTCTGCCCGACCGAGTCCTATGCGCGTTCGGAGGCGACGGCGGCGCACCTCGGGCGAGGCGGCTCGATGACCTCGGCGGCACGTCGCAGTCCGCGAGCGAGCGCCTCTCGGACTCGCCGTATCGCGACCGCGCGGCGCTGCGCCGCGTAGTGGCGATCGCGGGCGCTCAATGCCTCCCGTCGCCGCTGATCGTGGGGGTCGAGTGTCCCCGCGATGTACTCCGCCGAGACAAGCGCGGAGATCGTCGAGTGGTCCATGATGCTTCCTTTCTGTATCGGTACAGAAAGACGTTACTGTACCGGTACAGACGAGTCAAGAGAAAACTCGATCTCGAATCGGGTTGACACGCTCCCGGGTTCTATGGTTACTTAGTCGAGTAACTAACCCACTAACCGCGGAGGACACGTGATCGAAGAAGGCAAACCCCTCTTCCTCCAGATCGCCGAGCAGATCGAGGACTCGATCCTCGAGGGTTCGCTCGCCGAGGAGGCCCAGGCGCCCTCGACCAACGAGCTCGCCGCGTTCTACCGCATCAACCCCGCAACCGCAGCGAAGGGAGTCGCCGTGCTCACCGACAAGGGAGTGATCTACAAGCGCCGAGGCATCGGCATGTTCGTCTCCGAGGGAGCACGAACTCTGCTGCTCGGCGAACGGCGCGAGGTCTTCGCCGACCGCTACATCGACCCGCTCCTCGCCGAAGCCCGCACGCTCGGCCTCGACGCCTCCGACCTTGCGGCGCTGCTCACCGAGCGCGCCGCCCAGATCACCAACGCAGAAGGGAAGAACCCCGCATGACCACCGTCATCGAGGTGCACAACCTCACCAAGCGCTACAAGAACAAGCGCGCGCTCGACAACGTCTCGCTCACCGTCGAGGGCGGCGCCATCTACGGCCTCCTGGGTCGCAACGGCGCCGGCAAGACGACTCTGATGTCGATCCTCACCGCGCAGAACTTCGCCAGCGAAGGTTCGGTACGGGTGTTCGGCGAGCACCCGTACGAGAACACCCACGTTCTGAGCCGGCTGTGCTTCGTGAGGGAAAGCCAGAAGTACCCCGAGGATGCGACTCCCAAGGTCGCGCTCCGTTCGGCGGCGCTGTTCTTCCCGAACTGGGATCAGGACCTCGCCGACCAGCTCATCGAGGACTTCCAGCTGCCGATGAAGCAGCGGATCAAGAAGCTCTCTCGGGGGCAGCTCTCCGCCGTCGGCGTGATCATCGGCCTCGCTTCCCGCGCCGAGATCACCTTCTTCGACGAGCCCTACCTCGGCCTCGACGCGGTCGCTCGGCAGATCTTCTACGATCGCCTGCTGGCGGATTACTCCGAGCATCCGCGCACGATCATCCTGTCGTCGCATCTGATCGACGAGGTCTCCAACCTCATCGAGAAGGTGATCGTCATCGACAACGGACGCATCATCCTCGACGAGGACACGGATGCCGTGCGCGACCGCGCCGTCACGATCGTCGGCGAGGCCGCGAAGGTCGACGCCTGGACGACCGGGCGCGAGGTGCTGCACCGCGAATCGCTCGGCCGGGTGGCATCCGTCACCATCCTCGGCACGCTGTCGGCCGAAGATCGCGCAGCGCTGAACGCCGAGGGTCTCGATCTCGCACCCGTCTCGCTCCAGCAACTGATCGTGCGCCTGACCCAGAAGGAATCGGGCGCGAACATCCTCGAGGAGGTCCGCTGATGCTTCGCACTCTGAAGGTCATCCGTCTGCAGCTCATCAACAAGCAGACATACATCTGGGTTCCGCTGATGATCGTCGGCGGCTCTCTGCTCATCTCGATCCTCATCTCCGCGATGATCCCGATCGACGAGCCCAAGTACGGTGGCGGCAGCCAGGCTCCGCTGTGGTACTTCCTGTTCGTCGGCATCCAAGCGCTGACGATGACGTTCCCGTTCTCGCAGGCGCTGAGCGTCACGCGCCGGGAGTTCTATCTCGGCACGCTGATCACGGCGGCGCTGACCAGCGCGATCCTGGGCGCGATCTTCATCGTCGGCGGGCTGATCGAGCTGGCAACGAACGGCTGGGGCGTGAACGGGTGGTTCTTCCACCTGCCCTGGGTCTGGGAAGCGGGCCCGCTCGCGGCCGGGTTCGTGTACTTCACCCTGGCCCTGTTCATCTTCATCATCGGATTCACCTGCGCCACGATCTACAAGAGCTGGGGAACGATGGTGCTCACCATCATCGGGCTGGGCCTCGGACTGGTCATGGTCGGCCTGGTGTACCTGGCAACCAGCCTCGAGCTCTGGGGGAATGTCTGGACCGGCATCCTCGACCTCGGTGCCCTCGGCCTCGCGCTGTGGGGGCTCGTCGCCATCGCGATCATGGCCGGGGTCTCGTTCCTCGCCTTCCGGAGGGCGATTCCCTGAGCGCAGGCTCAGCTCGGCCCGGATGCCGCGATCGCACGCTCGTGCGGTCGCGGCATCCTCGTCTGGATTCCCGCGCCGCCCGTCGGTCGCGGTCAGATCCGGTCGTCGGCCGCGAGCAGGTCGAGATCCCAGAAACGGGCGTCCGGAGCGCTGCCGTCATGCGACTCGGCAGCCTCGTCCATCGCCTCGTTGATCCGCTCGAGCAGGGCGTCGAACTCGGCCACGGTCAGCCGCAGCGTCCGCTGAGTGAACGCGCCGTGCACATCGGTGTCCCGGCCCGAGACATACTCCGGCGTCCAGGCGATGACCCGCTGCATCATCGCGTGATGCTCCTCGGCGAGCGCCCGGATCATGACCCCGCTGAGCTCCTCATCGGGCACGGGACTCTCCGGGCCGCCGACGTTGAGCGCGAGCTTCTTCGCCGCCCACACCCGGTCGCGTCGGTCGCGGGCGTGCTCCGGGGCCTCTGCGATGAGACCGGCGTCGGCCAGGACGCGCAGATGGAAGCTCACGCTGTTGGCCGGAACCGACAGGTCGGCGGCGATGTCGGCAGCACGCAGGTGCTCGCGGCGGCCGAACAGCCGGATGATCTGCCGACGGAGCGGGTGACTGTACGCCTTCATCATGGCCGACGTCATCCAGACAGGATCCGGCTTGATTCGCTGCTCCGACATATCGAGAGTGTACCCGCAACGGAAATCGCGCAATAGGCGTTGCGCAATTTCTCTTGCGGATCTACTCTCGAACCATGACGATCGCGCCGCCCCTGCACCGCCTCTCCCGTAACCGGCGCTACCTCGTCTGGCTGATCAGCGACACCAGCAAGGGTTTGGCGGCCTCCCTGTTCGGCTTCGCCATCCCGCTGCTGGCGCTCATCGTGACCGGAGACCCGGCGCAAGCGGGCATCATCGCCGGCGCCGGCGTGGTCACACGCCTGCTCACCACGCTTGCGGGCGGCGTGCTCGCCGACCGGCATCGGCGGATCGCGCTGATGCTGCTCGGATCACTCATCGGCATCGTTCTCGCTGCGGCCTTCACGGTGATCGCGCTCGGCGGAGGGCTCACCTTCTTCACGCTGCTGCTCGCCGACATGCTGCTCGCCGCGCGCAGCGGGCTCTTCGACGTCGCCGGCGAGAGCGCGATCAAGGAGATCGTGCCGGATGCGGCGATGGGACGCGCGCAGGCGGCCAATCAAGGTCGGGATGCGGCCCTCCAGCTCGCGGGCGGGCCGTTGGGCGGTCTGCTGCTCGGTATCGGTGGGTGGGCCGTCGGGGCCGCGATGACCCTCTGCCACCTCGTCGCCGCGGGGACGGCATGGATGCTGCAGCGCGCGATCAGACGCGACCGCAGCGCAGGAGCCGACGCCGACGACGCGCGGCCGACCGCCGAGAAGGACGATGTCACGCCGGTCAGACCCAGCGCGTGGGCCGAGATCCGGGAGGGATTCGAGTGGCTGATGTCGCGCCCGGACCTCGGCGGTGTGCTGCTCATCATCACCATCGTGAACCTCGGGTTCAACGCCGCGACCACCACCGTCGTCTACGCGTTGCAGCAGGCAGGGCACTCGGAAGCACTGATCGGCGCGCTCTCGGCGGCGGTGGGCGCGGTGATGCTGGCGGGCGCGCTGATCGCTCCCCTGCTCGTTCCGCGCATCGGCGCCGGCCCGCTGGCCATCTTCGGAATCATCGGCACCACCGCGGGCGCCGCCGTGGTCTCGATGGTCACAGAGCCGTGGACGATCGCCGTCGTCCTCGGTGCCGCCGTGTTCCTGCTTCCCGCCTTGAACGCGTCGATGATGGGGTACTTCATGGTCGCCACCCCGACACACCTGTTGGGTCGGGCGAACAGCGCAGCCGGCATCCTCGGTATGGGGGCGATGCCCCTCGCCCCGCTCATCGCCGGATTCGGTCTCACCTGGCTCGGCCGCGAGATGACGCTTCTGGTGTGTGCGGCACTGTGCGCCGCAGCCGTCGTCCTCGCGGTCTCCAACAAAGCACTGCGCGCCCTTCCCGTCGAGTCACGGTGGGTCGAGCACGCGAAGCAGTACGAGACACTCCCCTAGGGTGGCGTGAGAGCAGATCTCGGGAGGGGCTCGATGCACAGGTCGAAGTGGTCGAGCACGGTGCTGGAGGTCTTCTGCGCGCTGGTGACGGCGCTCATCCTGACCTGGACCATCGTACACGTCGTCCCGACGACCGTGCACACGCCTGCGCAGCTGCGCGACGTGGCATTCGGGTGGCCGTTCCCCTGGTATCACCAGGATCTCAGCCGCTATGAGCCCGCCACGTTCCCCGACGACATGTACATCGTCGGGGACCGGGTCGATCCGCTTCCCACGACGGTCGACGTGTTCGCCCTGACCGGCGATGTCCTCGTCACGGCGGTCATCCTCTGGCTCGTCGTCGGCGCTCTCATCGCGCTGCTCCGACCGAGGATCACGCGTGCACTCGATGCCAGACGCAAGGCTCATTCACGCGAGACTTGACTCTGACACTGTGGAAGACGGGAGAACTGAGACATGTTGTCAATCGGAGCCTTCGCGCAGATCGGACAGGTCACCCACCGGATGCTCCGACACTGGGACACCGCCGGCCTGCTCGTTCCGGTCCATGTCGACGAGTTCACCGGCTACCGCTCCTACGACCCCTCGCAGCTGGAAAGACTGCACCGGATCGTCGCGCTGCGTCACCTGGGCTTCGGCCTCGACGACATCGCGCTGATCCTCGAGCAGGGGATCGACGCCGACCGGATCGCGGTGCTGCTGCGCGTCCGTCAGGCGGAGGTCGAGGAGGAGCACAGGGTCGCCGCGAACCGGCTCATCGACGTGGAACGCAGGCTCCACCTCATCGAGAAGGAGAAACGCATGTCACCCATCGAGATCATCGAGAAGCCGCTGCCCGCAGTGCGGCTCGCCGCGCACACGGCATCCGTCCCGCAGGCCGAGGTCGGAGACGCGGTCGGCCCGCTGTTCGCAAGCATCGAGGACGTGCTCGGCGACGAGTACGGAGCACTGTCGACCCCGATCGCCCAGTACCGGCTCACCGAGGACGGCATGGAGATCACCGCCGGATACGCCTACAACGGCGACCGTCGCGCGGACTTCGAGTTCGTCGATCTGCCCGCGGTCGAGGTTGCGATCTGCGGCGTGCACCTCGGCGCCATGGACGGCATCCGGGAGAGCTGGGATGCCGTGCACTCCGAGATCCTCGCGCGCGGCTACGTGCCCAACGGCCCGTGCCGCGAGCTTTACGTGCGCGCGGTGTCGGAGGACCAATCTGACTGGGTCACCGAACTGCAGCAACCCGTCGCGCGGCCCTGACCCGGCATCCGCATTCCGGTGCGACCTGCAGGACCGATGCACACCTGCAGGACGACACGCCGTCGGATGCTCCGACAACCGTGATCTGATCATGCAGGTCGTACGGCCCGACCGCCTGTGCCCGCCGGCTACTCCGCGAGCAGCACCTCGTAGCCGGCGGCGCGCAGCGCCGCGACCTCCGCCGCATCCGCTCCGACATCCGTGATCACGGTGGGGAACAGGTCAGCCCCGCCGACCGCCGTGAAGGCCGTGATGCCGAGTTTGCTGCCGTCGGTGACGACCACGGCGCGGCGCGCGCGCTCGGCCATCAGCCGGTTCACCGCGGCTTCGCGCTCGTCCTGCGTGGTCGCTCCGCCTTCGGCATCCAGCCCGTTGACCCCGATGAACGCGATATCGAGCCGCACTCCGCGCAGCAGCTGCTCGACGAACGGGCCGACGAGTTCGTAGCTGCGGGAGTGGATGACGCCGCCGGTGACGACGACCTTGATGTCGGGACGGGTGGCGAGCTGAGCGGCGATGTTCACCGCGTTCGTCACCACGGTGATGCCGCGGACCGCAAGGTCGTCTCTCGCGGCGAGCGCTGCGGCGATCGCCGTGGTGGTCGTGCCTCCGGACAGGCCGACCACGGTGCCTGGCGCGACGAGAGCGGCCGCGGCCTGGGCGATGCTCTCCTTCTCGTGTGTGCGCAAGTGGCTCTTGTACCGGATCGGCAGCTCGTAGGCGACGGTCTGCGCCACCGCTCCGCCATGCGTGCGGGTGAGCAGGCGCTGCTCGGCGAGGCTGTCGAGGTCGCGTCGCGTCGTTGCCGGAGAGGCCCCGAACTGCTCGACGAGGTCGTCCACCGTGACCTCGCCGGCGACCGCCAGCAGGTCGAGGATGCCGTTCAGGCGGGCTGCCCGCTTCATGCCGACGCTCCGCGGAACGGGTGCGCAGCGCGGGTCATGAGCGCACCGCGACGTCTTGCAGCGTGAACAGCTGCAGCATCCGGCTCGCCTCTGCCGCCAAGGCGTCCCGCGCGGGTGCGAGGTACTTGCGCGAGTCGACGAGACGCTCATCGGCCGAGAGCCGTTCTCTGACCGCCCTGGTGAAGAAACCGTTCAGGTGCGTCGACACGTTGATCTTCGTCATTCCGGCGCGCACGGCGTCGGCGATCACGGCATCAGCGACCCCGGAGGAGCCGTGCAGCACCAGGGGCACCACCAACGCGGCATGCAAACGTGCGATGAGCTCGAGGTCGAGAGAGGCCGTCCTCGCCGTCATCGCGTGCGAGGAGCCGACCGCCACGGCGAGGGCATCCACGCCGGTGGCGGCGACGAACGCGCGGGCCTCGTCGGGGTCGGTGCGCACGCCGGGTGCATGTGCGCCGTCCTTGCCGCCGACCTCGCCCAATTCACCCTCGATGTAGACGCCGGCGGCATGCGCTCGCTCGGCGACCGCGGCGGTCAGGGCGACGTTGTCGTCGTACGGCAGGGCTCCGCCGTCGAACATCACCGAACCGAAGCCCAGCGCGATCGCCTCGTCGACGAGGTCGGGCCGCTCTGCATGGTCGAGATGCACCGCCACCGGAGTCGTGGCTCGGCGCGCGACAGCGAGCGTCGCCAGTGCGATCGGCTCGAGTCCGCCGTGATAGTCGGCGCAGTTCTGCGAGATCTGCAGGATCACCGGCAGCTGCGATCGCTCCGATGCCCGCACCAGCCCCTCCGCGGTCTCGAGATGGATGACGTTGAACGCGCCGATCCCGGTGCCGGCGGCGGATGCGGCGGCGATGAGGTCGCGGGCGCTGGCAAGAGTCATTCGGGGTCCTTCGGGTCGTAGTCGTGCGAGGGAGACGCGGGCTCGGCAGGCAGTGAACGGATCTCGACCGCGCGCTCCAGGTCGGGCCAGCTGCTGTGGATCTCGCCGGCGAGCGGCATCAGCACGGCCGCCGCCGACCACGCGGTCGCCCGGCGGAGGATCTGCTCGGGGTCGTCCACTCCTGCATCCAGCAGCACCGCACACGCGGCGACGGCTGCGTCGCCGGCTCCGGTCGGATTGCCCGCGAGCGATGCGGGGAGGCGAGCGTGGAGGATATGCAGCGATTCGGCGGCGCCGTCCGCTGACCCGGCCGCGCTGATCGCCAGCATCCCGTCGGCTCCTCGAGACAGCAGCACCATGGATGCTCCGCGATCCAGCAGCACCCTGGCGCCCTCGATCGGATCGTCGAGGCCGGTGGCCTCAGCGAGTTCGGCGGCATTGGGCTTGAGGACGGATGCTCCGGCATCCGCCGCCTGCAGCAGGGCGGGGCCGGAGGTATCGACGATGACCGGAACGCCGGCATCGCGGCCGATTCCGATCAGGAGGGGCAGCAGAGTGTCAGGGGCACCGGGCGGGAGGCTGCCCGAGATCACGAGCACCCCGGCACCAGGCAGCCCGTCGGCGACCTCGCCGACGAGCATCGCCCATTCCGCGTCTGTCGGGTTGAGCCCGCGCTCGTTGACGACCGTCGTGTCGCCGAGACTCTCGTCCACGAGCGCGATGCTGCGCCTGGTGGAGCCGGCGACCGGTACCAGCCGATGCGGAACGCCACTCGCCTGCAGCTCGGCCGCGAACTCCTCGCCGGTGCGCCCGCCGACGGTGGTGATCGCTCGCGCACCGGCACCCTGCGCATGCGCGACCCTGGCGACGTTGAGGCCCTTGCCGCCGGCGCGGGCCACTGCGGCATCCGCACGGTGCGTCTCGGCGACCCGGATGCTGTCGAGGTGCCAGGTGAGATCGAGCGCCGGGTTCGGTGTGACCGTGAGGATCATGCGATCTCCCGTGCGCGGAGGGCGGCTCCGAGGATGCCGGCGTTGCCGGAGAGCTCGGCCGGCACCAGTTCGGGGATGCGATGGAAGCTGAGACGCGCGGCGAGACGGGCCCGCAGTTCGTCGAACAGCGCGCCGCCGGCCCGGGAAAGGCCTCCGCCGATCACGATCGCCTCCGGTGCGACGACCGCCGTGATCTGCGCGAGCGACATCGTGAGGGCATCCAACGCGGAACTCCAGATCTCGGCGGCGACCTCATCACCGGCCGCCGCGCGGGCGATGACGTCCTTCGCACCGTCCGGCGTGACGCCGGTGGCTTCGCGGTAACGCCGCGCGATGGCACCGGCCGACGCGACCGCCTCCAGGCAGCCGCGCGCACCGCATGCGCACAGCGGCCCGTCGGCGATCGGCGAATGCCCGATCTCGCCCGCGTAACCGCCGGCGGTGTACGGCACTCCGCCCACGAGCAGAGCACCCGCGATCCCGGTGCCGATGACGAGGACGACCGAGTTCTGGTACGCACGCGCTCCGCCGAGCCGGTGCTCGGCCCAGCTGGCGGCGCGCACATCGTGATCGAATGCGACCGGGAGTCCGAGCCGCGCTGCAGCGAGGTCACGCAGGGGCGAGTCATGCCAGCCGAGATTGCTCGCGAAGACGCCGAGCCCGGCATCCGCGTCGACGATGCCCGGAACGACCAGCCCCGCCGCCTGCGGCACCACATTCGGATACGCGGCGCGCAGCTCGGCCGCGAGCACGCCGAGTCGCTCGATCAGAACCTCGGTGCGGTCGCCCTGAGCCACCGGGGTCGGGGTGCGCCGCAGACCCCACGCGGTGCCGTCGGCATCGAACAGCGCCGACTTGATGTCGGTGCCGCCCACGTCGAAGGCCAGCACGGGGGCGCCGGCGCCGAGCGAACGGACCTCGGCGAGGGTCTCGCCGGAGGCGTCGCGCTCGACGTCCGGCACCGCCGCATCCTCAGGCGTGGCCATCACCGATCCGTTCAGGCGTCCAGGATGACGGAACGGCTGAGGTTCCGCGGCTGGTCGGGGTCGAGGCCGCGGGCGACGGCGCGATCGAGTGCGACGCGGTGCAGCCGAACGAGGTCGGCCATCGGGTCGATCGAGTTCTGCTCGAAGCGCGCGCCGGTGGCTTCGACCTGCGCGGCGAGACCCTCGGGCGCCTCTCCGAACTGCCAGGTCACGCGGCCGGGCGCGGCGATCGCGATCGGACCGTGGCGGTATTCCATCGAGGGGTACGACTCGGTCCAGGACTGCGAGGATTCGCGCATCTTCAGCGCGGCCTCGTGTGCGAGACCGACGGTCCAGCCACGGCCGAGGAACGAGTACTGCTCGGCATCGAGGAGTTCGGCGTCATCCGTCGAATCCAGAACGGCGCGAGCGTCGGCGATCGCCTGGCTGAGGTCTTCTCCGAGCGAGGCGCGGAAGAGAGCCAGCGCGGTGGTCGCGAACCGCGTCTGCACGACCGACTTCTCGTCGGCGAACGGCAGCAGCACGGCGTCGTCGACGAGCGAGACGAGCGGCGACTCCGGGTCTCCGATCACGCCGATCGTCCGGACGCGTCCTCGGAGGCCTTCGACGAGCTCGAGCACCTCGGTCGTCGTGCCGGAGCGGGTGAGTGCGACGACGGCGTCGTAGCCGCGGTCGACGAACGACTCGGATGCCGCGAACGCATCGGTCTCGCCGAAGCCGGCGGTCTCGCGCAGCACGGCGTAGGACTGCGCCATGAACCAGGAGGTGCCGCATCCGACGACCGCGACGCGTGCGCCCTTGGCGGGAAGGGCTTGCTGCCCCTCACGCAGATCGGCGGCCTGCGCCCACATATCGGGCTGCGAAGTGAGCTCTTCACGCATGTGTGCGCCAGGCAGGGAATCGGTCATCGATGGGACCCTTTCATCAAAGATGCATATTTGTGATTGTTTTAAGCCGGTTTCGATCATAGAGTATCGCTCGATGAGAACAACATGGGGTTCGAGATTCGCCGGGCGTCACCGAAAGCGGGCGAGCGTCGCGGTGAGCGTCGCGAGCGTTTCGTCCGTCGTCGGCACCCCGCCGGCGCGCAGCGCGAGCACGCCCGCTCCGATGACCCCGTCGACGACCGGACGCAGATCCAGGCCGACCGCGGCAGCTCCGAGGCGCCTCATGAAAGCATCCCGCACCGCTCCGGGGCGCGACAGCACGCCACCTCCCGCGACGAGCGGCCCCGGTCCGGTCAGGACGGCGATCAGCGAGTCGGCGAGATGCTCGCCCGCCCGTCGCAGAATGCGCTCGGCCACCGGATCTCCTTCGGTCGCGAACGCGAGCGGCGCCAGCGAGGCGAGCTCGATCGGCGGCCGGGCGTACAGCGCGTCGACGATCCGCTCCAGCATGACCGAGCGGCCGTCGCCGCGCGTGGACTCCGAGGGGATGCCGAGATGATCGAGCACCCCGCGCGTCAGCGCCGTCTCCGGTCCCGTGGCGTCGAGATCCTGCACCACGGCCCTGGCGACGCGGCGACCGATCCAGAAGCCGCTGCCGCGGTCGCCCAGCAGCCAGCCCAGACCGTCGCTCGCCACGTCGATCCGACCGCCCGAGATGCGGATGACGCTTGCCCCGGTGCCGGACACGATCGCGTACCCGAACTCCTCCGCCGCCCCGCTGAAATACGTCGCCAGCAGATCGGACTCGAAGGCGAGTCGTCCGGTGAAGCCGGCAGCGGTCAGCCGGTCGCGAAGCCGCTCCGCCCCGGCGCCGGACGCTCGCTGTCCGGCCATGGCCGCGGTGATCACGGCAATGTCGCCCACCGCACAGCCGGCCGACGCGACCGCCCCCTGAACGGCCTCCAGCACGCCGTCCGCCGCCCGCTCAGGACCCGCAGAGATCGGGTTGCCGCGCCCGCCGACGCCGTAGCCGAGACACGCCCCGCCGGCGTTCGTCAGCACCGCCCTGGTCGATGTTCCACCGGCGTCCACGCCCAACATCAACATGTCGTGACCCATTTGTTATGCGTCCTAACTTGACCTTGATGCGCCGTGAGCATAGCTTCAACCCAAGGGAAATCCCGGGGTCGGATTCTGGAGGCAATGGTGCCACGCAGCATGGGCCTCGGCAATGGCGAGGCCGGCAACCCGACGACCTGTCAGTGAAGCAGTTCCAGCAAGGAGACCCGCGATGACCGATGCGTCAGACCTGTTCCGCGAGGCGCAGACCCGACTCGCGGAACTGACCGCTCGAGCCGAATCCGGTGCCTTCGACGGTGCGATCGGACTGCTGGTCGGCGCTCTCGACGGCGGCGGCGTCATCCACGCCTTCGGCACCGGACACTCCGAAGCCTTCGCCATGGAGATCTCCGGGCGCGCAGGCGGACTCATCCCGACCAACCGCTTCGCGCTCCGCGACATCGTGATGCACGGAGATCGCGACGTCGAGGTGCTCACCGGCGCGTTGGAGCGCGAACCGTGGGTCGTCGAGGAGCTCATGGCAACCGTCCCGGTGGGCGAGAACGACATCTTCGTGATCGCCTCGAACTCCGGCGTGAACGGATCCATCGTCGGCGCAGCGCTGTGGGCGAAAGAGCACGGGCACAGCGTGATCGCGGTGACCAGCCTGGAGCACACCGCACGCGTGCAGCCGAAGCATCCGTCCGGCCAGCGTCTCAGCGAGGTCGCCGACATCGTCATCGACAACCTCGCCCCCTACGGCGACACGACTCTCGAGGTCGCCGACGGCATCGGAGCCGGCGCGATCTCGTCGATCACCGCCGCGTACATCGCTCAGCTGCTCACGCTCGGGGTGGCGCGCACGATCGCCGACCGCGGCGAGACGCCCCCGATGTACATCTCCGCCAACATTCCCGGCGGCGACGACCACAACTCAGTCCTCGAAGACCGCTACCGCGGCCGCATCCGACGGGGCGCCTGAGCGCACCCGACACACCCTCACCGATCACACCACAACGAAAGGTACGAAGATGGAACTCAACAACCAGTCCATCAGCCGCCGCAACCTGCTGCGCGGTGCAGCCGCGACGGCGCTGCTGCTGCCCTTTGGCATGTCCCTCGCATCCTGCGCCGCACCCGGCGGCGGCGGAAGCACCGGACCCAAGGGCGAGGTGACATCCGACAACCCGTTCGGTGTCGCAGCCAACACGACCGTCGACGCGGTCATCTTCAACGGTGGCTACGGCGTCGACTACGTCGAGAACGCCGCGAAGCTGATGGAGAAGAGCAAGGGTCTCGACGGCGTCACCGTCAAGGTCTCGCCCTCGACCAAGATCGCCACCGAACTGCAGCCGCGCTTCGTCGGCGGCAACCCGCCGGACCTCATCGACAACTCCGGCGCGAACTCGATCGGCTGGAACACGATCATCGACCAGCTCGAAGACCTCACCTCGGTGATCGACTCCGAGAACCTCGAGGGCGAGAAGATCCGCGACACGCTGTACGGCGGCGTCGAGGCTCCCGGTACGTTCGACGGCAAGTTCGTCGCACTGAACTACGTCATGACCGTGTACGGCCTGTGGTACTCGTCGAGCCTGTTCGAGGAGAACGGCTGGAAGGTGCCGACGAGCTGGCAGGACCTCAAGGCTCTCGGCGAGGCCGCAAAGGCACAGGGCAAGTTCCTGTTCCTCTGGGGCAAGGAAGCGGCGACCTACTACCAGACGATGGTCGTCGACTCGGCCGTCATCCAGGGTGGCGACGACGTGCGCCTGCCGCTCGAGAACCTCGAAGAGGGATGCTGGTCCAACCCGGTCATCCAGGACATCCTGACGATCTTCCACGACCTGATCGCTTCGGGTTACGTGAAGCCGGGCGGTTCGGGCACGCAGTTCACCGAGGCGCAGGCGCAGTGGAGCAACAAGCAGGAGGCGCTGCTGTACCCGTCGGGCTCGTGGATCGAGAACGAGATGAAGTCGCAGACGAAGGAGGGCTTCGCGATGAAGGGCCTCGCCGAGCTGCCCCTCAACACCAGCCAGACGACCCCGGCCGGCACGATGCGCGCCGAGGCCGGCGAGCCGTTCGTCGTTCCGACCAAGGCGAAGAACCCGGCCGGTGGCAAGGAGCTGCTGCGCACGATGCTCTCCAAGGAGTCGGCGACCGCCTTCGCGAAGGAGAAGCTCGCTCCGACGATCGTCAAGGGCACCGTTCCCGAAGACGGTTTCGGCTCGACCGCACTCGTGTCGCAGTCGGAACTGCTGGCGACCGCCGGTGAGAACGTCTTCACCATCAAGTCGTTCAACCTGTACGGCATGAACAGCGACCAGCTGCCGATCTGGAACTCGTTCCTCGACGGCAAGATGACGGTCGCTGAGATCACCCAGCAGCTGCAGGCCCTCACCGACAAGGTCCGCGACGACGACTCGGTCAACAAGATCGAGATCAAGTGACCTCACTTCCCGGTCTTGACTCGGCGACGAACACCGCCGCAGTCATCACTCCCAAGACGGGGCGGCGCAAGCCGCCCCGTCTTGGGCAGCGCCCGCTGACCTTCGATTACGTCTCCTTCCTGCTGGTGTTCCTCGTCCTGCCGGTGGCGATCTTCCTGATCTTCGTGATCTCGCCGTTCGTGCAGGCCGTGTATTACTCGATGACGAACTGGACCGGCTTCTCGCCGGAGATGGACTTCGTCGGGCTCAAGAACTTCGGTCGACTCTTCTCCGACTCGACGTTCCTCCAGGCCATGGGCAACAACATCCTTCTGGCGATCGCCGTGCCGCTGATCACCCTGTCGATCGCGCTCGTCTTCGCGAGCATGATCACGGTCGGCGGCCCGAGCAGTGGTCAGGTTCGCGGCCTCGGCGGATCGAGTTTCTACCGCGTCGTCTCGTTCTTCCCGTACGTCATTCCCGCGATCGTGATCGGCATCCTCTGGGCGCTGATCTACTCGCCGGAGGGGCTGCTCAACGGCATCCTCGATACGGCCGGACTGGATGTGAAGGGCTTCGCCTGGCTCGGCGACGAGACCACCGCGATGGGTGCGTCGATCTTCGTGATCGTCTGGGGCATGGTCGGCTTCTACATGGTGCTGTTCATCGCCGCGATCAAGGGCATCCCTGCCGAGACCTATGAGGCCGCCCGCATCGACGGCGCCGGCCGATTCCGCACGACGATCTCGATCACCCTCCCGCTGATCCGCGACAACGTGCAGACCGCGTACATCTACATCGGCATCATGGCACTCGACGCGTTCGTCTACATGGCGGCCCTGAACGCCACCGGCGGCCCCGGTAACACCACTCTCGTGATGTCGCAGTACCTGTACCGCACCGCATTCGAGAAGAGCCAGTTCGGCCTGGCGAGTGCCATGGGCGTCGTGCTCGCGGTGATCACGCTGCTGTTCGCCGCGCTCGTGTTCCTGGTCAACAGACTCACCGGCGGCAAAGACGATGGGGGACGCATATGAGCGACAAGACGCAGACCCTGATCTCGATCGATCCGAAGCGCGCCCGCAAGAATCCGGTTCTGGTCCGCAAGACCAGGACGACGACTGGCGACAAGGTCGTCGGCACCATCTCGCACATCGTGCTGGCCATCTGGTCGATCGTGGTGATCCTGCCGTTGCTGTGGACGCTGTTCAGCTCGTTCAAGTCCACGTCGGAGATCTTCGAATCGCCGTTCACGCTGCCGTCGTCGTGGGACTTCACGAACTACATCAACGCCTGGACGAAGCACAACTTCGGCCAGATGTTCCTGAACACGATCATCGTGGTCGGCGTCTCGCTGGTCCTGGTGATGCTGCTCGGCGCGATGTGCGCCTACGTGCTCGCGCGGTTCTCGGTGCCCGGCAGCAGGGTGATCTACTACCTGATGCTCGCGGGTCTCACCTTCCCGGTGTTCCTCGCGATCGTTCCGCTGTTCTTCGTCCTGCAGGGGATCGGATTGCTCGGCACTCTGCCGGGGCTCATCATCACCTATGTGGCGTTCGCGCTGCCGTTCACGGTGTTCTTCCTCTACTCGTTCTTCAAGTCGTTGCCGTACGAGATCCAGGAAGCGGCCTACGTCGACGGCGCGAGCGAATGGCGCACCTTCTTCCAGGTGATGCTGCCGATGGCCAAGCCCGGCCTGGCAGCGGTCGGCATCCTGAACTTCCTCGGCCTGTGGAATCAGTTCCTGCTGCCCGTCGCGTTGAACCCGAACTCATCGCAGTACGTGCTGTCGCAGGGAATGGCGGCGTTCGCGTCGGCCGCAGGGTACGAGGTCGACCAGGGCGCTCTGTTCGCCGCGGTGATCATCACGATCGTGCCGGTGCTCCTGGTGTACATCTTCTTCCAGCGTCAGCTGCAGGGATCGGTGTCGCAGGGCACCTCGAAGTAGCTTCACATTGAAGGCCCCGGAACGCCGTCGCGTTCCGGGGCCTTCAGCATTCTCAGGCGGATGCCACGACCCGGTAGGTCATTCCGACATGACCGCTCGGGTGCGAGACGACCCGATCCAGGTCGAGGCGGCGCTGGCCGAGCGACGTCGGCGTGAACGAGCGCCCCTCGCCGATGAGCACCGGTACGACGCGGAGGCGCAGCTCATCGACCAGACCAGCCTCGAACAGCGCGTCGGCGAGCTCGAGGCTGCCCCAGACGACGATCCGGCCGTACCGCTCCTTGAGATCGGTGACTGCACGTGTGGCGTCACCTCGGAGAATCTCGATCGCCCCGTCGCCCCAGGGCGCCTCGGTGAGCGTGTTCGAGATGACGAACTTCGGCAGGCGGTTGATCGGTTCGGCGACGACCTCGACGTCGGGGTCGGCCGTCGGCCAGTACCCCGCGAACATCCGGTAGGTGTTCGCGCCCAGCAGGATCGCGTCGACGCCGTGAAGGAACGCGAGCTGGTCGTCGTCATTGGCGTTGCCGACATCGGCGGCATCCATGAAGCCGATGCCGCCGTCGGGCTCTGCGGCGTATCCGTCGACGCTCACGATCTGCTCGACCGTGAGGAGGCCCATCAGGATGCCTCCCCGTCTAGATGCTCGACGAGGATGTCGAACGCCGAGTCCCAGCCGTCGTAGACGAACTCATCGCCCGGTGCACCGTCGAAACCCTGCAGATGGAACGTCATCAGCGTCTCATCGCCGGCATCGCCGTGCGTCGCGAAGTCGACGGTGATGACCGGGGCGGATTCGTCAGGATCGCCCTGAGATCCCCAGGTGAAGACGAGCCGCTCCGGCGGCGTGATCTCGCGGTACACCCCGGCGGTGGGATATTCCGTGCCGTCCGGCGCGATCATCGTGTAGCGGTACCGGCCGCCTGGTCGCGCATCGATCTCGACGCTCTCCCGGGGGAGACTCACGCCTCGCGGATGCCACCAGAAGATGGCCTCCTCGGGATCCGTCCAGGCGCGCCACACCAGGTCGCGGGGCGCGTCGAAGACGCGTGTGATGGTGAACTGCTTCTGGCTCGTCGCCGTCTGCTCAGGCATCGGTCGTTCCTTTCAGCTCCTGGAGTCGCTCACTGAGCGCGTCGAAGCGCGCGTTCCACTCGGCGCGGTGCCGCTCGACCCAGGCCGCAGCCTCGTCGAGGGGTTCCGTGCGGAGCGTGCACCGTCGCCATTGCGCGTCGACGGTCCGCTCGACGAGACCGGCGCGCTCGAGCACCTTGAGGTGCTGCGAGATCGCGGGGCGGCTCATCGCGAACGGCTCGGCCAGTTCTCCGACGGTCGTCGAGCCGCTGCTGAGGCGCGAGATCATCGCACGCCTGGTCGGATCGGCGAGGGCCTGGAAGACGAGGCTGAGTTCATCCGCTGCATCCATGTAAGCAAATCCTTAATTAGTGGATGCCTTAACTATGCGCGCGTGCGAGGGCGCCGTCAAGCCTTCCGTGCGGCATCGGTGATCTCCCCCGAGCGCGGCGGACCCTCGTCAGCGGCCTTCGGCCGCCTCGGTGTGATGGCGGATGACCTCGGCCACGACGAAGTTGAACCACTTCTCGGCGAACTCGGGGTCGAGGTGGGCCTCTTCGGCGAGCGCCCGGAGGCGGGCTGTCTGCTGCTCTTCGCGCCGCGGGTCGGATGCCGGCATCTCATGCTCGGCCTTCAGGTGCCCGACCTGTTGGGTGGCACGGAAACGCTCGGCCAGCATGAAGATGAGGGCGGCATCGATGTTGTCGATCGTGGCACGCAGCCGTAGCAGTTCTTCCCGGGGGTCCATGGCTGCTGTCATGCCCCTACTCTAGGAGGTTCCGCCGCCGTCGATCCCAGCTGTGACACCGATATCGTGAGGGCATGAGCAACGACGAATCGACGACACCCGACGTCATCGACGACACCCCGCCCGTCGAGGTGCCGCCGTCACCCGCTCCCTCCTCCGCATCGGTGCCGCGCGCCGTGGTCATCGAGCCGATGACGCCGAGCCGCTCTTTCTGGACGCGCATCGACCGGCCCTTCGTCTTCGGGTTCCTGGTCACGCTCGGGGGGCTCGCGGCCGTTCTGCTGGGTCTTGCCCTGTCGAACCTCGCGACCGTGCTCATCTATATCGCGTTGGCGCTCTTCGCAGCTCTCGGCCTCGACCCCGCCGTCCGGTTCCTCGAGCGGCGCGGCCTCTCCCGCGCCGTGGCCGTGGCCGTCGTGATCCTCGGCCTCATCGTGGTCGTCGCGCTGATCCTGTGGATGGTGCTTCCGATCGTGATCGAGCAGATCGCCAGCTTCGTCCGCTCGGTGCCGGCGATGATCCAGGAGTTCACCGCTACCGATCTCTACGCCACCCTCGACAGGCAGTTCGGCGACCAGTTCCAGACCCTCGTCGCCGATATCCAGAAGTTCCTCTCCGACCCGGGCAACATCGCCGCGATCGGCGGCGGCGCCCTGCAGGTGGGTGCCTCGATCGCGACGGGCATCTCCGGCGCCATCGTCGTACTCGTGCTCACGATCTATTTCGTCGCCACGCTTCCCGGGATGAAGAAGGGGATGCTCAGCCTCGCCCCGGCCCGCGACCGCGCCCGCACCGCAGACATCACCGATCTGATCACCGATGCGGTCGGCGGCTACGTGATGGGGATGGTCGTACTGGCCTTCTTCAACGCGATGATCGCTCTCGTGCTGTACACAGCGCTCGGCCTGCCCTTCCCGCCGCTGATGGCGACCGTCGCGTTCTGCGTCACCCTGATCCCGCTGGTCGGCTCCGTGATGTTCTGGGTCATCGGCACCGGACTCGCCCTGTTCACCGACCCGGTGGCCGCGCTCATCTTCGGGATCATCTACCTCGTCTACATGCAGGTCGAGGCGTATGTGATCACCCCCCGCGTGATGAACAGGGCGATCTCGATCCCTGGCTCACTCGTGGTGATCGGCGCTCTCGCCGGAGGCACACTGCTCGGGCTCCTCGGCGCGCTGGTGGCCGTGCCGGTTGCGGCATCCATCCTGATCATCATCAAGCAGGTGTGGGTGCCGCGTCAGGACGCCAGGGTCTAGAGCTCCTGATCGACGATGCCGACGAATCGGCTTCCGACGCCCTCGAACTGGCCGCGATGGTGCCCATCAGCCGGCTTCGGAAGTTCGCCGAGTGCGTGGTGGCGGCAACTGACGTACGTGAACTCCGGCCACCACTTCTTGGGCCTGGTCGTCTCGGTGTAGCCGCACACTTCGCAGGTCAGGGTGACCCACACGGGGCGGGCGCCCTTCTTGCGGTTCGACCGCGACTGGACGAGCCACGCGGGCGGATCCTGTTCGAGCGCCACGAGCTCGGATTCGCTCGCCCCGTCGCCGAATCCGTGGCGGTCGGCCATCTCCAGGGAGATGTCGAGCCGTTGGGCGAGATCTCGCTTCGAGATCATGCCGATCTATCCGTTGCCATGGACTCCATTGTCTCAGGCCGCACGCCCGCATGCAGAGGGGGCCTTCCGATGGTCATCGGAAGGCCCCCTGTCTGTCCGGTCAGAGCAGGCCGTTCTTCTCCAGCCAGGACTTCGCGATGTCGGCCGCCGACTTCTGGTCGACCGTGCTCTGCACGTTGAGGCCCACCAGTTCCTCGGCGGTGAGCTTCGCGCTGATGGCGTTGATGACGTCGGCGATCTCGTCGGCGACGTCGGTCGAGGCGATCGGCACGACGTTCGAGGCCAGGATGATGTTCTCCGGGTCTTCGAGTGCGACGATCTCCTCCGTCTGGAAAGCCGGGTCTGCCGAGTAGATGTCGGCGACCTGGATCTCGCCGGCCAGCAGCGACTCCAGCGTGGTCGGCCCGGTCGCGGAGAACGCCAGGTCGACGCCGTAGACCTCCTTGGCCGCAGCCGGCCCATACGGACGCTCCTCGAACTCGGGAGCGGCGCCGATCGTGACCGGGGTGGTGACCTTCGACAGGTCGGAGATGCTCGTCAGCTTGTTCGCGTCGGCGAAGCTCTTCAGCACCGTGTAGGTGTCCTGATCGGATGCCTCGGCGTACTCGAGTGCGGTGAGGCCGTCGGGCAGTGCATCCTGCAGAGCCGCATACACGTCGTCGGGGCTGGTCGCGGTGGCGCTGTCGTCGAGATACTCGAGCAGGTTGCCCGTGTACTCGGGGAACAGGTCGATCGCGCCGGACTCCACGTCGGGCATGTACACGTCGCGCTGGCCGATGGTGAACTGGCGGTCGACCGTGAAGTCGGCCGCCTCGAGGGCCTGGGCGTAGATCTCGGCGATGATCTCGTTCGAGTAGTACGCCTGCGATCCGATGACGATGGTGTCGTCACCGCCGCCGCCTGCGCCGGTCTCCTCGGACGGCGCGTCGAGCGGGTTGCTGCTCGCACAGCCGGCGAGAACGAGGGATGCGGCAAGGGCGAGGCCCCCCGCGAGAGCGAGTCGAGACTTACGTGCTGTGAACATGGGGCTTCTCTTTCTCTGGAGCTTTCTGGGGTCTTGAGGTCGGGGACGCATGCGGTCAGGCGGGCGCCGGTGAGGCGTGGGCAGATGAGGATCGCGCGCGGCGGCGCTCCCGCGCGGGCACCGCGCGCACCCCCGCCGGGACAGCGGCGTGCTGGGCGAGGGCGAGCAGCAGGTCGACGAGCAGAGCGAGCAGCGCGACGAGGATCGCACCGCCGAGGACCTGGTCGAACTTCTGCAGCGGAATGCCCTGGATGATCGGCCAGCCGAGGCCGCCCAGGTTCACGTAGGCGGCGATGGTGACCGTAGCGATGACCTGGAGCAGCGCCGACCGCAGCCCGCCGACCAGCAGCGGCAACCCCAGTGGCACCTCCACTTTCCAGAACACCTGCCACTCGGTCATCCCCATCGCCCGTGCGGCATCCAGCACGCGGCGATCGATCGCCTCCAACCCGGTGTAGGCGCCCGCGAGGAGTGACGGGATGGCGAGGAGCACGAAGGTGATGATCGCGGCCTCCGGCACGCGCAGCACGCCCAGCAGCAGGACCATCAGCACCATCAGGCCGAACGACGGGATCGCCCTGGCGGCCCCCGAGATCGCGACGGCGATCTCTCGACCGCGACCGGTGTGCCCGATGAGCCATCCCGCGGGCAGGGCGATGAGCGCGGCGATCAGGACCGAGATGAGCGTGTAGGCGATGTGCTGGCCGAACAGGACCGGAAGAGCGTAGGTGCCCTGCCACCGATCAGGCGAGAACAGCCAGGCGAAAGCATCGGCGAAAAGGTTCATGCGGCCGCCCTCATCGTCGCCGCCGGGCTCGGCGCGGTCTTCGCGGTCTTCGCCACTGCACGAGTCCAGGGCATCAGCGCCCGCCCCGCGAGCAGCAGCAGGAAGTCGACGATCAGCGCGATCACCACGACGGCGATCACTCCGGCGAGGACCTCCGCGATGATGCGGCGCTGCAGACCGTCGGTGAACAGGTATCCGAGGTTTCGGACGCCGATCAGGATGCCCACCGTGGCGAGGGAGATCGTGCTGACGGCGGTCACCCGGAGACCCGCGAGGATCACGGGCCCGGCGAGCGGGAACTCGACCGCCCAGAATCGCCGGAACGGCGCGAAACCGGTGGCGGTGGCGGCCTGGCGCACACCGTCGTCCACCGAATCGAGCCCGTCTGCGACGGCCCGCACCAGGATCGCGACGGCGTAGATCGTCAGCGCGATGATGAGGTTGGCCTCGCTCCTCGCCGAATAGCCGACGACGGAGGGCAGGAGGATCAGCAGCGCCAACGAGGGGATCGTGTACAGCAGCCCGGTGAGCGCGATGATCGGACCGCGGACGAGGCGGTAGCGCCACGCCACCCATCCGAGCGGCAGCGACAGCAGGAAGCCGAGCACGATCGGCACGACGCTCTGCCGGAGGTGCGCCGCGGTCAGCTCGAGGATGAGCCCGAGGTTGTCGAGGACCCAGGTCACAGCGAGCCGTCCTGCGCACGACTTCCGGCGACGGCATCCGCCGTGTCGGCGACTTCGGCCTGCTCGACGATCGCGCCCTGCGTGCGCCCCTCTGAGTCGACGACGACGGTGCCGCGTGGCGTCTGCTTGAGGTGCAGTGCGCGTCGGCCGCGCTCGACGCCGATGAACGCCGAGACGAAATCATTCGCCGGATTCTCGATGATCTCGCTCGGGCTGCCCACCTGCACGATGCGCGCGCCCTTGTCGAGGATCACGACCTGGTCGCCGAGCAGGAATGCCTCGTCGATGTCGTGGGTCACGAAGACGACCGTCTTGTCGAGCTCGTGCTGCAGCCGGATGGTCTCCTGCTGCAGATCGGCGCGGACGATCGGATCGACGGCTCCGAACGGCTCGTCCATGAGCAGGATGTTCGGGTCGGCGGCGAGTCCGCGGGCGACGCCGACGCGCTGCTGCTGTCCGCCGGACAGCTGACTCGGGTACCGATCGGCGAGACTCTGGGCGAGGCCCACGGTGTCGAGAAGTTCCCGTGCCCGCTGATGCGCGGCCGACCGGCTCACCCCGTTCAGCCGCAGCACGGTCGCCACGTTGTCGATCACCGTGAAGTGCGGCATGAGTCCGGAGTTCTGCATGACGTAACCGATGCTCCGGCGAAGCGCGACCGGATCGCCGCCGAGCACGCTCTCGCCGTCGATCTCGACGTCACCGGACGTCGGCTCGACCATGCGGTTGATCATCCGCAGGAGCGTGGTCTTGCCGCATCCCGATGACCCGACGAACACGGTCGTCTTTCGCGAGGGCAGCACGAGGCTGAAATCGTCGACGGCCACGGTGCCATCGGGGAACTGCTTCGTGACGGAACGGAACTCGATCATGGGCTGGTCTCCAGACGGTCGATCGACTCGATTTCGAGCGTATAAGAGGTCACGGACATCCTGGGCAGGGTTGTGCCGACCGGGTTCGATGTGCACACAGATGCACCGCTGACCCGGACGCGCGGCCTACCGCGGAGATCCTTGGTCTGTTCGGAGCCGAAGCACGGACGGATTGGACCGTGCACCGCGCTCGGAGGTGCGAGGTGAGCGAGTCACGCGGAGTCCCGTCCGTACGCCTCGAGCAGCCGGAGCCAGACCTCGCTCATCGTCGGATACGCGGGGACCGCATGCCAGAGGCGGGAGATCGGCACTTCGCCGACGACGGCGACGGTGGCCGCCTGAAGGAGCTCGGCGACGCCGGGGCCGACGAACGTCGCCCCGAGGATCACGTCGCGCTCGGTGTCGACGACGAGTCGCGCCTGGCCTTCGAAGCCGTCCTCGTACAGTCGCGCGCCGTCCACGTGCCCCAGGTCGTAGTCGACAACCCGCACGGCGTTTCCCGCTTCCCGCGCGGCATGCTCGGTGAGTCCGACCGATGCGACCTCCGGCTCCGAGAACGTGACCTGAGGCACGGCCGCGTGGTCGGCGGTGGCGGCATGACGGCCCCATCCTGCGGCATCCACGGTCTCCCCCTTGGCCCTCGCCGCGATGACATCGCCGGCGGCCCGCGCCTGGTACTTGCCCTGGTGGGTGAGCAGCGCACGGCCGTTGACGTCGCCGACCGCGTAGAGCCAATCCATCCCGGGTACGCGCAGCGTGTCATCCGTCTGGATCCATCGGCCGGGGGTGAGGCCGACGGTCTCCAGGCCGATGTCGTCACTGCGGGCCCGACGCCCGGTCGCGACCAGCACCTCGTTCGCCGTGATCTCGCTGCCGTCGTCGAGCGCGATGGTCACTCCGGATGGGTCTCGACGCACCGATGTCGTGCCGGTGCTGGTACGGAGGTCGACGCCGAGCCCGCGAAGGCCTGCGGCGACCCGCTCCCCTGCGAACGGCTCCATCGATCCGAGCAGCTCCCCGCGGGCGATCAGCGTCACCGTCGAGCCGAGGCTCGCGTAGGCGGTCGCCATCTCCACCGCGACAACGCCACCCCCGATGATCGCGAGCGCGTCGGGCACCTCCTGGGCGCTCGTCGCCTCTCGGCTCGTCCAGGGCGACGCGTCACGCAATCCATCGATCGGCGGGATGACCGCATCCGATCCGGTGCTGATCGCGACCGCGTGCCGCGCCTTCAGCACCCGGGTCGCCCCGTCCGCGTCGGTGACGGTGACTTCGCGTTCCCCGGTGAGACGGCCGTGCCCGCGCGCGAGATCGATGCCGGCGGAGTTCAGCCACTGCACCTGTCCGTCATCCGACCAGTTGCTGGCGAACCCGTCGCGGCGGGCGAGCACCGCGCGCACGTCGAGCGCTCCGGTCACGGCCTCGGCCGCACCACCGACGCGTTGAGCCGCGCGGAGCGCCTGCGCCGGACGCAGCAGAGCCTTCGACGGCATGCACGCCCAGTAGGAGCATTCGCCGCCCACGAGTTCGCTCTCCACGATGATCGCGCTGAGCCCGGCCTGCACGGCGCGATCGGCGACGTTCTCACCGACCGGTCCTCCGCCCAGGATGATCAGGTCATACTCTTCGGTCGCCATCGTCGCCTCTTCCTCCGGGTCTGGCCGCAGAGCCCAGTCTCACCGAAGTGCAACGTCGAGTCACGGACTTTGTTCCGCATCCGACGCGCTCAGGGAATCAGCACGACCTTTCCGCGCTGGCGACGCTCCTCGATGGCCGCGTGCGCGGCGCCGGCATCCTCCAGCGGGAACTCGTCGACCGGAGGCGCCGTTCGCCCCTCCGCGACCGCATCGAGCGCACGGCGCTCCAGCACGCGCAGCTGGGTGACGGGGCGCCCGAGCGGAACCGTGACCGTGAGGGAGCGTTCGACGATGTCGTCGGTGTCGAGCCGCACGGCCGCACCGCTCGACCATCCGATGATCACGATGCGCGCGCCGCGCCCGAGTGTCTCGACAGCCGCCCTGCCGATCGCGCCGCCGACGCCGTCGAGCAGCAGCGACGGCGTCCTCTCGCCGAGTGCCGCGATCATGCGTTCGGGCCATGTCTCGTCCGTGGCATCCAGTGGCAGAAAACGACCGCGATCAGCCGCAGACACGGAATCGAGCCGCTCGACGACGGCCCGCTTCGCCTCGCCCCCGAAGAGGGCGACCACCGTGGACCCCGCCGACAGCGCCAGCTGGACGAGCTGGCTGCCGAGCCCGCCGGATGCTCCGGGGACGATGACGACGTCGCCCTCCTGCATCCCCGCGTGCTCGAGCACGAGCTGCGCCGTGCGCCCCGTGCCGATCGCGGCGACCGCTTGGGCAAAGGGCACGGACTCCGGGATGACGTGAAGGGCGGTCGCCGGAGCGAGTGCGAACTCGGCGTACCCGCCGTTCAGGAATCCGACGTGTGCGACGACGCGCGCGCCGAGGAGATTCTCGTCGACGTCTGCCGCCACGGCATCCACGATGCCTGCGACTTCACGGCCGGGCGTCATCGGAAGAAGCGTCTGCGGCATCGACGCGGGGCCTTCGCCGCGGCGGATGTCGGTGTCCACGGCGTGCACCCCCGCCGCGCCGACCCGGATGCGCACCTGCCCCTCGCCGGGCTCCGGCATCGGCACGTCTTCAACGGTGAGCACGTCCGGCCAGCCGAGTTCACGCTGGACGACCGCTCTCATGGTTCCCGCTCTCCCGATATCCGTGGTCATGCTCTCGCCTCCGTGCTCGTCGAGGCGCTGCTGATGCCCGCCCGCACCCTGGGCGCCAGGACGGCGGCGGCGACGGCGAGCGCACCGGCGAGGGCGAAGACGGCCGTGAAGGGATCTCCGCTGGTCGCCACAGCGGCGAACAACGCCCCGGTGATGGCGAGAGCCAGAGCGCTCCCGAAGGAGTCGGCGACCGTCATCGCCGCGCTGTTGAACCCCTGGGTCTCCGGGGTCGACATGCCGAGCGTCAGCGCACTCGACCTCGGGCTCATCAGCCCCATCCCGGTGCCCGCGATGATCCACGCGACGGCGATCGTCGCGGCATCCCAGCGGAACGCCGCCGTCAGCACCGTCAGAAGGATGCCCGCCAGCACGAGCAGGGTGCCGACCCGCACCGCCGTCACGCTGGACAGGCGTGCACCCATCCGCCCCTGCACCGTCGCAGCCGTGGACCATGCCAGCGCACCACCGGTCAGCGCGAGCCCCGCGAGCGTGGGTGACAGGGCGTACCGATCGGTCAGCAGATACGGCAGGTAGACCTGCGTGCCGAAGAAGGCGGCGGCACCGAGTCCGCGGACCAGGATGACCGCCGGAAGACCGCGGCGCGCGCGCAGGGTTCCCGGCGGAACCAGTGCCCGCACCGCGACGAGGGCGATGATCACCGCGCCGATCGCGAGTACGGGCCCGAGGCCGGGCACATCGCTCAGGAGGTCGAGTGCGAGCACGGCCAGCGCCGCGAGCACCGACCAGCCGAGGCGGCCGTATGCCCACGGCGTCGACGGGTCGCCGGCGTCATCGGACAGTCCTCGGAGCGCGGGGATCACCATGAGCAGTGCCGCCAAGACGAGGATGACGACGCCGAGGAACACCCAGTGCCAGCTCCAGAGCTCCGTCACCGCGCCAGCGAGCGTCGGTCCGATCAACGAGGGCACGACCCAGGCGGCTGCGAACCCAGCGAAGATCGCCGGATGGAGGTCGGGCGGGTACACCCGGGCGACGACGACATACAGGGCCACCATCAGCGCTCCGCTTCCCAGACCCTGGGCGAAGCGTCCCGCGACCAGGACCTCCATGCTGGGCGCGAGTCCGGCGATCAGCAGACCGACGACGAAGACGGTGACAGCCGTGTACAGCGGCCCCTTCGGCCCGCGCCGATCCGCCCAGTTGCCCGCTGCGACCATACCGATCACGCCGGTGGCGAGCGGGCCTGCGAACGCCAGCGCGTACAGGCTCTCGCCGTTCAGATCGGCACTCACAACGGGCATCACGGTGGTCACGGCCAGGGATTCGAATGCGCCGAGGAACACGAGCGCGCACGCGCCGATGGTGATCCAGAGATACCCGCTGCTCATGATCCCCGGCGCGGAGGTCTTCGCCGTCCGCACTTCTTCGGTGTTCGTTGTCATGAGGACGACGCTAAGACTTCAACTATGGTTGAGGTCAAGTGACCGGCGTGGCGAGGAGAAGAGCATGCCCCAATTGGTCGGCGACAAGAACCGTCAGCTCACGATCGGCGAGCTCTCCGCCCGCAGCGGGGTGGCCGCATCCGCCCTTCATTTCTACGAACGAAACGGCCTGATCTTCTCCGAGCGCACCGCGGGCAACCAGCGCCGCTACGGCCGCGACACCCTGCGTCGCGTCGCGTTCATCAGGGTCTCGCAGCGCGTCGGCATCCCGCTCAAGGACATCCGTACGGCGCTCGAATCCCTTCCCGAAGGCCGCACACCCACCAAGCGGGATTGGGCGCGACTCTCGCAGCGCTGGCGCGACGAGCTCGACGCGCGCATCCGACAGTTGGAGCACCTGCGGCGCGACCTCGACGGATGCATCGGGTGCGGTTGCCTGAGCCTGAACTCCTGCGCGCTGCAGAACCCCGGCGATGTGCTCGGACGCAACGGTGCCGGCCCGATCCGCTGGCTCGCGAAGGGCGGACACCCCGTCGCGGAGTGACGGCTCCCGCCGCCGACTGTTCACAATTCAGGAAGAACGGCAGCGACACCCGGTGCACCCGGGCGTTCCAGACTGATTCGCCGCACTTTTCCTGAGTTGTGAACGTACCGAGCGGGTGACGGGCTCGGGTGAGAGGGCGGGAGGGGCGCCTCAGCGCACCGGCAGGAAGTGCGTCGGCGTCGGGGCGGGTGCCTGATGGCGGATGCCCAGGGGCGCGCCCGTGCGCTCGTCGAGGTCGAGCAGGCTGATCGTGTCGGACCGCTGCCCTGCGACGAGCAGCTTGCCCTCGTGCACGAGGTGGTGCCGCGGCCAGTCCACGCCGGAGTCGGCGAGGGCGATCGGTTCCAGGGCCGCACCGCCGTCACGGACTCGAAGCGCCGCGATCGTGTTGCTGCCGCGCAGCGCCGTGTAGAGGAAGGCGCCATCGCGAGTGCGGGCGAGCTCGGCGGGGAAGTCGAATCCGACCTGGGCGATGGGGGCCGACAGCGTCGACGAGACCACACCCCACTGGCCTTCGCGGGACGCCGCGAGCGTGAACACCTCGCACGAGTACTCGGTGACGACGTGCAGGTGTCCGCTCGGATGCACCACCATGTGACGGGGCCCCGTGCCCTGCGGCAGCACGACCTCGTGATCGAGGATGAGCCCGCTCGCTGAGGCACGCCAGATGCGCACCAGATCGAAGCCGAGGTCGGTGGTCGCGATGCGGCCGTCCGGGAGGAACGCGGCGGCGTGCGCGTGCGATTCGCGTTCCATGCCGCTTTCGGCATACGGGTCGGATGCGGCGACGCCTGTGCCCGCGGGGGCGGCGTCATCCGGGTCGGGCTCGCCGAAGAATGCGGCACGCAGCGCGGCCGCACGGTTGTCGGTATCCGGGATCAGCCGGCCGGCGGCGTCGACACCGATGCGCACCACTCGGCCGTCGCCGTAGCAGCTGGCGATCAGCGAGGAGCCGCTCGGCGAGATGGCGACGTGGCAGACGTACTTCCCGACCGGCACCGGCTCTCCGAGTGGCGACAGCGATGACTCGCCGGTACGAGCGAAGGCCTGCACCGCGGCGTCACCCTCCAACGCCGCGTAGACGACGTCGAGGGTCGGATGCTGCGCCAGCCACGACGGCGACGGCGTATCGGTGACCGCACCGCGATAGGCGAGCGACGTGGCCTCACGCCCTTCGTCTCCCGCCAGCATCCCGATGCCCGCGGCCGAACCATCCATGCCGGGGCCGTAGCCGCCGATCCAGAAACGTGTCACGAGTGCGAGGCTCAGTCGACCAGGTCGTGACGGACGATGACCTGATCGCGCTCGGGCCCGACGCCGATCACCGAGATGCGGGTGCCGCTCATCGCCTCGAGTGCCAGAACGTAGTCCTGCGCGTTCTTCGGCATGTCCTCGAACGTGCGCGCGGTCGAGATGTCCTCGCTCCAGCCCGGGTAGTACTCCAGGATCGGCTTCGCGTGGTGGAAGTCGGTCTGGTTCACCGGCACCTCGTCGAAGCGCACGCCGTCGACGTCGTAGGCGACGCAGACCGGGATCTGCTCAAGGCCGGTGAGGATGTCGAGCTTGGTGAGCACAAGATCCGTGATGCCGTTCACCCTGGTCGCGTAGCGCGTGATCGGGGCGTCGTACCAGCCCACCCGGCGGGGACGCCCGGTGGTGGTGCCGAACTCGAAGCCGCGCGAACGCAGCCATTCGCCCTGCTCATCGAAGAGCTCGGTGGGGAAGGGACCGGAGCCGACGCGGGTCGTGTACGCCTTCACGATCCCGACGATGCGGTCGAGGCTGCCGGGGCCGACACCCGATCCGGTCGAGGCGCCACCGGCGGTCGCGGACGACGAGGTCACGAACGGGTAGGTGCCATGGTCGACGTCGAGCATGGTCGCCTGGCCGCCTTCGAAGACGACGACCTCATTGCGATCGAGGGCCTCGGCGAGGAGGTAGCCGGTGTCGGCGACCATCGGACGCAGCCGCTCGGCGTAGGAGAGCAGGTCTTCGACGACCTCGTCGGCGGTGATCGCGCGACGGTTGAAGATCTTCACCAGCAGGTGGTTCTTCTGGTCGAGTGCGCCCTCCACCTTCTGGCGCAGGATGTTCTCGTCGAAGAGATCCTGCACGCGGATGCCGACGCGGTTGATCTTGTCGGCGTAGGCCGGGCCGATGCCGCGGCCGGTGGTGCCGATCATGCGCTTGCCGAGGAAGCGCTCGGTGACCTTGTCGAGCGTGCGGTGGTACTGCGTGATGATGTGCGCGTTCGCGCTGACGCGCAGCCGGGAGACGTCGATGCCACGGGCCGAGAGCGCTTCGAGCTCGAAGAAGAGCACTTCGAGGTCGATGACCACGCCGTTGCCGATCACCGGGGTCACTCCGGGCGAGAGGATGCCGGAGGGCAGCAGGTGCAGCGCGTACTTCTCGTCGCCGACGACGACGGTGTGCCCGGCGTTGTTGCCGCCGTTGAACTTCACCACCCAGTCGGTGCGCTCACCGAGCAGATCGGTGGCCTTGCCTTTTCCTTCGTCGCCCCACTGCACGCCGATGATCACGATTCCTGGCATGGGTAACCCCCCTGCTTTCGCCGGGCTTGCACCGGCCGATGAGCTGGCCCTATTCGGGCGGTCCCCATCCTACCGAAGGGCTGTACAGATGCCGTTGGGCCGGTGCCTCACGCCGAAACGAGGGTTCCCGCATGAGACGGAGTCAGCCTCACTCTGCTTCATGCCGGAAAGGCTGGTTCGGCAGAGCTGGCGGGAAATGGACGACGGATGGCGTTCCAGCCGGTCGCCCGATGTCGGTGGCCGCTGGGAGTATCGGAAGATGCCAGAAGTCACCGGCCGCACCCCGGCCCTGTCGAGCACCGCCGTCGACAAGTCGCGCGCCCCGCTCGTTCTCGTCGCCGCGCTCGTCACGGTCGTGCTGTGGGCGTCGGCATTCATCGGCATCCGCGGTGCCGGTCCGCACTACGACCCTGGCGCCTTGGCGCTGCTGCGGATGGCCGTCGGCTCCGTCGCGCTGGGGATCATCGCCCTGCGGCACGGCATCCGCATGCCCGAGCGCCGCCACTGGCTGCTCGTGGTCGTCTGGGGCGTCGGATGGTTCTGCGTCTACAACCTGGCGCTCAACAGCGCAGAGCTCACGCTCGATGCCGGCACCGCGGCGATGGTCGTGAATCTCGCGCCTCTCATGGTCGTCGTCTTCAGTGGCCTGTTCCTGCGCGAGGGCTTCCCCAAGCCGCTGCTGATCGGGGCGCCGATCGCCTTCCTCGGTGTGGTGCTGATCGGCATGAACTCCTCGACGAGCGCCGGTCTCGACATCACCGGTCTGCTGCTCGCCCTGCTCGCGGCCGTGATGTACGCGGGCTGCACGCTGGTGCAGAAGCATCTGCTCACCTCGGGGGTCGACGCGACGACGCTGACGTGGCTCGGAGCGATCGTCGGCACCATCGCACTGCTCCCGTGGGTGGGCCGCCTCGTCAGCGACCTGCAGACGGCGCCGCTCGATGCCACCCTGTGGGTCGTCTACCTGGGTATCTTCCCCACCGCGATCGCCTTCACGACCTGGGCCTATGTTCTGCAGCGCAGCACCGCGGGGCAGACCTCGGCGACGACGTATGTGGTGCCCGCGATCGCGATCCTGATGTCGTGGATGATCCTCGGCGAAGTCCCCACGCTGATGATGTTCATCGGCGGAGCGCTCTGCCTGCTGGGCGTTCTCGTCACGCGGATGCGACGGCGCGCTCGAACCTGACCGCGCGCGGCGTTCAGCGCGAGGAGAGCGTGTTCGCCGAGACCCCGGAGCGCGCCAGAGCCTCCTCCGCCTGCGACCGCTTCAGTTCGAGCGACGCCCCGATCTCCGCGGCGAGCCGTGGTCGCACGCGCACGAGGTCGTCCACGACGGCGAGTGGCAGCACCAGTACCGTGAGGATCTCGCTCGCGGTCGTCACGACCCTGGTGCGCTCGCGGGTGAGCGCACTCTGACCGATGAGCTCGCCGGGCTCGCTGACGCCGACATCGATGCGTGCGTCGCCGATCTCCACGCGCAGTGACGCACGTCCCGAGACGATGATCCGCACCTCGTCGGGAACGACTCCCGACGGCAGCACGACCTCCGCGACGCCGTAGCGCTCGAGCCTGGCCCCCTCGAGAACCCCCTCGCGATCCTCGTCACGCAGGTGCAGCGTGGGACCGACGGCATCCAGAGCCTGGGCCAGTCGAGCCGGATCGGCGACCGGGTCGGTGGCATCCCCATCCAGGGCGAGCCCCCGGCGCCGCGCCGCGTACCAGAGCCAGGAGAGGTACACGGTCATCGCCTGTGAAGCGTCGGGCGGTGCGGTGACCGGAACGGAGACCGTGTATGCCGCAGCACCCGAGTACTCGACGCTGGCCCGCTCGCCGACCGCTCGCATCGGCAGCCCGTCGGCGAGTTCGACCAGCAGCGACATCACCTCGTGCGGAGGGTCATCCGTGGAGAACTTCAACGACGCCGTCGCCCAGTACGGTCCTGCCGGTTCGCTCATGTTCGTGAACGAGGCACCGGACAGGGTCGCGTTGGGCACGATCTGGATGCCGCCACCGGTCTCGATGTGCACGGCGCGCCAGTTCACCTCGACCACCCGGCCTTTGACACCGCCGGTGTCGAGCCAGTCCCCGATCTTGAAAGGCTGTTCGAACAGGAGGAGGAGCCCGGAGATCACACCGCCGACGGCATTCTGAAGCGCCAGACCGATGACGAGCGACCCGACGCCGAGGGCGGCGAAGAGGCCTCCGACGTCGGCACCCCAGACCCAGGAGAACAGGATGGCGAGACCCACCACGACGAGGATGAGGCGGGCGATCTCGACGAAGATCGTCGGAATGCGCTGCCGCCAGGTGCCCACTCGCGCGTTGGCGAAGAGGGCGACGTTGAAGGATGACAGCACGAGCAGGATCACCAGGAACCCGAACACCGTCGCGACGACCCTGACCCAGACGGCGTCGGCCGGGGACTGGATCGCGAAGGCGAGCAGCGCGAAGAGGGCGCCGACCGGGACCACCCAGTTGCGCATGAGCGTCAGCGGACCTGCGAGCGGATGCTGACGACGACTGAGGAATCCGATCAGCTCGGTCAGGACGACGAGCAGGGCCGGAACCCCCACGGCGAGTGCGATCACCCACCAGCCCCAGCCGTCCGCGAACGCCTCCTCGAGCATCTCAGGCCACCTTCCAGACGGTCTCGGTGCGTCCCTGAGACTCGACGGTCCCCGCCTCGACGTAGGTGTAGCCCTCGCGGGTGCGGTCGTACACGGTCTGACTGACGTAGACCCCCGGCTCACCGGTCACCGATCTGACCCGGTAGGCCAGGCTCACGGCATCCCCCCACAGGTCGTAGGCGAGACTCGTGCGGCCGACGAGGCCGCTGGTGACGGTGCCGGTGTCGACGCCGGCGCGCAATCCGATCGACGTGCCGTTCTGCGCGTTGAACCGCTCGATCACGTCGACCAGGCTTCTCGCGAACTCCACGCTGCGGCGCACGTTGTCGACGCGCGGAACGGAAAGACCCGAGGACGCCAGGTAGCCGCCGCGGAGGGTGCGGACTTTCTCGACGCCGGTCTTCTGCGCTGCTTCATCGAATCCGCGCATGAGCGCGTTCAAGTAGCCGATCTCCTCTTCGCCGTTGAGATTGCTGGCGAGTTCGTCGAATCCGGTGAGCTCTGCGAAGACGACCGATACGTTCTCGTGCGCCTCGGCGATGGCCTCGTCGCCCTGCTTGTACCGTGCGGCGACGCTCTCGGGCATCAGGGTGTGCAGCAGCTTCTCGTTCTCGATGCGCTGCTCGTCGATGAGTTCTTGTTTGATCCGCAGGCTCGACGCCATGTCGTTGAAGGCGTTGCCGAGGTCGCCGAACTCGTCTCGTGACCCCTGCGGAACCTGCACCGCGAGATCACCGGCGGCCACGCGACGCACCGCCTCGACGAGTCGGTGGATCGGCCTCGTGAACACCTGGGCGAGCACCAGCGAGAGCAGCGAGACTCCGAGGAGGATGCCGAGCAGGGACAGCAGCACATTGCGGGTGAAATCGGCGACCGGCGCGAACGCCTCAGCGGTGTCGATGCGCGCGATGATCACCCAGTCGAGGCCTTCGATCTCCAGCGGGGCATAGGCGGTGACGCTGTCGCCGCCGATGTAATCGCGCCCCACGATCGTTCCGCTGCGTCCGGCCTGGGCCTCCTGCACCGCCGTCGTCTGCACGGGCTGCAGAAGAACCGTCCCCTTGACCTCGCCGATGCGCTCCGCGATCGTCGGGGCGATCCCGCCGGCGATGAGCCGTTTGACGTAGGCCTCCGGGTCTTCCTCGAGGCGGCGGGAGGTGCTGCGCATGAGATCGTCACGACCGACCAGGTAGACCTCTCCGGTGTCGCCGAGTCCCTGGCTCTTCCACCCCTCGTTGCCGGTCATCACGTTGTTGACGGCATCGAGGGAGACCTGGAAGGCGATGGCACCCGTGATGCCGCTGTCGTTGCCGACCGGGGAGATCACCCACATCGTGGGCATGTTCATGGAGGGGATCCACCGCATGAAGTCGGTGATGCCGAGCGCGTCGACCGAGTTCGTCGCGATGGTGTCGCGATAGGTCTGGGCGAAGGCGGTGTCGCGGTACGGACCGGTGTTGAGATTCGTGCCGAGGTCGACGCCCTTGTACGCCGAGAAGACGACGTCTCCCTCGAGGTTGAGCAGCAGAGCATCTTCGTAACCGGCCTCCTCGATCAACCGTGAGAAGTAGTCGCCGTAGCGCTCGGCCCCCGCGGAATAGGACGATCCGTCGCCGGAGTCATTCGCGCGCAGCAGGGTGTCGTAGTCCGCGTCGAAGTCGAGGTTGCGCGTCGTGTACTGGAGCTGGAGGTAGCGGCCGGCATTCGACTCGGGGATGAATGCCTCGGTCCCGTACTCTTCGCCGGTGCGATCCTCGAGCGCGGGAACGAAGGTGTTCGAGTAGTACGCCTCGAGCTGGTCCTGCTGCTCATCGGTGATCACCGTCTGCTGCAGCTCGTCGAAGGCCGCGTTCAACGTCGTCGAAAGCGTCTGTGCGCTGAGGTTTCGCGAGTGCAGCGATGCCGCCTCTTTGGCGTCATCGACTGCCTCGAGCACTTCGGAGGCGCGCATGGACCGGATCGTGATGAGCTGGTCGATGGCCGCGTCATGCAGCGCCTGACGCCCGTTGACGAAGCCGACGGCGCCGATGACGATCGACGACAGCAGGCTCACCGCAAGCAGCATGATGAGGAGCTTCGACTGGATGCTGAGCCCGCCGCGCCGGCGCCGCACCCTGTCTCCGATGCCTGTGCCGATCATTCCCGTGCCGGTGTCGCTCATGTACCCTCCGCTGTGCCTGACCCGCCCGATGTCTCCCCGCCCCGGCCCCCAGGTCAGACACTAGCCACATATCGGCGTGCCAGCCACGAAACGGGGCGGATCGGCCCTGCCCCCGGCCTCCAACCCGCCGAAGCCGCGCGGCTCGGCAGAGCGGTCGGTATTCTGACGCGCGGAGGAAACATGACGACCTGGTGGCCCTACGCACGATTCGCAGCATCCGCACTCGCACTCGCCGCGATCATCGCGCAGCTGTCCCGCTCACTTCAGAACGCCCTCGCTGCAACGACCGACTGGGGTGGGCATCTGCTCACCGTCGGCACGAACTTCCTCAGTTTCTTCACGATCGAGTCGAACCTCCTGGCGGCGATCGTGCTGGCCATCGGCGGCATCTGGGCGCTGCGCCATCGAGGCGACACGGATTCCGAGCCGCAGTGGTTCGCGGTGCTGCTCGTCTGTGTGAGCACGTACATGATCGTGACCGGCATCGTCTACAACCTGCTGCTCAGGAATGTGGAACTGCCCCAGGGCGTGACCGTCGTCTGGGCGAACGAGGTGCTGCACGTCGTCATCCCGCTGTTCCTGCTCGCCGATGTGCTGTTCGCGCCGCGGCGCCGCATGGTCGGCTGGAGCACGGTGCTCGTCGCCGCGATCTATCCGATCGTTTGGGTCGTGTACACACTCGTCCGCGCGAACCTCATCGTCGCTCCGGCGACGGGAGAAGTCTGGTGGTATCCGTATCCGTTCCTGAATCCGCACTCCGTCCCGGGAGGGTACCTGGGTGTCAGCGGCTACGTCGTCGGCATCGCGGCAGCCATCATCGCCGTCGCCTGCTTCGTGGTGTGGGTGGGACGACGTCGCGATCGACGAAATCCACGATCGTCCGGGTGAACAGCTCCGGGTCCTGGATGCTCCAGACGTGCGGCATCCGCGGAGCGATCCAGGTGCGCGTCTGCGGCATCGCCGCCGCGAGTGCGGGGAACGCCGCCCGCACACTCTTCGGCTCCCGTTCCCCGGCGATCGCGAGCATCGGCCCGGTGTAGTCGAACCTCCCCGCCGGCATCGATCCGGCGAAGACCTCGCCGTACATGCCGTGCGCCGTCTCCTTGCTCACGCCGGTCCCTGCCGCGATGAACCGCTCTCGGGAGTCCGCCGGAATGCGGAACATCGCGGCCTGCATCCGCCAGAACCAACGCCGTTCCCAGACGGCCAGCTGCAGTTCGGCGACGCGACGCTCGATCCCGCCGAGGCCGAGCATCATCGCCCCGGTCACCATGCAGGAGCGCACGACGTCAGGGTGACGGGCCGCAAGATGCACGCCGATCACTCCGCCCATCGAGAGTCCGACGACGTGCGCGCGTCCGCCGACGGCGCGCTCACGGATGATCGCCGCGATGTCGTCGGCCGCCCCGCCGAGTCCTGGCCAGCGCTCCGCGGCGCGCGTGTCGAAGCCGATCACGTCGGGGGTGATCAGATGCCGGCCTCTGAGGGCCTCGACCTGCGGCTCCCACATCCAGCTGCCGACGTTCCCGCCGTGCAGCAGGATGATCGACTCCCCCGACCGCGGCCCGTGCTCGATCGGGTACTCGGCGTTCATCGGGCCACCTGCGCTTCCAGCATCCGCCGGGTCGAGCGGAGCCAGTCGAGCTCTGCCTCTCCCTGCTGCAGTCCCGAGTCGAGCGTCGCGACACGGAGCAGGGCTTCGAGATCGCCGCTCGGCCGGGGCAGCGCTCGCAGCTGATCGAGTCCGGCGCGCACCATCGTCTCTCGTTCATCGAGGAGCGCGAGGATGCCGTCGACGCCGAGAGGGGCGGCGAAGAAGAGCCGCGCGAGGAACGGCTCCTTGGGCTGCAGGTCCTCCAGCGGAGCGCGAAGCCATCCCGCCAGCTCTGCTCTCCCCGTCTCTGTCAGCGCGTGCACCCGACGATCGGGCCTGCCCTGCTGCGGAATCGTACGGGTGGTGATCGCCCCGTCCGCCTCGAGGCGGTCGAGCGTGCGATAGATCTGCGATTGGTCGGCGTGCCAGAAGTGCGCGACGGAGCGCTCGAAGGCGCGACCGAGGTCGTACCCGCTCTGCGGGGCGAGATCGAGGAGCCCGAGGATGGCATGACGGAGCTGCATGTTTATAGGATTACACATATATAGGACAATGCAAGTATTAAGTGGCTCGTCAGCCCCTCGCAGATGGGGATTTGTGCCCACGGTCGGATGGTTCTCGCACAAACGCCAGCGGTTACGCTGTCTGTCTGGGGGAGATGACTGCATCGCGCCTCCCCTGCGTCAGCGAGGAGACAAATCATGATCGATCCATACCCCGCAGCAGGTGCGGCCTCCGCTCCTCCGCCTCCGCCCGCGCCACCGGCGCCACCGGCACCGCCGACTCCCGCCCCCTCGGTCGCTGCGGGAGCCAAGGCAGCCCCCACGGACTCTGAGATCGCGCGTGCCGGCGACATCCTCAAAATCATCTCCGACGCGTACTCGGCGAAGATGGTGGGTCAGGAACGTCTGCGGATGAGCTTGCTCGTCGCTCTCATCGCCGGCGGCCACATCCTGCTCGAGAGCGTCCCCGGGCTTGCCAAGACGACAGCCGCGAGCACCCTCGCCGACACCGTGAAGGCACAGTTCAAGCGCATCCAGTGCACACCGGACCTGCTGCCCAGCGACATCACCGGAAACCAGATCTACGACGCCGCCACCGGGTCGTTCCGCACGGTCCTCGGCCCCGTGCACGCGAACTTCGTGCTGCTCGATGAGATCAACCGCTCCAGCGCGAAGACGCAGAGCGCGATGCTCGAAGCGATGCAGGAGCACCAGACCACCATCGGCGGTGAGGTGCACCACCTGCCCAAGCCGTTCCTCGTGATCGCCACGCAGAACCCGATCGAGCAAGAGGGCACGTACGAGCTGCCCGAGGCGCAGATGGACCGTTTCCTGCTCAAGGAGATCGTCGAGTACCCGAGCCCGGCTGACGAGCTCGAGATCCTCACCCGCATCGACTCCGGCGTGCTCGACCCCGAGCGGCATGTGACGAGCGCCGTCACCCTCGACGATGTGCACCTGCTGCAGGATGTCGCCAGCCGCATCTACGTCGATCCGGCGATCCGCAACTACATCGTGTCGATCGCGTACGTCACCAGGAACCCCGCGCCGTACATCGGCGAAGAGCGCGCCCGCTACATCAAGTACGGCGCCAGCCCCCGCGCGAGCATCGCGTTCCTGCAGGCGTCCCGCGCTCTTGCTCTGTTGAACGGCCGTGCACACGTGCTCCCCGAGGACATCAGGGAGCTGCGGCACCTCATCCTCCGGCACCGCGTACTCCTCACCTTCGAGGCCGACGCCGAAGGCATCCGCAGCGAGGAGATCATCGACCAGATCTTCGCGGCCGTACCGACCCCCTGACCCTGAGACCCATGGCCAGCCTGATCACCCAGGTGAAGAGCAAGCTCTTCATCCACTCCTCGCGCAAGTCGATGCATGCGTTGGACGGCGCCTATGCGTCGCTGCTGCACGGCCGCAGCCTCGACTTCGAGGATCTGCGCAAGTACGAGTACGGCGATCAGGTGCGCGACATCGACTGGCGGGCGACGGCCAAGCAGGGCACGCCCCTGGTGAAGCGTCATCGAGCGTTGCGGATGCACACGGTGCTGTTCATCGTGGACACCGGCCGTTCCATGCAGGCGTTGGCATATGACGAGAAACCCATGAAGGACCTCGCCATCATCGCGACCGGCGCCCTGGGCGTGCTGGCCCTCCGACATGGCGACGACTTCACCGTGGTCTACGGCGATGCCGGTGGGGTACGGCGGCGCGCTCCCGGGCGCAGCGAGGGTGCACTCGAACATGCCCTGCGCACGATCGACACCGCGATCCGCGAGAGCGCGGCACCCAGCGCCCGAGACGACCTGCTCTCGTTCGTGACCCGCACGATCTCCCGGCGGATGATCGTGGTCGTAGTGACGGACGAAGCACCGATCACGGATGAGACGGAGCGCACGCTTCGCCGGATGCGCGTGCAGCACGACGTGCTGTGGCTCACGCTCCGTGACGCCGACCCGGTTCTCGACCATGCCACCGGACGCATACGTTCCGATGTGGACAGCCGTTGGGAGGTTCCCGACTTCGTGCAGGGCGACCTCGACATCGTGCGGGAGCTCACCGCGCAGAGCGAGGCGGATGCTGCGCGCCTGGTTGAGGTGCTGAAACGTCTCGAGATCAGCCATGCCTCCCTGGACGGGCAGGACGACGCCGTGCCGCAGTTGCTGCGGCTGCTGGCATCGCGATCAGGATCCGTGCGGGGTGCCAATGCCCGGCTCTGACGAGTTCTACCCTCCCGGCCAGTACGGCTGGGGATGGATGCTGCTCGCGATCGGCGTCCTCGCGCTGCTGGTTCTCGCCGCCTGGCTGGTGATCTTCCTCACTCGGCCGCGCCGCAGCGTCACGATCGCCGGGGCCACCGATACTCCTCCGCTGCTGACGGTCGACGTCCTCTCCCAGCTGCGCGTCGAGTACTTCGATCGCATCCAGCGGATCGAGACCGACTATCGCGAGGGACGCCTGTCGGCGCGGCACGCGAATCTCGAACTCAGTCGAGTGGTGCGCACCTTCGTGAACGAGTACAGCGGCCTCGAAGCACCGGTGCTCGCCCTCGACGACCTCATCGCCCGCGGCGTGCACCCCGCACTCATCGACGCGATGGGCCGGCACTACTACCCGAGCATCTTCCGCCAGGGCCCGGCAATCGATCCCCTCGCCGGCGCCGAGGCGGCACGGACGGTGGTGCGCACATGGCACTAGCGAACTTCTGGATGACCATCGTCGCGATCGCGGTCATCGTCGTGGCCATCGCGATCGGACTCGTGCTCGGCCTGCGCCGCGGTTCGCGTGGTGGCACCGAGGAGACGGCCCGGATCGCCCGCGCGGAGCGACTGCGCGCGCTGCCGACCTATCGGCAGGCGCTCCGCCGCCGCGTGCTCGCGCTCTCGGGGATCCTGATCCTCGGCACGATCGCAACGGTCGCCGCCGGGGTCGTGGCCGCGCGCCCCATGTCGTCGCAGACGATCCAGCCCGTGAACACCAGCCGCGACATCATGCTCTGCCTCGACGTCTCCGGCTCGATGAGCGAGGTCGACGTCGAGGTGCTCTCCGTCTTCGAAGAGCTGCTCGCGGACTTCGAGGGCGAGCGCATCGGACTCACGATCTTCAACAGCTCGCCGGTGCAGATCTTCCCCCTCACCGACGACTACGACTTCATCCGTGATCACCTCGCAGACATCCGCGAGAGCTTCGACTACATCGACGAAGTGCCGGAGCACTGGGTCGGCACGCTCAACGGTGCCGGAGCTTCCCTCATCGGCGACGGCCTCGCCGCGTGCGCGCTGGGCTTCGACCACCCCGACCAGGAGCGCTCGCGCTCGGTCATCCTGGCCACCGATAACGAGGTGAACGGAGCTTCCATCGTCACCCTCGAAGAAGCGGCTGCGTACGCCAAGTCGAAAGGCGTGCGGGTCTTCGGCCTGAATCCGGTGCAGGGAAAGGATGCCGAAGTCAGCGCTCAATTGACGGAGGCCGCCGAGATGACGGGCGGCACCGCGTACGGGCTGCGCGACACGACGACCGTCGCCGACATCGTCGCTCAGGTGCAGGAGCAGGAGGCGACCGAGCTGCGCGGTCAGGCCCAGGTGGTGTGGACCGACACCCCGAACCTCTGGATCGTGGTGCTCATGATCGCTGCGCTGTCGTTCATCGTGATGCTGTGGAGGGTGCGACTGTGATCTTCCAGCCTGTTCTGCATCCGCTGCTGCTCCTGCTGCTGTGCGCCCCTGTCGCCGCTGTCGCGGTGATGGCCATGGTGCGTTCCAAGGACAAGGCTCTCTGGGCGCTGCGTCTCGTGCTGCTGCTCGCCTGCTTCGTGATGTTCCTGCGCCCAGGGATCCCGGGCGGCGCGACCCAGACTCTCGCCACCGACACCGACATCGTGCTGGTCGTCGACACCACGGCGAGCATCGTCGCCGAGGACTGGAATGGCGAAGAGCCGCGCCTGGACGGCGTGCGCGACGACATCCAGGCGATCGTCGACGAGTACCCCGGTGCGCGCTTCGCCCTGATCACCTTCGATGCGTCGGCGCAGCTGCGGTTGCCGTTGACCACCGACACCACGGCGCTCATCTCGTCGCTGGAGGTTCTCCGGCCGGAGGTTACCAGTCAGTCCCGCGGCAGCTCGATCGGCATCGCCAATCGGCTCCTCGCCGACACGCTGAAGGGGGCATCCGAACGCGCGTCCGACCGGTCGCGGATGGTGTTCTACTTCGGCGACGGCGAGCAGACGGCCAACTCCTCTCCCGAATCCTTCCGGTCCAGCGCGAAGTATGCCGATGCCGGCATGGTCTTCGGCTACGGCACCACCGAGGGCGGACCGATGAGATTGACCACCGGTTCGGTCGGCGACGGCGACGCGGAGTACATCGAGTACCAGGGCGAGCCCGCGATGTCGGTCATCGACGAGCAGACCCTGCAGACCCTCGCCGGCGAACTGGGGCTCGAGTACCAGCACCGCACGGCGGATGCCGAGCCGGAGCTGCCAGAGGCACCGACGACCACGACCAGCTACTCCGAGTCCGGCTCGGTCGGCAACGTCATCGAGCTGTACTGGATCGCCGCCCTTGCCGTCGTCGCCCTCCTCGGCTTCGAGTTGGCACGCGCGACGATGCTGATCGCCCGGCTCCGGCAGCAGGGCGCGCCGGCGTCGACGTCAGATGCGGGCGTTTCGTCTCGCTCCGCTCGCTCGACGACCAGCGAGTCCACCCCCCGGTCGTTGAGCGACGAGCGCAGCGAGGAGACGAAACGCGCCTCTCCAGCGTCGACGCCGAATGAGGGAGGTGCCTCATGACCGGGACCTCCCACGCCGAGGCGGCATCCGCCCTCCTGGCATCGAATCGCCGGCGCCGGCGCATCCGGTTCTGGATCGCGATCGGCACCCTCCCGCTCACGCTCGCCGCGCTGCTGTTCGTCGGCAAGCTGCTGAGCATGTACGCATTCGCGCACCAGTCGATCACCTCCTATGTGGTCGGCGACTATTCGTCGTCGGAGTCCGCTGCCCGCGGCCAGGAGTTCCTGAACTGGTTCGAGCCGTACAAGGGTCCGTACAACGTCGGGACCGCGCTCGGCGCCGCCGAACAGTTGCCGCAGGCGCAGGTGAAGCTCGAGGAGGCACTCCGACTCGCGCAGGGCCTCGAAGTGTGCGCGGTCCGCATCAACCTGGCGCTGGTCGTCGAGCGGAGAGGCGACGCGGCCCGAGCGGAGGGCGACGGTGTCTCGGCGGCCGAGTTCTACGGCGAGGCGCTGACGGTGACGCTGGAGACTCCGGAGGAGTGCAACAGCGAGGACGCGCAGAACCAGTCGCCCGACCCGAACCGCGACATGAGCGAGTCTCTCGAGCAGCTCAAGGATCGTCTGCAGCAGAAGCAGCAGGAGCAGCAGTCACCCGAGGCGCAGGAGCAGCCCGAGGAGCAGCAACCGGAACCGCAGCCCTCGGAGGAGAAACTCGAGGATCTGCAGGAGAAACTGGAGCAGGGCACCGAGGAGCGCGACCAGCAGCAGAACGGCGACGACCCCGGGGGATCGGGAACGGACAAGCCATGGTGACGGATCACGAGAAGCAGCGCGCCCGGTACGTGGCGGGTACCGAGGGTGCTCCGCCGCTGCCTCCGCCCGGCGGCTATGCCGGTGCGCGGCGAGCGCAGTCTCCGTCATGGCCTCTCCCTGCGACACCCGCGCAGCCGACGGTGGTGACCGCCGAGTCCACCACGCAGCCGTCGAGCGCCCTCGGCTGGATCGCCCTGGTCAGTGGCATCCTCTTCGCGCTCATCCTGCTCGGCACCCTCGTCGCCGGTGGCACCGACCTGCTGTACGGCGTGACGATGCTCGCGCTGCAGCTCGTCGTCGTGGCCGTCATCATCGCCGCGCTGGTGACGACCAGGGGACGGATGCTGGGTGCCGTCGCGCTGGCGATCACGCTGGTGCTGAATGTCGCGACCGTCGGCGCGATGAGTGCGGTGCAGACCTCCGCCTCCGGCAACTACGACGGAATGAAGTCCGACGAGCAGAAGCACGAGGAGGCGTACCCGGGGATCAAGGACACCGACCCGGGGGACATCCTCGGTCAGTCCTCGCTGGAAGAGGTGCGCGCCGCGTCTGAGAGCCTCCTCACCGACATCCGCGAGCGCCTCAGTGAGGAGTTCGGGTACACCTGGGTCGAGGCGGGTGCCGAGGATCTCCGTCCCGAACGCAACGGTTACGGTGGCGAATCCATGCTGGTCGAGTTCACCTCGCCCGGCTGGGCGACGAACGAGCCGATCCAGGACTACGACGAGAAGCTCGAGGTGATGGCCGTCATCAACGAGGTCGTCACCGCGCACGGGCTGTGGGAGCTGTACTCGTTCAACGACCCGTCCTCGGGTCTCGAGCCTTCGATGCTCGCGAAGCTCTACGGCACCGACGACCCGCGGACGCAGCACACCTGGGAGTACTACACCGAGAACTATCCGGAGCCGCTGCGGTTCTACGCGAATGTCTATGACCTCTCGAACGACTCCACCGGAGACTTCCTGAAGACCCGTGAGGCTCAGAACACCCGCACCGGCGAGCCGCTCGAGGGATTGCAGATCGCCGTCCTGGCCAGTCAACTGCTCAGCGAGTCCGATCGTGCGGAGTTCGAGAAGAAGCTCGGCGAGTATCCCGGGTTCTGATCGCCGAATGTCGTCGATGGACATTCGGTCGGACATCCCGCACTTCTGAACCACCCGAGAGGGCGCGTCCGGCCTCGGAATCCCGCTGATTCACAGGCATCTGATGCCCGAGACAACTTCGGACAACGGGCGCCGATCCGGCTCGCGCCGAGGCCCCGGTTGTCTTACGCTGTCATTCGATCAGCCGCCTGCCCCGATGCCGTTCGGGGCCGCAGACGAGAGAATCACGCCGATGCCGCACTCCCCTCACCAGCGGGCCGCACTCCGATGAGCGCGCTCGACCTTCTCGCGATGGATGCGGGGCAGACCGGCACCAAGGTGCGTCTGCGCTGGGACGACGGGACCTCCCGTGACGACCTGCTCCCCGGGGTGCTGACCGATCGCCCGCTGCTGCCGCAGCTGGCCGACATCGCCGAGCGGATCGCGCACGTCGCGGGCGATGCCCCCGCGACACTGGCGATCGGTGTCTCCGGCGTGACCGACGTCCACGCGGAAGCCGAAGGGCTGATCCGTCGGCCTGGACTCGCCGGCGTGCAGCGGGTGATCGTCGCCCACGACTCGGTGACCTCGTTCCTCGGCGTCCTCGGCGATCGGCACGGAGCGGTTCTCGCCGTCGGCACCGGTGTGGTGACGCTCGGCGTCGGCCCTCGGTCGGCTGTCCGCGTGGACGGCTGGGGCAACATCATGGGCGACGCCGGCAGTGGGTACTGGATCGGACGCGAAGCTCTGGATGCGGTGATGCGCGCGCATGACGGGCGTGGGGCCGCGACCGCTCTCACCGCCGTGGTGCAGGAGCGCTGGCCCGACCTGGAGGCGGCGTACACCCAGTTGCAGGCGGCTCCCGATCGGGTGCGGCTCGTGGCCTCGTTCGCGGCGCCGACTGCCGAGCTCGCGGCGAACGGCGACGCGGTGGCCCTGGCGATCTGCCGCGCCGCCGCGGAGGAGCTGGCGCTCTCGGTCACGTCAGCGCTGCGGTCGACGGATGCTCCCGCGGATGCTCCGGTCGGCGCCATCGGAGGCGTGCTGCAGTCGGATCTCATCCGCGAGGCTTTCGAAGTGAATGTGCGCGCCGTGCGCCCGGAGGTGCGCTTCGTGCCGCCGCTGGGCACCGGGCTCGACGGGGCAGCCGCGCTCGCAGACCTCGCGCCGCGGCATCCGCTGCGCCAGCAGTTGGCACAGGCGGTTCGAACGTCGAGCGAGGTGGCCGCATGAGCGCACTGTTCTGGGAGATCGACAACACGCCCCGCGACTACGCCTGGGGCCAGATCGACGGAGTCGCGCGCGTGCGCGGCACCGCAGGGCATGGGAACCGCGAGGCCGAGCTCTGGCTCGGCGCGCACCCGTCGGCCCCGAGCGTCTTCGTCGGGGATGCGCCATGGCCGGCGCTCGACGAGTGGGAGCGGGCCAGTGGTGGCCGCCTGCCGTTCCTGCTGAAGATCCTGTGCGCGGCCGAGCCGCTGTCGCTGCAGGCGCATCCCAGCACCGCGCAGGCCCAGGAGGGCTTCGCGCGGGAGAACGAACTCGGCATCCCGCGGGATGCCGCGCATCGCAACTACCGCGACCCGCACGCCAAGCCGGAACTGATCGTGGCATTGCACGATGGCTTCGAGGCGTTGTGCGGATTCCGCGCGGTGGTCGACGTGCAGGCGGATCTTGACGCACTGGCCGCGCTGACCGCATCGGACGAACTGCCGGGGCTGCAGACCTGGCGCGACCTGCTCGCCGGGGAAGACGGCATCCGCCGCGCGTTCCTCTGGCTGCTCTCCGGTGACGATGCGATCCCGCCGCTGGTATCGGCTGCGGTTTCCGCCGGTGCGCACGACGCCCGGTTCACCGTGCTCACCCCCATCGCCACGGCTCACCCTGGCGACCCGGGCATCCTCGGCGCGCTGATGCTGCAGCACGTGACGCTGCGGGCCGGTGAGGCGCTCTGGCTGCCCGCGGGCAACATCCACGCGTACCTGCTCGGCGCGGGGATCGAGTTGATGGGCCCGAGCGACAATGTTCTGCGCGGCGGTCTCACGCCGAAACACATCGACACCGAGGAGCTCGGGCGGGTGCTGGATGCCCGCGAGGGCGGCGACCCACGGCTCGTTCCGGAGGAACGGGGTGACGGCGTGCGCCTGTTCCACCCCGGTGGAAATGAGGGCAATCCCGGGTTCGAGCTCTATGCGAGCGAGGGTTCCGGTGAGATCAGCATCCCCGGTCCGGGCATCGCGCTGGTGACGGATGGTTCCTTCACCCTCGAATCCGAAGGGGAGCACATCGAGGTTCCGCGTGGTCGAGCCGTGTTCATCGCGCGGAGTACGGCGATCCGCGTCGAGGGTGCAGGGCGGCTGTTCCTCGCGACCGGGGCCTGAGGCCGGGCACCTGCGGCGGTGCTCGATTCGGATACCTGGGAGCGAGCGCCGGGCCAAGCACCCGCGCCGAACCGTCAGAGCCGTTGAGACGCTGCGACGCTGCGACGCTGCGACGACACTGCGACGAGTCAATCAACCGCGTCGCTCGACGACCGCCGCGCATGACATCCGCGGTCGGTCACGCGCCGCGACGAGATCACCGAGATGTCATCGCTGAGACTCGGAGCGGCGTCCGTGTGGAGCGCGGGGTGCGCCACGCCCGGTCGGGGTCCCACCACGCGGGCCCACGGATCTGGGGCACACCGTTCGCCATGCGGATCTCCCACCCGGAGTGGTCGAGAGATCGGTGATGCCACCAGCACAACGGGACGCCGTTGTCGGTGTGCGTCGGGCCACCGCGGGCGTGTTCGGTCACGTGGTGGATCTCGCACCAGGACGCGGACACGTGGCATCCGGGGATGAGGCACTCCTTGTCGCGGGCGATGATCGCGCGGCGCTGATGGACGGTGAAGACCCGGTCGGTCACGGTGATCCCGATGATGCGGCCTTCGTCGAACAGCACCCGCTGGATGGTGCCGGTGCAACCCGTGTGTGCGGCGACGCTGAGCGGAACGGAGGTGTCGGCGCCGGGGATGGTGGCCCATCCGGTGCCGGCGGCGTAGTCCTTGGCGTCGACGTGCACGACGAGTGTCGGGGCAGCACCGGCCAGCGTCGGCATGTCGTGGTGGCGAGCGGCGATCCCGAGCGCTGCGGCGAGCGCGTCGTGACGCTTCTGCCCGGCCGTACGGGGGTCGATGACGTTCCGCGGATCGGCGTTGAACGGGTCCTCGTCGGCGTCGTCGCCGAGCGCCTCCTCGGTGGGCCGGAACGCGACACCAGGTGCGGGTGCCCCGCCCACCTTCGGATTGTTCTGCGCGTCCATGATCAATTGCAGTTGCGCGGCGGTATCGGGAAGGATGTTCCCGCGGAGCGGGTGCACCCCGTTGCGGATACGACCGATGGTCAGATACCTCTGGTGCTGGGCGTCGCGGTCGGTGGGCTCGGCCCCATCGGGGTCGAGCACCATCGCAAGGTATTGTGAGGCCTGCCGGAGATCGTCAGGTGTGGCCGGCGGTGCCAGGTCCTGTGGTTCGGAACCCGCGTCAGACGCTTCTGCGCTGAAACCCCGGGCGTACCCGGCGAGGTGCGTGTCGGCGCGAAGCCTGTCCTCTACCCCGATCCGGTCTGCTGCCTGATCGAGTGCCCTGGTCGCGGCCAGCAACCCCGCGACACCGATTCCGCCGTCCAGCATCGCATCGCGCAGCGCGGGCCACCGAGCTGGCAGACGCTCACCGGACACAAGGCTGATCTCGCGCTCCACCGCCCTTGCAGCCTTCACGACGCGGCTCGCTCCTGAGGCATCCGTGAGGAGCGCACGCTGAAGAAGCTCGTTCATGCTGCGGCATCCGAAAGCGTCTTCGAACCCGGGTTCGACCGACGACACCGTCTCCACGACCACCGCTTCCAGGAGCCGCAGCGCCTCGCCGGCTCTGCGGAGAACGGCTAGCTTCTCGGCATCCGACAGCCCCGCGATGGAGTCCGCGCGCAGCAGCCCGAAGAGGTCGGAGACGACCTCTTCCAGGACTTCGTCTGGGCTGTTCATACCTCCCATTCAACACGGGGCCACCGACATTCCGACCTCGCTTTCAGGCTGATGAGAGAAGGATTTTGAGCGATCACGAACCCCGGCGAAGACGCGCGGCGGCAGGGTCGCAACTACGCTGAAAACCATGTCGACGCCCCCAATGATCGTGATCGGCGCTGGAATCCTGGGCGCATCGATCACCTATCACCTTGCCGCCCGCGGCGCGGATGTCACCCTCGTCGATGCAGGCCTGCCGGGCGCCGGCGCAACGAGACATTCCTTCGGCTGGATCGGCCGCGCGCCCAGCGATCTCAGCGCTGCAGGGGAATTGCGCGCGCTCGGTCGTCTTCATTGGGAACGCCTCGCACGAGAAGTTCCCGGTCTCGATGTCCATTGGTCAGGCGCCCTCGTCTGGGGCGACCATTTCGCCAGTGCGGCAACCCGGGATGGCCAGGCGGCGATGCGCGAGCCCCACCTGACGGCACCGCCGGCGCTCTCGGAGTTTCGTCCGGACGACGGGTGGCTGAATCCCACCCGCGCCACTGAGGCGTTGATCAGTGCCGCGCAGGCGAATGGGGCATCTGTGCGGTTCGGCACTCCCGTCACTCGACTGGTCAGCTCTCGAGATGGCGTCGTCGACGGTATCGAGCTTGCCTCGGAGAAGCTGAACGCCGCAACCGTGGTCGTGGCTGCAGGCATCGGGTCATCGGCCCTCTGCGCGACAGCCGGGCTGGACCTGCCGATGGTATCGAGCCCCGCCATCATGGTGAGACTGCGAGCTTCTTCGGGCATCGTCCGGGGCATCGTCGCCAACGACCTGTTCGAAGCGCGCCAGGACGTCGACGGGACCGTGCTCATGCCACTCGACTACAACAAGGAGTCTTCGACGGAAGAGCTGATGCAGGCTGGCGAGGACGCGCGCCGTCTGTTCGGGGAGTCGTTCACAGGCGCACAGGAAGCGACCCTGCTGAGCGCGGAGATCGGGTGGCGCCCGATGACCACGGACGGCGAGCCAAGAGTCGGCTATTCCGGAACACCCGGCGTGTACGTCGCCGTGGCGCATCCCGGTATCACGCTCGCCTCCGTCATCGGAGATGCGGTGGCCGAGGAGATTTTGACGCGGACCGCCCGAGACGAGTTGGCTCGCTACCGACCCACCTGATCAATCCTCGGTGGTGCGCAGGCCCTCCACTCATCCGCTCTCGCGCGCCGCCAGCCTCCGTTCGATCCGAAGGACGTTGTCCCGCGTCCGTCGGATGGCGTCCGTCGTGAATTGCATCAGGGGCGTGTGGACGACAGCGGTAGCCGCCTCCGCGTCTGCGTGCAGCAGGAGTTCCACCGCAGCCGTGGCCTCATCGACGGTGGCCGCGTTCGTGACGAGACGTGCGATCTCTTCGAGCACACCGGCACTCTCGACGAGCGCCTTCTGGCGACGGTGGTTCTGGCGGAGGTCCTCGACTTCTTCAGCCGGCGTGCGGGCGCGCGAATGGAATCGCGTTCTGTGCTGATCGATCTGTTCCTGAGTGAGCTCGAGCGGCAGGGGTGTGGTCGTCACGACGGGCAGCATCGCGAGCATCGCGTGCAGTTCATAGCGACCAGTTTGAAGCGGTCGCCATTGCGACTCGTCGATGCTGACGTGGACTCGCGCGTATTCTCCCGGGTCCAGCGGAACGGCCGGGTTCTGCCCGCCGAAGTAACCGAAGCTCGTCCCCGTGTCTGCGATTCCAGGTCCCTTGATGGTGCCGATGACGAGGAAGGGATCGCCGTCCGGCCTCCATCTCGCCTCGCCCGTGTTCACGATGTCGATCACGAACACGCCGTTGGCTGCTTCGTCCTGGCTGAGCGGCGCCCACCGGAGAACGAGTCCCCGCGCACGCTCCGCCCGGCTTCGACGGACCGGGAGCGATTCGGGGTAGACGCTCACGGGGGGACCTGGTGCCCCGAACTGGTCGACGCCGATCTGCGCCACACGCCAGGTTGCCGCCGAGGCACCCGCGGGCGCACCTATCACCACACCGCCAGAATCCTGCCGGCGGAGCACACGCCATCCGTCAGCGGGCACGTCGTCACGGGAACCGTCTGCGAACTCCACGCCGAGCGCTTCGAGCAGCGATACAAGGCTCTCACCGGTGCCGAGGAGCGCCTCGGAATCGACATCGAGCGAACCGATTTGAGGATCGTCAGCGTTCGGACTCACCTCTTGATCGTGACATAAGAGGGTGGGATGCACAGCCGGTATCTGCCTTGCAGGTTCTCCAGCCGACGGGGATGCCCGCGGAACGTATCCCGCGGGCATCCCCAGATCGTCTACCTCACCACGCAGGAACGCGAGTTCTCCCAGCCCCAGCCGTCACCATCCGGGTCGGATGCTGCGCTCACGCAGTACGGGTACCCGTTCGGAGCCGTGCCCCCGCTTGCGCGCACGACGCAGGAACGCGAGTTCTCCCAGCCCCAGCCGTCACCATCCGGGTCGGATGCTGCGCTCACGCAGTACGGGTAGCCGTTCGGAGCGGTGCCACCACCCGTGCCACCACCCGTGCCGAAAACACTGGCGACCTGCGGCGAGCGCGCCTTCAAGCCGTCGGCGCCGTTGATGAAGCGCTCGCCCCATGGTGTCAGCGACGATGCGTTGAAGCCGTTCGCCATGTCGAGGTACTCGACCCCGCCGCTGTTGCCCGACCACGACCACCCGAGCATTCCGATGCCCGTGCTGCGGGTGTAACTCATGATGGTCGCCTCGTCGGGGTTGCCGTCGGAGTGATCGATGCCGAACTCGCCGACCATGAGGGGCAGCCCGCGGCTGCGGAACGAGTCGATGTACGCGCGCACCTCGGCCGCGGTGTCGAAGACGCCGTACATGTGCACGCTGAACACCGTGTTGCCGTCGGCCGCGGCGACCGTCGCCGCGTTGTCGCGCATCGTGAACGACCAGTCCTGACCCCAGTTCGGGGCATCGGCGATGAGCATGTGCGTGAGACCGGCCGTGCGCAGCGTCTGGATCGCCGAGATCGTCGCCGACGTCCAGTTCTGATAGCCCGCGTTGCCGAAGGGCTCATTGCCGAGGTTGATCATCACGTACTTCTCCTGGCCGATCAGCGCCTGCTTGACGCTGGTCCAGTACTGCGCCGCCGCGGCGAGCGTTCCGGCGGCGGCATCCTCTCCGTAGCCGGTGGTGTCGTGGTTCTCCAAGATGCAGACGAGCTGGTTCTCCTTGCACTGGGAGATGACGCTGGTCACCTCCGCGGCCGATGTGGTTCCGTACCGGCCGCCACTGATGACGACGCGAACGGAATTGGCTCCCGCGGCGCGGATCGCCGCGAACGAGCCGGTCTGGCTCGGATACCAGACGTGCGCGTGATTGATCCCCTGCGGGACGAACTCCGTGCCGTTGGCGTCGAGAATGCGGCCGCCGCTCACCGAGAATCCGGTGGTTGCAGCGGTGGCCGCGGCGGGGGCGGTGCACAGCGCTGCGAGCGCGATCACCGCGCCGATCAGCAGTGCGAACAGGCGTTTCATCATTGATCTCCTTCGCTGCGAGCGTCGGTGCTCGCGTTGTGGGGTGCAGCAACTGCGGCCGCGTGATGAGGCAGCCGCAGCCCGGTCAGCGGGGGGCTGACGAGGTCGACAGACGCCGCTCCGGTGTGGTGCGGGGTCAGAAACGCATCCCGTTCGGCGTTCTGCGATGTCTTTTCGACCTCGCGTCAGGGGGCGGGACAGGGCGGACGGGGCGGGATGCGGTCAGCGACGTGTCTTGGCCAGGTACCTCTCGCGCAGGTACCGGCCAGCGGGCTTGCCGTAGGGGCAGTAGTCGTCATTGGCGTCGGCATCACCCTGCGCATAGAGCGCGGGCGGCCAGTCCCACAGCATGAAACCGCGCATCCATGGCCGCGCATCGCACGCGTCGAACATGGCCCGGTAGTAGCGCAATTGCTCTTCGCCCGAGGGAGCGCCGACGAGGTTCCAGTCGTTCGGCTTCTCCGGTGAGCCGACGCGCGACGGGCAGCCGGCCTCCATGAAGAAGAACGGCTTGCCGGATGCCGCGACGACCGATTCGATGCGGTCGAGCTCGGCCTCCCAGCTGTCGATCGGGTAGTACCCGCTCGAGGTGATCACGTCGACGGCATCCCACCACGTGACGTGGTCCTCCTGGTACTTGTCGCAGTTGTAGGTGACGATGCCGGAGTACACCTCGCGCACGGCCGCGATCAGTGCCCGCCACTCGCTCTCACGGGCGTCTGCCCGCACCATCTCGCAGCCGATGCAGAGCATCTCGCAGCCCTCGGCCTCGGCGATCCTGGCCGCGTGCAGGATGACCTCCGTGTACGAGGCGAACCAGGCGCTCCAACTCGGCTCACCGGGGACATCCCAGTCGAAGAACCCGATGTAGGCGCGCCAGGTGCCGTCGCTGACGTTCACGACCGGCTTCAAGCACACCTTCAGCCCGCGCACCTTGGCTTCGCGAATGGCACCGACGATCTCCTTCTCGGTGACGGTGGGAGCCTGGTCCCAGGGCATCTCGGTCGACTGCGCCGTGGCCTGTTCGACCGCGTACGCGATGGCGGTCCAGTTCACTCCGTGGTCCACCATCGCCGCCATCGATGCGGATGCTGCGGGAGCGGCCCACGTGCCGCGGATGCCGGTCCATCCCCACGTCATCCCCGCGACGTAGGGCGCGAGGGCCTCGTCAGCGCGTTTCGTCACGCGGAGACCTGTGCTGAGCGAGCGCCAGCGAGTCGAAGTGTCGCTCAACGAACGGGGATCGGCATTCATCGAGCGACCAGCTCATTCGCGGTCCGGACCACGCGCTCGGACGTGAACTCGTCGGCGCGGGCCTCGGCGGGATGCCGCACCAGGAACGTCGCCGTCTCGCCGGGCAGCAGCGTCACGAGTCCCTGCTCGGTGTAGGCCGCCGGATCGACCTTGTCGACGAGCAGCGAGAGATCACGCACCAGGGTGGCAGCGCTCACCCGCACCTCGGTGCCGCCCTCGACCGGTGTCGTCTGGAACGACAGCGAAGCCGCGACGAGCGCCGAGTCGCGCGGCTCGGCGTAGAACCAGAACCCGCGCTCACCGGCATCGACCACCAATACCTCGGCGGCGGCATCCGACGGCGTCGTCACCGCGGCGTCGAGAGCGATCGTCACCGCGCCCCACGCCTCGACGGCGAACGGCACGTCGACGCTCGCCAGTGCGGCGCCGTCGAACGTCAGCCGCCGCACCGACAACGTTCCCGACCACTCGTCAGCCGTGTCATTGCTCAGCACGGCAGCGAGCCGCTCGCCTCGCGGCTGCACCGAGACCACCCGCGGCGCGAACGCGATCTTGAGCGCATGCCAGAGGGGCTTCAAGCGCTCATCGCCGTCGATCGCGGCCCACGACGTGACCGGCCAGCAGTCGTTGAGCTGCCAGACGACGGCACCCATCGTGTGCGGCGCCCACGAGCGGAAGTGCTCCAGGGCGAAGCGCACCGCGTTCGCCTGATTCAGCTGCATGGCCCAGTGCCAGCTCTCCATGTCGGCGGGCATCCGGAAGTGCGGGAGCAACCCGTGGGTCAGCTTGACGTTGCCCTCCATCGCCTTCTGATGCACGATCATGCCCGGCGATTCGGGAGTGAGCGGTGCGTCACTGACGGAGCGCACCAGGGTCGACCACGCCGGCGGCCCCTGCCAGCCGAACTCGGCCACGAATCTCGGGCGCTGGTCGCGGTAGGTCGGGTAGTCGAGGCGATTCCACTGCTCCCAGAGGTGCATGGTGCCGTGCGTCTCGGCATTCGGATGCTCTCCGCCAGGGCTGAACGGGCTGCCGGGACTGTACGGCACGTGCGGGGCGAGTTCAGCGACGAGGTTCGGGAAGAGCTCGTGGTAGTAGTACGCGCCCCAGGTCTTGCCGTCGAGAGAGGTCTTCCACCCCCAGTCCTCGAACCCCCACAGGTTCTCGTTGTTGCCGGTGAGCAGCACCAGCGAGGGGTGCACCGCGAGCCGCGGGATCTGCTGGCGTGCCTCCGCCTCGATCTCGCTGCGCAGCGGCTCTTCCTCCGGGTACGCCGCGCAGGCGAACAGGAAGTCCTGCCAGGTCAGCAGTCCCAGCTCGTCGCAGAGTTCGTAGAAGTCCTCGGATTCATAGATGCCGCCGCCCCACACCCGCACGAGGTTGAGGTTCGCGGCGACAGCCTGACGCAGTCTGCGCTCGTACCGAGCGCGATCGACCCGCACGGGCAGCGCGTCGTCGGGAATCCAGTTGACGCCCTTCACGAAGATCGGTCGGCCATTCACGACCAGTGTGAACGGGGTGCCCTCGGCATCCGGCGTCGTGTTCCATTCGACCGTGCGGAAGCCGACCCGTCGGGTCGTTTCATCGCGCACGCCGTCGTCGCTGCGAAGCGAGACGGATGCCTCGTACAGCGGCTGATCGCCGTGACCGACCGGCCACCAGCGCTCGACGTCGGCGGCCTCGACCGCGACCGAGGCCGTGTCACCGACGACCTGCGCCGAGACACTCGATCCGCCGAGCGACGCCACGACCGTGAGCGGCGTGGTGGCCGCATCCGCCCGCTCGATGTCGATGTCGATGTCGACCCGACCTCCGGCTGACGTGGGAGCGGCCGCGAACCGGGCCTCCGCGATGCGCGCGACAGACCAGGATTCCAGGCGCACCGGGCGCCAGATGCCGGAGGTGTAGGTCGCGATGCCCCAGTCCCAACCGAAGTTCGACGCGGACTTGCGGATCGCCTCGTACGGCAGCGGATACGGGCGGGGGCGGGCGCCGAGCTCGAGACTCTGCGCATTCGCGTACCGGATCGGCGAGCGGAAGGCGACCTCGAGCGTGTTCGCGCCCTCGACCAGCAGCGCGCGCACGTCGACGCGGAAGGAGCGGTGCTGGTTCGCCGACTCGAGCACGACCTGCCCGTTCAGGCGGACCGTCGCCACGGTGTCGAGGCCGTCGAACACCAGGTCGTGCCGCTCGTGAGCATCGGGTACCCACTCGAAGCTCGTCGCGTATGTCCAGTCGACCAGCCCGATCCAGGCGAGGAGCGCCTCGTTGTCATCGAGGTACGGGTCGGGGATGAGGCCGGCGGTGAGCAGGTCGGTGTGCACGCAGCCCGGCACCGCGGCCGGCACGGCATCGGGGAGCGCGAACGTCTCGGGCACCGGCCCGGATGCGGCGGTCAGGCTCCATCCGGAGTGCAGGTCCCGGCGGACCGGGGCGATGAGCGTGGCGGGGATGTCGAGGGTCATTTGACTGCTCCGGAGGTGAGGCCCTTGTAGATCCACCGCTGCAGGAGGAGGAACGCGATGAGGGTCGGGACGATGACGATGAGTGCGCCGGCGGAGATGATCTCCCATTGCGAGCCGAACGGGCCCTTGAACCGGAACAAGGAGGTCGAGATGAGATCTTCTGAGGGGAGATAGAGGAACGGTGAGTAGAACTCGTTGTACACCGCGATGCCCTTGATGATCACGACGGTGGCGATCGCCGGCTTGAGCAGCGGCAGGATGATGCGCCAGTAGATCGTCCACCTGTTCGCGCCGTCGATCATCGCCGCCTCGTCGAGCGAGACGGGGATCGACGCCATGAACTGGATGAACAGGTAGATCGCGATGATGTCGGTGCCCATGAAGAGCAGGATCAGCGCGGCCTTGGTGTCGTAGAGCCCCAGGCCGTTGATCACCTGGAAGGTCGCCACCTGACTCGTCACGCTCGGAATGAGCGTCGCCACCAGGAACAGGCCCATCACGAGCTTGCGCCCACGGAACTCGAATCGGTCGAGCGCATACGCCGTCATGGTGCCCAGGATGATCGTGCCGACCAGGGACACCCCGAGCACGATCAGCGTGTTCACGAAGCCCATGAACATGTCGCCCCGGGTGAACGCCGTGACGAAGTTGTCGAAGTTGAACCAGTTCTGCGGCGGTTCGAGCGCGCCCGTGGCGCCGTACTCCTGCGCCGTCTTGAGGCTGGCGAACACCACGGAGACCAGAGGCAGCAGTGTGCACAACGCGGCGATGATCAGGCTGAGGTACTTCGCCGTGCTCGCGGAGATGCCTCGTGCGCGGATGGCGACCAGGTCGGGTCCGCGGCGAGTGCGACCCCGCGGATTGACGGCGGGGTTCGTGGTCGTGGCGGTCATGTCAGATCCACCTTCTCGTCGGGGAAGAGCCTGCGCTGGATCCAGGTGACCGCCAGCACGATGAGGAGCAGGACCACGGCCATCGCGGAAGCGAGACCGACCTGGCGGAAGTTGAATGCGGACTGGATCGTCTGGATCACGAAGGTCGAAGTGCCGTTCGCGCCGCCGGTCATGATGAACGGGATCTCGAAGACGCTGAGGGAGCCGGCGACCGCGAGGATGAACGAGAGCCCGATCACACGGCGGATGCCGGGGAACACGATCGCCCAGAACTGCTGCCATTTGCTCGCACCGTCGAGCTCCGCCGCCTCGTACAGTTCGCTGGGCAGCGATTGGATCGCACCGAGGAACAGCACGAAGTTCATGCCCATGTAGCGCCAGACGCTGGTGCCCGCGAGCGACCAGTTCGCGATGTCGGGGTCGCCCAGCCACTGCGGGGGCTCGGCGACGCCGAACCACGACAGCATCGTGTCGAGCGTGCCGCCCGGCTGGAAGAGGTAGAGGAAGACGAAGCCGATCGCGACGCCGTTGATCAGGTAGGGGAAGAACAGGATTCCGCGGAAGAGGTTCTGGAATCGTGTCGAGAAGCTGAGGATCGTGGCGAAGTAGAGAGCGAGGCCCATCTGCACGAACGAGGCGGCGAAGTAGTACAGGCTGACCCCGAACACCTGGAGGATGCGCGGGTCGGTGAACACCTGGACGTAGTTGTCGAACCCGATGAAGTTCTTCTCGAGATCGAGCCCGTCCCAGTCGGTGAAGCTGTACCAGATCAGGTTCACAGCGGGCCAATAGGTCAGCAGCACCAGCAGGCCGACGGCCACGGCGATGAACAGGTACGGCGTGAGCCGCCGCATCATCTTTCCGCGCGCTGCCCGGCTCGAAGCGGGGCCGGAGGGCCGCTCGATGCGGCCCTCCGGTGCGCTGCCGACGACCGTCTCCGGTGTCGTTATCGCCATGTCACACTCTCCGTCGCGTCGATTCAGTCCGTCAGCCGGCGAGGGTTTCGACCGAGGTCGCCCAGCGCTCGTTGAGCTCGGCGAAGTAGCTCTCCTTGTCGCCGTCGGCAGCGCCGCGTGCAACGTCGACGAGCTTCTGCCGGTAGATCTGACCCCACAGGTCGATCTGGGAGTCGTTGGACACGTCGCTGAGCAGGCTCTCCTCGCCGGCCGGTGCCGGGTTGGTCTCCATGAGCTCGACCTTCTCCACGGTGAAGTCGCCCAGGTTGGCCGGGAGCTCCTTCTCGGTGACGGTCGAGATCATGCCCTGGGTCTCGGTGAAGCCCGAGTCCTCGATGAGCCACTGGATGAACGCCCAGGCGGCCGCCTTGTTCTTCGAGTGCTTGCTGACACCGAGGTTGTAGTCGCCGCCGATGATGGAGTACTGCGTGCCGTCGACGCTCGTGGGGAATGCCATGTAGCCGATGTCGTCGGCTGACGCCCCGTTGTCCTCCGCAGCAGCCTGCATCTGCGAGATCGCCCACGAGCCGAGCGTCATCGCAGCGATCTTGCCGGTGCCGATGTCGATCTTGGACTGCTCCCAGTTGGTCGTCAGCGGGTCGGGCTCGGTGAGTCCGGCCTCGACGGCGTCGTAGAGGAGGGAGTCGATCGCGTAGATGTCGGTGCCCTCCGTCCACGGAGCGTCGTCCTTGGCCATGTGGATGCCGGCGTCGGGGTCGTTCGTGATGGAGCCGAGGTTGCTGAACGCCTGCGACAGCGGCCATCCGTCCTTGTAGTTGGTGTACAGCGGAATCGCGTCGGTGCCGTCCTTGACCTTCTTCAGAGCGTCGAGGAACTCGTCGGGCGTCTTGGGGAGTTCGGCGACTCCGGCCGCTTCGAAGACCTTCTTGTTGTAGAGCACGCCCTGCGCGTTCCCGCCGATGGCGAGGCCGTACTGGGTGCCGTCGTAGGTGTGCGTGTTCAGGAACCGGTAGGTCTCTGCGAATTCGCTCGTCTCGCCGAGCGGCTCGAGGAACTGCTCGAACTGACTGGGCTGCATGGTCGGGATGCCGATCACGTCGCCGTAGTTCTTCGTGGAGAGACGCGTCTTCATCTCCCCCTCGTAGTCGGTGATGCCCTCGAACGTGAGCTTCACGTCGGGGTACTCCTTGTTGAACTCCTCGGCGTACGCCTCGAACGTGCCGTCTTCGACGAGGTCGGTGCGCCAGGTCACGACCTTGACGTCTCCCTTCACCTCGCCGTCGATCGTGTTGTCGGGATTGCTCGACGCGCCTGCCGAGCACCCGCTCAATGCGATCGCCGCCACGGCGAGCGCTGCTGCTGCCACCACTGTCTTCTTTGCCATGTGAGGACTCCTTGTCAGGTTCACCCTTGAACTGGGGCCGCCCCGGTGTGCGGTGGGGCTGCTCGGGACAGATTAGGCCGCTGAGCACGCGATCTGCAACTAAATGTCAGCGCTGTCTAGCATCATTTCTTTGCAATTTTGGCCGGTCTAAATCGCTTTGAACTGGGCTTTCTTGGGATGCCTCATCGACGGAGAATGAACTAATGTCTCATAAATGTCCTTCGATAGACACGGTCAGGGGTGTTTGCTAGGCTCTCCCTGCCGATCGGTGTCGCGAAGGAGCAGAAGATGGCAGTGCAGCCCAGGGCGACACTTGACGACGTCGCCCGCCTCGCCGGGGTCAGTTCGAAGACCGTCTCCCGCGTCTACGCCGATCGTGAGTTGGTCTCGCCCGAGACCGTCGAGCGCGTGCTCAGCGCCGCGAAACGGCTGCGCTTCCGCCCGAACACGCTGGCACGCAGCCTTCGCCGCGGAGGCGCCACGAACGCGATCGGCTTCATCATGGGCGATCTCGGCAACCCCTTCTATTACAAGGTGGCCTCCGGCATCGAGGAAGAGCTGCGCAGCAGCGGCCACGCCCTGATCGTCGCGACGACCGATGACACCCCTGATGGCGAGGAACGGGTGGCCGACGCCCTGCTCGCCCAGCGCATCGGCGCTCTCCTGCTCATTCCGGTGGCCGACGACCAGTCGTATCTCGAAGGAGAGCGGCAACTGGGCACGCCGGTCATCGCGCTCGATCGCCCCGCCCGCAATCTCGTCGCCGACTCGATCGTGCTGGAGAACCGACGTGGCGCCCATGGCGCGACCGTGAAGCTGCTCGAGCGAGGTCATCGGAAGATCGCGTACGTCTGCAATCCGGCCGATGTCTACACCCAGGCCGAGCGACTGCGCGGCTATCGCGAGGCCATGGCCGCGTACGGCGTGCACGACACCGCCGCACTCGAGCGGCTGGTCGATGACCGTGCGATCGGCGGCGAGGAGATCGTCGGCGCGCTCCTCGACGAATCCGATCCTCCGACCGCGATCATCACCGGCAACAACCGGATGACGGTCGGCGCCCTACGTGCTCTGCGTGCACGACCCGACCGGGCAGAACCAGCGCTCATCGGCTTCGACGACTTCGACACGGCCGACGTGCTCGGCGTCACCGTGGTGTCATATGATCCCGTCGAGCTCGGCCGTCAGGCCGCGAAGCTCGCCATCGCACGCATGGCCGAGCCGACCGGGTTCACGAGCCAGATCGAGCTGCCGACCTGGCTGATCGAGCGCGGTTCGGGCGAACGTCCCCCCATCGTCGAAGGAGAATCCCGTTGACCGCTCCGCTCGTGCACCTCGAATCTCACGGTACGTCCGTCATCATCGACCTCTCGACGGTCGGCCTTCCCAGCGTGCTGCACTGGGGAGCGCCGCTCCGCACCGGACTCGAAGGTCACGATGACGCCCTCCGGGCAGCGCTATCGCGCCAGAGCGTGCCCCGCACACTCGACGCGCCGTGGCAGGTATCGCTCTCTCCGCAGGAGGCCGACGCATGGAGCGGCCGACCCGGCCTGCAGCTGCGTTCCGAAGGTGTCCTGCTGCACCCGCGATGGCAGGTGAGCTCGACGGATGCCACGCCGGACCGCTGCGCCTTCACGGCCAGGGACGAAGCCGGCGGCGTGGAGCTGACGATCGAGCTCGCGATCGAGGCGGGCGGCGGCGTGCGCGTCGACCAGCGACTGCGGCACATCGGCGTCACCGGCTCGCCGTCGGTCGAGGTGGATTGGCTGGAGAGCATCCTCCCCGTGCCGACGACCACGGACCACCTGCTCACCTTCGATGGGCGGTGGGCGCGGGAGAAGCGCCCCGTCGTGACGGCGATGCCGGTCGGATCCACCGTGCGGCAGTCGCGGCGCGGACGCCCCGGCCACGATTCGCCCACCCTGCTGGTGGCGTCGGAGGGTGCGCCTCGGTGGAACGAAGGAAGGCTGTGGGCCACCCACGTCGCCTGGTCGTCGGACGCCACCTATCGCATCGACCGGATCACCGACTCGGTGACGCAGTTCGGCGGAGGCGAGGTCCTGCGCCCGGGAGAGATCGTGCTCGCGCCCGGTGATGAACTGGCCGCACCCTCGGTGCTCTTCGCGCACTCCGAGGAGGGGCTCGACGGCATCGCAGCCGCCTTCCACTCCCTTCTGCGTGCCCGCCGACAGCATCCGTCCTCTCCCCGGCCGTTCGTGCTCAACACCTGGGAAGCCGTGTACTTCGATCACGACCCCGAGAAGGTCGCCGCGCTCGCCGAGCGTGCGGCCGCGGTCGGCGTGGAGCGGTTCGTTCTCGACGACGGCTGGTTCGCCGGCAGACGCGACGACACCACGAGTCTCGGCGACTGGATCGTGGACCGCCGTGTCTGGCCGGATGGACTCGGCCCGCTGGCCGCGCGCGTCCATGAGCTCGGAATGGAGTTCGGGCTGTGGTTCGAACCCGAAATGGTGAGCCTCGACTCCGACGTCGCGCGGGCGCATCCTGATTGGCTGCTGCACGACCCCCGCCATCTCGATCACGACCCGTCTCTGTCCTGGCGCACGCAGTTCGTTCTCGACCTCGCGAACCCCGGCGCGTACGCGCACGTGTACGGCCAGATCGACGCCCTCGTCGCCGAGCTCGGCATCGACTTCATCAAATGGGACCACAACCGCGATCTCGTCGACAGCGTCCACGACGGCCGCCCCGGCGAGCACGCGCAGACCCTCGCGGTCTATCGCATGTTCGATGAGCTGAAGGCCGCACATCCCGGCCTCGAGATCGAGTCGTGCTCGTCCGGCGGGGCGCGCACCGACCTCGGTATGCTCGCCCACGCCGACCGCGTCTGGGCGAGCGACTCCAACGATCCGGTCGAGCGTCAGGACATCCAGCGCTGGACCGGGATGCTGCTGCCACCGGAACTCGTCGGCGCCCACGTCGGACCGGCAGAGACGCACAGCAACGGTCGGGTCACGCCCCTGTCCTACCGGATGGCGACGAGCCTGATGGGATCGTCCGGGCTGGAGTGGGACATCCTCGGCTGCTCACCGGAGGAGACGGAGGCCATCTCCCGCTTCGCCGCGCTCTACAAGGAGCTGCGCCCCATCGTCCACGGCGGCCGCACCGTGCATCCGGACCTGCGGGATCCGGCGTGGCGCGTCACGGGATTCGTCACGGATGCCGCGGCCGTCTACGTCGTCGCGACCGTCGCGAGCCTGGAAGACGCCAGAGCCGAGCGCCTGCGGTTCGCCGGCCTCGACCCGACGCGCCGCTACCGGGTGCGGGTGCGCCGGGAGATCGGCGAGGCCCGCTGCGGGTGGGTCGCTCCGGAATGGTTCACCGGGGAGGGGATCGAACTCCCGGGCGGCGTACTCACCGAGGTGGGAATCCAGCTGCCGACGCTGTGGCCGGTGCAGGCTTTCGTGCTGCACGCAGAAGCGGTCTAGGGTACGACGGTGGGAACCAGCGCGCACGCGAAGCAGACGGTGACGATCGCCGAGATCGCCGAGCGCGCCGGTGTGTCTCCCGGTGCGGTTTCCTTCGCTCTCAACGGACGCAAGGGGGTCTCGGAGAGCACCAGGGCGCGGATCCTCCTGGTGGCCGATGAGCTGGGCTGGGCGCCGGGTGCCGCGGCCAAGGCGCTGACGGCGAAGAAGACGAACAGCTTCGGCCTGGTGCTGGCACGTGACCCGCGAAGCCTCGGCGCCGAATCGTTCTTCATGCAGTTCCTCGCGGGGATGGAGAGCGAGCTGTCGCCACGCGGATACGGCCTGCTGCTGCAAGTGGCGCCGGATTCCGCGAGTGAGCTGAAGACGCTTCGTCGCTGGCGCACGACCAGGCGCGTCGACGGGGTGCTCCTCGTCGATCTGCATGTCGACGATCCGCGCGCCGAGTACTTCGCCAAGCATCCGGAGTTCCCGGCTGTCGCCGTCGCGGATCCTTCCGCGGCGCCGGGACTCACCACGGTGTGGACCGACGACGCCGAGGCGATGCGCGAGGCGGTCAGGGCCCTCGCCGGGCTCGGGCACCGCCGGATCGCGCGCATCGCCGGTCTCTCCGACCTCGCCCACACGCAGATCCGCAATGCGGCGTTCGATGACGAGATCCATGCCCTCGGGTGCGAGGGCATGCTGCTGCGCACCGACTACTCCCCGGAAGAGGGCGCGCGTGCGACGGAGCAGGCGCTGGCGTCTGAGCATCCGCCGACCGCCTTCGTGTACGACAACGACATCATGGCGATCGCCTCGCTCGCGGTCTTCTCCCGCGCCGGCCTGCGCGTACCCGAGGACGCCTCGGTCATCGCCTGGGATGACTCTCTGATCTGCCGGTACATGGCACCGGCGCTCACGACGCTGAGCCACGACGTGGTCGCCTTTGGCGCGCACGCCACCCGGCGGCTGTTCGACGTGCTCGGCGGTGCTGCGCCGAACGCCTTCCTCGATTCGACACCGCGGTTGGAGACGCGCGGGTCGACCGGGGCCGCCATCGGGATGTGAGCAGGACTCAGCCGGCGAGCGTCCGCGGCAGCATCGGTCTCAGGTGAGATCTCCCGGCACGAAGAAGCAGCCAGAGGCATCGGTGCGGGTGTGCGCGATGAGGTCATCGTCTTCGTCGAGCCGTCGCTGGGTCGCGATGAAGGTCTGCGGATCAGCCAGGTAGGCGATGAACAGCAGCCCCGCGCCCTCGGCCGGATCGAAGCTGTAGCTGCGTCGAAGCATCAACGCGCGACCGAGGTTCGCCGGATGGGCGCGACGGGCATGGCTGGTGCGCGGCGTCAGCGGATGCCCATCAGCCGCCTTGCTGAACAGATCGACGTCGTCGAGCGGTCCCCCGCCGGACAGCGGTGCGCCGGTGTCCTTGCGTCGCCCGATCGCGCGCTCCTGATCGGCATCCGAGAGCGCGATGAAGGAGGGGACGATCCGCATGCGCCGCAGCACCAGATGGGTGTCGCGGTGCTTCGCATCGGTCCAGACGCCCGCCGCGAGCAGCTCGGCGGTTCTCGGGTTCACGATCCCGTCCACGAATCCGGTCGATGTCCGGGCCGTGCCGTGCGGAGTCGGTGCGTCCCGATACCCGCTCCGCTCCCACTCGAGGACGTGATCGCCCAGCATTCTGCGGATGCCGACGACGATCTGCGTGACCGCCGCCGCCGTCTCCGCACAGACCTGCAGCGCGAGATCTCCGCCGGTGGCGACGCTCTCTTCATCGTGGGCGAAGGCCGGCAGCTCGATCATGGCCGAGGCCCGTTCGCCCCAGAGCGACCGGGCCACCGCAGGAGCGAACCCGACCGTGACGGTGGGCTCGCCCGCGTCCTCGGGGAGCGCAGGCAACTCCTGCGAAACGCGGATCGCGAGCTCGCGAATCGCCGATGCGTCCCGGCCCGGGACACTCACGACGCCGACCCAGACGTACCGCTGGGGAATCGCCGGCCAGGTGATTCCTGGACGCCGCTCCGCCGACGGCAGGGGGCTCGCCGATGGAGACGCCGCCGCACCGCCCGGTTGCTCTCCCGGCTGGGTGTCGGCGGGTGCATCGGATTCGCCGGCCCGGCCCAGCGCCCATCCGGCGGCTCCGGCGACCAGCGCGGTTCCGGCGGCGGCGAACAGTCCCCGCCGGGTGGGCGGCGCGGGGCTGGATGCCTCCTCCGGGGTGGCGGCATCCGCTTCGTCTGAACCGTTCACCCGTTCCCCTCGGCGAGCAGGTCGACGGCGGGTGGGACGATTCCGGAAAGGTCGGGAAGCTCGACACGATCCGGCAGGGAGCGCGGCTCCTCTGTCATGTCTTTCAGGCCGGTGCGCTCGGGAGGCAGTGGCACGTCCGAGAACACCACACCGTCCGGGGCCGGCGGCTGCCGGAAGACGCCGGCGGGGAGAGGATCCGCACACCCGGCTGAGGTGAGCTCAGCCGGATCGGCTGTCGCTCCTGCCCCCAGTTCGAAGCAGTTGTTCGAGCCGAGGGCGGCCGCGGCGGGCGTGAATGCCGCATCAAGGGCGTTGCCGCCCCAGGCGTTCCCCGACACGCGAGTGCCCATCGGCGCGAAATCCTCTGACGAGGTGACCCAGATCCCCACCGAAGCATTGCCGGAGATCGTGTTCGCGCGCACCTCCGCGTCGACGGTGCCCGCGAGTCCGACGCCGATGCCGAACGCGCCGCCGGCATGCACCGGCGTCTCGTGCTCGTTGTTGTCCGCGATGAGATTGCCAACGATCTGCACCGACGCCGTGGGACCGTGCGCCTCCAGATAATTGCTCAGGACGCTGATGCCGATGCGATTGCCGACGATGCGGTTGCCCTGCACGACGACCTGCGAAGCGTTCGCCAGCTCGAGGCCGGCGGCGTTGGAGACGAGCACGTTGTCCTGCACCAGCGCGTTGCAGTCTTCGCACTGCCCGACATAGATGCCGGAATCGGAGCCGCCACTGGCCAGATTGTCGCGGATGACCCCGCCGGTGCGGTTGAACGCATAGATCCCGTACAACCCGTTGTTCTGCGCCGTCACGGCCTGCACGAGATACCCCGGCACCGGAGGCGGGGTATCGCCCGGCAGGTATCCGTCGGGGCCGCGTGCGACGCCCGCGCCGCTTTCGTCTGTGACTCCCGTGATCAGCACGCCGTTCTGCAGGAAGTTGCGCACCGTGAGGTTCTCGACGGTCACCCGCTCTCCGGTGCCGACCACGCCGTTGCTGCGTGTGAGTTCACCGTCGAGAACAACGCCATTCCGATCGAGCCCTCGAACCGTCACGTCGTCGGCGTGGACCTCGAGCGAGTCGGTGTACGTTCCGGGCGAGATCAGGATGATCCCCCCATCGGCGATGAGGGTGCCCGCCTCGCCCAGCGTCGCGTCCTCGGGAACGCGCACGAGATCACGGGCAGCAGGCTCGGGGGCGCTCGCGGCGCAGCCGACCAGGGATGCCGCGATCACCGCCACGGTAGCCACCACCGAGGAGCGAATGAATCGTGTTCTCACGCTGCCAACCTTTGTCCCTGAATCGATCGGTCAATCATCGCAGAGCTCATCACCGCCCTCAGCGGCGCTGCCGCCTCTCGAGGACGGCGCTTCGAGGGATACGGGCTGGAGACGCGAACAAGACAGGCGGGCCGGCCATCGCATGATGACCGGCCCACCTGTCTACTGGGCCTTACTGGGCCGACGTTGCCGTCTGGCGCCGACGGAGCGCCACGAGCCCACCACCGATGAGGAGGAGCATCAGGCCGGCGACGATGGAGATCGTCATGGGCCCACCACCGGTGATAGCCAGCGGCGGCTGAGCCTTGACCACACCGGCATCGATCGTCAGATCCTCCTGGTTCTCGGGGGTGACCTCGAACTCCGGGGTCACACCGATCAGCGGGTTCCCCGTCGTCGGCGTCGGGTTCGAGTCGACAGTGTCGTCGTCGCCCGCATTCGGCGGCGTGAAGGTGTTGCCCTCAGGAAGCGTGAACCGCACCCGGTAGGTGCCGCACTCGACGCCCTCGAACAGGTACGAACCATCCGCACCCGTTGTCACAGTGGCGACGACGTCGCCGTCTGCGTTCAGGAGCTCGACCTTGACACCCGCGATGCCGGCCTCGCCCGCATCTTGGATCCCATCCCTGTCCTCGTCCAACCAGACGAAGTCACCGATGGTGCACACCGGCGCCTCGGGAACCACGCCGGCGTCGATCGTGAGATCCTCCGGGTCCACCGGGGTGACCTCGAACTCCGGGGTCACCCCGATCAGCGGGTTCTCCTGCGTCGGAACCGGGTTCGAGTCCACCGAAGTGTCATCACCCGCATCCGGCGTCGTGAACGTGTGGCCCTCAGGAAGCGTGAACCGCACCCGGTAGGTGCCGCACTCGACATCCTCGAACAGGTACGCACCTGCAGCATCGGTCGTCACGGTGGCGACCACTGCACCTTCGGCGTTCAGCAGCTCGACGGTGACGCCGGCAATACCGACTTCACTTTCGTCCTGGATGCCATCAGCATCCACATCGACCCAGACGAAGTTGCCGATGGTGCAGAGAACCGGAACGATACCGGCGTCGATCGTCAGATCCTCCGGGTTCTCCGGCGTGACCTCGAACTCCGGAGTCACACCGACCAGCGGGTTCTCGTCCGACGGCGTCGGGTTCGAGTCGACAGTGGTGTCATTCCCGGCGTCCGGCGTCGTGAACTCGTAACCGGCGGGGATGGTGAACTGCACACGGTAGGTCGCGCACTCCACACCCTCGAACAGGTACCCACCGTTCGCATCGGTCGTGGTCGTCGCGACGACCTCGCCCTCGGCGTCGAGCAGCTCCACGGTGGCACCCGCGACCGGGGCCTCGCCCGCGTCCTGGATTCCGTCGCGATCCGCGTCGACCCAGACGAAGTCACCCACGGTGCACACGGGCACCTCGGGAACCACACCGGCGTCGATCGTGAGATCCTCCGGGTCGACCGGGGTGACCTCGAACTCCGGAGTCACCCCGATCAGCGGGTTCTCCTGCGTCGGAACCGGGTTCGAGTCCACCGCAGTGTCATCACCCGCATCCGGCGTCGTGAACGTGTTGCCCTCAGGAAGGGTGAACCGCACCCGGTAGGTGCCGCACTCGACGTCCTCGAACAGGTACGAACCATCCGCACCCGTCGTGGCCGTCTCGACGACGTTGCCTTCAGCATCGAGCAGCTCGACGGTGACACCGGCGATACCCACTTCACTTTCGTCCTGGATGCCATCAGCATCCACATCGACCCAGACGAAGTTGCCGATGGTGCAGAGAACCGGAACGATACCGGCATCGATCGTGAGATCCTCCGGGTTCTCCGGGGTGACCTCGAACTCCGGAGTCACACCGACCAGCGGGTTCTCGTCCGACGGCGTCGGGTTCGAGTCCACCTCGGTGTCGTCGCCCGCCGTCGGCGTGGTGAAGGTGTTGCCCTCGGGGATCGTGAACCGCACCCGGTAGGTGCCGCACTCGATGTCGTCGAACAGGTACGCGCCTGCAGCATCGGTCGTCACAGTGGCGACCACTGCACCCTCAGCGTTCAGCAGCTCGACCGTGACACCGGCGACCGGGGCTTCGCCCTGGTCCTGAATGCCGTCGCGATCCGCATCGAGCCAGACGAAGTCACCCACGGTGCACAGCACCTCGGGGACGATGCCCGCATCGATCGTGAGGTCCTCGTTGTTCTCCTCGGTGACGGTGAACTCCGGGGTCAGGCCCACGAGCGGGTTCTCCTGCGTCGGCGTCGGGTTCGAGTCCACCTCGGTGTCGTCGCCCGCCGTCGGCGTGGTGAAGGTGTTGCCCTCGGGGATCGTGAACCGCACCCGGTAGGTGCCGCACTCGATGTCGTCGAACAGGTACCCGCCGTTGGCGTCGGTCGTGGCCGTCTCGACGACGTCACCCTCAGCGTTCAGCAGCTCGACCGTGACACCGGCAACGCCAGCCTCAGCGGCATCCTGCACGCCATCGCGATCCGCATCGACCCACACGAAGTCACCCACGGTGCACAGCACGTCAGGGACCGGGACGATACCGGCGTCGATCGTCAGATCCTCCGGGTTCTCCGGGGTGACCTCGAACTCCGGAGTCACACCGATCAGCGGGTTCTCCTGCGTCGGCGTCGGGTTCGAGTCCACCGCAGTGTCATCACCCGCATCCGGCGTCGTGAAGGTGTTGCCCTCAGGGATCGTGAACCGCACCCGGTAGGTCGCGCACTCCACACCGGAGAACACGTATCCGCCGTTCGCGTCCGTCTGGACGGTCGCGACGACGTCGCCTTCTGCGTTCAGCAGCTCGACGGTGACACCGGCAACGCCAGCCTCCCCGGCATCCTGCACGCCATCAGCATCCGTGTCGACCCAGACGAAGTCGCCCACGGTGCACAACGGCGCCTCCGGGACCACACCGGCGTCGATGGTCAGGTCTTCGCGGTTCTGCGGGGTGACCTCGAACTGCGGAGTCACGCCGATGAGCGGATTCTCCTGTGTGTGGGTGGGGTTCGAGTCGACAGCACGGTCATCGCCGGTCGCGGTCGAGGTGAACGTGTGGCCCTCGGGGATCGTGAAGCGCACGCTGTAGGTCGTGCACTCGACGTCCTCGAAGAGGTAAGCGCCTGCAGCGTCGGTCGTGGTGGTGTCCACAACGTTGCCTTCAGCATCCAGCAGCTCGACGGTCGCACCCTCGACACCGGCCTCACCGGCATCCTGGATTCCGTTCTCGTTCGCATCGACCCAGACGAAGTCGCCCACGGTGCAGAGCTCAGATTCCGGGACGATACCCGCGTCGATCGTCAGATCCTCCGGGCTCTCCGGGGTGACCTCGAACTCCGGAGTCACACCGACCAGCGGGTTCTCGTCCGACGGCGTCGGGTTCGAGTCCACGGCAGTGTCCGCACCCGCCCCAGGCGTCGTGAACGTGTTGCCCTCGGAGATCGTGAACCGCACCCGGTAGGTGCCGCAGTCGATGCCCTCGAAGAGATAGGCGCCATTGGCGTCTGTCGTCGTCGTGTCCACGACATTGCCCTCGGCGTCAAGCAGCTCCACGGTCGCACCGGCGACGCCGGCCTCGCCCTGGTCCTGAAGGCCGTTCTCGTTCGCGTCGACCCAGACGAAGTCACCCACGGTGCACTCCGTCGGCGGGACGATCAGGCCGGCGTCGATCGTGTGATCGTTGTGGCCGGGGCCACCCACCGTGACCGGAGCGCGTCCGTTCGCCGGGTCCACGTTGGAGTCGATCTCCCGCGTGGCGGCAGCGGCGTCGTCACCACGGCCGGTCCAGGACAGCTGCGACGGTTCGGTGACACCGAACTCCGCAAGGCCTGAAACGTCGGCGGTCGAGGAGTCGAACGCCACCGTGTAGGTGAGGTCGGGCGCGATGTCGGAGAAGTAGTACTCGCCGTTCGCATCGGTCACGACCGGGTCGACGCCGGCGACCGGCTGGCCGCCCTCGTCGAGCAGGGTCACGGTGACACCGGGGACGGCCGGCTCGCCGGCATCCTGGATGCCGTCACGGTCGGCGTCGAACCACACGCGGTTGCCGATCTCGACCGGTGCCGCATTCACGAGCGCCTGCAGGTCACCGAGACCGCCCGACTTCTCGAAGCTGCCCTCGTGACCCGACTGGGTCACCTGGTAGCCGTTGGAGTTGCTGCCGTCGGTCGCGCTGCTCCAGCGGATGCCGGTGCGCGATGCACCCTCGGTCGGGTCCATGGCCGTCGTCACGACGTCCTCGAAACCGGCGATGGAAGCCAGGCCGCCGAGCGTGATCTCGTTGTGCTGGCGCTGGTCGTTGCTCGCGTTGATGAAGGAGTCGTCGATGAACTCGCGCCCGCCGGGGCCCTGGTTCGGGAGCGTGCCCGAGGTTTCCAGGTCTCCGACGACGCCGTCGTTCTCGAGCACGTACGAACCGTCACCCTGCACACCGGCGACGAGCGTGTCGCCGGCCGAGACGCCCTGTGTGAGATCGGTCTGGCCGTCCAGCGGGCCGTAGTTCTCGTTGCCGAGCTGCCATCCGGAGCGGTCTGCCAGGCCGAGAACAAGGTTGCCCTCGCTCGTGAACGTGAGGTCGGTGAGCATGGCCTGCGACCAGTTCATCATCGGCGCAGGGTCGCTGAGGTTCGCGAAGGAGTACAGGTCGCGGTCGTAGTCGGCCGCGGTCGTCCAGCTCTTCCAAGTGAAGAAGCGCGAGTCGATGCCGTCTGATCCGGGCGAGCCCTTGACGTAGTCGAGCCCGGTCGCGAAGATCTGCGATCCGGCGGTGCCGAGCGGCGTGAGATCGGCATCGGATGCCGCACGCACGAACAGCTGCTGGTCCGTCACCGCGGCGTTCCCGTTGCCCTCGCCGGTCTGCACGTAGCCGATGTAGACCTGACCGTGATGCACCTCGATGGCCCACGGACGCTCGCCCTCGACGAGGTTCAGCGGAATGCGGGTGGCCTCGGTCGGGTTCGCGATGTCGATCGCGTAGAGGTTCTTGTCGAACAGGTTGACGAAGTACAGCGTCTTCTGGTCAGAGCTGACCTCGATGTCGCCGATGCCGATCTTGCCGATCGCGTCATAGGCCTGCGTGTCGTGAGCCGGGTTCGTCGGGCCGTTCAGGCCACGGGCGTCCCAGTCGATCGTGCTCTCGCCGAGGTCGACGGTGCCGCCGCCCGCGATGGGCAGGCCCTGCACGTCGAGCCATTCCTCGACGGCTCCGGGCGTGCCGAGGGTGCCGCCTTCGTTCAGGGCGTTCGGGACGAGGTAGATGCCGCCGAGGCCGAGGGGACCGAGGTCGGAGTGACGCTGCAGCGTCGCCGAGCTGAAGAGGTCGCCCGTGGTGCGCCGGTAGGCAGTACCCCACAGCGATCCGGTCTCGCTGTACTCGGCGAGGGTGGTGCGCTGGTCGTACTCGCCGTTGCCGTTGAGAGTCGCATCCCACGGCACGCTCACGATGGAGGGGCGCTCGGCGGTGGAGAAACCATCACGCAGACCCGTCCAGCGGATCGGCAGAGCGAGCGGCACGCTGCCGCCCTGCGAGTAGTCGTCGGGCGCGTTGACGCCGTAGTCGATGTCGGTGGCGCCGATGGTGACGAACTGCACGCTGGTGCCGTTTCCGGCTCCGTGCGAAGCGGGCTCGTACCCTGCCGGCACACCGGTGAACTGGACGCGCACGTCATCCGTCGCGGCGTCCACGACGTCAAGGGTGTAGGTGCCGTCGGCTGCGGACTGCGCCGTTCCGACTGCCGCCCCCGCGGAGTCGTACGCCGTGACCGTCACTCCGGCCAGCGGCTGGTCGGCGAGAGGGTCGGAATCGAACACCCCGTTGCTCGCCAGGTCTCGGAAGACCATGCCGGTGACCGTCCCGGATGCTGCACTCGCTGGTGCGCTCATGAACAGGATGCTGCTGGCGGCAAGCGCGACAGTGGCTATTCCCGCGGTGGCCGCGCGCAACGGTGTGCGCGCGTGTGGACTGAATCTCTCGAACATGGGGCTCCCCATCCCAGGGTGAGCAGGTCCGACCGACGGTCTCCCCTGCCCACGACAACCAACGGGCCGCAGCGCGGCCCGTTCTTCGTTTCGAAAATTACCGAGAAGGCGGGAAGCGCCACAACGTGGGAAAAAACGATGCGTCAGGAGAAAATGTTCGGCTCCGCTTCGTCCATGATGCGGCTAGTACGATCGGGGCGTGCGGTGTCGCAGATCGACTTCATTCCGCGTCATCCTCGCCTCGGTTCTGCTGCTGGGCTCGATGGCCGGCTGTGCGGCGACGCCATCGGAGCCTGACCCGCAGCCGCTGAGCGTGGAGGAAGCGGAGCTCTTCGCGGTCACGCGCTTCCACAACTTCGATCTCGGAACGCGGTCGTTCACCTTGTCATCTCCGGATGCTGCGGGCGAGGTTGCCGTGAGCGGCTACGTCGACTTTCCCGATGGCCTCGTCTACGGGGCCGTCACCCAAGACGGCACGCCCGTCGGCCTATTGAAGGCATCGGCCCAGACGCTATCGATCCGCGAGCAACCGACGACGAGCGAGCCCATCCTGCCGATCCCGGAAGATGGGTGGCTGAGTCAGGAGTTCGATCCGTCGGACTCCGCCCTTGCGGGGGCCATCGCGGTACTGGTCTCCCTCGGGTCCGACCGACCCGAGAACCCGCAGCTGCTGCGGCAGTCCGATGCGGTCTCGCTCGGCACAGAAGACATTCGCACCGAATCCGGGAGCGTCACCGCGCAGGTGCTGGTCGGTCCGAGCGCCTCAGGCGGGTCTGCGCAGCCGATCGAGGATCGCGCGCACTACTGGGTGCTGAGCGATGGCACGCTCCTCCGCGTCGAGCTTCCCCGCGGCGACGATGCGTCACCGGTCGTCATCGAGTTCGCCGACGCCGAGGGCGTCGATCTCGGAGAAGGTCTCACTTCGGACTAGCGTTCCCGCTCACAATTGGCAAACGGTTGCCAACCTTCCATTTCGGGTGTTAGCCTGTGCCGGAAAGCCTGGGGATGGCTGGAAAAACTGCACGTTCGGCGAGCACTCGATGCATCGTCAGCGCAGAGTTCCGATGGAGGTGCTCGTGTACTCGGTTGAGACGCTGACCACGCGCGACCCCTCGCAGCGGATCCAGGGTGAGTGGTGGATGAGTCAGGTGTCGTCGCTCCTCGCGCCGCATCGGGTCGATCTCTCCACGGACTGCTCCGCCGACGTCGTGCGCCAGCGATCCACCCGGTATCAGGTCGTCGGATGGCGTGAGGAGTGCCCGGGAGTGGCGCGTTCACCGCACCAGCCCCATCACGTTCCGCCCGAGGTGGCGTCCTTCTACATTCCCTTCGTCAACGACACCGGAGCTCTATCGGTCAGCGGCGCTCGCGATTCGGGGAGGCCTTGGGGCGCCCTGGTCTGTGCGGATTCCGAGCTTCTCGAGCTTCGCGACGGAAATGGCTTCGCCTATATGGCACTGATCATCCATCGCGACCGGGTCCGGATGCCTCCACCGGACAACGCCGGAGATCCCGCCCCCCTCCACCTCGATCTCAGTCGAGGCATCGGGCGAATCCTGAAGGACCAGCTCCGGCTCGTCCATCAGGAACGCGATCATCTGGATGTCACCTCATTCGACCTCATGCTCGACCACGTCGTCGACCTCCTGGTGATGCTCGCCAATCCCGCGTCGACGGAGCCCCCCACAGAGTTGTCCTGGGCGCTGCTCGCGTCGCTCCGGCAGATCATCCGGGAACGCGCCCATGACCCCGCGCTCGACGGCTTCGCGCTGGCCGCGCGCCTCGGGTGGTCCTTGCGACACGTGCAGACGCAACTTCGCCTGCACGGAACCACGCCATCCGACCTCATCCGGGAGGAGCGTCTCAAGGTCGCTCGGCGCCTCCTGAAGGACCCCGAGTCACGAGCACTGAGCATCGGGCAGATCTCAACCGCATCCGGGTTCCGCGACCTGAGCACCTTCAGTAACTCCTATCAACGACGCTATGGCGAACGGCCATCGGCCACGCGCGTGCGGCGGATCACCACTCCGGTACCGACGCGCGCGATCGCCGAGAAGTCGGAACCCTTGTCGATTCTCTCGATCCCGGCCCCATGACGAAAACTGCACTGGCACCGGCACCTGTCGGCCGACTCGGCGCCGACCGGTGCCGCGACAGCGAAGTGAGCAGGCTTCAGCCGGCGAGCGTCAACAGCATCCGTGCGAGCGCGTAGCGGGTGTGCCCGCGGGAAGTGCGCGGGTCGTACCCCAGGGTCTCCACGAGAGAGGCCAGGCGTTCTTGCACGCTGGAATGATGCCTTCCCAGACGGATGGCGGCCGCCCGCACACTGTGCTCGTCGATGACAGCATCCAGCAGTTCGAGACTGCGCTCATCCAGGCGGGCCAGGGCAGTCACGTCGGGATGCGGGGGTTCGCCGTCCGCCGCCTGGGCGACGATGAGCCCGAGACCGAGCTCATCGGCGTGGATCACCCGCTCCGCCGGACTGGAAAGTCGCGCGGCGACCAGAGCAGCCGACCAGGATGCCGGGATCTGTGCGCCGGAGACGGCAAGTCCCACGCCGAGACGCAGGCCTGAGGCGTCACCCCACGCCTGCAGCGCGTCACTGGCGGCATCCACAATCGTCGCGCGGGTGAGGCCGTGGCGGGTCGCGACCACGGCGGACGGATGCTGCGGCAGCGGTGCCGGCTCCGGCGGCGAGGCGACGACACGCACCAGACCGGCGGGCAGGCGAAGCCTCGACACGGCCGCTGCCCGCTCCTCCGTGTTCGCGTACGTGCTGATCGCGAGCTCGACGGCGCTCTCCGCCCCGACGGAGCGACGCGCGCGGATGATGCCGAGCGCCAGCGCGAGCCGCTCGAGGATCATCGCGTCGTTCGTGTGGGGCGCGCCCTCGCGCTCGATCCAGGCGACGGCATCGGTTCCGACTTCCCGCAGCGTCCAGGCACCGCCAGGATCGACGGGATCGATGCGCACGCCGTCGGCCCGGATTCGGACGAGCTGCCGGCCGTCGCGCTGCCCGACCGTGGCTCCGCTGAGCACGGCCGCCCCCCGCAGCGTGCTCTCGACGCCGACGGAGTGCTGGACGAGCGCATCGAAGTAGGAGACGACTTTGAGCGTCTCGCTCGCATCCGGGTCGAGGGCGGTGAGCCGCCCCAGCAGATCTTGCATGTCGGGCTCCATCGCGCGGGAGTTCCACCCTATGGGGTCGCGCGCCGCGACCCCATAGGGTGCGAGTTCAACCGAGCAGGCGGTTCACCCAGTTGTCGCGCGCAGCGGCGGTCGCCTGCGACACGGCGGCGTGGGGTGCGAACATGTCGAACCCGTGGAAGCCGCCGGCCCAGACGTGCAGTTCGGCCTGCACCCCGTCCTTCCAGAGCTTCGTCGCGTAGGCCACATCCTCATCGCGGAAGACCTCGGCGCTGCCGCAGTCGATGAACGCGGGAGGAAGTCCGGAGAGATCGGTCGCCCTCGCCGGCGAGGCGTACACCGTGACGTCCGCGGAGCCGCGGCGGTCTCCGAGCAGTGCGGTCCAGCCCGTGAGATTCGACCCTCGGTCCCAGACACCGATGCCGTCGATCTGCTGCGCCGATACTGTCGAGTCGCGGTCGTCGAGCATCGGGCAGATGAGCAGCTGCCCGATCAGCGCCGGCCCCTTCCGGTCCCGAGCGAGCAGGGCCGTGCCGGCGGCCAGCCCACCGCCCGCGCTTGCGCCGCCGATCAGCAACCGGTTCGGATCGACTCCGAGTTCTGCGGCGTTCTCCGCGGTCCAGACCAATCCGGCATAGCAGTCCTCGACCGGGTAGGGATCGGGGAACTCCGGTGCGAGCCGGTACTCGACCGTCACGATCGCCCCGTTGTACCGCTCCGCCCAATCGAGGAAGCCGACGACTCCGAGCCAACGGTTGCCGATGATCATGCCGCCGCCGTGCGTGTGGAAGAAGCCGGGACCGGTCCCCGTGCGCCCCTCCTTCTCGATCACCGTGACGATGATCTCTCCACCCTCATGACCGGCGATGGTGACGTCGCGCCAGGTGAAGCCGCGATCGGCGAGCACCTGCAGCGTCTCGTCCGAACCGCCGACGGGCGCCTGCCGGAGCAGCGGGATCATCTCCGCTGTCAGGGTGGGAGGGATCTGGTCGCCGATGAGCGCGAGAGCCGCCTCGAGTTCGGGATCGAAGGGCGGGCGAAGAGTGACGTCAGTCATCAGAACTCCTTTGTTCTCGGCCGCCAGCGCAGCGGCGCTCCGCCAGCCTCCTGCACGTCGCACACGAGCGTAACCCGCCGAGCGCGGCCGATCCGCCGACATTCGACCGCCGAGTGGCGGGTCCTGGGCCTGCTCGAGTCGCCTTCTCTCCGTACGCCGTTCAGCCGATCGGGACGCGATGGATACCGAGGTCGGTGCGACCGGGAAGCAGATCCGCTCGGAGTGCTCGGGTGCCGTGGTACTCGCCGTCGCGGAGTCGGCGGTAGGGGGTGCTCGGCGATTCGGCGCGGATCCCGGAGAGCCGTTCGACCAGCCGCGCGCTCTCGTGATCGACCCCCGTCGACTCCAACCCGTCGGCGTCGTGGACGACGTGCAGGTCGAGCGGCTCGATCCCGGTGTACCAGAGGGTGCCATGGGTGAGCGGGAACAGCAACGAGTCCACGTCTCCGCTCACGCCCCGTTCTCCGAGGGAACGGTCGTCCTCACCGGCCGTCACGATCACGAGGGCACGGCGCCCGGCGAGCAGGCCGTCGCCGTAGCGCAGAGGCAGACCGGTGTGCGGGTCGAGCGGACCGTAGGCGAACCCGTTGGTCAGCACGCGATCGAACCACCCCTTGAGGATCGCCGGGGGTCCGTACCACCACAGCGGGAACTGGAGCACGACGAGATCGGCTGCCTGAAGCTTGCGCTGCTCCTCGCTCACATCGGACGGCACCTGCCCCTCGGCATACGCCTCGCCCATGAGGTCGACGACGTTGCCTTCCCTCCCCTGCGGGTCGCCCAGATCCGGGGCCGCGAGCACAGGATCGAACCGCTGGCGATAGAGGTCGGTCGTCTGCACGTCGTAGTCGCGCGACAGCGCCTCCCGCCCGTCACGGAACAGCCGGGCGTTGAACGAGTTCTCCTGGGGGTGTGCGTAGATCCAGTGGACGGTCGGGCGCGTTGCGGACACGGGCGGCCTTTCTTCAGCGGGATTCGCGGACAGAGGGCTTGGGCGCGCGCCTCCAGAGCGGCAGGAGCGCTGCGGCGACGACCATCCCGGTGGCAAGGAGGAGCGCGACGATGAAGCCGCGATGCCCGACGATCGAGGCGATCGTGCCGAGCACGGCGATTCCGAGGCCGCCGCCGAGGGCGAAGCCGACCTCCTGGATCGCCCCGACCTGGCCGGCGTCGTCGTCGGTCGTCACGTCGAAGAGGGTCGTCGCGGCGAGCGTGGCCGCGATCCCGAACCCCACCCCGACCAGCACGAGCGGGATCGCAACGAGATCGACCCCTGTCGCGAGCCAGGCGAGTCCCGCCCCCTGCACCATGAGCGCCAGCACTGTCAGCGCTGGTGACGTCAGCCATCGGAGGAACAGGGGTGCGAGCACCCCGCCGAGCGCGATCGCCACCGCCTGCGGAAGGATCGCGATCCCGGCTTCGGCCGCGCTGTACCCCCTGGCATCCTGCAGGTGCAGACTCACCAGGAGCACGGATGCCGTCGACACACCGCCGCTCGCCACGATGCGCACGATGGCAGGGCTGAACCCGGGCACTCGGAAGAGTCGCATGTCGATGAGGGGTTCGCGCAGGGTGCGCTGGCGGCGGATGAAGAACACGAGCGTCACGACCGCGACGAGTCCTGCGATGCCCGCGGCGAGCGGAGCCGCGAGCACCTCGTGCAGGGCGAAGACGAGAGCCCCGAGGGCGACGATCGACGACACGATGCTGAGGATGTCCCACGACGGTGGCCGCGAGCTGCGGGAATCAGGAACGAGCCAGATCGCGAGCACGCCGGCGACGACCGCGAGCGGCACGCTGCCCAGCAATAGCCAGCGCCACCCTGGACCCTCCGTGACGAGTCCGCCGAGCACCGGACCCAGAGCGCTGCCTGCGCCGAAGGTCGCGGTCCACAGCCCGTACGCCAGCACGCGCTGGCGTGCGTGATACTGCGCTCCGATCGTGGCCACGACGCCGGCCACGACGAAGGCCTCGGCGACGCCCAGCAGAGCCCGCACCACGACCAGCAGCATCCCGTCCTGGGCGAACCCGCCCACGGCGTTGAGCACTGCGAAGCCGGCGAGCCCGAGGAGCACGATCCGTTTGCGCCCGAACGCGTCGCCGATCCGCGCGGCGATGATCAGCGTCGCGGCGAGAGAGAGCGCATAGACGTCGACGAGCCAGAGAGCGCCGCTGTCACTGAGGGTGAGGTCGCCTCGGATCGCCGGAAGCGCTGTCGACATGCTGCTGATCGCGAGCGCGCCGATCAGGATGCCGAGAAGCAGCGGGATCATGGCGAGCCACGGGTGGAGGGCCGAGCGGGGGCGAGCGGCTATTACGGGTGTCGGGAAGGTCACCATCTCAGTCTCAGGGGCTAGTACACTTCTGACAAGTACGGTCATTGAGGGTACATAGTGACCTTTTGGATACTATGGCGTGAATGGAAGGCAGACCGATGAGGGAGAAAACGGAGCGCATCATCCGGGACTGGGCAGACGCGTGCGACGCCGAGGTCTCGATCGCGGTGCTCGGCGGGGCCTGGAAGCCCAGCATCCTCAGCCTTCTCGGCCAGCACGAGGTGCTGCGGTTCGGCGAGCTCAGCAGGCTGCTCGACGAGCCGACCGCTCGCGTGCTGACCCGACAGCTGCGCGAGCTGGAAGACGACGGGCTCGTCATCCGCACTGTCTATCGGCAGGTCCCACCCAAGGTCGAGTACCGGCTGAGCGACCTCGGCCGGGGGGCGATGCCGCTCGTCGACGCGCTGACGAGCTGGGGCGGTCGCTACGCCGCGCACCAGCGACGCGAGCTGGCACGGACGGCAGCCGAGCCCGAGCTGCTCGTCGAACTCGAGGCCGCCGACGCGCGCTGACCTCGAGGGTCCCGTTGCGGGTCGGCGGCGGAATGCTCGTCGCCCGCCGAAACAGCCGACAGCCCGCCGATAGACTGGGAACCATGTCCAAGGTCCTCCAGTCCCTGCCCGTCGGCGAGCGCGTCGGCATCGCTTTCTCGGGGGGCCTCGACACCTCCGTGGCCGTCGCGTGGATGCGCGAGAAGGGCGCGGTGCCCTTCACCTATACGGGCGACCTCGGCCAGCCCGACGAGGGCGACATCGAATCGATCCCCGGTCGTGCGCTCGAGTACGGCGCCGAGGCCGCGCGCCTGATCGACTGCAAGACCGCTCTGGTCGAGGAGGGCTTCGTCGCCCTCGCCTGCGGCGCCTTCCACATTCGCTCCGGCGGCAAGACGTACTTCAACACGACGCCCCTCGGCCGCGCGGTCACCGGCACGCTGCTGGTGCGCGCGATGAAGGAGGACGGCGTCGACATCTGGGGCGACGGCTCGACTTACAAGGGCAACGACATCGAGCGGTTCTACCGCTACGGACTGCTCGCGAACCCGCGTCTGCGCATCTACAAGCCGTGGCTCGACGCCGACTTCGTCACCGAACTCGGCGGCCGCAAGGAGATGAGCGACTGGCTCGTCGCCCACGACTTCCCGTACCGCGACTCCGCCGAGAAGGCGTACTCCACCGACGCGAACATCTGGGGCGCGACGCACGAGGCGAAGACGCTCGAGCACCTCGACGTCTCGCTCGAGACGGTCGACCCGATCATGGGCGTGAAGTTCTGGGACCCCTCCGTCGCGATCGAGACCGAAGACGTCACCGTCACCTTCGAGAAGGGGCGCCCGGTCGCGCTCAACGGCGTCGAGTACTCCGACCCGGTCGCGCTGGTGCTGGAGGCGAACACGATCGGCGGCCGCCACGGCCTCGGCATGAGCGACCAGATCGAGAACCGCATCATCGAGGCGAAGTCTCGCGGCATCTACGAGGCGCCCGCGATGGCACTGCTGTTCATCGCCTACGAGCGCCTGGTGAACGGCATCCTCAACGAAGACACCCTCGCCACGTACCACGAGCAGGGACGCCGTCTCGGGCGCCTGATGTACGAAGGCCGCTGGCTCGAGCCGCAGTCGCTGATGCTGCGCGAGTCGATCCAGCGCTGGGCCGGGTCCACGATCTCCGGCACCGTCACGATCCGCCTGCGTCGCGGTGACGACTGGACCATCCTCGACACGGTCTCCCCGAACCTTTCGTACGGCCCGGAGAAGCTCTCGATGGAGCGGGTCGGCGACGCCGCGTTCGGCCCGGTGGACCGCATCGGACAGCTCACGATGCGCAACCTCGACATCGCGGACTCGCGTGCCCGCCTCGAGCAGTACGCGGGGCTGGGTCTCGTGGGCGGTGCGACCGCCGAACTGGTCGGCCGCGTGACCGCCGGCGAATCCGGCGAGATCACGGAAGCCGTTCACGGCTCGATCTCCGAGGCCGACGAGTCGCTCGCGGATGCGGTGGACACGGCATCCGAGGGCGCGGCCTTCGACTCCGGCACCGACTGACGCTTCTCCTCGATGGGGGCGGATGCTGCGGCATCCGTCCCCATCGTCGTTTCTGCGCTCTCGCTGTGAGTCCGCCGAACTATCTTGCACATGACTGTGCATGTTAGCTACGATGGACGCATGTCCACCCGTGCACCCCGCAGCGATGCCAGAGCGAACCGCGCCGGCATCCTCGCCGCCGCGAGCGAGACGCTCGCCCACGACCCCCATGCTTCGGTCGATGTGATCGCCCGCAGCGCCGGTCTCTCGCGCCGCACCCTGTACGGACACTTCGACGACCGCGACGCTCTCATCCGAGAGCTCATCGCCAACGGAGCCCAGCGCTTCAACGCCATCGCCGAGTCCGTCACTGACGCCGACTCCCGACTCGCCCTCGCGCGCCTCGCCGCACGCCTCTGGCAGGAGGCCGCGCACGTGCAGGTCGCCGCCGCGCTCGCACTCGACGAGGCCCATGTCGAGCACACCGCCGCGGCGCTCGCCCCGCTGCGGCGCGCCGTCGCCGCTCTGGTCACCCGTGGGCAGGGTGACGGCAGCTTCCGCACCGACCTGGCCGCCCCGACGCTCGCGCGGCTCATCGAAGAGATGGCCCGCACCGTCGTCGCTCGCACCGATGCGGCGAGCGCGGGCGCCGCAAGCCTCGCCGTCCGCGTCGTGCTCTCGATCGCCGGGCTGTCCTGGCACGAGGCCGACGAGCTCCTCGCCGCACACCCCGACATCAGCGTCGACGCATGATGTCGCCGATCGACGGCCACATGCCCAACGCCTGGAGCGTCTTCCGGCGCGACGTGCGCCGACTGGCCCGCGTGAGCAAGGCGTGGATCATCATCATCGGCGTCATCGTGACGCCCTCCCTCTACGCGTGGTTCAACATCGTCGCCTTCTGGGACCCGTACGCGAACACCCAGAACGTCAGCGTCGCGATCGTGAACCAGGACGACGGAGCGACATCGGATCTGACCGGTGACATCGACGTGGGCGGCGAACTCGTCAGCCAGCTCAAGGAGAACGACCAGCTCGGCTGGGAGTTCATGGACGAGGACGACGCGATGGACGCCGTCCGGAGCGGGCGGAGCTACGCGGCGATCGTCATCCCCGAGGATTTCAGCCGCGACTTCATCAGCATCACGAGCGGCGAGTTCACGCGCCCCGTCCTGCGGTACTTCGTCAACGAGAAGGCGAACGCCATCGCCCCGAAGATCACCGATGTCGGCGCCTCGACGCTCGACACCCAGATCAACAGCACCTTCGTGTCGGTGGTCGCCGAGGCCGTCACCGGGCAGCTGAAGGATGCCGGTGAAGACGCCGAAGGCCGACTGGGCGATGCCCGCGACACCACCGTCACGGCCCTCGATGACGCCGTCGGCAAGGTCAGCACCGCACGCCAGGGCATCACCAGACTGCAGACCGGGCTCACCGATGCGCAGACCAGGCTCGACGGCGCCGTGTCGACGCTGGGCGAGGTCGACAACACGCTCGGCGAGGTGCAGAGCGCCGTCGCCCAGGCCCAGACCATCGCCGCCGAGGCGCAGCAGGAACTGCTCACCTTCACCGACAAGGTGACATCCGCCTACGTCTCGGGGGCCACCCTGTTCGCCGACGCGTCCTCGAAGATGAACGCCTCGATCGCGACCCTGTCGACCAGCCTGCGACAGGCGAACGTCGCGGTGGGTTCTGCGATCGATGACCTCTCCGCCGTGATCAAGGCCAACGGCACAGCGCTCGGCGAGCTGCAGGCCGTCCTCGACAAGACCGATCCCGGCTCCGCGGCAGCCCAACAGCTCAGCAAGGCGATCGACGACCTGAAAGAACGCAACGCCGCCGACCAGCAGGTGCTCGACCAGCTGAAGCAACTGAACAGCGACGTCTCGAGCACGATCGATTCGGTCAAGGCGGCCGCGAACACGGTCAATACCGCCGTGGGCACCGCCGCGACCTCGGCGGGCACCATCCGCGATGCGCTCATGCAGAGCGTCCCCGAACTCAACCGTGCGATGTCGGCGCTGTCCTCCAGTGCGGATGCGTTCTCGTCAGCCCTGGGCGCACAGCGCACCCAGGTGACGCAGGCACAGAACCTGCTGACCGGCATGAGGACTCAGCTCGCGGCGACCGCCGAGGCACTCACCGCCCTCGACGGCAACCTCGTCACCGCGCAGTCCGGACTGGGCGGTGTGCGCACCGATGTGCTGGCGCTCAGCGCCGCCGACATCTGGAATCGGCTCAGCACGATCAGCGGACTGGATGCCGAACAGATCGCGCAGTTCATGGCCTCCCCTGTCGAGGTGCACGAGAACGTCCTGTTCCCCACGAAGGCCTACGGCTCGGCGATGGCCGCCCTGTTCACCAACCTGTCGCTGTGGATCGGCGCGTTCGTGCTGATGGTCATCATGCGTCTCGAGGTCGACACCGAGGGTGTGGAAGGCGTCTCCGTGCGGCAAGCGTATTTGGGACGCTGGATGCTGCTGGCATCGATCGCCGTGTTCCAGGCCGTGCTCGTCTGCGTGGGCAACCTGGTCATCGGCGTCCAGACGGCGAACCCGTTCGCGTTCGTCGGGACCGGTGTGCTCATCGGCCTGGCCTATCTCAGCATCATCTACGCGCTGTCGGTGTGCTTCGGCTACGTCGGCAAGGGACTCTGCATCCTGCTGGTGATCTTCCAGATCCCGGGAGCATCCGGGCTCTACCCGATCGAGATGATGCCGGACTTCTTCCGCGGGCTGTACCCGTTCCTGCCGTTCACCTACGGCATCGACGCACTCCGTGAGACCATCAGCGGCTTCTGCGACGGCCACTACTGGCAGTTCATGGGAGCGCTCGCCGTCTTCGTCGTGCTGGCATTCACACTCGGGCTGTTCCTGCGTCGACGGCTGGGGAACTTCGCGCTTCTGTTCAACAGCCGGCTGGCGGAGAGCCACCTGCTGGTGAGCGAGGACGTGCAGATCACCGGTCGCCGCCGGACGCCGGAGATCATCCGCGCACTGACCGACGGCGACGGCTACCGCGCCGAGGTCGCCCAACGCGTTCGACGGTTCTCCGACCGGTACCCGACCCTGCTGCGACTCACGCTGATCGTGGGGGTCGCCGTCATGGCGCTGCTCGGCCTCGTCGCCTGGCTGCTCCCGGAAGCGAAGGTGACGATGCTCGGCCTGTGGGCACTGTGGTGCCTGATCCTCATCGCCGTCCTGGTCGCGCTCGAGTACGTCAAGCAGAGCATCCAGCAAGCCGCCGAAGTGGGGGAGATGCCGGAGGCCGATCTGCGCGATGCGCTGGCCGTCGAGATCGGGCGCGATGCGCTTCTTCTCCCCGTGTCTCACGACGCAACCGACGCCGCGACCTCGACCGCGCGCACCGCCGTGCTCGAGCGGCCGCACGTGGTCGCCGACGACACCGCCGTTCTGGAAGATCTCTTCGCGAACGATCCCGACCCGACACCGGACAAGGACGACGCCGAGGAGCTTGCGACCCAACCGGTCGCGGAACAGGCGGAGTCGGATGCCGGGCTCCCCGGCGAATCCGCCGACGATGGGCCCTCCGGACACGAAGGCGCCGATCTCGACGACACGGAAGACGACACGAAGCGGCCGGACGATGGCCCCGATCAGGAACGGCAGGAGCGCGAATGAAGAACATCCTGCAGGTGTTCCGACACGACCTGCGCCGGGCGACGAGCAACGTCATGGCCGTCATCGTGCTGTTCGGGCTGGTCATCATCCCTTCGCTGTTCACATGGTTCAACGTCATGGCCAGCTGGAATCCGTTCGAGAACACCAAGAACCTGACCGTCGCGGTCGCCAACACCGACGAGGGATATCAGAGCGATCTTGTTCCGATCCGCCTGAACGTCGGCGAGCAGGTGCAGTCGGCGCTGCGCGCGAACGACGATCTGCACTGGGTGTTCACCTCGAAGGAAGAGGCGATCGACGGCACGAAATCCGGCGAGTACTACGCCGCGATCGTGCTTCCGCCGACCTTCAGCGCCGACATGATGACGTTCTACTCGAACGGCGCCGAGCGCACCGAGATCGAGTACTACACCAACGAGAAGAAGAACGCCCTCGCTCCGAAGATCACCGAGCAGGGTGCAGGCGAGGTCTCCACCACCATCAACGAGGTGTTCACGGAGAAGCTCAGCGAGGCCGGCCTGAACATCATCACCTCGCTGTCCACGTATCTCGACGACGCCGACACGCAGGCGACGCTGTCGCGCCTGCAGGCACACGTCAGCGAAGTCGCCGCGCAACTGCGCGCCGGCTCGGCGACGGCCGACATGTTCACGTCTCTGATCGCCTCGAGCAGACCCCTGGTCGACAGTGCCTCCGAGCTCGCAACGGCGTCCGGCGATGCGCTGCGCGGCGCCACCGGCGCACTCGGCAATGGGAAAGATGCCGCCCAGTCGCTGAAGGACATCCTCGCCTCGACGGCGGCGACGCTCGGCGGCGCCCTGTCCGGCACGGCCGACAGCTATCAGGCCGTCGCCGACAGCGTCGACGACGTGTTCTCGTCGATGAGTGCGCAGTCGCAGAGCTCGGCCGACACGATCCGAGCCGTGGCGGCCCGGGTGCAGACGCAGATCGACCAGCAGCAGGAGCTGCGCGACACCCTGGTGAACGACGTTCGCCCGCTCCTGCCCGAGTCGGCGCTGGACTCGTTCGATCGGGCCGTGTCGCGGATCGATGGCGCGATCGCGCGACAGCAGGAGCTGCACGATCGCCTCGACGAAGCAGCGACGCACATCACCGACACCGATGCCGACGTTCAGGCCACGCACGCCGAGATCACCGGCCTGATCGCCGAGGCGAAGGCTGCCGTGAAGGATGCTCAGAACGCCTACACCGGCAGCCTGCAGCCGAAACTCGATGCGCTCGCCGAGACGCTCGCCGTCATCGGCGGCAACATCGACTCGATCGGCAACGATCTCTCGTCCGTGGCGGAGTCGCTCTCTGGATCCGACTCCCTGAGCACGGTTCTGGCGGACGCCGAGTCGCTGACGACCGACATCTGGGGCTCGCTCACCGAGACAGCAGATCGTTTCGATGCCCTCGCGGCCGCGCTGACGAAGGCCATCGATACCGGTGACCTCAGCGAACTCACGAAGGTCATCGGTGCGGATCCGCGGGCGCTGGCAACCCATCTCGCGGAACCCGTGTCGCTCGAGCGGGTCCCGGTCTTCTCGGTCGTCAGCTTCGGCGCGGCGATGACTCCGCTCTACACCGTGCTCGCGCTCTGGGTTGGAGCTCTCCTGATCTCTGTGTCGATCCGGGTCGACCCTCCGCAGGGCGGGGCCTCCGAGCTCCCTCTCCTCTCCCCCACTCAGACGTACCTCGGCAGGTTCGGCATCTTCGCGCTCGTCGGGTTCCTGCAGAGCACGCTCGTGTGTCTCGGCAGCGTGCTGTTCACCCAGGTGCAGCCAGAGCATCCGTTCCTGCTCATCCTGACCGGGTGGGTGATGTCGCTGGTGTTCACACTGATCATCTACACGTTCGTGGTGACATTCGGAAACGCGGGAAAGGCGTTGGCCGTGCTGATGCTCGTCGTGCAGATCTCCAGTTCCGGTGGCGCCTACCCGCTGCAGGTGCTTCCGCAGTGGTTCCAGAACGTCAGTCCGTTCCTGCCTGCCACGCACGCGGTCAACGCGATGCGCTCCGCGATCGCCGGCATCTACAACAACGACTTCTGGGTCTCGTTGGGCTTGCTGTCCGCGTTCATCCTGCCCGCCCTGCTGCTCGGCCTGGTGCTGCGCCTGCCGCTCATCGGCTTCAACAAGAAGCTGCTGCGCGCCCTGGCGTCCACGAAACTCATGTGACGCGCGTGCCGTCGCCGCCTCGGTAGGTATGATTCGAGGGCGCGCCACCTGAAACGCGCACCGGGGCTTGTTGGTACTGGGTCCCAGCACGCTACCCGAAAGAGCTCTCAACGATGACGACTGATTCGCAGGCGACAGCTGCACCCTCCCGACCCTCGCTAGGGGTGCGCGTCGGCCGCATCGCGTTCCTCGTGATCGCATCCATCGTCGTGCTCGCCGTCGGTGCCGCGTTCTTCGTCACCTGGACCATCCAGCGCTCGTTCCCGCAGACCGCCGGCGAGGTCGCGCTCGAAGGGCTGAAGGCCGAGGTCACCGTCCAGCGCGACGAACGTGGTGTGCCGACCATCACCGCCGACTCGACCGATGATCTGTTCTACGCCCAGGGATTCGTGCACGCGCAGGACCGCTTCTTCGAGATGGACTTCCGCCGCCACGTGACCAGCGGGCGCGTCGCCGAGATGTTCGGCGAATCGCAGGCGGGAACGGATGCCTTCCTCCGCACGCTCGGCTGGCGAGACGTCGCCGAGCAGGAGGTCGAGGCGATGGACGAGACGACCCTCAGCTACTACGAGTCCTATGCAGACGGCGTGAATGCGTACCTCTCCTCCCGCTCGGGTGCCGAGCTCTCACTGGAATATGCCGTCATCGGCATGCAGAACCCGGACTATGCCCCTGAGCCGTGGGAACCCGCGGATTCCGTGGCCTGGCTGAAGGCGATGGCCTGGGACCTCCGAGGCAACGTCGAAGACGAGACCGATCGTGCGCTGCTCGCCGCGACGCTCGACGAGGACACGGCGCAGGCCACTCTCGAGCAGCTCTACCCGGCGTACCCGTTCGGCGAAAACCCGGTGATCGTCCCCAAGATCTCCACGCTGCCGGTTCTCGACACCGGCGCCGAGGCGGCCTCCACCGGCCCGATGGGCGACGGAGAACTGCAGCAGGCGTCGACGACGGTCCAGTGGCAGGAGACGTCAGGCGTCATCGAGGCGGCGAGCGTGCTGGTGGGCGATATCGGAGAAGGAATCGGCTCCAACTCGTGGGTCGTCTCCGGCGCACTCACCGAGACCGGGTTGCCGCTCCTCGCGAACGACCCGCACCTCGGCGCATCCCTGCCTTCGGTCTGGTACCAGGTGCAGCTCAAGTGCTCCGAAGTGAACGAGGCCTGCCCGTTCGATGCCGGCGGCTTCTCGTTCTCCGGACTCCCGGGCATCGTCATCGGCCACAACGCGCAGATCGCCTGGGGGTTCACGAACCTCACCACCGATGTCACCGACCTCTACGTCGAGCGGATCGAGGGCGACCAGTACTGGCGCGACGGCGCTCTCGTCCCGCTCGAGGAGCGGACCGAGACCATCAAGGTCGCTGGCGGCGACGACATCGAGCTCACCATCCGCTCCACCGTGCACGGTCCGATCATCTCGGGTCTCGCGGATGACTTCACGGCGATCGCCGACGACCCCGTACCCGCTCTCGGAACCGCCGGAGCGACTCCCCCGGCGGGCGGGGACGACGCGGAGTACGCGGTGAGTCTTCGCTGGACCGCGCTCGACCCCGGCACGGCATCGACCGCCGTCTTCGCACTCTCCACGGCGCAGAACTTCGACGACTTCCGCCGCGCGGCGTCGCTGTTCGACGTGCCGGCCCAGAACCTGATCTACGCCGACTCCGAGGGGAACATCGGTTATCAGACACCAGGGCGCCTGCCGATCCGCGGGGCGGGAGACGGATGGATGCCGCAGCCCGGCTGGGACAGCAGCTACGACTGGACCGGATTCATCCCGTTCGACGAACTGCCGGTGTCGTACAACCCGAGCTCGGGATACGTCGTCACCGCGAACAACGCGATCGTGACAGACGACTACGACTACTTCCTCTCCCGGGACTGGGACTACGGTTACCGAGCGGCCCGGATCGCGCATCTGATCGAGCGTCGCGCAGCGACCGCCCCTCTGACCGCTCAGGACATGCGCGCCATCCAGATGGACAACGAGATGTGGGTCGGCAAGCAGCTGGCCATCGCGATGTCGGATGTCGACGTCGACGGCGCGGGTACCGCAGCAGCCGTGGACCTGCTCCTCACCTGGGATGCCCAGAACTCGGCGTCGTCGGCGGCCGCGGCCTATGCGAACGTCCTGTGGTCGAACCTCGCGCAGAACCTGTTCGCCGAGCGGGAGACCGCCCTGCCCCTCGGAGACCAGGGGCGCATGTCCACCGTGCTCGCCGCGCTCCTCGACGATCCGTCGGACCCGCTCTGGACCAACCAGAAGATCGGGGTGAAGGGCATGGAAGAGATGCTCGCCCTCTCCGCCGAGGAGGCATACCGGGAACTCGTCACCCTGCAGGGCGATGCGATGACGCGATGGAACTGGGGTGATCTGCACGCGATCACCCTCACCAGCGACACGCTCGGGTCGTCCGGCATCGCACCCATCGAGGCCCTCTTCAACCGCGGTCCGTTCCCGGTGAGCGGAGGCTCGTCGATCGTGAACGCGACCGGTTGGGAGCTGGGTACGTCCTACGCCACGACCACGGTGCCGTCGATGCGCATGGTGGTCGACCTGTCCGACTTCGACGCCTCCACCTGGAACCATTTCACCGGTGCCTCCGGGCACGCGTTCCACGCGAACTACACCGATCAGACCACGGACTGGGCAGCCGGCATCCAGAACCCCTGGCCGTTCACGGCGAAGGCCGTGGCCAAGGCGACCGTCGAAACCCTGGTGCTGACTCCGGCCGGTTAGATCGCGGATCCAACCGGGGATGCCGCGGTGGCCCGTCGGGCGATGAGCCAGATGCCGACGGCCGCGGCGAGGAAGATCCCGCCGAGGATGACCCAGCCGATGAGGCCGAGGCTGATCGCGGTGGCGTTCACGATGATCGGAGCGGCCAGCGCACCGAGCGAGAAGCCCATGCCGAACACACCCTGGTAGGCGCCGGCGCGCACCGGGTCGGCGAGTTCGAAGCTCAGGCCCCACGACCCGGCCTGCGACAGGATCTCGGCGAAGGTGTGGGCGACGGCGGCGGCGAGGATCACGGCGATCGCGAACCACGTCGGCAGCCCCGCGGCGAGCGCGTACACGACGCAGGCGACGAGCATCAGCCATCCCGCGATCAGCGTGACCTTGCCGGCGACTCTCAGATCGTGGGTGCCGCGCGAGGCCGGCACCTGGAAGATCACGACGAGCGTCGTGTTCACGATCAGGATCACCGAGACGAGCACCTCCGGCGCGGTGGTGCTCTGCGTGATCCACAGCGGCACTCCGAGCTCGGCGACACCGAACTGCATCCCGAAGATCGCCGAGAGGGCGCACATGAGCAGGTACCGCTGATCGCGCCACGGCGAGCGCCGACGCCAGTCGCTGTGCTCCGCCGCTGCCGAGGCGGCCGCCTCGACGTCGATCGAGCCGGTCTCCGTGCGCACCGGCGCGAGGCGGGAGCGCGACGGCGCGTCGACCGCTGCGGTCAGCCGGAGCAGCGGCAACGACCCGAAAGCGCACAGCAGTCCTGCTGCCGCGATCACCAGGCGATACGCCTCCGCGGTGCCGAGTGCGAGCGCGATCGCCGCGAATCCGGAGCCCACCGCGATCGAGACGTTGGTGACGGTCCGGAGCACGGCACGGGCGTGCACTCGGCGCTCGGAGGCGAATCCGCGCGCGATGATCGCTGCGCGCGCCGAGTATGCGATCGAATCGAAGAAGCCGGACAGGCTGGCGAGCACGAGCGCGGAGACGAAGTCGCCGACGAACGCGTACGCCGCCAGCATCAGTCCGGCCAGCACCTCGAAGCCGAAGGTCAGGCGCCTCGCGCTCCAGTGGTCGGCGAGCCAGCCGCCGAGGAAGGAGGCCACGGCGCCGCACCCGCTCGACACCGCGAGCACCACGGCCGCTTCACCGCCGGAGAGCCCGATGATCTGCGTGAAGAACAGCACGGTGACGGCGAGGAAGACACCTCGGCCGATCCGCGAGACGGCGGTCGCCGATACCAGCGCTCGGAGCACGGGGTCGCTCAGGTCGTCGGCGATCCGGGCGAACAGGCCCTTCTTCGGCTCCACCACCGGGATCTCGTCGGTTGCGGATTCTGAAGAGAGCACCCTTCATCCTCGCACGCGGCGGTCAGCCCGGTCGGATAGCGTGGTCGGATGCCGCAACGCCTGCTCGCGCCTCAGGACGCTCCCGCCTCCGTCGTCGAGTTCGAGCACGGCGGTGGCACGCTGATCGCCGAGACCTTCGGCCGCGGGGAGCACACCTTCATCCTGCTGCACGGCATCGGCATGGGGCGCAGCGTGTATCTCGACGTCGTGCGGAGACTCGACGGCCACGGCCGCGTGATCGCGTTCGACCTTCCGGGCTTCGGCGAGGCCCCGGAGCCGACGCGCACCCTCACCATGGAACGTCACGCCGATCTTGTCGCGGCGTATCTGCGCAGCATCGGCGAAACCGGGATCGTCGTGATCGGACACTCGATGGGCAGCCAGATCGCCGCGGAACTGGCGAACCGGCATCCCGAGCTCGTCGCCGGTGTCGTGCTCGCGGGGCCCACCGTGAACAGTGCCGCGCGCAGCATCCGCGCCCAAGCCTCCTACCTGTTGTGGGACCTGATCGGCGAACGACCGATCGTGCTCTGGCGGGGTGCACGGGAGTACCTCCGCGGCGGACCGCATCTGATCAGGAAGATCCGCGCGACCGTCGTCCACGACGCCAAGCGTGCGTACGGGCGCATCGTGCAGCCGACGCTGGTGCTGCGGGGCGAGACCGATCCGCTCGCGCCGATCGACTGGTGCCGCGACATCGTCTCCGCGATCCCCGAAGCCGAGCTGCGGGAGATCGACGGGCACGGCCACAGCACGCTGATCAGCGACTCCGGGCCTGCGGCAGAGTTCATCCGGCGCTTCGCAGACCGGATCTGAGGTCGGCCGCCGGCCCCGACCGGTTGCGCCCTGTGCGCCTGTTCATAACTCAGGAATCCTTGGTCGAATCGAAGCCTGAGACGCGGAGGCGACCCCGGCGCGGAGGATTCTTCCTGAGAACTGAACGCGACTGCGGGGAGAAGCGAGGTCCGAGCACCTCGATGATCTGTCGCAGAGCCTCCTGGACCTCGGCTGCGCGATAGAGCACGTCAGAAGCGAGCGGCCGAATCGTCATGTACCCCAGCCGGGCCGCGGCAAGATCTCGATAGCGGTCTTCTTTCTGCTTTCCCCAGCCCTCATGGAACTCTTTGCTGTCGCACTCGATGATCAACCAACCATCCACGAGGAAGTCGACGAAACCGACGCCAGGAATCTCGACCTGGGTCTCGTACGGCACACCCAGCGTGCGCAGCATCAATCGCACGAACGTTTCGGGACCGGAGGCCGCTGACGGATCGATCAGGCGGAGCAGCGCATGAAACCTGGAGGGAAGATCTAAGAAGATCGTCTCGAGCTGCGTCATGGTCACCACACGGTGGTGGACCAGACTGTCCAATGTCGCCAACGACGCTCTGGAGGTCTGGCAGCGCAGCGAATGTCGGATGGCGTCGTTCAGCGGCGTAACGTGCCGAGGTTCCGCAGACGAGGTGAGCCCCCAATGCAGCCTGCAGGTGCCTCCAGTGGGCGCCGTCAGTCGCGAGCTGTTGCGCGGGACGTGCACGTGCGCTTTCGTGACATCCAGGACGAATATCCCGAGAAGTTTGAGCAAAGAAAGGCAAGTGAGACGTCCGCCGATTCTCACTGCTTCGGCGATCTCGAGCGGCACTTCTGGGCGGGCGTAGCGATCCCGGCGGAGCCGCTTCAGCCGACCGCTGCGCACTGCGGTGGTGAGCTGCCGTGGCGAGAATCCGCGGGAGAGAAGATCGTCCCGGCTGAAGACCGTGGGGGCGAACAGCGTTCTGGCAATCTGCTTCGGCGTCAGTTCCATGCCGGACAGGATCTCGCCCACGACGCTGGCGCGGTGTGTGAATCCTCCCGATGTGGACAAGTATCCGGGCTGACACAGATGTGGAGGAAGAGTCGAGACGCACGCACCCGTTCACAACTCAGGAAGTTTGGTCCAACACACGTCGTTGCGGGTCTTCGCGCGCGCGAATGGCCACGTTCTTCCTGAATTGTGAACGCTGAGAGAGACCGACCCCTGCCTACCCCGCGGCGGGCGGGGTGCGCTTCGACTCGGCGAGCTCGTCGACCACGAGGTTTCGCTGCTCGATGGTGCCGTTGCGATAGGCCTGCCGACCGACCATATGGGCGGAGAGCGGGGCGGTGGCGAACTGCATGAGCACAATGGGGGCGACGAGCACGAGCCCGATCAGGATGCCGCCGATGCTGCGCTGCGACAGCGCGACCGCCGCGCAGATCAGCACGAGCCCGAGCACCTGCGGTTTGGTCGCGGCGTGCAGGCGCGACGGCACGTCGCGGAAATGCAGCAGACCCACAGCGGCAGACAGGCAGAGCAGTGCTCCGATGAGGATGAGGACGAGCACCGTCACGTCGACGATGGCGTCGGGGATCTCGAGACCGAAGACGTTCATGAGGTCGTGTTATCCCTTCTCGCCACGAACCGGGCGACCGCGATCGACCCGAAGACGCCGACGGCGGCGATGGTGAGGAGCACCGGGATGGAGCGCGTGTGGCCGTTGATCGCCATCTCGGCACCGAGCACGCACATCACTTCGGTGAGCAGCACGTCGGATGCCACGGCACGGTCGAGAATCGACGGGCCGCGCACGATCCGGATCACGGTGAGGATCGCCGCAAGCCCGAACACGACCATGATCGCCGTCAGCACGATGTTCATCGGACGCCTCCCGTTCGCTCGTCGGCTTTGAGTGCACGGTACTGCGCCGGGTCGCCGAGCGCCCGGACGATCCGCTGCTCCCAGCGCAGCACGCCGGCGCGCTGCTTCTCCACGTCATCGTGACTGCGGACACCGATCACATGCAGGTACAGGATGCGGCGATCGCGATCGGCCTCCACCACGAGCGACCCGGGGATCAGCGACGAGACGACCGCGACGTGCGCCATCATCAGGTCGTCGGCGTATCGCAGCGGGACGGCGATGATCGCGGCCCCCGGCTGACGGCGGAAGTCGAACACCTGCACCGTGACGCTGAGTGCGCCCTGCACGACGGCGAACAGGAACTGGACGACGAACAGTGCGGCGTACCAGAAGTTGATCCGCCCTGACAGCTCGACGGTCGGCAGCCGGAAGACTCGGGTGACGAAGATCGCGACGACCAGCCCGCTGACGAAGGAGAGCACGGTGAACTGCGCCCACAGGAGCATCCAGAGCACGACCAGCCAGGCCAGGAACGGAAGCTGCGCACGGATGCCGTGCAGAACGCTGCGACGGTTGTCCGGAGTCATGACCCCACCTCGTCTTCGAGCTGCACGAGGCTGATCGGTTCGAGAAGCGCGGCGCCGATCCGGTCGCAGAGCGCATAGAGAGGCCCGGCGAAGATCGACAGCGATACGGTGACGGCGACCATGCCGGCCGTCGCGACGGTCATGATCGCGGGGATGCGGCGCCGCTCCTGCTGCTCGTCGGCCGCCGGTGCATTGCCGAGGTGCGAGATGCGTCCCTCGGTCTCGGTGGAGTCCTCTTCCTCGCGCCAGAACGCCAGGTTCCACGCGCGCATCAGCGCGTACAGCGTCAGCAGGGAGGTGAGGATGCCGCCGAAGATGAGCACGATCATCAGGGGGGTGCCGACGGATGCCGCTGCCTCGAACAGCGCGAACTTGCCGATGAAACCGGAGAACGGCGGGAGGCCCCCGAGGTTGATGGCCGGAACGAAGTAGAGCAGGGCGATGACCGGTGCGACCTTCAGCAGGCCTTTCACCCGCAGGATCGAGGTACTGCCCGCCCGACGCTCGATGAGTCCGACGGCGAGGAACAGGGTCGTCTGCACCACGATGTGGTGGACGATGTAGTACACCGTCGCGCCGATGGCCGCGGGGGTCGCGATCGCCAGACCGAAGATCATGTAGCCGACGTGGCTGACGAGCGTGAACGAGAGGATCCTCTTCAGCTCGGCCTGCGCGACAGCGCCGAGCACCCCGACGATCATCGTCGCCAGAGCCACGATGAGCAGGACGGTATCGATGCTGTTCTCGGCGAACAGCTGGGTCTCGGTGCGGATCAGCGCATAGACGCCGACCTTCGTCAGCAATCCGGCGAAGACCGCGGTGACCGGGGCGGGAGCGGTCGGGTAGGAGTCCGGCAACCAGAACGACACCGGGAAGACGGCCGCCTTGATGCCGAACGCGATCACGAGGATGACGTGCAGCACGAGCTGGGTCTCCTGCGGCAGCTCGGCCATCCGTTCGGCGATCTGCGCCATGTTCACGGTGCCGAGCGCGCCGTAGATCATCGCGATCGCGGCGAGGAAGAGGATCGACGACACCAGGGAGACGACGATGTAGACGGCGCCGGCGCGGATGCGGGATTCGGTGCTGCCGAGAGTGATCAGCACGTACGAGGCGACGAGCAGGATCTCGAATCCGACGTAGAGATTGAAGAGGTCACCGGCGATGAAGGCGTCGAACACTCCGGCCGCGAGGATGAGGTACGACGGGTTGAAGATCGAGATCGGCGTCTCGTCTGCGCCGTCCGCGACGCCCTGGCCGATCGAGAACAGCAGCACCGCGAGCAGCACGATGCTGGAGACCAGAACCAGCAGGGCCGAGAGCCGGTCGACGTAGAGCACGATGCCGAACGGCACCGGCCAGCCGCCGACCGAGACGGCCAGTGCCGAGCCGCCGTCGACGGCGATCAGCAGGATCGTGGCGATCACCGAGACGGCGGCGAGGGTGGCCACCGTGACGATGACCTGCAGGCGTGCGTTCCGCCCGAACACGAGGGTGATCGCGGCGCCGAGCAGGGGAAGGGCGACGAGAAGAGGGACGAGCGCGCTCATGGGCGGTCCTCCTCTTCGTCGGTGGATGCCGGGGACTGGACGTCCGGGGTTGGATCGATGCGTTTCGTCTCGCTTCGCTCGCTCGACGACCGGGAAGAAGCGTCCGGCTCGCTCGACGACCGAGAGGGTGCCTCCGACTCGCTCGACGACCGAGAGGACGCGGGCTTCGACCGCTCGACCCGGTCCATGGGTCGGTCCATCGGCGCATCATCGTGGATGGCCGGATGGTCGCGCATGTGCAGGACGGTGATCGGCGATGTCTGCACTCCGACGAAGTCGGTCGTGGCATCCTCGTCGCTCTCGTCGCCCTCGTCCTCCATGACGTCCTCGTCGGCATCGGTACGGGCGCGAAGAGCGATGTCGACCTCGTCGTCCTCGACGGTGTCGGCCTGACCCAGCTGCCAGGAACGATAGATGAGCGCGAGCAGGAATGCCGAGACGGCGAACGTGATCACGATGGCGGTGAGAGTGAGCGCCTGGGGCAGCGGGTCGCTCACACGTCCGTCGGCGCCGTGGAACGGCGCTTCGCCCGGTACGCCCATCACGATCAGCAGCAGCAGATTCGTCGCGTTGCCCAGCAGCAGGAATCCGATCAGCACCCGGGTGAGGCTGCGTTCCAACATCGCGTAGACACCGCAGGCGAAGAGCACCGCCATGATCACGATCAGGGTGAGCGAGACATCCATCAGATGTTCACCCCCCGCGCACGCATGTCCTGCGCCTGCCGGTCGACCTCGGCGCCAAGGCTGCGGAGTACGTCGAGCACCAGTCCGATCACGACGAGATAGACGCCGATGTCGAAGATCGTCGAGGTGACGAACTCCATATGGCCCAGCACCGGGATCTCCCACTCCCAGAACGAACTCGTGAGCGGCGACAGGCCGAAGAACAGCGGCACGACCGCGGCCCCGACGGCGAGAATGAGGCCGGCTCCGAGGAGGCGACCGGCGTCAGTGGGGGCAGCCGCACCCAACTCCCAGCGGCCACCCGCGATGTAGCGCATCACGAGCGCCATCCCGGCGACGAGCCCGCCGGCGAAGCCGCCGCCCGGCAGATTGTGGCCGGCGAAGAGCAGGAAGATCGACACCACGATGATGGTGTGGAAGAGGATGCGGACGATCACCTCGAGCAGGATCGACCGGTTCTCGGGCTTCATGTTCGGCCCGCCGACCAGCCACGCCCTGGGGCTGCTGCGGTTCTCCGACGTCTGGATGCGGATGCCTCTGGTCGTCTCGACCAGTGGCCGATGGCGTGCTCCTCGGCGACTGCTCTTGGGCAGCGTCTTGGTCGCCGCGAGCAGATCGGCCCGGTGCGTGACGAACACGAGAGAGGCAACACCGGTCGCCGCCAGCACGAGCACCGACAGCTCGCCCATGGTGTCCCAGCCGCGCAGGTCGACGAGCGCGACGTTGACCACGTTCTTGCCATGGCCGAGGTCGTAGGCGAGTTCGGGGAAGGCGAGCGAGATCGGGTCGGCGATGCGGGACTGGGTGGCGACGACCGCGACCAGCGCCATCGTCACTCCGACGCCGACGCCGAGGAGGGCGCGCGGGATGCGCCCGACGGACGCATTGTGCTCGCCCATCCGAGCGGGCAGCCGCCGCAGAACCAGGGCGAACGTCACCATGGTGACCGTCTCGACGAGGATCTGAGTGAGGGCGAGATCGGGGGCACCACTCGTCGCGAACAGCGCGACCATGCCGAGTCCGGTCACCGAGACGAGCACCACGCCGGTGTAGCGCTTCTGTGCGCGCACGGCGAAGACGCCGGCGACGGCCATGATCGGCGCGACGACCAGTTGCGCCGGAGTGTGCCACGCCGACAGCTGGAAGCGATCGACGTCGCTGGCGATGAGCGCTGTCGCCTCCGCCGCGACGAAGACCACGAAGATCGTTCCGACGTACACCGGCAGTGAACCGCGCTGCGTGAACGTGGTGCTGAGCACCGAGAGTCGATCCACCCCGCGCATGACGAGGTAGTAGGCGTCGGCGGCGGTGAAAGGCAGCACTCGAGCCTTGCGATCCCAGCCGCTGCGCCGCGTGAACACGAAGACGCCGATGCCGAGCAGGATGGAGAGGATCGAGATGCCCAGCGCCGGTTCGAACCCGTGCCAGAGCGCGAGATGACCCGGGTCGGATTCCCGGGAGAGCGGGGCTTCGGCGGTGATCGCGTAGCCACGGAGGGCGACGTCGAGCACGGGGGCGCCGATCCCCGCGGCGATCGTCGCTGCGGCCAGCACGATCGGGGCGGAGAGGAAGCCGACCGGCGGATCGGGCCAGGCTGTCTCCGGCACCCGGTCGCCGCGCTCGTCGCGCTTGGTCCAGAAAGCGCCCCACAGGAACCTGGCGCCATATGCCGCAGTGAGCATGGATCCGAGAACGACGCCGATGATGGCGACCAGGCCCCACGGTTCGCCGGCGACAGCGGCATCGAGCAGGGCGGTGAGCGTGGACTCCTTGGCCACGAAACCCACGGTCGGGGCGATTCCGACCATCGAGGCGATGGAGATGAATGCCGCCGTCGCCATGACCGGTGCCTGCCGCCCGACTCCGGAGAGTTCGTCGATGTCGCGCGTCGACAGCTGACGGTCGATGACTCCGACGATGAGGAACAACGCCGACTTGAACAACGCGTGCCCGATCACGAGTGCGAGGCCGGCGAGGGCCGTGGCCTTGCTGCCGTAGCCGACCACGATCGCCAGCAGACCGAGCTGACTGACGGTCCCGAAGGCGAGGATGCGTTTGAGGTCGGTCTCGCGGAGCGCCTGGATGCCGCCGAGCAGCATCGTCAGCACGCCGAGGGAGATGACGATCGGTCGCCAGGGACCGGTGAAGGCGAAGATCGGCGCGAATCGGGCGATGAGGTAGATGCCGGCCTTGACCATCGCGGCCGCGTGCAGATACGCGCTCACCGGGGTGGGCGCTGCCATGGCCCCCGGCAGCCAGAAGTGGAACGGGAACAGCGCCGACTTGCTGATCGCTCCGATGAGAAGCATCACGATCGCGGCATCCACCACCGGGCCGGTCGGCGCGAGCGCGAGGATCTCGGTGATGCTCGTCGTTCCGGCATCCACCACCAGCAGAACCACGCCGACGAACATGATGAGCCCGCCGAGCGTCGTCACCAGCAGCGCCTGTAGGGCGGCACGACGGCTGGCTGCACGTCGCCGATAGTGGCCGATGAGCAGGTAGGAGAGGATGCTCGTGACCTCCCAGAACATCACGAGCATGACCAGGTCGTCGGTGAGCACGAGACCGTACATCGCCCCGGCGAAGCCGAGGAGCACGCCGGCGAACTGACCGAGGCCGGTGGCGTCGTCGTGGAAGTACCAGCGGCAGTAGAGCAGTACGAGGGCGCCGACGCCGGTGACGATCAGGGTGAGCACCCAACCCAGAACGTCCATGTGCATCGAGAGCTCGAGTCCCAGCTGGGGGATCCACGGCACTGTCTCGAACGGCGTGGCCTGCGGATCGAGCACCTGCGGGGTGACCACGAGGGCCTGAACGAAGGCTGCGGCAGGCACGAGTGCGGCGATCGCGAACGCGCGGGCGCCGAGCCAGCGGACGAGAACGGGCATGAGCAGCGATCCGAGGAGGAACGCGGCGAGGAGCATCAGCATCGTGCGACTCCTCGGGGCTCGTCGGCCATACGGCACAGGCGGGCGGATCTGCTTCCAGTTTACGGGGCGCATGTTGCCTCTGGGTTTCGGAGCACTCACCGGAGCGTGCTACGGGCACGGCACAGTTGCAGGGCGGATGCACGGATGCAGGACCACACACGTCTGATTCACCCGGCATCCGTGGTGCGGTCATGCAGGTGGACTGAAACGAACCGGTTGCCGTCCCGTGCGAGAGTTGACGCATGCGCGGGGGATGGATGCGGGAAGCGGCCGGCTGGCTCGGCGCGGTCGCGGTCTCCCTGCTCGTGTCGGCGCAGGTGGCGGCATCCGCCCGTTCGGAGCTGCTGTTCCGCGACGGGGACTCGCTCGTGGTGGCGATGATCGCGCGCGCTCTCGTGGACGGGCAGCCTCTCGACTGGGCGATGTCGAGCGTGTTGTTCCTGCCGGAGACCGCCGTCTTCGCGGCGCTCTCGGTCGTGCTGCCCTTCGACGTGAACGGGGTGCTGGCGGCGAACGGCGTTCTCAACCTCGTCGCTCTCTACGGTGCGCTGCGGCTCGTCGCCGGCCGTCGGCGAGAGGGCGCAGCACCGGCGGCTTGGTCGTTGCTCGCGCTCCTCGTCTTCGGCGTCGTCGCCATGACGGAGGCGTCCGCGTCGCGGGATGCGCTCGAGCTCGCCTCGCTGCAGCTCACGACGACCTATTACTCTGCGACCGTGGTCGCGGTGGTGGCGACGGTCGGCATGCTGCGCCGCGCCCTCGACCGTGAGCGCCCGCACCCGTGGCTGCTGTTCGCGCTGTTCGCGACTGCTGTCGTCTCGACGATCTCGAATCCGCTCTACGCGGTCTGGGCGACGGTGCCGCTCACCCTGGTGCTCGCGATCTTCGCGCTCCGACGACCTGGTCGCGGTCTCATTCTGGTGCTCTCGGCGACATTGATCGTCGGAACGGCCGTGGGCTTCCTCGGCCGTATTCCATTCTCAGCATGGATCGCGAACACCGGTGCTTCGTACGCACAGCCCGCGGAGTGGATGCAGTCGCTGGGATACTACGCAGGCCTCGTCGGTGAGCGGCTGACCACACCCGGAGGGTGGCTCGCGGCCCTGGTGCTCCTGGCGCTGATCGCCCTGGCGGCGGGGCTGAGCGCCCGCTCCGTCGCGGAACCCTTCGGCGAGCGCGGTGCACATCTCGTCGCCTTGATCGCCTGGGTGACACCGGTTCTGGTGATCGTGGGCGCGATCGCGCTCGGCACGCACGCGGCCCGGTACCTGCAGCCGCTCGCCTTCGCGCCGGTACTGGCTCTGGTCGCGGCCCCGCGTGCCCTTCGCATCCCGTTCGCGCGCCCTCTGCTCATGCCGCAGGCCGTTCTCGGTTCCGCCGTCGTGCTCCTCCTGATCGGCGGGATGCTCGGGATCCCCCGACTCGCCTCGGCCGCCGCGCGTCCGGACGCGGATCTCGTCTGCGTGACGGACTGGGTGAACGAGGCGGATCGCCCCGGTGCCGGACAGTTCTGGACCGTGCGACTGCCGAAACTGCATCTGGAAGATCCCACGCAGCTCGTGCAGGTCGATCATCGGCTGAACGGGTACGCCTGGTTGGTGAATCGCACCGACTTCGCCGTCTCCGGGGTCTCGTTCCTCATCGAGGACTCGCGCACCGTGCAGTGGGAACTGCCGGTGGCCGCGATCCCCGGCGAGGTCGTGCAGTGCGGGCGCTATTCGATCCTCGACTTCGGTGAGACGAGCCTTCCTCTCGGAACTCCGCACAGCTAGGTTCCGCCCGATCAGGCAACACCTTCCTCGCGTCGGGACCGAGTGCGATTCCGAGCGCGAGGAAGGCAGGTATCAGCCGGCTGCGTCGAGTTGACGGCGCGCTTCGTCGAGCGTCTCGAGGATCGAGATCGTCTCATCGAGGGTGTGCACCGGCGATTCGGTTCGCCCCTCACCCACGAAGCGGGCCAGTGCCGACGCCTCCCACGACAACCCGGCCATCGATGTCACTCCGGTCGGGTCGTTCCACACGAGTGATCCGTGCTCATCGTTGCCCACGACGCGGAAACTCGTCGGCATGTAGAAGGATCCGTCCATCTCGATCCTCGCCTCGGTTCCTGCGATCACCGCGGTCGACGGAGTACGTACCAGCAGGGTGGTCGTGAGAGTCGACTGCACCATTCCTCCGTGTCCGAGGACGAGTGTCGAGTACGCGTCGACTCCGGTGTCCAGGAGTCCACCGATCGCTGTGACCGAGGTAGGTGCTCCCAACACCATCGAATCCAGCTGGACCGGGTAAATGCCCAGATCGAGGAGTGCTCCGCCGCCGAGATCGCGCCGATGAAGCCGATGCCGCGGGTAGTCGGGAATCGCCTGACCGTGATCGGCGGCCACCCCGCGGATCTCCCCGAGGACGCCGTCATCGAGGAGCGCGCGAACCACAGCGGCCTGCGGGAGGTACCGGCTCCACAGTGCCTCCATCAGCAGAACACCGGCGCTGCGTGCAGCTGCGACGAGAATTCGAGCCTCATCGGGGGTGGTCGCGATCGGCTTCTCGATCAGGGTGTGCTTGCCCGCGGCGATCGCCAGTTGTCCCAGGGCGAGATGCTCGCTCTGCGGGGCGGCGATGTACACGACGTCGACATCGGGATCATCGACGAGTTGCTCGTATGAATCGTAGGAGCGCGTAATCCCGTGCTTGCTGGCGAAAGCGCTGGCACGCTCGGCCGAACGGGATGCCACTGCGACGAATCGCTGGTCGGTGTGCGCATGGGCGGCAGACACGAACAGATCCGCAATCCACCCCGGAGCCAGAAGGCCCCAGCGCAGGCCCGGCGTGTCTACGCCCGGGCTGAACAGGCGGGGCTCGGGGAATGTCGTCGGAAACATCAGAGAGACTCCTTCATCAATGCCGTGACGGCGGGTGAATTCGATGGGGCGGGCGTCGGACGGCGGCCGACGCCCGTGACGCCACATCGACTATACCCAAAACCAGTGCAGGTGCATTGTTTTTATTTCGGATACGCTGTTCCCATGGCGGAGCAGTCCCAGCCCGCACGGCGCGGCCCCTACGCGAAGACCACTCCGCGCAAGGCGGAGATCGTCGCCGCCGCCACCGCGACATTCGCTGCCCACGGGTATCAGAGCGGATCTCTCCGACAGATCGCCAAGCAACTCGAGCTGAGTCTGGGCGCAGTGATGCACCACTTTCCGACCAAGGTGTCCCTCCTGGCCGCCGTCCTCGAGCAGGAGGACGCGTCCGACCCCGACGTGGCCAAGCGGTCGCGAGCAGACGGTTTTATCCCAACGATTCTCGAGATGGTCGCGCGCAACAAGCGCCGACAGGAGTTGGTCCGGATGTTCTCGATCGTCAGCTCGGAGGCCACCAATTCCGACCATGAGGCGCACGCGTGGCTGGTGCGCCGGTACACGCGCGTCACCGCGATGTACGCCGATCTCATCGACTACGACCGCGAGCTCGGACGCCTCGCGGACGGTCGCGATTCCGAGGTGCTCGCCGCTGTCGTGATCGGCGGATGGGAAGGCATTCAGGTTCGATGGCTGGCCGACGGCAGCGATCCCGTCGAGATGATGCGCGTGTTCCTGGTCGACCTGCTGCACCCCCTCTCCCCCTGACGGGACGAGGGAAACGCCGCGGCACGCGTCAACGAACGGCGGAAGGCGGCGCTGTGGTGGTGCCTGCGCGGAAGCGGCAGGTGAGATTCTGCGTGAGCGCAGGCTCGCCGCGCAGCATCCGTGCCACCTGCTCCCCCGCGGCCCGCCCCTTCTCGACGGCCGGCTGCACGCTCGTGGTGAGCGTGTGCGCCCCGAGCCCGTCGACGCTGATGCCGTCGAAACCGGCGACGCTGACATCGCCGGGCACGCTCAGCCCGAGTTCCTCGGCGGCGCGGATGACACCGGCGGCGAGCAGGTCGCTCTGTGCGATCACCGCGGTCGGGCGGCGCAGCGGATCGGCGAGAAGCATGCGGCCGACGAGAAGCCCCTCGTCGATGAAGCTCCCGGCTGCTGAGAAGGCCGGAGCGTTCGGGAACACCTCGCGCGTGCCGAGGAGTCGGTGGATCGTGACGTCGACGGTGGCAGTGGCCAGCCGTTCGGCCGTGACCTGTCCGCGCTCGCGGGCGCTGTCGAGGGGCAGGGTGACCAGGGCGACATTCTCGTGACCGAGCTCGCGCACGTGCCGGGCGACATCGGCGGCCGCGGTGGTGTTGTCCAGGGTGATGCGCGGGATGCCCTCACCGGCATCCCCCTCGATGACGACCACCGGCAACCCACGGCTGCGGACGACCTCCAGCGAATCCCGAGTGCGGCCGGAGCATCCGATCAGCACGACGGCGTCGACGGGGGCGCTCGACAGCGCCGAGCTGCCGCCCTCACCCGGCTCGTCGCGCATCAGCAGGATGCCCGCGCTGAGTTCGGCGAGGCCGTCGGTGAGGCCGTCCATCATCGCCGTGGTGACCGGATCGAGAAAGGCCGTGCGCAGGTGCCCCTCGAGGACGACGCCGACGATTCCGCTGCGCCCGCGCCGCAGTGAGGCCGCGCGGGGATCGGGGCCGGCATAGCCGAGTTCCGCGGCAGCGGCGAGCACGCGCTCCTTCGTGGATGGGGCGACCTTGGCCTTGCCGCTGAAGACGACCGATGCCGTCGAAGTCGCCACTCCCGCTTTACGCGCGACATCGGCGATCGTTGCGCGGCGCGGGCTGTCCAAGCTGCTCATACTCCGAGGATACCCCCGGTTTCGCTGAGGTCGAATCGATTCGATAGGCTTCCGGGATGGATACCGTTCTCACTCGTTCGCAGTTCGTGCGCTGGCGCGCCGCCATCTTCGCCATCTTCCTCGCCAGCGGACTGTCGATCGCGACGTGGGCGTCGCGGGTTCCCAGCATCAAGGCGGATCTCGGGCTCGACAACGCGCAGGTCGGCATGATCCTCCTCGGCATGGGCATCGCGTCGATCATCGGCATCTCGACGAGCCCCGCCGTGATGGCGCGCACCGGCGCGCGGCGCGGAATGCTCATGGCGATGCTCACCTTCGCCGCGGGCATCGCCCTCATCGGCCTGGGCGCGACGGTCTTCACCTCGGTCCCCGTCGTGCTCCTCGGCATGGCACTGTTCGGATTCGGCAACGGCTGCGTCGACGTGATGATGAACGTCGAGGCCACGGCGATCGAGCAGCAAATGGGCAAGACGATCCTGCCGGTGTTCCATGCCTTCTTCAGCTTCGGCACGGTTCTCGGCGCCGGGGCTGGCGCTCTCGCGGCCGGATCAGGCATCGATGTCGCAACCCACGCGTCGATCATGGCTGCGGCCATCGCCATCATCGCCGTCGTCTGCTTCTTCCAGGTCCCGGCGCGCGAAGCCGCTCTCGATCCCGAGGGTCACGAGAAGCCGGCGTGGCGCCAGCGGATGCACGTCGCCCTCGAGGCGTGGCGCGAGCCGCGCACCTACCTGCTCGGCATGGTCATGCTCGGCATGTCGTTCGCCGAGGGTGGGGCCAACGACTGGATCGCGCTCGGCGCCGAACAGGGCCACGGCTTCGACGAGGGCACCGGCGCGATCGCGCTGGCGGTGTTCTCGGTCGGCATGACGGTGCTGCGCCTGTTCGGCGGACCGCTCGTCGATCGCTTCGGCCGCGTCGCTGTGCTGCGCGTGCTCGCGGTGGCAGCGGCGTCCGGCATCCTGCTGTTCATCCTCGGCTCCTCCCTGCCGATCGTCCTCGTCGGCGCAGCGCTCTGGGGTGTCGGGGCCTCGCTCGGCTTCCCCCTCGGCATGTCGGCGGCAGCGGATGACCCGGCGAAGGCCGCCGCGCGGGTGAGCGCGGCCGCGACCATCGGCTATGTCGCCTTCCTCGGCGGCCCTCCGGTGCTCGGCGTGATCAGCGAGCACATCGGCCTGCTGAACACCCTGTTCATCCTGGTCGCGCTCGTCGTGGCCTCCGGATTGTTCTCCGGAGCCGCGCGCCCGCTCCGCGACGACGAGAAGACCTCAGCGAACTGATCGGCGGGACGCTCGTCAGCGATCGCGCTGACGAGCCAGGGCCGCCGCATGCGAGCGACTCCTGGCACCGAGCTTGGCGAGCACGTTCGACACGTGCGTCTTGACCGTCGGCACCGAGATCCCCAGGCGATGCGAGAGCTGGGCGTTCGACCAGCCTCGCAGGATCCCGTCGAGAACCTCCTCCTCCCTGGCCGTGAGGTCGGCACGGGTCACGCCTTCGCTCGTCGCGTCGACGTCGGTCGCGGAGGGCGAGTTCGATATGGCGGCGAGCGCACGCCGGGTCACGCGAGAGTCCAGCACGCCCTCACCTGCGGCCACGGTCCGCACCGCCTGAACGAGGGTCTGGGCATCCGCCGTCTTGAGCAGGAATCCCGCGGCGCCGGCCCGGATCGCGCCGAACACGAGCTCGTCCTCATCGAAGCTGGTGAGCACGAGCACCTCGCCGAGGCCGCGCTCGACGATCTCCCTGGTTGCAGAGACACCATCGCGCCCCGGCATCCGCAGGTCCATCAGCACGACGTCCGGGCGCAGCGCGGCGGCATTGCGCACGGCGACATCGCCGTCGGCCGCTTCGCCGACCACGGTCAGTCCGTGCGCTTCGAGCATGATGCGCAACGCCTCCCGGATGGCGCCGTGGTCGTCGGCGAGAAGCACGCGCGGCGATGCGGCGGATGTCATGCCCTCACCTCGATGGGGAGCACGGCGCGCACCGACCAGCCGCTGTCCGTGGGTCCGGCACTGAACGTTCCTCCGAGCGCCCGGACCCGCTCGGTGAGCAGGCTCAGACCCCAGCCGCTGCCCGAGTAGTCGTGCTGCGACACCGGCGCCCCTCCTCGCGATGCCACCTCGACCCGCATGGTTTCTCCGCCGTTCGCGACCACCCGCACCTCCACGTCTGCGCCCGACGCATGTCGCACGCAGTTCGCCAAGGCCTCCCGCACGACGCGGACGATCGCCTGTTCGGCCGCGGCCCCGACCGCTCCGTCGCCCTCACGCGCGAGCCGGATGCTCAAGCCGGCACGCCGAGACGCTTCGACGATTCCCTCGAGGTCGTCGAGCCGCAGCATGGGTCGCAGCTCGTCACCGCCCTGCCGGAGCACGGCGATCATCGAGCGGAGCTCGGCGTGGGCGGCGAGCCCGGCATCGCGGACCGCACGGAGAGCAGACCGATCGGCGGCTTCGTCCGGTGGAGTCGAGAGCGCCGCCTCCGAACGGATCGCCATCGCCATCACGTGCCCGGCGACGGCGTCGTGCAGCTCGCGAGCCATCTGCTCGCGTTCGCGTCGCACGGCTTCGGCGCGGTCGCGATCGGCGGCGAGCACCGCATCCTCCGCACGCTGTCGGTGCAGCTCGGTGAGTTCATTCGCCTGCGACACCGCGACCGCCCACCAATAGTCGGTTCCGAGCAACGCACCCATCTGCACCGCCAGCAGGAAGGCGATGGCCGGCGTCGCGACCGTGAAGAGAAGCGCGGCGGCGAAGGTCAGCACCACGGAGACGGCGAGCGCGATCAGCAGCATGCTCCGGGCGCGGGGAGTCGCGAGGAACACTGCCGTCCAGAGCACGTCGAGCAGCACGACCAGCGGGCCGAGCCCGCCGACCGTCATCACGTCGATGAGGAACAGGGCGGATGCGGCGAGCAGTGTGAGCATCGGCGCCCGCCGCTTCACCAGGATCAGCGCCGTGCCGGGAAGGGCCGTCGCCAGCGTCCACCACGAAGACACGTTTTCCGGCATCACCGAGAACACGTCCCACACGCCGTCGAATCCGAACGCCGCGGCAAGAACGCAGAACACCGCGATGCCGGTGGCGGTGAGGCCGTCGCCGTGCCGTCGGCACCACGCGCCCAGACGTGCAGCCGTGTGGTCGTCCATGTCTTCATGCAACCACGCGGATCCCACCGCTGCATCCGACGAAGGGATGAGAGCGGGATCGCGACCTTCGCCCGATCCGGTTCGGAGCGCTGCGCCACACAGTGGAGGAATGGAACTCTTCGCCGGGGCGCCGCTCGCCCTCTCCCTCGTCGTGCTCGCGCTGCTCGACGGACTGAGCGTGGGCACGCTGCTGATCCCCGTCTTCCTCCTGCTGAGCCCCGGGCGGGTCCGAGGAGGGCGGATCGTGCTCTACCTGGCGACGATCGCCGGGTTCTATCTCGTCATCGGCTTGCTGTTCCTCTGGGGACTCGTGAACGTCGTCGATGTCGCGAACGAGTTCCTCAGCTCCCCCACCGGTCTCATCTGCCGGCTCGTCGTCGGCGTCGGTCTGGTGATCGCCGCGTTCGCGGTGCCTTCGTCGAAGCCGAAGGAGCGGGTGGATGCTGCGCCCATGGCACAGCACGGACTCGTGGAGGCATCCGCCGAGTCCCCGACCTCCGCGCGTTCCGCGTCGGCAGCCACGGATACCCCTCCCCGCCCCGGTCGGATCGTTCGGTGGCGGGATCGGATGCTCGATCCGAAGACGTCGCGGGGAATGGTGATGGGCGTCGCGATCGCTGCGGGCGTCGTCGAGGTCGCGACGATGCTCCCCTACATCCTGGCGATGACGATGCTCGCCGACGCCGGCGTCGAGGTGAGCGTGCGGATCCTGGCTCTGGCCGGCTACTGCCTGCTGATGATCCTGCCCGCGCTCGTACTGCTCGTGCTGCGGATCGTCGCCGCTCCCCTCGTGGCCCGCCCGCTGCAGCGATTCGCCGCCTGGATGGAACGCACCGGCGCCGAGAACACGGCCTGGATCATCGGGATCATCGGCTTCCTCGTCGCGCGCACGGCGGCGAGCGAACTCGGCATCTTCGATGCACTGGCGAAGCTCGGCGGCTGAGACGGTTAGGCTCGACGGGTGCGTCTTGTCATCGCCCGCTGCTCCGTCGACTACACAGGTCGACTCAACGCCCATCTGCCGCTCGCCACGCGCCTGCTCGTGCACAAGGGCGACGGGAGTCTGCTCGTGCACTCCGACGGCGGCAGCTACAAGCCGCTGAACTGGATGAGCCCGCCCTGCTCCCTCTCGACCGAGGAACCAGGTGAGGAAGAGGCCATCGCCGGAGTGACCGAGGTGTGGCGCGTCACCCACAAGAAGACCGGCGACGCGCTGCGCGTGCAGATCTACGAGGTCATCCATGACTCCTCGCACGAACTGGGCATCGACCCCGGCCTGCAGAAGGACGGCGTCGAAGCCGACCTGCAGCGGCTCCTCGCCGAACAGGTCGACCTCATCAGCGAGGGCGCGACGCTGGTGCGCCGCGAGTTCCCGACGGCGATCGGTCCGGTCGATCTCATGGTGCGGGATGCCGACGGCATGGCGATCGCCGTTGAGGTGAAGCGCCGCGGCGACATCGACGGGGTCGAACAGCTCACGCGTTACCTCGAACTGCTCGGGCGTGACCCTCACCTCTCTCCCGTGCAGGGCGTGTTCGCCGCGCAGGAGATCAAGCCGCAGGCGCGCGTGCTCGCCGAGGACCGCGGCATCCGCTGCCTGGTCCTCGACTATGACGACATGAAGGGCATCGAGTCCGGAGTACCCCGGCTGTTCTGAGGCTCTGCCTCGCCGCCATAGGCTGGATCCATGCCTCACTCCCCCTATTCCTGCGTGCTGTGGGATGTCGACGGCACGATCGTCGACGCCTCCGTCGGCATCCTCCGTCGGCTGAATATCGCCCTCACCCACTTCGGCCACCCGGCACCGACGCGGGAGGATCTCGTGCACTGGATCGGTCCGCCGATGTTCCAGTCCTTCCAGGACCAGGTGGGAATGACGCCGGCCGAGGCGGCCGAGGGTGTCAAGTTCTACCGCACGCTCGGCAAGGCCGACGGCTACACGACTGACGTCGCCACCTACCCTGGCGTGACCGATCTCATCCACGACCTGCTCGCGGCGGGCGTGCCGCAGGCGACGGCGAGCTCGAAGCCCGAACTGCAGGTCGATGCGCTGGTCGACCACTTCGGGTTGCGGCCGGCGTTCCTGGCGACCGTCGGCTCGACACCCGACGAGGCGACGCTCGCGTCGAAGACCGATATCGTCGCCGAGGCGCTGCGCCGGCTTCGCGAGCGCGGGGCAGACACCTCGCGGCCCGTGTTGATCGGCGATCGGCACCACGACGCCGAGGGCGGCAATGCGAACGGCGTGCCGGTGATCTTCGTCGAGTGGGGGTTCAGCGATCTGCACGAGGGCGATGAGGCGGCGTTCCGCGCGGCCACCGTCGAGGAGCTTCGCGCGCTGCTGTTGACCTGATCCCGATCACCTGTTCGAGGCCGTGACACACCACTGATCCCCGAAAAGCACAGAACTCCCTGCCGGAAGACGCAAGCGTCTCCGGTCAGGGAGTTCTGTATTGCCCGCCCTTAGAGGGGGCGGATGTTCTCTGCCTGCAGGCCCTTGGGGCCCTGCGCGACATCGAACTCGACTCGCTGGTTCTCATCGAGAGACCGGTAGCCGGATGATTCGATGGCGGAGTAGTGCGCGAAAACGTCAGCGCCGCCGTCGTCGGGGGAGATGAAGCCGAAGCCCTTCTCCGAGTTGAACCACTTGACCGTGCCTTGGGTGCTCATGTACTGCCTGTTCTGCTGATGAAGAAGCCGACGCAGGTATGCCCCGACATCGCTAACGGTAGTGGAGCGAGGGCCGAGGGCAATAGCCGCTGCCAGAAGGTGATCCAAATGTTGCAAGAGCGGTGTGGCTCCGGCGCGGAGCCGCGTGGAGGATCGGGCGTTTCTCGCCCGGAAAATTGTGTGGCCCTCACCGCGGGGGGAGCGATGAGGGCCGAAGACGACCGGAGGGTGCGTCAGAATCAGCATATCGCACGTTCTGGAGATTTGTCCCCCATATGGGGGACAAAATCGAAAATTCGTGGGAGGATGAACTGGAGCGGCCCCCTCGAATAGTCCATTGGGGATTGAACTACTCGAGTGGGCCCGATCGCATGCACGGATCGTCGGCCATCTGGGGAAGGCCACCCGCCATCTGGGGAACGACGGAGACGATCGAGTCCCCTCGTGCATGCGCCTTCACCATAGGTGCGAAGGATGATCAGGTCCTCGGGGGTTGACAACGCGCAGCGATCGCCAACCCCCAGGGACATGGTCAGCACGACCGCAGGTTTCGGGGATGACGGACGCACAGCACGGGTGATTCACCCGGCGCCCGATGCCCCCGAGACCGCGGTGGTCACCGTCGCGACAGCGTCGTGAGCGTGGCGAGATGGTCGCTTTCGCCGGCGCGCATCGTCGTGGCCGACCCGACGTCGAAGCCGCGCTGGAACACGTGGTCGATCTTGACGAGCGGAAGCGCAGCCGGCCAGCTGAAGCCGGTGGTCCCGATGTTCGGTCGCACGAGATCCAGTTCGGCGCCCAGGAACCGGAGCGCGGGATCAGTGGTCGCCGCGTTGAAGTCTCCCAGAGCGATGACCTGGGGAGACGGATCGTCGCGCACGGTCGCGGCCAGTGCGGCGAGCATGTCATCCCGGGCCGTCTGCGCTCCCGGCCGCAGCGACGCGGCATGGATGAGGTACACGCTCGTGTCCCCGCCAGGGGTCTGCACCGTCACGTGAAGCGCGCGCTTCCATCCGAGCCCGAGGTCCAGCGGCTCCTCCGCCACCAGGGGGTTCATGCTCCAGATGCCGACAGTGCCGACGCCATAGGAGTAGGGATACTTCGCCGCGAAGACGCGATTCGCCGCTTCCCGGCTGGAGTCGTCCAGCTCGGTGAGCGTGATGAGATCCGGGTGGTGGGACAGGATGTCCGTCGCCGATCCCTCGCCGCCGCCGGACTGCGCGCGCACGTTCTGACTCGCGATCGTCAGGGGGGTCGCCGTCGGTGCCCCAGGGAGGGCCGGAAGAGCGGGCGCTATCGCGACGAGCCAGAGGATCACCGCTGCCGAAGCAGGAATGGCCGCGCGACGAAAGATGACGAAGACGGCGAGTGCGACGGCGATCGAGACCACGCCGAGCAGCGGCAGGATGACCGACACCGCCGTGCCGATCGGCCCGGGGATCCATCCGCAGGCGATGATGACGGCGATGACGACGTTGACCCCGACCAGCCTGCGCGCGGTGCGACGACGAGCGGCCTGGCCTGTTCGCCGCATCGTGGTCTTTTCGTCGTTTCGCATGCACCACCATCATGTCCGTATCCTCCTGTGACGTCTCTGGACGGGGCGACTCGCGGTGCCTCAGATCGGTAATCTGGGGAGATGCCGATGCTGAACAAGGACATGACGCTGTGCATCTCGCTGTCAGCTCGGCCGAGCAACAACGGGACGCGCTTCCATAACTTCCTCTACGAAGCGCTCGACCTCAACTGGATCTACAAGGCCTTCGCGCCCACCGACCTCGGTCAGGCCATCGCCGGTGTGCGGGGTCTCGGCATCCGGGGCTGCGCCGTCTCGATGCCGTACAAGGAAGACGTGATCGCCCTCGTCGACCGGATGGATCCCTCCGCGACGGCGATCGAGTCCGTGAACACGATCGTGAACGACGACGGCGTACTCACGGCCTACAACACCGACTACTCGGCGATCGCGCAGCTGATCGAACGAAACCGACTCGACTCCACAGCATCGGTGCTGCTTCGCGGTTCCGGCGGCATGGCGAAGGCGACCGCCGCCGCGTTCCGCGACGCGGGCTTCACGAACGTGACGATCATCGCGCGGAACGAGGGCGCTGGGCGCGCGCTGGCAGATCTGTACGGCTTCGGATGGATGCCGGATGCCGGCGACTCCACCGCCGACATCGTGGTGAACATCACCCCCATCGGCATGGCCGGCGGCCCGGACGAGCACGCCCTGTCGTTCACCGAAGAGGCGATCGCCGCCGCATCCGTGGTGTTCGACGTGGTCGCACTGCCGGCCGAGACCCCGCTGGTCATCGCGGGGCGCGCAGCGGGGAAGACGGTGATCAGCGGCGCCGAGGTCGCCACCCTGCAGGCGCTCGAGCAGTTCGTGCTGTACACCGGCATCCGCCCCAGTACCGAGCAGGTGCGCGCGGCCGAGGAGTTCATGCGGGCGTCCTCGGTCTGACCTCAGGTGATCGCCGCGATCACCGGGCATCGCGGGTGCGTGGGCCCGGTCTCGATCAGCAGGGCAAGAGCGTCTCGCACGCGCTGCAGGTCGACGATCTTCTGATCGAGTTCGACGAGCTTCTCGGCGACCTGGTCGCCGACGTCGCCGAAGGTGATGAGCTCAGGGCTATCGGAGAGGCGGAGCACATCACCCACCTCGCGCAGGGTGAACCCGAGGCGCTGGGCACGGCGGATGAACCGCACGCGCTGCACCGCGTCGGCCGTGTACGAGCGGTAGCCCGCGGCGGATCGTTCGTCGGGCTCGACGAGCCCCTGCCGCTCGTAGAAGCGGACGGTGCTCACCGCCACGCCGGCGGAGCCGGCGAGGCGTCCGATGCTCAGCGCCGGCGCAGGCGCAGCAATCCGCTCAGCTGCAGAACCAGCCACAGGACCTCCCCGATCAGGAACACGACGACGGTCGTGCTCTGCCCATTCAACAGCGCCCAGATCATCCACAGCGAGAATGCCGCCCTGCCGGCGGTGTCGATCGCGATGAACCGCGGCTCAGGGCGGAGCACTCGAGCCAGAGCCCACATCGTCACGGCCGTGCCGAACATGCTCACGAACATGAGCCCAGCGGCGTCGAAGGCCGGGAGCTGAGCGCCCGGGAGGTCGAACGCATCATGGATCCAGCGTGTGGCGTCGAAGAGGAGCGAGGCCGTGAAGGGTGTGGCGAATCCGACGGTCACGATGAGGTCGTAGATCGCTCCGGCGCGGCCCCAGCGCGGTCGGTCGAAGTCGGCGGTCAGGGGGCGTGTGATGGTGCTGGATTGGGTCATGTCGCCATCGTCGACCCTGAACCATGGTGCAGGGTCAAATCCGCGTCGTCGCCGGGCTCGACCTCGGGTAGATCGCAGTCCCCTCACGATCGTGAGCTCACAGCTCGATACCTGGGTACCCTAGGCCCATGACCGCGCCTCGCTCCGCTCGACCGTCCATCGCCCGGCGGATGTCCGGGGTGATCGCCCTGGCGACCGTGGTCGCTCTCTCGCTCGCCGCCTGCACCGGTGGCGATGACCCCGGCGTCACCGAGGGCGGCCAGGGCTTCCCCGACGACGGATGCACACACATCACCGTCGCGACCTCCTCGGAGAAGGTCAACATGCTCGACGAGCTGGCGAAGGCCTTCAAGGACTCGCCGGAGCACAAGGGCCTCGACACCTGCGCGACGGTGCGCCCGACCAACGTGTCGTCCGGCAACGCCACGCGCTTCCTGACCTCCGGCGAGGACTGGCCGAGCGACGACCAGACGCTGTGGCCCACGCTGTGGTCTCCGGCATCCACCGTCTGGACCGATCGCGTCGCCGCCGCGGCATCCCAGAACCTCGTGGGAGACCCGAAGTCGTTCACCCGCACCCCGATCGTCTTCGGGATGCCGGAGCCGATGGCCGAGGCGCTGGGCTGGCCCGGCAAGCCGATCAGCATCACCGACCTCTCCCGCCTGTGCCAGGATCCCGCCGGCTGGGGCGCGGTGGGCAAGGACATCTGGGGCGCCTTCAAGATCTCGAAGACCAACCCCAACACCTCCACCACCGGGCTCTCGACGATCTTGATGCAGTCCTATGAGGCATCGGGCAAGGCCGAGGGACTCACCGCTGCCGACGTCGATGCCTCCGCCGACTTCTCCCGCGTGTTCGAGGAGTGCGTGATCCACTACGGAGACACCACCGGCAACGTGCTCACGACGCTGTACGACGAGACGCAGAACGGCGCGAACGGGTCTGCGTACGTGTCGGCCGTCGCCCTGGAGGAGACGTCGCTGATCAACTACAACACCGGAAACCCCGACTCGCACACGGTGCAGCCGGGCGAGACGCTCACGCCGCCGAAGACGAAGCTGGTCGCGGTGTACCCGGCGGGCGGTTCGTTGTGGTCGGACAACCCGATCACGGTGCTCGGCGCGGACTGGGTGACGGCCGAGCAGCGCACGGCGGGCGAGGCCTTCGCCGCGTTCGTGCAGACCGCGGCGGCGCAGAAGGTGCTGCCGGAGTACGGCTTCCGCCCGCTCGACGAGTCGGTTCCGCTCGGTGACCTGTTCACCGCCGAGTACGGCATCGACCCCGCGCAGCCCGCAGTGACGCTGCCGAAGCCGGATGTCGACGTGATCTCGTCGGCGATCGATCAGTGGACCCAGGTGCGCAAGCCTTCGTCTGTGCTGGAACTGATCGACATCTCGGGGTCGATGGATGACCCGATCGGCGACGGCCGCTCCCGTCTGGATGGCGCGATCCAGGGTGCGCAGAAGACCCTCGACCACTTCCGCCCCACCGATGAGATCGGCGTGTGGGCGTTCACCACGGGCATCACCTCCGACGAGGGCGACGGCATCCAGGTGCTGCGCGACGTCTCGGCGCTCGGCTCCGACGGCGAGAAGCTCGACTCGTCCCTCGAGGACCTGCACTATGCGCAGCGCAACGGCACACCCCTCTACGATTCGGTGCTCCTGGCGTATGAGGACATGCGCGAGCGCGCGGAGCCGGGGCGCATCAACGCGATCGTGGTGCTCTCGGATGGTGAGGACACCGATTCCTCGATCTCACTCGATTCGCTGATCGCGAAGATCGGCAAGAGCACGAAGGAGGGCGGCGACGACGCTCCGGTGCGCATCTTCACGATCGTGTACGGCGAGGGCGCGGACCCCACCGCGCTGCAGCGGATCGCGGATGCCACGGGCGGACAGCTCTTCGATGCGTCGGATGCCGCGCGGATCGACCTCGTGTTCGCCTCCGTGATCAACAACTTCTGAGATGGCAATGTTCATCGCCACGCCTTCGTCGGGATGGGTCGACGACGCCATCGCCGGAATCCAGGCCGGTGACGTGTACGTCGATCCTGCCGTTTCGGGGGCTTCCGATCTGCAGTCCGCGCTGACGGAGGTGATCCCGGGCGACGGCTCGATAGCCGTCGTGGTGCTGCCAGCGGCTGCCGCGATCGAGAACCAGCAATACGACACCTACATCCTCGATCAGCTCACGAAGGCTGCAGATCAGCAGACGGTGATCCTGGCGATCGGTGACGATCTGATGGCAGATTCCGTCGCGATCGACGGGGTCGACGCGCTGCGGATCGCCAACGAGAATCAGACGTCGGCCGCAAGCACCCAGGCGGCGCTCGTCGAAACCGTGCAGGAGATCTCGGCCGAGACACCGACCTCACCCGGTGGCGGCGGAGGCGGAGGCGTCGACCTGTTGCTGCCGGTGGTGATCGGCGGAGTCGTGCTCGTCGCCGCCGCCGGCACCGCGATCGCGCTGATCGCTCGCCGCCGTCGCAAGCCCGCCGTCTCGACAGACCCGGTGCCGGCCGGCATCCGTCTTCGGATGAACCGCCTGCGCGAATTGCGCGCCGACTACGCGGCTCTTCCCGGCAACCCGGTCGCCACCGAGACCGCAGCGGGCATCGACGCCCTCGCCTCGCACGTCGAGCAGCTCTTCGCTCGACTCGACGCCAAGGCGGGCGAGGATCAGACCACCATCGCCGAGGCGGAGTACTCCGACAAACTCGCCAGGCTCGTCGCCGCGCTCGACCGCGACTACCTGCTCGACCTTTTGACGCGCCCTGACCTGTGGGATGACCCCGACGAGCGGGTCGGCGAGGTCCGCGAGGCCCTCTCCGCCGTCTCGACGCAGATCGTCGACAACATCAAGCAGGTGAACGCCCGCAAGGGACTGCTGTTCCAGGTCTCGCTCGACTCGTTGATCGGCCGGTCGGAGCTGCGCGACTGGGAGCGTCAGTTCAAGAAGAACTCGGGGGAATGACCGAGGTCAGACCGCCGGTGCCGCGGTCGAAGCGCGAACGATCAGTTGCGAACCCAGCGTCGCGATGTCGCCGATGACAGCGCCCGACATCGCCTGAAGGAGCAGATCGACCCCGAGTGCGCCGCTGCGCTCGATCGGCATCCGGACGGTCGTGAGCGCTGGGGTCACCGCGCCGGCGAGATCGATGTCGTCGATGCCGACGATGCTGACGTCGGCGGGGCAGCGTCGCCCGAGTTCCAGCATCCCGGCCTCGAGTCCGAGCGCGACGAGGTCGTTGTAGGCGACGACGGCCGTGGCGCCGCTCGCCACGGCCGGAGCAGCGGCAGCGCGCCCGCCCTGGATGGATGCGGCGTGGTGGCTCAGCTGCGTGAGACGGATGCCGTGACGCTCACAGGCCCGGGCAATCGTGTCTGCCCGCCGCACATCGGCCCACGAACCGCGGGGCCCTGCGGCGTACGCGATGTGGGTGTGCCCGAGGGCTGCGAGGTGTTCGATCGCCTGGCCGGGGCCGTGCTCGGTGTCCATCAGCACGCACGGCGCACCGTCGATCTGACGGTTGATCACCACATAGGGAGTGTCACCGACCAGTTCGAGGAGCTCGTCGTCCGGGAGGCGCGGGGAGCACAGCAGCATCCCGTCTAGCTTGCGTGCCTGCTCGATCTGCTCGCGCTCTCGGCGAAGATCTTCATCGGCGTCGAACAGCACGATGCGGTGACGGCCATGCCAGGCCTGCCCCTGAATCGCCTTGAGGAGAGTCGCATACACCGGGTTCGCGACGTCCGGCACGACGACTCCGAACGTGCGGGTGACGGTGGCGGATTGCGGCGTGGCGTAGCCGAGCTCCCCTGCGGCCTCGAGCACGCGCCCGAGAGTGTTCGGCGCGAGACGATCCGGTTCTCCGAAGGCCCGGGAAGCGGTCGCGATCGACACACCTGCACGCCGCGCCACGTCTGTCAGCGTCGCTGCCATGTGCACCTCCCACCCTCGCAGCAATCCTACGATCCTTCCCCTCGATGTAAAACGGGTTGACAATGTTTGTACAACTGATACACACTTGTTTGCATGACGATCATCGCCGATCACCCTGAGTGGTACCCGGCCCACAGCGAAGGAGCTGCCGCGTGAGCAACGAAGCGCAGTCTCTGCACCGCTCCGCCTCCACGACAGTCGCTCCGCTGGTCGCCCCCGCCGAGGCCGGCATCCTGCACCTCGGGCTCGGGAGCTTCCACCGTGCGCACCAGGCGGTCTACACGGCCGCCGCCCTGCAGTCCGCCGGCGGCGACTGGGGCATCATCGGCGTCGCCTCGCGCTCCCGCTCGATCGTCGACGCCCTGCACGCCCAGGACTTCCTCTACTCGGTCGCGACGATCGCTCCCGGCAGCACATCCCTCACCATCCCCGGCGTGCACACTGACGCCTTCGTGGGCGCTGAGCAGCCCGAGCGCGTCGTCGCCCAGATCGCCGACCCCCGCATCCGCATCGTGACCCTCACCGTCACCGAGAACGGCTACAGCTACTCCCCTGCCACGCAGCACCTGGACCTCGACGACGACACGGTGCGCGCCGACCTGCGCGGCGGTGCCGCGCGCTCGACGATCGGGCAGCTCGCCCGCGGACTCCAGGCCCGCGCGGCCGCCGGCGGCGCGCCGATCTCGATCCTCAGCTGCGACAACCTCGCTGCCAACGGTGCCCACACCGAAGGACTCGTCCGCGAGTTCCTCCACGAGCTCCCCGGATCCGAGGGCCTCGACGCCCTCGCGTTCCTCGATCGCGCCGTCTCGTTCCCGTCGAGCATGGTCGACCGCATCGTGCCGTCGACGACCGCCGAACTGCGCGTGCGCGTCAGCGCCCTGCTCGGCGCCCGCGACGAGGTTCCAGTGCCCGCCGAGCCGTTCACCATGTGGGCGATCGAAGATCGTTTCGCCGGCGGTCGCCCCGCCTGGGAAGCGGGCGGCGCGGTCTTCACCGACGAGGTCGGACGCTATGAGCAGATGAAGGTGCGGCTGCTCAACGGCACGCACTCCCTCATCGCCTACCTCGGCGCCCTGAGCGGAGTCGGCACGATCCCCGAGGCGATCGGGCTCGACGGCATCGAGAGCGCCGCCCGCGCGGTTCTGCGTGACGAGTACGAACCGTCCATCGCCGTGCCCACCGGTGTCGACATCCGCGCGTACGAGAGCGAGCTGTTCGAGCGCTGGGCCAACAGCGCCCTCGGTCACCGCACCAGCCAGGTCGGCACCGACGGCTCGGTCAAGCTCCGCCAGCGCATCCCGGAGCCGGCACTTCTCAGCCTCCGCGGCGGCGAGATGCCGCACCTGATCGCCCTGACCGTCGCCGGGTACCTCTCCTGCATCGCTCCACTTCCGGGCTTCGACCCCGGCCCGCACGCCGCGGCGATGACCGATGGCGCACGGGAGCGTCTCGCCGGATACGCAGCGTCGGCGCGCAACGGCCGCGAGCTGGCGCAGCGCGTCATCGGCGAACTCCACCTGTTCGGCGAGGATCTCGGGGCACAGGATGCCTTCATCGCCCGCGTCGGCGAGCTGATCGACACCATCCAGAGGCGGGGCGTCGATCACGCGATCGCCGATGCCGTCTCGGCATCCCGAACCACCACGAAGGAGATGCAGCCATGAAGGCACTCGCCATCCACGGCAAGGAAGACATCCGCTGGGAGGATCGCGATGCTCCGACCCCCGGCGACGGAGAGGTCCGCCTCCGCGTGCACTACGTGGGCATCTGCGGGTCAGACCTGCACTACTACTTCCACGGCGCCAACGGCGAGTACACGATCCGCGAGCCGCTGACCCCCGGCCACGAACTCTCCGGTGTCGTCGACCTCGACCCGTCCGGCCGCCTGGCCCCGGGTACGCCCGTCACCGTGCACCCCGCGCGCTACGGCCCCGTCGTGCCGGGCCTCGAAGATCGCCCGCACCTGCGCCCCGGTGGCGACTACTTCGGCAGCGCGGCGGCGAACCCGCACCGTCAGGGCGGAGCATCCGAGCTGCTGATCGTCGAGGACCACATGGTCCGCGTGCTCCCCGCCTCGCTGCCCCTCGAGCGCGCGGCCCTGGCCGAGCCGCTGGCCGTCGCGATCCACGCCGTCAACCTCGCCGGTGACGTCGCCGGCCGTCGCGTGCTCGTGATCGGCGCCGGCCCGATCGGTCTGCTCGTCGTGGCTGCGGCAGTCAACGCCGGGGCCGCCGTCGTCGGCGCGAGCGACGTGCGCGCCGAACCGCTCGAGCGTGCGCAGTCCCTCGGCGCGACCGAACTGTCGCTCGTCGGCCGCGACACGATCGAGAACGAGTCATACGACATCGTCTTCGAGTGCTCCGGCGTCGGGGTCGCCCTCACGCAGGCCGTGCGCGCTGCGCGCCGGGCCGGAACCATCGTGCAGGTCGGGATGCTCCCCAACACCGACATCGGAGTGAATCTCGCTCCGATGCTCGCGAAGGAGCTGACCATCCGCGGCGCGTTCCGCTTCTCCACCGAGATCGACGACGCGGTCGCGCTGCTGGCCGAGTCCGACGCCCTCGACTCCGTCATCTCCCACGTTCTCCCGGCATCCGACGCCGTCCAGGCGTTCGAGCTCGCTCGCGACTCGTCCGCTTCGGCCAAGGTCCTGCTTTCCCTCTAGCGACACCTCGCTGCCCCGCGCCCCCCCGCGCACATCACTACAAAGGAGTATTCCGATGAGCAGTTCCTTCGTCCCCGGTGTGGAGGCCCCCGCGGCGCCGCCCACCGCCAAGCGCTCGATGGGCGACCTCGTTCGCGCCGCCGTCTCCGGCTGGCTCGGCACCGCCCTGGAGTTCATGGACTTCCAGCTGTACTCGCTCGCTGCAGCCCTCGTGTTCAGCCAGCTGTTCTTCGCGGGTGAAGACCCCGGCATGGCGGTCGTGCTCGCGATGGCCACGTACGGCGTCGGCTACGTCGCCCGCCCGATCGGCGCATTCGTGTTCGCTCGCATCGGTGATCGCGTCGGCCGCCGCAAGGTGCTGTTCTACACGATCCTCCTCATGGGCGCGGCGACCACGCTGATCGGCTTCCTGCCCACGTATGAGCAGGTCGGCATCCTCGCTCCGATCCTCCTCGTGATCCTGCGTCTCGCTCAGGGCTTCGGCGCCGGTGCCGAGATCTCGGGCGCCGGAGTCATGCTGTCGGAGTACGCGCCCGCCAACCGCCGTGGCGTCATCGCCTCGCTGGTCGCCCTCGGCACCAACTGCGGCACGCTGTTCGCCTCGGCGATCTGGGCGATCCTGCTCGCCGTCATGCTCGAGAGCGATGTCATCGCCTGGGGCTGGCGCATCCCGTTCATCGGCAGCGCCGTCATCATGCTCTTCGCGCTGTGGGTGCGGTTCAACCTCAAGGAGAGCCCGGTCTTCGAGGAGCGCAGCGACGTCGTCGACGGCAAGGCCCTTTCTCGCGACGAGGTCGTCAAGCTCGCCACCGAGACCAACGACATCCGCACGCTGGAGTCGCTCGAGCGCAAGCCGCTCAAGGCGATCATCGTCTCGTTCTTCCTGCGCTTCGGCCAGGCCGGAAACTCGGGCATGGTGCAGACCTACCTCATCTCGTTCATCACGATCACCCTCGCGATGTCGAAGGAGGTCGGCCCCGAGGTCGTCATCGTCTCGTCACTGATCGGCTTCCTCACGATCCCGCTCATGGGCCTTCTCGGCGACAAGTTCGGCCGTCGCCGGATGTACATCATCATGACGTCGCTGTCTCTCGTACTGATCGTGCCCACGCTCCTCATGATCAACACCGCCGAGCTCGTCTGGGTCTTCGTCGGCTACGCGCTGATCCACAACATCTCGGTCCTCGGCCTGGCGTCGATGGAGAACATCTCGATCCCCGAGATCTTCGGCGCCCGCAACCGCTACACGCTCACCGCCATGGTGCGCGAGATCGCGGCCATCATCGCCACCGGCGTCGGCCCGATCGTCGTCGCGGCGTGGGTCTCGGCGACCACGGGCAGCATCGTCCCGGTCATGATCCTGATGGGCCTCTTCACGGCATCCGCTCTCGTGGCCGCCCTCTGGGCTCCCGAGTGGACGGGGCGCGATCTCACCGATCCGCGCGCCGCCATGTGACCCACCGTCCCACCTGAGAACCCGGGGTGCGGCCGCCCGAACGGCCGCACCCCCACACCACGAGGAAAACGACATGACCATCGAGCTCGTCGACGTCAACATCACCAGCCCAGGACGCAACTTCGTCACGCTCAAGATCACGACCTCCGACGGGATCGTCGGCTGGGGTGACGCCACGCTCAACGGACGCGAGCTCGCCGTCGCCTCCTACCTCTCCGACCATGTCGCCTCGATGCTCATCGGCCGCGATGAGGACCGGATCGAAGACACCTGGCAGTACCTCTACCGCGGGCCGTACTGGCGTCGCGGCCCGGTCACGATGGCGGCGATCGCCGCGGTCGACATGGCTCTGTGGGACATCAAGGCCAAGAAGGCCGGGATGCCGCTGTACCAGCTGCTGGGCGGCGCCAGCCGCGAGGGCGTCCGCGTCTACGCGCACGCCTCCGGCACCGACTACGCGGCCCTGAAGAACGCGATCACCGGCTACGAGGAGCTCGGCTACACCGCCGTACGCGTGCAGACCGGCGTGCCCGGCCTCGGCCAGATCTACGGCGTCTCGTCGACCGGCCCTGGAGTGCGCTACGACTACGAACCGGCCAAGCGCTCGGGCGACCGCCCCAGCGAGGAGACGTGGGACACCCGCAACTACCTCAACCACATGCCGGGGATCTTCGCCCAGATCCGCGAGGACTTCGGCACCGACCTGCGCATCCTGCACGACGGACACCACCGGATGTCGCCGATCGAGGCCGCACGCTTCGCGAAGGACATCGAGCCGTACGATCTGTTCTGGCTCGAGGACTGCACGCCCGGCGAGGACCAGACCGCGCTGCGACTGGTGCGCCAGCACTCCACGACGCCGCTCGCGATCGGTGAGGTGTTCAACTCCGTCTTCGACTACCAGACCCTGATCACCGAGCGGCTCATCGACTACGTGCGCTCAGCCGTCACCCACACCGGTGGCATCACGGCGATGAAGAAGCTGCTCGACTTCGCTGCGATCTACGGCATCAAGTCCGGCATCCACGGGCCGACCGACATCTCGCCGGTCGGCATGGCCGCGGCTCTGCACCTGGATCTCGCGATCCACAACTTCGGCATCCAGGAGTACATGCCGCACAACGAGAAGACGCTCGAGGTGTTCCAGACCTCGTTCACCTTCGACAAGGGCTTCCTGCACCCCGGTGACCAGCCCGGTCTCGGCGTGGAGCTCGATGAAGAAGCCGCGGCCGGACACGAGTACACGAAGGCGTACCTGCCGGTGAACCGTCTGCTCGACGGGACCGTGCATGACTGGTGACCTCGGTCGGGTCGCGCTGCCCGATCGCACGGTCACCTCGCGCCTGATCGTCGTGGCGCGCGCACAGCGGGCGACGGACTACGACGCCGTCCTCGACGTGCTCGTCGACGCCGGCATCCGCAGCGTCGAGCTCACGCTCACGACGCCTGGCACATTCGGGCATCTCCCCCGGCTGCTCGAACGATTCGGCGACGCGATCGATCTCGGCGTCGGTACCGTCACGAACACGGACGACCTGGCGCGCGCGATCGACGCCGGGGCTTCGACCGCGTTCGTCACGCAGGCGAAGGATGCCGGGGTGCCGATCGTTCCGGGCGGGCTGACGCCGACCGAACTGTTCGCCTCGTGGTCCGCCGGGGCGTCTGCGGTCAAGATCTTCCCGGCCGGACAGGTCGGACCCTCTTATCTCAAGGATCTGCGCGGGCCCTTCCCCGACCTCGTCGCCGTGCCCTCCGGAGGCGTCGACCTTGCCGGCGCCGAGGCCTGGCTTCGCTCCGGCGCGGTCGCGGTGAGCGTCGGCGGCCCGCTGCTCGGCGATGCCTTCAACGGCAGCGATCTGCAGGCTCTGCGCGAGCGTGCCGCCGCGTTCGTCGAGGTCTGCGCTCGGAGCGCGGAGTGATCTCTGCGTCCGTCGTCACCCTCGGCGAGACCATGGCGCTCGTGCGCACGACCGAGATCGGCTCGCTGCGTCATGCGAACTCCCTGGCCTTCGGCATCGGTGGCGCAGAGAGCAACGTCGCGATCGGTCTCGCCCGCCTCGGCGTCGCCACGTCGTGGCTCGGCCGCGTCGGAGACGACTCCCCCGGCGAACGGGTGGCGCGGGAGATCCGCGGCGAAGGCATCGACGTACGAGTGATCGTCGATCCGGATGCCGCCACCGGCCTGATGGTGAAGGAGCGCCCCTCGGCCGCATCCACCGCCGTGCACTATTACCGTGCGGGGTCGGCGGGGTCGCGACTGCATCCGGATGATCTTCCGGAGGGGTGGATCGAAGAGGCGTCGCTGCTGCACGTCACCGGCATCACTCCCCTGCTCTCCGACACGGCGCTGGCGACGTTGCACACGGCGATCGGCCGCGCGCGAGCCGCCGGCGCGATCGTGAGCTTCGACATCAACTACCGTTCGTCCCTGGCGAGCGCCGAGGCCGCTTCGCCCCTTCTGCGCGAGCTCGCCGAGCGCGCCGACATCGTCTTCGGCGGTGCCGAGGAGTTCGCGGTCCTGTACCCGGGGTCGTCAGCGGCGGATGCTGCCGCGAGGTTGCGGGATGCCGGATGCGCGACGACCGTGCTCAAGCAGGGCGCGGACGGCGCGACGGCGTTCTCGGGTGAGGCCGTCGTCGTGTCACCAGGATCCACGATCGACGTCGTCGACACCGTGGGTGCGGGCGATGCGTTCGTCGCCGGCTACCTGAGCGCGCTGCTCGACGGCCTCGATCTCGATGCGACGCTGCGGCGCGCGAACGCCTGCGGCGCGATGGCGTGCCTAGTGCCTGGCGACTGGGAGGCCGCGCCGACGCTGCGCGAGCTCGAACGATTCCTCGACGGCGCCGGCGACCCCGTACGGCGCTGATGACGTCGGGGCGGCCCGGCGTCAGTTGATGATCTCGGCGCGATCGTCGGCGTGCAGGGCGGCGAGTCGCTCTCTCCACGCGGCGAGTGCGTCGGGAGTGAGCCGCGTCCAGTCCGTGACCTCGCGCACGACGCGTAACGGCGCGCTGCTGCGGTACGACCGCGTCGGATTTCCGGGGAACTTCTTGTCGGTCACGTTCGGGTCGTTCTCGAACTCGCCGGTCGGCTCGACCTCGTAGACGCGCGGTTCACGGTCGCCGGGTGCGAGTTCGGCCGCGAGCCCCGCTCCATCGGGCAGAGCCGTGAAGTAGATGTGGTTCATCACGATCTCGGGCCGGTAGTTCGACCGGAAGCCGGCCGTCAACAGATCGCCGCGGCCGAGATCCGCCTTCGTGCCGTGAAAGAACGGACCGTCATCCCGTGCATCGCTCACCGGAACAGCCTATGACGATGACGGGCTGAGCCGAAGGGCTGTCCGTCACCGGGTTTCGTCTCTGAGGTCTCGCGGCTCGTCGTCGCTGGCGCCCTCCGGTTCGTCGCCCGGAGCGAGATCGCCCTGTCCGTCCTCGCCCAGCTCGGCGTCGAGCGGCTCCTCGCCCTGCGTCTCTGGCTGCTGCTGATCGGTCGGGAACGAGTCATCCGTGACGTCGTCGACCGGGGGAATGCCCGGCATCTCCGGCGGCAGGCTGTTCGCGAATGCGTCGATGTTCGACATGGTGCGCTCCTTGGGTCGTGATCGAGCGTCCATCGTCCGTCCGATCCGCGGCGAGCGCAGGACGGTTGACAAGGGGGCGATTCATCCCCGTTGCAGACCCCGCCAGAAGATATCGCCCGCGGTGTCGACGAGCACGTCGACCGGCACACCGTCCAGCAGACCCCCGGATGCGAGCGATGCGATGCCGTGGAACGCCGAGAACGCGGCAAGCGCGATCCGGTGCGGATCCCCCGGCCCGATCGCTCCCACCTCCTGGGCTGCGACGACCACCCGAATGGTGAGTTCCATCGACGCTTGGCCCGCGGCGAGGAGCTCCGCGCGAGCGTCAGGAGCGTGCTTCATCCCGAACATCAAGGAGAGAAGAGTGGGCTGGGCCAACGCGAAGGCGACATACGCGCGGGCGAGGTCGTCGAACCTGCTGCGAGCTGCGGTCGGGGTCGTCGCATCACGGCGGGTCGCCTCTTCGAGTGCCGCCGCCAGACGGTGGAAGCCGTCTTCGGCGAGCGCGTCGAGCAGCGCCTGCTTGTCGCGGAAGTGCCGGCTCGGCGCGGCATGGCTGACCCCGGCTTGCCGGGCGAGCTGACGCAACGACAGCGCGTCGACGCCGTCGTTCTCGATGCTGGATGCAGCGGCCTCAAGGAGGGTCCGGCGCAGATCGCCGTGATGGTAGGGCTGCGGGGGCACCCGACGAGTCTATCTCGATGTTGTCATTGACAACAAGAGCGGATGCCGACACAATGATGTCACTGTCTACATTGCTGAATCGACTGAAGGACTGCACCATGACGCTTGACCTCCGCGGGGGAACCGCACTCATCACCGGCGCGAGCTCAGGGCTCGGCGTCGAGTTCGCTCGACGGTTCGCCGCCCGCGGGTCTGATCTGGTGCTCGTCGCCCGTCGGGTCGACCGCCTCGAGAAGCTCGCCGCCGAACTGCGGGCCGCCACGCGCGTGAAGGTCGAGGTCGTTCCCGCCGACCTCGGCGTCACCGGTGCCGCGAGCGCCCTGCACGAAGAGCTCGACCGCCGCGGCATCCGCGTCACCTCGCTGGTCAACAACGCGGGGTTCGGCACCCACGGCGCGTTCGATGAGGCCGATCCGGAGCGGATGCTGAGCGAGATCCAGTTGAACGTGGCGACGCTCGTCGAACTGTCGCGTGCATTCATGCCGCAGCTGCTCGAAGGGCACGGGGCGCTCGTCACGGTCGCGAGCACCGCGGCGTACCAGCCGACACCCGGCATGGCCGTGTACGGCGCGACCAAGGCGTTCGTGCTGAGCTTCACCGAGGCGCTGTGGGCCGAGGCGCGAGGAACCGGGCTGCGCGTGCTCGCGGTGAGTCCTGGATCGACGAAGACGGAGTTCTTCGACGTCGTCGGCACCGACGATGCCTCCGTCGGCCGCCAGCAGACCGCGAGTCAGGTCATCGATGCGGCCTTCCACGAGCTCGACCGCGCGAACGGCGGGCCCAGCGTCATCTCCGGCCGCGTCAACCACCTCACGGCCCTGGGCACGCGGTTGCTCTCGCGTCGCGCGCTGACGCAGACGAGTGCCCGCGTCCTGGGCGAGATCCGGATGTCGAAAAGGGCGCGGCGCGCGGACGCCAAGTAGCCTCGTCGGCGCTGCGCGACGGGCAGCGTCAGTTCAGGAAGAGCTCGGGGGAACGGGGCGCGACTCGTAACTGTTGCGCGCGGCGATGACGATCAGACTGCCGAGCGCCATGCCCACGGTGTTCGCGATGAGGTCGCTCACGTCGGTGACGCGACCGGGCAGGAAGAGCTGAGTCGCCTCGACAGCGACCGACATGGCGAAGCCGATCATGGCGAGCACGAGCCAGCTGGCGTGCCGGAACCAGAGTGCGGCCAGCATCCCGAAGGGCACGAACATCAGCAGGTTGGCGGCGACCTCGAAGTCGAGACTCGGGACGCTCAATGACAGAGAGAGGAAGGGGGAGATGGGCAGGACCGGAAAGGGCACGTTGCCGACGACGCGCTCGATGATCTCCCGGAAGGACCCGACCGCACCCTGCGGGCCGAGGGTGATTGTCGCGACGAGCGCTGTGTAGGCGATGGTCGCGGCCGCGAGCGGCACGCGCGACCGGGACGGGGCGGTTTCGTGCTCGGTTCTTTCGATTGTGAGAATGCTCATCGTCTCTCCTGGGCTGGTTGAGGTGATTCCTTCCATCTGACCGGGACGCATGTTGCCCTGGCGTCTGCGTTTTTCCATACGTTCCGCATATGTCGATGCCCGCCTTGGCGGCCTTCCCGCACACAGAAAGAGCCCCTGACCGGGAAACCCAGGTCAGGGGCTCTTCTTCTCGCTGTGCGCGAGGGGGGACTTGAACCCCCACGTCCATAAGGACACTGGCACCTGAAGCCAGCGCGTCTACCATTCCGCCACTCGCGCGAGTGTCTCGCTCCGAAGAACTCAACTTCACGACAATATCACGCGATTCCGCGCTCGCCCAACGCGCGCGGACCCCTGACGCGGCGGCGAGACGCACCGTGAATGCTGTTCTCACGGTGTTCACGCCGTCACGAGAGGCGTTCACCCAGGACACCTGGCTACGATGTCCCTACCGGTCGGCATGCCAGAGGAGCCCAGTGGGACTACTTGACAGCTTTGAGAAGGGTCTCGAGCGCGCTGTGAACAGCGCGTTCGCGAAGACCTTCCGCAGCGGCATCCAGCCAGTGGAGATCGCTTCGGCCCTTCGGCGTGAGGCCGACACCAAGGCAGCGGTCGTCAGCCGCGACCGCATCATCGCGCCGAACAACTATGTGGTGCGCCTGAGCAGCGACGACGCCGAACGGATGCGGGGACTCGGCCGCGCCCTGACCGACGAACTGCACGCGCTGCTGAGCAAGCACGCCACCTCCCAGGGATACAGCTTCGCCGGCGCCCTCTCGATCAACCTCGAACCCGATGAGAAGGTCGCGACCGGCACCGTCCGCGTGACCTCCGGCACCGTCGAGGGCCGGGTCAGCTGGCAGGCGGTCATCGACGTCGACGGACGCCGCCACTCCCTCAACAAGGCGCGCACCGTGATCGGCCGCGGCACCGACGCGGAGATCACCATCGCCGACGCCGGATCCAGCCGCAAGCACGCCGAAGTCCTCTGGGACGGCGAGCGCGCCATGATGCGCGACCTCGGATCCACCAACGGCACGAAGGTGAACGGTCAGAAGGTGCGCGAGGCCGCACTGCCCACCGACACCACCATCACCATCGGCCGCACCGACCTCGTCTTCCGCATCGTCCCGATCGCGGCGCCCTCCCGCCCGATGGATGACTCGACCCGCGCGTTCGGGGTGATGCCGTGAGTACTCCGAGTGAACTGGTCCTCCTCCTGCTGCGCGTGGGTTTCCTCGTGCTGCTGTGGTTCTTCGTGTTCGGCGTCGTCTATTCGCTGCGGGCCGATCTGTTCGGCGTGCGCGTGCGCAAGCTTCCCGCCGACGGCGCGGCGGCTGCACCATCCGCCGCGGCGGCACCCATCTCGAAGCCCGCCGCGACGAAACCGGCATCCGCGAAGCCCAGCACGGGGCCTGCGACCATCGCGACCGCCAAGAGGCTCGTGATCACCTCGGGACCCAAGGCGGGTCTCGAACTCCCCCTCGGCACCGAGGCCATGACGATCGGCCGCTCGAGCGAGTCGGCCCTCGTCATCCGCGACGACTACACCTCGAGTCATCATGCGCGTCTGATGCTGCGCGGCGACGCCTGGGTCATCCAGGACCTCGACTCCACCAACGGCACCTTCTTCGCCGGCAAGCGGGTCACCGGTTCGCCCGTCGCGCTCACCCTCGGCACGCCCGTCAAGGTGGGCGCCACGACTTTCGAGCTGCGAGCCTGACGCCGGCATGGTCTTCGAGGGCTCGAGCGCCGCGATCTCCCATACCGGGAAGATCCGCTCCAACAACCAGGACTCCGGTTACGCCGGCGCGAACCTGTTCGTCGTCGCCGACGGCATGGGCGGCCACGCCGGCGGCGATGTCGCCTCGAGCATCGCCATCCACCGCATGGAACCCCTCATGGAACCCCTCGACCAGGGCTATGCGACCACCGACGATGCCCAGGCCTCCCTGCAGGCCGCCGCGACGACCGCCGCCGGTGACCTCATCCGCGCCGCCAGGGAGCGTCCGGAACTCGCCGGGCTTGGCACCACCCTCAGCGCGATCATCATGGTCGACGAGTACGCGGTCATCGGCCACATCGGCGACTCCCGCATCTACCTCTACCGCGACGACGCGCTGACGCAGATCACCGCCGACCACACCTTCGTGCAGCGCCTCGTCGACTCGGGACGCATCACGCCGGAGGAGGCCAGGTACCACCCGCGCCGCTCGGTGCTGATGCGGGTGCTCAGCGACATGGACTCCGACCCCGAGCTCGACATGTTCGTCATGCCGACGCTGCCGGGCGACCGCTGGCTGCTCTGCTCGGACGGCCTCTCCGGGGTCGTCGACGAGGCCCACATGCTCAAGGCGATGCGCCTCGGGATGGCACCGGGTCGCACGGCCGACAACCTGCTGAAGCAGGCACTCGACGGCGGCGCCCCGGATAACGTCACGATCGTGCTGGTCGACGTCGGCGGGCACCATCCGCTGTCGTCCGGCACACCGACGATCGTCGGCTCGGCGGCGAACCCCTCCGGCCTCATCGCGCCGTCCGCGCGGCCGGCCCGCACGAACTGGCTGCATCCGGTGCGCCAGGCCGCCAACGAGCCGAGCCACTTCGAGCCCGCGGCCGAGTACCTCGAGGAGCTCATCGAGGAAGATCGGCGTCGCGCACGGCGCCGTCGCGTCGGGTGGATCGCCGGACTCCTCGTCGTGCTGGTGATGCTCGGCGTCGCGGCCTTCGCCGCGTACAGCTGGACGCAGACCCGCTACTTCATCGGTGCCGATGACGACAGCGTCGTCATCTTCCAGGGCGTGCAGCAGAACCTCGGCCCGATCGTGCTCTCCACGCCGCTCGACGACACCGACATCCTGCTCGCAGACCTTCCCGAGTATCAGCGCGCCCGGGTGGAGAGCACGATCACGGCACGCTCGCTCGCCGACGCGATGGCGATCGTCGACCGGCTTCGGGCCGGCGCCGAGGCCAACGTCATCGAAGAGACCCCGCTGCCGACGCCGATGCCGACGACGAGCCCGACGGCGGGCACCCCATGAGCGTCGACGTCACGGCCGACACCAGCGTCATCAAGGCCCTCAAGCGGATTCGGATGCCGCAGACGCAGCGCAACCGGGAGTTCTGGCTGCTGCTGTTCGCCTGCGCCCTCAGCGGTGCCGCACTCACCCTGGTGCAGCTGGGTGCTCTCGGCCTGATCGACCCGATGATCCTCTTCATCGGCGGCGGGCTCGCGGTGCTGGCGTTCGCGCTGCACGTGGTCCTGCGGCTCGTGGCCCGCGACGCCGACCCGTTCGTGCTGCCGATCGCGACTCTGCTCACCGGGCTCGGTATTGCGATGATCTACCGGATCGACCTGGCGAAGGACCTCACCGGCTGGGACGCGTACTCCGCGAAGCAGCTCGCGTGGACGGCCATCTCGCTCATCGGCGCCATCGTGTTGGTGATCCTGCTCCGCAATTACCGCATCCTCTTCAACTACACCTACATCTTCGGCCTGTCCGGCATCGTGCTGCTGCTCCTGCCATTCGTCCCCGGACTGCGCATCCCGGACGCGAATGCTGCCGTCTGGGTGTCGCTCGGCGGCATGTTCGCGTTCCAGCCCGGCGAGCTGGCGAAGATCTGCCTGGCGATCTTCTTCGCCGGCTACCTCGTGCGCACCCGGGAGAGTCTCACCTCTGTCGGCACGCGCTTCCTCGGAATCACCTGGCCGCGCATGCGCGAACTGGGTCCGGTGATCGTGGTGTGGCTGATCTCGCTGGGGATCATCGTCTTCCAGCGCGACCTCGGCACCGGAACGCTGATCTTCGGCATGTTCGTCGCGATGCTCTACATCGCGACCGGGAAGACCAGCTGGGTGCTCATCGGCCTGACGCTCGTCGTCGCCGGCGTCGCCCTCGCGACACAGATCCTCTCCTATGTGCGCGGCCGCTTCATCAACTGGCTGTTCCTGTTCGATCCCACCCAGGTCGACCCGGACGGAGCCGGCTACCAGCCGATGCAGGGCCTGTTCGGGCTCGCGCAGGGCGGACTCATCGGCACCGGCTGGGGCCAGGGACGGCCCCAGGAAACGCCCCTCGCCCACAGCGACTACATCATCACCAGCCTCGGCGAAGAGCTCGGGCTGATCGGCCTGTTCGCGATCCTCGTGCTGTACATGGTGTTCGTGAGCCGCGGGATGCGGATCGGCCTCGCTGGTCAGGATGACTTCGGCAAGCTGCTCGCGACCGGCCTATCGTTCACCATCGCGCTGCAGGTGTTCATCATGGTCGGCGGCGTGACGCGCGTCATCCCCCTCACCGGCCTCACCACTCCGTTCCTCGCCGCCGGCGGGTCATCGCTGATCGCGAACTGGCTCATCGTGGCGATCCTGCTGCGGATCTCCGACGCCGTCCGTTCTCAGCCCCGGGTGGTGATCGGATGACGAAAGAAATCCGCCGTCTCAGCATCGTGATGCTGTTCATGTTCCTGTCGCTGTTCGCAGCAACGAGCTGGATCCAGGTCGTCGACGCCGAGACCCTCGCACAGAACAGCCACAACCGCCGCACGCAGCTCGACAGTTACGAGATACAGCGCGGATCGATCATCGTCGACGGCGTCAACATCGCCACCTCGGTGCCCAGCGACGACAAGTACCAGTTCCAGCGGGTGTACACGGATGCCGCGATGTGGGCCCCGGTGACCGGCTACTACAACCCGGCGCTCGGCTCGGCGACGGGTATCGAGCGCGCGATGAACGCGGATCTCTCCGGTACCGGATCGAACGCGTTCTTCGCCGAGATCGAGCGCCTCCTCTCCGGCCAGCCGCAGACCGGTTTCAGCGTCGAACTTTCGTTGAACACGGCGGCCCAGCGTGCGGCCTATGAGGCGCTGCAAGGGCTGCAGGGCGCGGTCATCGCGATCGAACCCAAGACGGGTCGCATCCTCGCCATGGCCTCGACCCCCGGCTTCGACACGAACCAGCTGGCCACGCACGACGCGACAGCCGCGAACACGATCTACGAATCCCTGGACGACGACCCGGCGAACCCGCTGTACAACCGCGCGATCGCCGGCGGGCTCAACCCCCCGGGGTCGACGTTCAAGATCCTCGTCGCGGCCGCGGCATTCGCGAGCGGCGATTGGACTCCGGAGTCGACGCTTCCGAACCCGGCGCGCTACCAGCTGCCCTCCGGATCGTCGGACACCGTCTCCAACGCGTGGGGCGGCGCCTGCGGTGCCGGCGAGACCGTCACCATCGCCGAGGCCCTCCGGCTGAGCTGCAACATCCCGATGGCAGAACTCGCCGTCGAGCTCGGCGACAAGAAGATCCTCGAGATGGCGGAGAAGTTCGGGTTCAACCGCAGCTTCGAGACGCCGCTCTCCTCGACGCCCTCCAGCTACCCGGGCGCCCTCGACGACGCGCAGACGGCCCTCACCGGATTCGGGCAGGGACAGGTCACTGCGACTCCGCTGCAGATCGCGATGGTCGCGGCCGGTATCGCGAATGACGGCGTCGTGATGAACCCGCACATGGTGGATGCCGTGATCGGCAACGACCTGTCGGTGCTGCGCGCCTTCGATAACACCGAGTTCGGCCGCGCGATCGATGCTGACGTGGCCGATGAGGTGACCGCGGCGATGGTCGCGGGCGTCTCAACCGGAGCGGCGCAGGGTGCAAGAATAGACGGGATCGACGTAGCCGGGAAGACCGGAACGGCCGAGAACGGCAACAAGCCGCACACGTTGTGGTTCACCGGTTTCGCACCGGCGGACGACCCCGCGGTCGCAGTAGCGGTCGTCGTCGAAGACGGCGGCGGACAGGGACAATCAGGATCCGGCGACTCCATCGCCGCTCCGATTGCTAAGAAGGTCATAGAGGCGGTGCTGGGCAGATGAGGCCGACGCAAGGTGTGTCGTTCGGTGGTCGCTACGAGCTGCAATCGCGGATCGCGATCGGCGGCATGGGCGAGGTATGGGAGGCGACGGATCACGTCATCGGACGTACCGTCGCGATCAAGATCCTCAAGGACGAGTACATGGGGGACCCCGGGTTCCTCGAGCGATTCCGCGCTGAGGCGCGGCACGCGGCCCTCGTCAACCACGAGGGCATCGCCAGCGTCTTCGACTACGGCGAGGAGAACGGTAGCGCCTACCTGGTGATGGAACTCGTGCCCGGTGAGGCACTCTCCACGATCCTCGAGCGCGACGGGGCGATGAGCGCCGACAAGACGCTCGACATCGTCGCCCAGACGGCATCCGCACTGCAGGCGGCGCACGCCGCCGGTCTCGTGCACCGCGACATCAAGCCGGGCAACCTGCTGATCACGCCCGACGGCCGTGTGAAGATCACCGACTTCGGCATCGCGCGCATCGCCGACCAGGTTCCACTGACCGCGACCGGTCAGGTGATGGGCACGGTGCAGTACCTGTCGCCCGAGCAGGCATCCGGCCACCCCGCTTCGCCCGCCACCGACACCTACTCGCTCGGCATCGTCGCGTACGAATGCCTGGCCGGCAGACGCCCCTTCACCGGCGAGTCGCAGGTCGCCATCGCGATGGCCCAGATCAACGAGCAGGCTCCGCCGCTGCCGCCGACGGTGCCGATCCCGGTGCAGAACCTCGTAATGGCGATGATCGCGAAGAAGCCCAGCGATCGACCGTCGTCGTCTGCCACCGTCGCCCGCGCCGCTCAGGCGCTGCGTCGCGGTGACCTGAACTCCGCGGCGATCGCCGTTCCCGCCATCGCCGGCGGCGCCGCCGGTGACGACGACGCCACCCGCATGTTGACCGGCGTCGCGGGCGCAGACTCCACTCGCCTTCTTCCGACCACGGCATCCCTCCCCGTCGAGGGTGCCGAGGCGGAGAAGGAGAAGAAGAAGCGCAGCCCGTGGACGTGGCCGCTCATTGCTCTGATCGTCCTTCTTCTCGTCGTGCTCGGCGGAACAGTCTGGATGCTGATGAATCCCGCGAAGGACGGCGCAGACCCGACGACGCCTCCGCCGACGTCCGCAAGCTCCACGCCGACGCCGAAACCCACGCAGACCCAAGCACCAGAGGTGCCTCCGGTCAACGTCGACGGGCTCAACCTCGTCGGGATGACCTGTGATGAGGCCCTGGCGGCGGCGACGGCCGCCGGACTCGTACCGACCTGCCAGGACGGCGGCACGCCCGCACCGTCCGACGATCTCGTCGGCACCGTCGAGGCCGTGAGCCCTCGCGGCTCGGTCAAGACCGGCACGCCGATCACCCTCACGCTCTACATCGGCGCCGTGCAGGTGGGCGGACCGACTTCGGCCCCCACCCTCAGCGGCCCGGCGATGGCAGGCCAGAAGATCACCCTGAACTGGACGAACTTCGAGTGCCCCTCCGGCCTGCCGGTGCGCAGCGCCTACGAGGTCACCCTGACGAACGCCACGTTCGACGGGACCGCGACAACGCAGAGCTTCGCCGCCAGTGTCCGCAACGCGCAGATCACGATCAACCCGGACACCGCCGGCCAGAACGTGACCGCGACGTACCGCGCCTTCTGCGGCGAGAGTCGTCCGTCCGACAACTCTCCGCAGATGGAGGAGCCGATCCTTCCCGGCCTTCCGGACGGCGAGGAATCAGGCAATTAACGTAGTCCGCGCCGTAGTCTGAGAACAGCTTCACCAGTCGTACCAGGGGGTCAATCCGTGTCCATAGAGCAACGCGTTCTCGCGGGTCGATACCGCGTCGACGAGCTCATCGGGTACGGCGGCATGGCGAAGGTCTATCGCGGTCAGGATCTGACGCTCGGCCGCGAGGTGGCGATCAAGATCCTCGACCCCGATCTCGCCCGTGACACGGCCTTCCGCACCCGGTTCCGCCTCGAGGCGCAGGCGGCGTCGCGGATGTCGCATCCCTCGATCGTGCGCGTCTACGACGCCGGCGACTCGACGACGACCTCGGGGGCTGCCGGGTCCGAGGACCCCCCGTACATCGTGATGGAGCTGGTCAAGGGCACGCTGCTGAAGGACATCATCGCGGGGGGTCCGGTACCGGTCGCCGATGCCGTGCGCTACGTCGACGGCATCCTCGAAGCACTGGACTACTCGCATCGCGCCGGGGTCATCCACCGCGACATCAAGCCGGGCAACGTGATGGTGACCGACAAGGGCCAGGTCAAGGTCATGGACTTCGGTATCGCCCGTGCGGTGTCCGACTCGTCGTCGACCGTCGCCGAGACCACGCAGATCATCGGCACCGCCGCGTACTTCTCACCGGAGCAGGCGAAGGGCGAGCCGGTCGACGCCCGCGCCGACCTGTACTCCACCGGCGTCGTGCTCTACGAACTGCTCACCGGACGGCAACCGTTCCGTGGCGAATCGCCGGTCGCCGTCGCGTACCAGCACGTCAGCGAGACCCCGGTGCCGCCGACCGAGGTCAACGACGAGTCTCCGGGCGCCCTCGACCCGATCGTGCTGCGAGCACTCGCGAAAGACCCGTACCAGCGCTTCCCGGATGCCTCGAACTTCCGTGCCGCTCTCGACGCCGCTACCACGGGACACGCGCCGAGCCGCAAACAGCTCGGCGCGCTGACCAGCGAACTGTACGGCCCGAGTCCGCGCCATGCGCAGGAGACGGCACGTTCCCTCCGGCAGCTCAGCACGGACACGACGATGGCCCGCACCCAGTCCGGACCGCCAGTGGCGTGGATCTGGGCCGGGGTCGCACTGCTCGCGGTGCTTCTCGTCTCCGTGCTCTTCTGGGTTCTCACGATCAGCATGCGCCCGCCGGAGGTGCCGAGTTCGGCGGTCACCGTTCCCGATCTCGTGAACGTCTCCGCCGAGCGCGCGCAGGAAGACCTGGGCAAACTCGACCTCACCGCCAAACTCGTGCTCGAGTCGAGTACCGACATCGTCGAAGGCAACGTGATCCGCACGGATCCCGAGCCGGGCGTCACCGTGGCCGAGGGCGATTCGATCACCGTGTATGTCTCGACGGGAGTCAAGACATCCGTCGTGCCATCGCTGGAGGGCTTGTCCCGGGCGGCCGCCGAGGCGGCGCTCACCGCCGCCGGTCTCGAGATCGGCTCCGTGATCCAGCGCAACGACAAGAGCCTCGCGGCCGACACCGTGATCGAGGCGAGCGAGGCGGCAGATTCCGAGGTCGCCCCTGGTACCGCAGTGAATCTCGTCGTCGCCAGCGGAAAGGTCACGCTCGATGACGTCACGGGCTGGACGCTGACCTCTGCCACGACCGCTCTCGAAGATCTCGGCCTCGTCGCGACGCACGTGCCGCTCGCGGACTGCGCGGCGACGAACCCGAACACCGTGGCCTCGATGTCGGTGGCCCCGGGCGACGTGGCCGTCGGATCGCCGATCGAGCTGCGCTACTGCACAGGCAAATGAACATCTCTGACGTGCCATTCGGCACCATCGACTGGGCGTCGATCGAGCCCACCGTCCACCCGGGAACCAGCGGAGAGGCGCACTGGCGCACTCAGGAGTTCGGGGGAATCCGTGTCCGGATGGTCGACTACACCCCCGGCTACCTCGCTGATCATTGGTGCACCAAGGGACACGTGCTGCTGTGCCTCGAGGGAACCCTCGAGACCGAACTCGACGACGGCCGGAAGCTGACCCTGTCGCCGGGGATCTCGTACCAGGTCGCCGACATGGCAGAAGCGCACCGTTCCTCCACCGCCACGGGTGCGAAGCTCTTCATCGTCGACTGACCCTGACGTCAGCCCTCACTCACTCCGCGGAGAGGGGGTGCAGGGACGCCGAGCGCCGCACGGCATCCCGATCGCCGCAGAGCTGGAGCCAGTTCGCGAGCAGCCGGTAGCCGCCTTCGGTGAGCACGCTCTCGGGGTGGAACTGCACCCCGAGAATCGGGAGGTCGGTGTGTGCGATCGCCATGACGGTTCCGCTGTCGGTTCGCGCGGTCACGACGAGCTCAGGCGGCAGGTCGGATTCCGCCAGGGCGAGGGAGTGATACCGCCCGACGTCGAATCGCGAGGGGATGCCGGTGAACAGCGTCGAGCCATCATGGACGACCCTCGACACCATGCCGTGCATCAGCTCGGGCGCCTCCGTCACCGCGGCGCCGAACGCCTCGCCGATCGCCTGATGGCCGAGGCACACGCCGAGCAGCGGCATCCGCATCCGCGCAGCGATGCGCACTGCCTCGAGCGAGGCTCCGGCGTCGGAGGGAGTCCCCGGGCCCGGGGAGAGCATGACGGCGTCATACTGCGGGAGCATCCGCTCGAGACCGTCAGCATCGACCGCATCCGCTTCGATCATCGCGACGTCAGCACCCAGCTCGCGCAGGTAGCCGACCAGGGTGTGCACGAAGCTGTCGTGGTTGTCGACCACGAGCACGCTGGTCATTCGAGGTCGACCTCGCCGGGGGTGACGAACGGACTCACCCAGGGGAAGACGTAGAAGAACAGCCCGTACAGGACCGCGGCGATCACGACGAGCAGGATGAGCAACCGCAGCCACCACGGACCGGGCAGCAGGCGCCAGAGTGCGGCGTACATCAGTCGTCTCCTTCGTCGGTGTCCATACTCACCCTCACACCGACGGCGCGGCCGGTGCCGGCGGCGGATCGGTCAGTGCTTTCGGCGGTCCCTCGGCCCGGGGCTGGAAGCTCTCGAAGACACCGTAGGCGACGATCCGCTCGGCGAGAGAGTACAGCGGTGAACAGGCGGTGAGAGTGATGTACCGCTCCCCGGTCTGCGCGCCCGGCATCTGCGGAACGTCGAGCAGCACATCGACAGCGCTCGGCTGCACGTACTCCAGCGTGCGGAATCGGTAGGTGTACCAGCCGTCGGGCGTCTCGACGACGATCGCGTCGTTCAACTGCAGCTTGTCGATCTGATTGAACGGCTTGCCCCAGGTGGTGCGGTGGCCCGCCATCGAGAAGTTCCCGACCTCGCCGGGCATCTTCGAGTCCTTGTAGACGCCGATGCCGAGGTCGTCGAGGGTGCGCGCGCGCGAGGTTCCGCCGTAGATCCCGAAGTTGTAGTCGGCCCCGAACCGCGGAATGATCATCTGCCCGAACCACTCGGCGTCCGCAGGCGCCGCCGGGATCACCGGCTCGTAGAAGGTGGTGCCGTCTTCGGCCCTGACGAGCGGCGGCGGGGGCGGAGCCGGATCCTCGGCCAGCTGCTGCGAGATGGCCGCGCCTTCGTCGTTCTTCTGCGCCGCGATGATGATGTCGCCGATCCACATCTGCCAGGCGACGAACAGCATCACCAGCACGCCGGCCGTGAGCAGCAGCTCGCCGAGAACACTCGTGAACGTCGCACGGCGGCGGGCCGCACTGCGACGCGTTCGTCGTGTCCCGGACACGGCGGATGCAGTCATGGCGCGATCCTATCCCGCGGCGGTGAACGGAACCCCGAGAGGGCACAGGGACGCAGTGACGCTCGAATCGGCTGCAGGGCTCTTCGGTGGATACGCGGACACATGGGTAGAATGTCGGCATGGCACGAGACCGCAATTCCGAAGAACCCGTTGTCGAGCGCGCCGAGGGCGATGCCGCTCCCAACGCGGTGTGGTTCAAGCCGGTGATGATCGGCTTCATGCTGCTCGGACTCGCCTGGATCCTCGTCTTCTACATCTCCGGTACGACGCTGCCGATCCCCGGCATCGGCAACTGGAACCTCGGCATCGGCCTCGGCATCGCCCTGATCGGCTTCCTGATGACGACGCGCTGGCGCTGAACCCCGGCTACTTCTGAAAAGGCTCCTCGCTTCGGTGAGGGGCCTTTTCTTTGTCTGACGTGTGTCCTGTGGGCGGACTCCGGGATGTTCTCTTCGTTCGCAGAGCGGGGACCCTCCCGCTTCGCGGGCCCCTCCCGATGCTCACTCCGAGAACATCCCTGCGCCCGTGGTCGTGCGTCGGAGGTACGCCGCTAGATAGTTATCCACAGGCTTGTGCACAGGGTGGGGAGAATTACACGGTTGTTATTCACAGGTGTTAACAACCCTGTTAAGAACCTCTGATCAGGAGAGAAGGATCAGCGGTGGGATGACGGCGACGATCACGAGCAGCGCGACAGTGACCGCAGCGAGCAGGACGATCTGCCAGGTGCGCTGCTCGCGTCGGCGTGTTCTGGTCAAGATGAAGGCCACGAGAGCGCCGACGATCGCGCCACCGAGGTGGGCCTGCCAGGAGATGCCCCCGTTGAAGAATCCGAAGGCGAAGTTGATGCCGAGGACGACCAGGATGCCGGTGACGTTCGCGCCGACGTGGCGTCCGATGATCAGCAGCGCCGCCATGAGGCCGAAGATCGCGCCGGATGCGCCGACCGTCGGAGTTTCGAAATCCAGCAAAGCCACGGCGACCGAGCCCCCCAGGCCACTGATCAGATACATCGCGAGGAAACGCGCGCGGCCGAGCATCGGCTCGAGCGTTTGCCCCAGCATCCACAGCGCCAGCATGTTCAAGGCGAGGTGGATGAAGCCGCCGTGCACGAGCAGTGGGGTCAGCAGGCGCCAGGGCTCGAAGATGCCACCGTTGTACTGGGGATAGAGAGTGGGCGCGTAGAACAAGAGCGCACTCGTGATCTGGTCACCGACGCCGGGAATCATCTGCAGCAGGCTGATGAACGACGTCACCGCGAGCAGGGCGTAGGTGACGACGGGTTTGCCGCTGCGCACGGCGGTGATCGTGCCGCCGCCTCCCCAGCGACGCTGTGCGCGCTTCTGGGCGGGGGTGCGATTCTTGCGCTCCGCCGTCATGCACTCCGGGCAGATGACGCCGACCGGCGCCTGCGTCTGGCACTCGGGGCAGACGGTGCGCAGGCAGCGCTGGCAGAGCACGAAGCTCTGCCGATCCGGATGCCGGTAGCAGAAGTTGTCACGATTGCCCGTGAACTCGGAGCTCGTCATCCGGATCGGCAGCGCGGGTCAGGCCGCGACGATGTCGACCGACTGCAGCACGACCGGCTCGATCGGGCGGTCGCCGGCAGCGGTGGGCACAGCGGCGATCGCGTCGACGACAGCCTTCGAGGCGTCATCGGCGACGGCGCCGAAGATGGTGTGCTTGCCCATGAGCCACGGGGTCGGGTCGGTGGTGATGAAGAACTGCGAGCCGTTGGTGCCCTCGAGGTCGCCGGTGGCGGGGTTGCGGCGCAGGCCGGCGTTCGCCATCGCGAGGATGTAGGGCGCGTCGAAGTTGAGCTCGGCGTTGATCTCGTCGTTGAAGTTGTAGCCGGGGCCGCCGACGCCCTGACCGAGCGGGTCGCCGCCCTGGATCATGAAGTTCGGGATGATGCGGTGGAAGACGACGTCCTTGTAGAGAGGACCCTCACCGGGCTTGCCGGTGGCGGGGTGCGTCCAGTCCTGGGTGCCGTCGGCGAGGCCGACGAAGTTCTTCACGGTCTTCGGGGCCTGGTCGCCGAAGAGGTTGATGACGATGTCACCGTGGTTGGTGTGCAGGGTCGCGACGTGGGAAGCATGAGGCATGTCCCTATTCTCGCAGAGCTTGCGGTGAGTTCGCCCGGTCCAGGGCGATCGGGGCGCAGAAGGTAGCGCGCTGCATCCGATCTGGCAAGGGCCGGGTGATTCCCTCCCCACTTCCAGACTCGTCTGGCAAGATGGGGAACCCGTACTCCAATGGACAGGAGAGCATCGTGAGCCTCAGCCGCAAGCGCAAGAAGGAACTGCGACGTCTGCAGCACGACGCCACCGAGCTGTGGGAGTCGCAGCAGGTGCTCGTCGGACACGCAGCCGACGTCGCCCGTGAGGCGAGCCGACAGCTCGCCGGCCTCGGCCGCGAGCAGGTGCTCCCCGTCGTGCAGGACACCTACAACCGCCGCGTCGCACCGGTCGTCGACCGTAGCGTGAAGATCGGTCGTCACGTCGTCGACGACAAGGTCGTCCCGATCGTCGGCGGCGTCGTCGGCAGTGCCCTCACGGCATGGGACTTCGCGAACGCCAAGCGTCACGGCGTCGCAGTTCCTGCACCTCGTGGAGCCTTCGGCAAGAAGCAGAAGTCGGGGCCTGGCCTCGGCTCCGTCGTGGCGATCATCCTCGGTGCAGCCGCGGCTGTCGGCGTGCTCTACGCCGCATGGCAGGCGCTGCGCGCCGACGACGAGCTCTGGGTGGCGGACGACCCGCTGTCCGCGCCTGACGCGTGAGCACAGCCGACTTGGTCGGCGAAGAGTCGGTTCCTGCTGACAGCGGTGTTCGTCATGCCCGGGTGCAGGATGCTGCCGCCGCGCATGGCCTCGCCATCGAGATCCGCGAACGCCCGAAGGCGAACAGCCTTGCGGAGGCGGCTGAGCTTCTCGGCATCCTCCCATCGGGAATCGTGAAGACCCTCGTCGTCAAGCGCGCCGACGACACGTATCTGTTCGCGCTGATCCCGGGCGGCCGGTCCATCTCGTGGCCCAAGCTGCGCGCCGTGGTCGGCGTCAACAAGCTGCGGCTGCCAGAGCCGGAACTCGCCCTCGCCGCAACCGGCTATGAGCGCGGCACGATCGTGCCGATCGGCAGCAGCACGGAGTGGCCGATCTTCGCCGACGAGTCGATCGTGGGGCGACGGATCGCGATGGGTGCGGGATCGCACGGCTACAGCCTGTTCGTCGAGGCCGACGATCTCATCGCCGCCTACGGCGCGACGGTCGCCGACATCTCGGTGCCTGAGACCACACGCGATTGACGCGGTCGACTACAGGATCTTCGCCATCCGCAGAGCGATGTCGACGAGCTTGACGCGCTGAAGCTCGGCGACCGCCGGCAGCGTGAACCAGTCGGCCATGTCCGTCGATCCGTCGGTCTCGAAACGGAGTTTTCCGCCCGTGACCCGCGCCCGATAGACGATGCGCAGCGTGTGCAGGGGAGCGTCGGCCCGCTGCTGCCCTGGGCGGTTCACCCGTTGCGTCGCCGGGATGACGCGGGAGTGGATGCCGAGCAGCTCGCCGACCTGAACGCTGTAACCGGTCTCCTCACGGAGCTCACGACGGACCGCTTCCTCGGGGTCTTCGCCGGGTTCCAGTCCTCCGCCTGGCATGGTCCACGCGACGCGGCGTCCCTCGATCCAGCGCGCCAGCAGGATCCGGTGATCGTCATCGGTGACGACCGCGTATGCCGCGACCCGCATATCCATGGCTCTCACCATAGCCGTCCGATGGAATCAGACGACGCGGCTGCCCGCCAGATAGGTGGCCCGCACCACGGTCATCGCGAGATCCTCCGGTGGCACTACGACCGGGTCGCGGTCGATGACGATGAAGTCGGCGAAGAGCCCCGGCGCGAGCGCGCCGACCTCGTGCTCGCTGAACAGCTGCCACGCCGCGTTCGTGGTGTGTGCGCGGAGGGCCTGATCGCGCGTCACCGGGGTTCCCCCGGGCATCCGGTAGCCGTTGCGGGTCGTACGGGTCTCGGCGACCGCCATGTTGCGGAATGGCTCGTTGGGGGTGACCCAGCCGTCATTGTGGAAGGTCGCCCGGTGACCGGCGGCGAAGGCTGCTCCGGCGTCGGCCCATGCGCCGCCGCGCTCCGCACCGAAGAGATCATCGACGAGCACCTCTCCCCAGTAGGTGATGTGGTCGACGAAGAGGCTGACGGTGACGCCGAGGGACGCCGCGCGCCGGAACTGCGCGGCGGTCATCGCCCCGCAATGCTCGAGGCGGAAGCGGTGATCGCTGAGTCCGTGCCGGGTGATGATCTGCTCGTACACGTCGAGGGTCGCTTCGATGGCACGGTCGCCGTGTGCATGGCAGGCCAATTGCCAGGCGCCGGCCGCGTACGGCTCCGCGATCGCGAGCAACTGGTCGGCTGTGTAGTTCGCGCGACCGACATGGTGCGGCTCGAGCCCCAGGTCACGGGTGGCCTCGGTGTCGAGGTAGGGGAAAGAGGTGGCGATGTTCCCGATCCAGGGCGAACCGTCGGACCACGTCTTCACTCCGACCTGACGGATCACGGAGTCGCCCTGGCCCCGCGGGGCTGCTGTCCCGCCAGGATGCGACATCTCGTACCAGCGCAGCCGCACCGGGAGTGCACGGTTCGCGCGCAGGGCCTCGATGAGGGGGTTGAGATCGGGATTCCAGGAGAGGTCGGACACGGTCGTGATCCCGCGCGCAGCCAGATCTCGCAGATGTGCGCTGAGCAGGCGGGGGAGATGCTGCTGCGCACTCGCGAGCATCGGCGCGACGACCTTCTCGACGGCTGCTTCCTCCAATGCGACGCCAGTGAGGTGGTCGTCGGAGTCGCGCCCGAATGAGGCGCCGGCGGGGTCCGGAGTACGACCGTCCACACCGGCAGCGCGGGCGGCCGCGCTGTTGAAGTAGGCGGAGTGGCCGGAGTTGTGGATGATGACAAGAGGCACGGATCCTGCGAGTTCATCGAGGAAGCGAACATCGGGTTCTGGGAGACCCCGCTGCAGCAGGGCATCCCACCCGTTCGCGAACACCGCCTCGCTGCCGGCATCCGCCACCGCCGCCCTGAGAGCGGCGAGCACGCCGTCTGCATCGGGGATCGTGACGGGGCGGATGTCGACGACGAGATCAGAGAGCAGAATCGACGAGTACGCCGGGTGGCCGTGCGGTTCGATGAGTCCTGGCATGATCCAGCCGTCGAGCGCGACGATCTCGGCATCCGGGAATCGAGCGGTCATCTCCTCGGCGGTGCCGATGGCCACCACTCTTCCGACCTCGACAGCCATCGCCTCCGCCTCGGCATCGGTCACGGGTGAGAGGGGACGGATGCGGCCGGTGAAGACTGTCGTCATGGCGACAGTCTCTCGGATGCTCCGCCCGGCGCGCCAGGACGGCACCGGCCGGTGCCCGAAGCGATCAGAAATCGAGAAGCATCGATGAGCACACGCGCGTAGCCTCGGATCCATCAGGCGTCACCGAACGAGAGGATCCGCTGATGACCGAGGAAACGAAGAACTTCACCGACGAAGAGCGTGAAGCCATGCAGGCCGCCGCCAAGGAATCCAAGGCACGGCGCTCACGGGCGAAGAAGTCTCCGGAGGAACAGCGGGCGGAGGGTGAAGCGGATCTCAAGGAGGCGATCGCCAAACTGCCGGACACCGCGGACCAGAAGCTCGCGTTGAAGCTGCACGATCTGGTCTCGAAGGTCGCCCCGGAGCTCGTCCCGCGCACGTACTACGGCATGCCCGCGTGGGGCAAGGACGGCAAGGTCCTGTGCTTCTTCCAGCCGGCGAGCAAGTTCAAGGTGCGCTACGGCACCTTCGGCTTCGAACCGATCTCGAACCTCGACGACGGCACCGTCTGGCCCACCGCTTACGCCGTCACCGATCTCACCGACGCAGACCTGGAGTTCTTCGCGGAGCGCATCCGTCTCGCCGTGAGCTGATGCACTGTGCGGAGTAGCGTGGGGCGGGTGAGCACCCTTCCCTTCGCAACCTCCGTGTACGCCGCCCGTCTCGATCGTGCCGCTGACCTCGCCGCCGCGGCGGGCTTCGATGGGATCATCATCGGCCCAGGACCCGATCTGCAGTATCTGGCCGGCGTCGAAGGCGACACGATCGAGCGTCTGACGGCGCTTATCGTCCGCCCCGGTCGACCGGCCACCGTGGTGGTTCCGCGTATGGAGCTCGCCAAGGTGCGCGACACCGCGATCGGTGAACTCGGGCTCACCATCGCCGACTGGGTCGATGGTGAGAATCCGTACGACCTGGTCGCCGCGGCTCTGGGATCGGCATCGCGCGTGGGCATCTCGGACGCGCTCCCGGCCCTGCACGTGATCCCGATCGGGGAACGCCTCGGGGTGCGCCTGGAACTCGCCACGCCGGTGCTGCGCGAGGGGCGGATGATCAAGGATGCCGCCGAGATCGCCGAACTGCGCCGGGCCGGCGCCGCCATCGACGCCGTGCATCGCCGAGTACCGGAATGGCTGCGCGCCGGCCGGACCGAACGCGAAGTGGCTGCAGACATCGCCGAGGCCATCGTCGCCGAGGGGCACCGCACGGTCGAGTTCGTCATCGTCGGATCAGGACCGAACGGAGCCGACCCGCACCACGAAGTGTCGGATCGCATCATCGAGGACGGCGACATCGTCGTGGTCGACATCGGGGGAGCGGTTCCCAGCGGTTACAACTCCGACAGCACGCGGACATACGTGGTCGGAACACCGACGCCCGAGGCATCCGATCGCATCGGTGTGCTCGTGCGTGCGCAGCAGGCTGCGGTAGACGCAGCCCGACCCGGAGCGACGGCTTCGGAGGTGGATGCTGCCGCACGACAGGTGCTCTCCGACGCCGGTCTCGGCGACGCCTTCGTGCACCGCACCGGTCATGGGATCGGCGTCTCGGTGCACGAAGAGCCGTACATCGCTCCGGGCAACGACCTGGTGCTGCGGGAGGGGATGGCGTTCAGCATCGAGCCCGGAATCTACTTCGCAGGCGAGTGGGGTGCGCGCATCGAGGACATCGTCGTCGTGACCGCCGGCGGCAGCGAGCGACTGAACGTCGTCGAGCATGGGCTGATCCCCGTTCCCTGACACGCACGAACTGCTCTCACTTCATCGGAGTGAGAGCAGTTCGTACGTCGCCGTGCGGGGAGGGTCAGGCGACGCCGCGGCGGCGGATCAGAATGAGTCCGCCGGCGGCCATCAGTGCGAGCGCGACACCCGCGACGCCCGCCCAGAGCCCCGCATCCGCTCCGGTCGTGGCAAGCCCACCGCCGTCAGAGTCTCCTGGCTGCGTCGGGTTACCGGGGGTGCCGGGGTTGCCGGGCTCCGCGGCCGCCTTCACAGTGAGAGTCACTTCGCTGCTGCGGTCGCCTTGCACGAGAGCGACCGGGTGGGCGCCCGGTGCAGCGTTCGCAACCCTCAGCGTGTACGACACGTGGCCCGCCGCGTTCGCGGTGACGACGCCGACCTCTTGTCCGTCGAAGAACACGGACACATCCTGACCGGGCGTGAACCCGGTTCCGGTGAGCAGCACACCGGTCGTCGCGAGGGCGTCCGGCGCGATCGAGGACAGGCTCAGCACCAGCTGCGGGTCACCGGGGAGCGGGTCTTCGGTGACGGTCAGAACCGCCTCACCGAGGACGTCGCCGGGGGCAAACCCAGGGCCCTGCACGAGCCGCACGGTGTGCGCGCCCGGAACAGCGTCGGCGATCGTGAACGAGGCTGACCCCGTACCGGTGGCGGAGGCCGTGAACGCGGCCACCTCGACTCCGTCGAACAGCACGCGCACCGGAGCGTCCGCGGGGAGCCCTTCGGCCGTGACGTCGACACCGTCGGTCTCGAGAGCACCGGTGGCGATCGTGGTCGGCGAGAGGGTCACCTCTGCCGGATCGACCGGGTCTGCGGTCACCACGACCGTGTCAGATGCCTCCCACTGTCCACTGCGCAGCAGCACCGTCGACGTTCCGACACCGACACCGTCGCGGGTGATCGTCGTTGCGACCGATCCGGCGGCGCTGCTCGTCGCCGTCGAGACGACGGTGCCGTCGAACAGCACCTCGATCTCGGCGTTCTCCGGGAACCCCGATCCCTCGACCTGCACACCGGTGTCAGCGAGCGCCGACTGCGTGAGCGTCTCGGGGAGCACGACCACCGTCGGGTCGTACACCATCGGGTCGGCGGTCACCTCGAACGAGCTGCTCGCGCTCCACTGACCACTGGTCAGGACGACCGGATACTGCGCAACCGCGGCCCCCGCCTTCACGTACGTGTACGACACGTCGCCGGTACCGGAGGAGTCCACCGTCGCAACGGTCTCACCGGCAACCTGGATCGAAACCGGCGCATTGGGCGGGAACTCGGCGCCGGAGATCTGCACGCCGCCCGCGGCCATCGCGGAAACCGTGAGCTTGTCCGGCGTGACCGCCGCCGTCGGGTCGTAGACGACCGGGTCCGCTTCGACGGTCAGCGTCGCGGATGCCGCCCACTGACCGTTCGTGAGCGTGACGCTGTGGGCCCCGACGGCCGCGCCGGCGTGAACCAGGGTGTAACTGAGCGATCCGTCGGTGCCGCTCGTCACGGTCGAGACGACCGATCCATCGAAGGCGATGTCGACGGGAACCGAGGCGGGGAATCCGGCGCCGGTGACGGTCACGCCCGCCCCGCCGAGCCGGGAGACCGTCGCGGTGGCAGGATCGACCGCCGCGGTGGGATTGTAGGTCGGGTCTTCGATGATGGTCAGGGTCGTTTCGGCCGAGCGGATGCCGCTGACCAACCGCATCGAGTGATCGCCGACCGTCGCGTTCGGCCAGGAGAGGAGCACCTCGACGTCGCCCTCGGCGTCGGCGGTGCGCGCAGCGGCCTGCTGGCCGTCGATGACGAGGTTGACCGTGCTCCCTGGCGCGAAGCCCGCACCGGTGATGCGCACAGCGCCCGCAGGATCGGTGATCTGGGAGAGCGTCGCCGGGTTCGGCGACACCGAGATGGTCGGCGCTGCGGCATCGATCGCCGCTTCGTACGTGAACTGCTGGCCGCTGCAGAACAGGCCGGTACCGATCATGTCTGCCGCGTTCGAGCCCGCGCTCGTGACGGTGCCGTCCGCGTGGAAGACGCCGCCCAGCCAGTACTCCGCGCTGTAGTCCGCATCGATCTGGTACGTCCAGTTCGCCGAGAACGAGCCGTCAGCCGCGATGGCGGTGTCCGGAATCGCGTTGAAGGCGAGAGGGGTCTGGATCGGAGGAACGCCGCACGCGATCCATGCGGTCGTGGCGACGTCGGTGACCATCCCGCCCTCGACGGTGATCGAGAAGTCGTAGCCGTGGCTGTTCTCACCGACGTAGACGCCGTCCTCCGTAGCGGCGTGGGCGGGAGCCGCAATCGCGACGGCACTGAAACCGACGGCGAGGGCGACGCTGGTCAGCGCACCGAGAAGACGGGAGGCGCGGGAGCGTGGATGCGATGTCATCGAGCTGTTCCTGACGAGAAGGGGGGCGAACACAATCAGGCTCAGGCTATGAAGGCCTCGATGCGTGCCGCATCCGTAGAAATACGGGAGTTCTTCGAATGACTCGAAAAACTGGTCCTGACCAGCGTCATCCCGATATCCTTCATGTGTTCGAGAAGAGGGGGCCGCATGTTCATCGGGCGTATGGCCGAACTCACCCGACTTCGCTCGCACCTCACCGACCCGGACGACAGCGCGCACCGCGTCGTGCTGCTGGAGGGTCCGATCGGGATCGGCAAGACAGCCGTGGTGAACGAGTTCCTGCGGTCCGGCCTCACCGAGCGCGTGCTCTTCAGCCGCCCGGCCGAACTCGCCACGAACATCCCTCTTGATGGCATCCGCTCGATCATCGAAGAGCTCCTCGATGAGGATCTCCCGGTCCTCCTGGCGGAGCAGCGACCGGCGCGCGTCCTTCTGCGCAGCATTCGCGAAGGCCTCGCCGCCGAACCGACCGTCATCGTGATCGACGACGCCCATTGGCTCGACGCGCCGGCGCGCGACATCATCGAGCGCCTCCTGTCGGAACCTTCGTCCACCCCCCTCTCCTTCCTCTTCGTCTTTCGCACCGGTGCAGCACCCGAGTCGCTGATCCGTGCGGCCATGCGTGGGGGATCGGCCGTGCACCGCATCACACTCGGGCCGCTCGACGAAGCGGATTCGGCGACGCTGCTGGCGGCTCACGGCGCCCAGGGGAAGGGGTACATCGAGCTCGCCGCCGGAAACCCTCTCTTCCTCCGCCTGCTCGCGGAATCCGGCCGCGGTGACGACGCCGACGACGTCTCGCATCAGGAGATCGGTGACACGCTGCGCGGCGAACTCCTCACTCTGGACGAGGAGTCACGTCGTGTGATGCAGGCGCTGTCGCTCACGCCCGCCGTCGCACCGGAGACGCTCGGCGCCATCGCGGATCTGGGCGTCGGGGACATCGCCCAGGCGGCTGACCGCCTGGCGCAGCGCGGCCTGATCGAGGCCGAGAGCCTGCGGGTCGTGCATCCCTTCATCCGCTCAGCCGCCTACCGCAGCATGACGCCCCAGGAACGGCGACTGGCCCATCGCACGGCGGCGCGCAGCGCGTCCAACGTCCTTCAGCAGGCATCGCACCTGCAGCATCTCGGCTCCCATCTCACCTCGGATGAGCTGGAGACCGTCCTCGAAGCGGCGGGGATCGTCTTGGCGACGTCGCCGCAGAGCTGCATCGCCATGCTTCACCGCAGTCGTCGCATTCCGCACCGTGCGCGCGATCTGATGCTGGCCCGCGCCCTCCTCATCGACGGGCAGCCCGTCGAAGCCGAGTCATTGCTGCGCGAAGTGCATTCCACGAAGGAGTCGACCGGGGAGTCCTTCGCCCTGCTGATCCAGTCCCTCCGCATCCAGAGCCGCCCCGATGAGGCGGTCGAACTGGTGCGGGAGGCACGAGCGATGACACTCGATCCGGAGGTCGCCCTCGAACTCGTGACGCTCGAAGTGATGCACGACAGTGATTCCGAGGTGGCCTCACGCACCTGGCTGGAACAGAACGACGGCGACGTACCCGCTTACGCCGCCGCACTCGCCGGCCTGCGCGCCCTCGCGTCCCTCCGGGAAGGCGACCTTGCGCGCGCGAGGACCTCGTACCAGGTGGCGAAGGTCGGCTTCTCGGACCTGCCAGCATCCGAGATGCTGCTGGTGATCGATGTGACCACGGCGATGGGGTGGTGCGCGCACTTCCTCGCCGACTTCGCAGAGGGTGCCCGTTTTCTCGAGCGCGCGATCCGCCTGGCGGAGACGCACGGGCGCTTCCATGTGCTCCCTCACCTCTATCTGATTCTGGGCTTCATCTACATTCCCCTCGATCGATGCGAGGAGGCCGAGGAACTCATCGAGCTCGCGATCGACGCGGCAGAGAAGTACAACTGGCCGGATGCCGTTCCACTCGCCCTCACGGCATCGATCGTCGCAGCACCGGGCAGAGTCGGACCGGAGGAGATCGTCGCCCGATATCAACGTCTCGCCGCAGCAGGACTCCCGCAGGTCGGCTGGTGGCGCCGCATCGTACGACTGATGCGGTCTCGGGCAGAGATTCTGCTCGGGATCCCGGTGGATGCCTCGGAGCTCGACGTCGCCGACGGGGACATCTTCGCCTCGCAGAAGCACATCGGTCTGGGAGAACTCGCGTTGAAGCGCGGGGATGCTGCCGCCGCTCTTCGTCATGCAGATGCGGCGATCGCGTGGGGTGTCGAGGCGGAGCATCCGTCGCAGGCGGGCCACGGCACCCTGTTCCGTGCCCAGGTCCTGGTGACTCTTGACCGCGCCGAGGAGGCTCTGGGGGAAGCCCAGCGGGCCGCGGAACTCTTCGACGAGGCCGGCGCTCTCCTCTATCGCCGCCTCGCGCGCGCGTGGCTGGCTCAGCTGTCCGATCGCATCGAGATGGCAGGCCTCCGTCTCGACCAGCTCACACCACGGGAGCGCGATGTCGCGGACCTGGTCGCGGACGGTCACAGCAATCGGGCGATCGCCGAACAGCTGCACCTGAGTCCCCGGACCGTGGAGAGCCATGTCGCCCGGATCCTGCAGAAGACAGGGCTGCGCTCGCGGGCCGGCCTTGCCCGGCACCTGGACGCCGGACGACAGACCGCCCCGCTCGAGCAGGCGCCCTGATCAGCCGACGGCTGTGCCCTCCAGTTCCACCAGCTGACCGGGGATCGCCAGTCGACTGACCCCGAGCATCGTCGTGGTCGGTGCGATCTGTGCCGCTCCCAGCCGAGCGGCGAGGACGCCGTAGTGGGGGAACAGCAGGTCGACGTCGGTCGTGTACACGTTGAGGCGGATGAGGTTCGCCAGCGTCATGCCCGCGCCGTCGAGCACGGCTTCCAGGTTGTCGACGGCGAGGGCCAGCTGTGCAGCCATATCGCCGTCGTGCTGGGGAACGCCCTCCGCGCTCATCGCGGTCTGTCCCGAGATGTACAGGGTGCGGGTGTGCCCGGAGACGATCTCACCCTGGTTGAATCCCAGTCCCTGCGACCACGTCACCGGGTTGACTGCTGTTCGTTCGTTTGCCACTTCAGCTCCATTCGATTCGTTGCGAGCGCAGATACCGGCCGGATGACGCTGTTCTGCCCTCTCCAACGAGCCTTTCAATGATTCACGACACCCTGTGTCATGTATTCGAAATAGAGTTCTCACATGCGCGCCGACCGCCTCGTCTCTTTGGTGCTGCTCCTGCGCCAACGCGGCCGGCTGTCCGCCACTGCGCTCGCACGCGAGCTTGAGGTGTCGACTCGCACCGTGCTGCGCGACATCGAAGCCCTCTCCGCCGCCGGCGTGCCGGTGTACGCGGAGCGCGGCCGGCACGGCGGGTTCGAGCTTCTCCCGGGATTCCGCACCGAACTCACCGGACTGAACCACGACGAAGCGTTGGCTCTGCTCACCGCCGGATCAGGAAGGGGGGAGCAGGTCTTCGGCCTGGGATCGGCGCTCGCCTCGGCCATGCGCAAGGTCGTCGACGCCCTGCCCGACGCCCATCGCGCGGCAGCCGATAACGCCGCCCAGCGCATCCTCATCGAGCCTTCGACAGATCTGCTCGCCCGTCGCCAATCGAGCGAGGACATCTCCGCCACGGTCATGAGCGCGGTCCGTCGCGCCGTTCTCGCCGGACGCAAGCTGCGCATCCACTACTCGGCCGCGGATCGCGACGCGGTCTGGCGCACCGTCGACCCGATCGGTCTGGTCACCGTGCGCGACAAGGGCTACCTCCTCGCCGCCGTCTCCGGGGCCGACCGCACCTATCGACTCTCGCGAATCCTCGAGGCAGAAGAACTCACCGAGACCGCCGACCGACCAGCGCAGGTCGATCTCGACCGGATCTGGCAGGAGCGCAGCATCCGATTCCGCACCGGCGGCGACCAGCTGATCGTACGCGCACGGGTGGAACCGTCACGGCGCGAGGAGCTCGTCGGCACCGCACTCGCGGTGCTCTCCGAATCGGCAGATCCTGCGGGAGGGCTGCTCCTCGAGGTGAGCTTCCAGGACCTCCGGCATGCCGAGTGGGCGTTCTGGCAGCTCAGTACGGATGCCGAGGTGCAGGCACCGAGCGCCGTGCGCACCGCTCTTCGCGACCGCGCGACTGCGCTCGCGACGCAGTACGACGACGAGGAATGAACGAAGAAACCCCGGGTCTGCGTGACGCAGAACCGGGGTTCGTATGTGGAGCCTAGGAGATTCGAACTCCTGACATCCTGCTTGCAAAGCAGGCGCTCTACCAACTGAGCTAAGGCCCCGAAAGGGTGTTCAATTTGAGTTACAGAGTGGGGATACCAGGACTTGAACCTGGGACCTCTTCATTATCAGTGAAGCGCTCTAACCGCCTGAGCTATATCCCCGTCAACCTCCAAGACTTTACCCGATTCTGACGGAGAATCCGAATCGAGCGGAAGGAGGGGCCGCGACTCGATGCCGCGGCCCCTCCGTCGTGTCCGTGCCTCGAACGCGACCGATCAATCCTCGGGGCGCAGAGTCACGCTGCCTGCCGAGAGCGAGACGTCGATCGTGCGCCTCGAGCTCGACGATTCTTCGACTCTGCTATCCAGTGTTCCGGCGCTGACGTCCTGCACGATGTTGTAGTCGACGTTCGGGAGTGCCAGGTTCACCGAACCCGCGCTCACGTCGATCGTCACGGTGTCCGGCGCTGTTCCGGTGAGTTCGACCATCAGGTCGCCGGCGGAGACGGCGAGGTCTGCTTCCGTCACTCCGTCCAGTTCGATGGAGGCACGACCCGCGCTCATATCGATGTCGAGCACATGGGCGCTGCCTTCGATGGAGAAGAATCCTGCCCCCACCTCGACGTCGAGATCACCGAAATCACCCACGGCCTCGAGGCTCCCGGCGCTGAGAGTGAACTCGGCATCGAGCTTGGTCGTGCGCAGGTTCTCCGGAAGGGTCAGGACGACGGTCTCGGGTCCACTGAACCAGTTTCCGCCGAACCACCAGCTGAACCCCGTATCAGGGCTGCGTACGATCAGGTCGTCTTCGTTGCGCTCCATCGTCCAGTTGCCGCGTCCGCCGGTGACCGTCAGCTCCGCCTCTTCGACGTCGTCGAACTGCACCGTGACATCGCTCGCACTGGCGTCGAGATCGATGCCTTCGATGCCATCGACGTCGAGACTCTGCTCGGAGTCGGTGCGCGAGAGGTCGCTCGCTGCGGCGAAGGCGGCCGAGCCCCCGGTTCCGAGGAGGGCGACACCGCCGATCACGGCGGTCACGATCACGATCGCTCTGGCCCCGGAGGCCCGGCGCACGTCCTGCCCGCCATCTGCCGCCGATCCGGTGGTCGCACTGGCATCCGCCGACGGAGGAGTCAGGGGAGTGGTTCCGGTCTGCAGGTTCCGATCTTCGGTACTCATCGTGCCGCTCCTGTCTGGGTGGTCGGGGGGTTGGCCCCGCCGTGATTCTCAATGTGTGCAAGGGCAGCGAGTACGCGTCGGTTTCCCGACTCGGGCTCGAGGCCCAACTTCTGGAAGATGGCCGTGATGTGCTTCTCCACGCTCGCCTCGGAGAGGAAGAGCAGACCGGCGATCGACTGATTCGACTTGCCTTCGGCGATCAGCGCGAGCACCGTGCGCTCACGCTCGGTGAGCCGCAGCATCCGGTCATCCCGGTTTCGCCGTGTCAGCAGCTGAGCGACGACCTCGGGATCGAGGACGGTGGCACCGTCCGAGATCCGTTCGACCGAAGCCAGGAACTCCGAGACGTCGGCGACCCGGTCTTTGAGGAGGTACCCGAGCGGGCCTCCCTGAGCGGCGATCAGATCACTGGCGTAGCGCTCCTCGACGTACTGCGAGAGGACGAGCAGGGGGAGCGACGGATGCGTCGACCTCAGGCCGAGTGCGGCCCTGATGCCTTCATCGGTGAACGTCGGAGGGAGGCGCACATCGAGGATGCAGAGCTCCGGGTCGGTCTCGGCCACGCTCTCGGTGAGAGCAGTCGTGTCGGGAAGCGCGGCGACCACGGTGTGACCGGCGTCTTCCAGAAGTCGTACGAGGCCCTCGCGCAGCAGGACCGAATCCTCACAGATCAGGATGCGCATGGCACATTCACCTCCAGCGACGTCGGTCCACCCTGAGGGCTGTCCAGACGGAAGGTTCCGCCGGCGGCGAGGATGCGGTTGGCGATGCCATCGAGGCCACCGCCCGGCTGCACCTGTGCTCCACCCATCCCGTTGTCCTCGACCCGAGCCCAGAGCGTTCCGCCCTCTCGGATCCGGACGATCACCCTCGCGTCACTGGCACGGGAGTGCTTGGCCGCATTGGTCAGAGACTCCGCGATGGCGAAGTAGACAGCGGCTTCCGCGTCGCGGCTGCAGCGCCCTTCCATCCGCACGTCGAGGTTCACCGGAATGTGCGAGCGCCCGGCGAGAGCCGAGAGCGCCGCATCCAGCCCGCGATCGTCCAGCACCGAGGCGTGGATGCCGCGAGCGAGCTGGCGCAGTTCGGTGATCGCGGCCTTCGTAGAGGTGTGCGCCTCTTCGACGAGAGCCTTGGCCGTCGCCGGGTCTTCGTCGATCTTCTGCTGGGCGAGGCCCAGGGTCATGCCGACCGACACGAGGCGTGGCTGAACTCCGTCATGCAGGTCGCGCTCGATGCGAGTGCGCTCGAGGTCGGCAGCCCGCACCGCCCCTTCGCGTTGCGCGGTGGTCGTCCTGACTCGTTCCGTGAGTTCTGCCTCGCGGCTGCGCACGACGATCGAGAAGGCGAGCACACGGTGCAGAAGCGCGAGGCCGAGGATGCCGGCGGCGGAGAAGAGCACTCCGATGATGCCGAACAGAGGCGCCCACATGGCCGGGATGCTGCCGAACGGACCGTTGACGGAGTCCACGTCGGTGAATGGAGCGAACGCGATGAACACCGACCAGATCAGGCCGGAGAACAGACGGAGCACGATCACTCCGGCGATGCAGGCGAGTGTGAAGTTCACAATGGAACGCCACATCCGCCCATCGATCGACTGTCGCCCGAGCGAGCGGATCCATCCGCTGAATCCGGTTCGTTCATTGGTCCGCCAGCGCAGGGGAGCGATATCGACGCTGTACAGCGTGCCGATACGGGCCACCTCGAACCAGCCGAGGCCGAACAGAGCGTAGACCAGGCCGACGAGGAGGATGATCCCGATGCCCGCGGCGAAGAGAAGCCCGAGTCCGGCGCCGAGGAGGCCGGTGAGCATCGTGAGAATTACTGATCCCAGCACACCGAGTGCTGCCAGATGCAGCGTGGTGATGAACACCCGCAGCGGGAGTTTCGCCGCCTTCACCTGCGGTGGGGTCGAAGTCTGTGTCGTCATGGTTCCCAAGGTACGGCGACAGCTGACGCCGCAACACCGAGCAGACCGGAGATCAGAGTTCGGGTTATCCGGAAGGAACGACAAAGGGGCGGATGCCGCAGCATCCGCCCCTTTGCTGAAAAGAGGTCAGTTCGACATGAACCCGACGAGCAGTCCGCCCGTCACCTTCACGGCGAGGTTGTAGATTCCGGCGATCACGGCGCCGAGCACGGTGAAGACGATCAGGTTGAGGATCGAGACGACGGCGGCGAAGGCCATCACCTGGGGCAGACCCACGACTTCGGAGAGCTGGATGCTGCCGTCGGTGAAGCTCGCGACGAACTCATCGGCCTTGGGCAGGACAGTCGCCTGGACCACCAGGTAGATGAGGAAGAACGACACCATGGTGACGATCGCCAAGGCAACCGCGCCGAGGAACGACAACTTCACGGCCGACCAGAAGTCGACGTAGACCAGGCGCAGGCGAACCTGCTTGCCGCCGGTCTTGCGCGTCGACTTCTTCGCCAGCTTGTCAGCTACTGTGCTCATGCGTCTTGGCTTTCCTCAGGGGTCTGTGTGGTCTCGGTCGCGGCTGCCGCAGCATCCGCTGCTTCCTCGACTTCTTCAGCGAGGCCCCGCTCGATGTTGCGGGCAATGGCGAGGATCCGGTCGGCTTCCGTCGTCCGGGCGAAAACCACTCCCATGGTGTCTCGGCCCTTGGCGGGCACCTCGGCCACGGCAGAGCGTACCACCTTGCCGCTGGACAGAACCACCAAGACCTCGTCGTCCTCAGCGACGATCAGACCACCCGCGAGAGTGCCCCGATCATCGTGGAGTTTGGCGACCTTGATGCCGTATCCGCCGCGTCCCTGCACGCGGTATTCCTCCACCGCAGTGCGCTTGGCGTAGCCGCCGTCGGTCACCACGAACACGAACTGCCCGGGAGCCGCGACGGATGCCGAGAGCAGGCTGTCGCCCTCACGGAACTTCATTCCCTTGACGCCGGCAGTCGCACGGCCCATCGGGCGCAGCGCCTCGTCGGTCGCCTGGAAGCGCACCGACATGCCGCGACGGCTGATCAGGAGGATGTCATCCTCCTTGTTCACCATCAGCGCGCTGACGAGTTCGTCCTCCTCGTTCAGGCGGATCGCGATCACCCCGCCTTGACGGTTGGTGTCGTAGTCACCGAGGCGGCTCTTCTTGACGAGACCGTCGCGGGTGGCCAGCACCAGGTAATCGGCGACCTGATAGTCGCGGATGTCGAGGACCTGGGCGATGCTCTCGCCGGGCTGCAGCGCGAGCAGGTTCGCGACGTGCGTGCCCTTCGCGTCGCGTCCGGACTCGGGCACCTCGTAGGTCTTGGACCGGTAGACGCGTCCCTTGTCGGTGAAGAACAGCAGCCAGTGGTGCGTCGTCGTCACGAAGAAGTGCTCGACGATGTCATCCGCCCGCAACTGCGCGCCCTTGATGCCCTTGCCGCCGCGGTGCTGCGAACGGTAGTTGTCGCTGCGCGTGCGCTTGATGTACCCGTCACGCGTGACGGTGACCACCATCTCCTCTTCGGCGATGAGGTCTTCCATCGACACGTCGCCGTCGAACCCGTGCAGGATGTGCGTGCGACGCTCGTCGCCGAAACGCTCGACGATGCCCGTGAGCTCTTCGCGGATGATGGTGCGCTGGCGCAGCTCATCGGCGAGGATCGCCTTGTACTCGGTGATCTGCGCCTCGAGCTCGGTGGCCTGATCGATGATCTTCTGGCGTTCCAGGGCGGCCAGGCGGCGCAACTGCATCTGCAGGATGGCGTCGGCCTGGATGTCGTCGATGTCGAGGAGCTTCTGCAGTCCCTCGTTCGCCTCCTGCGTGGTCTGCGATCGGCGGATGAGCGCGATGACCTCGTCGAGAGCATCCAGCGCCTTGAGGTAGCCGCGCAGGATGTGCATGCGCTTCTCGGCCTCGTTGAGCCGGTACTGCGTACGCCGCACGATCACTTCGATCTGGTGGGCGATCCAGTGCGTGATGAAGCCGTCGATCGCGAGCGTGCGAGGCACGCCATCGACGATCGCCAGCATGTTCGCGCCGAAGTTCTCCTGCAGCTGCGTGTGCTTGTACAGGTTATTGAGCACGACCTTGGCGACGGCATCGCGCTTGAGCACGACGACCAGGCGCTGGCCGGTGCGGTCGGACGACTCGTCACGGATGTCGGCGATGCCGGTGATCTTGCCGTCGCGAGCGAGGTCGCCGATCTTCACCGCGACGTTGTCGGGGTTGACCTGGTACGGCAGCTCGGTGACGACCAGGCAGGTCCGGCCCTGGATCTCCTCGACGTTGACGACCGCACGCATCGTGATCGAGCCGCGGCCGGTGCGGTACGCCTCGTGGATCCCCTTGGTGCCGAGAATCTGCGCGCCGGTGGGGAAGTCCGGACCGGGGACGCGCTGGATGAGGCCGTCGAGAAGCTCCTCGCGCGGGATGCCGGGGTTATCCAGCGCCCACAGCGCGGCGTCCGACACCTCGCGCAGGTTGTGCGGCGGGATGTTGGTCGCCATGCCGACCGCGATGCCGACCGAACCGTTCACGAGCAGGTTCGGGAACCGCGCCGGGAGCACCGTCGGCTCCTGGGTCTGTCCGTCGTAGTTGTCGGTGAAGTTGACTGTGTCCTCTTCGATGTCCCGCACCATCTCGAGGGCGAGCGGAGCCATCTTGGTCTCGGTGTACCGAGGGGCGGCGGCGCCCATGTTGCCGGGGGAGCCGAAATTGCCCTGGCCGAGCGCCAGCGGATACCGCAGTGACCACGGCTGCACGAGACGGACGAGGGCGTCGTAGATCGCCGAGTCGCCGTGCGGGTGGTACTGCCCCATGACCTCGCCGACGATGCGGGCGCACTTCGAGAACGACTTGTCGGGGCGGAAGCCGCCGTCGTACATGCCGTAGATGACGCGGCGATGCACGGGCTTCAGCCCATCACGGACGTCGGGAAGGGCGCGGCCGACGATGACGGCCATCGCGTAGTCGAGATAGCTGCGCTGCATCTCGAACTGCAGGTCGACCTGATCGATCTTGCCGTGGTCGTGCGCCGGCTCTGGGCGGTTTTCGTCAGTCATGTGTGTGTTTCAATTCCGGTCGTTGAGCGAGCGTGGCGAGATGGACACTCGCACTCAGATGTCGAGGAAGCGGACGTCCTTGGCGTTGCGCTGGATGAAGCTACGGCGAGATTCGACGTCCTCACCCATCAGCACACTGAAGATCTCATCGGCGGCAGCAGCATCCTCGATCGTGATCTGCTGCAGGGTGCGGGTGGAGTGATCCATCGTGGTCTCCCACAGCTCTTTCGGGTTCATCTCACCGAGACCCTTGTAGCGCTGGATACCGGCATCCTTCGGGATCCGCTTGCCGTTGTCGAGGCCGTGCTTCAGTAGAGCATCGCGCTCGGCATCGCTGAAGACGTACTCGTGTGCCGAGTTCGACCACTTCAAGCGGTACAGCGGCGGCATCGCCAGGTAGACGAAGCCTGCTTCGATCAGTCCCCGCATGTAGCGGAACAGCAGCGTCAGCAGCAGCGTCGTGATGTGCTGGCCATCGACATCGGCATCGGCCATCAGCACGATCTTGTGATACCGCGCCTTCTCGATATCGAATTCCTCGCCGATACCGGTGCCGAAGGCCTGGATCATCGCCTGGACCTCTTTGTTGCCCAGCGCCTTGTCGAGGCGGGCACGCTCGACGTTCAGGATCTTGCCGCGCAGCGCCAGGATCGCCTGGGTGTGCGGATCGCGGCCCTGCACTGCGGAGCCACCTGCCGAGTCACCCTCGACGAGGAAGATCTCGCTGATCGACGGGTCCTTGCTGGTGCAGTCCTTGAGCTTGTCCGGCATCGCGGCCGACTCGAAGACGCTCTTGCGACGCGCCGTCTCACGGGCCTTGCGCGCGGCGAGACGGGCGGTGGCCGCGTCGATCGCCTTGCGGATGACGTTCTTCGCCTGCACCGGGTTGCGCTCGAACCAGTCGCCGAGCTGGTCTCCGACGACCTTCTGCACGAACGCCTTGGCCTCGGTGTTGCCGAGCTTGGTCTTCGTCTGGCCCTCGAACTGCGGCTCGCCGAGCTTGATCGAGATGACCGCTGTCAAGCCCTCACGGACATCGTCACCGGAGAGATTCTCGTCCTTCTCCTTGATGATGTTGTTCGCGCGAGCGTACTTGTTCACCAGAGTGGTCAACGCCGCGCGGAATCCCTCTTCGTGCGTACCGCCCTCGTGGGTGTTGATCGTGTTCGCGTAGGTGAACACGTTCTCGGTGTACGACGTCGTCCACTGCATCGCGACCTCGAGAGAGATCTTGCGCTCGGTGTCCTCGGTCTCGAACGCGATGATCTCGTCGTTGACGACCTCGGCGTGGCGCACCTTGTTCAGATACTCGACGTAGTCGACGAGGCCGCGCTCGTAAAGGAACACATCGCTCGGCTGCTTCTCGACGGTCGCGCCGTTCTCCTCCACCTCATAGGCGGATGCCGGGCGCTCGTCCTGCAGCTCGATGCGCAGGCCCTTGTTCAGGAACGCCATCTGCTGGAAGCGGGTGCGCAGCGTGTCGTAATCGAACTCGATGGTCTCGGTGAAGATCGCAGCGTCAGGCCAGAATGTGATGACCGTTCCGGTCTCGTCGGTCTCCTCGCCCTTCTCCAGAGCCTGCTGCGGGACGCCGCCGTTCGCGAAGCTGTGACGCCAGACGTGACCCTGGCGTTTGATCTCGACCTCGAAGCGGGTCGACAGCGCGTTCACGACCGAGGAACCGACGCCGTGCAGACCGCCGGAGACCGCGTAACCGCCGCCACCGAACTTGCCACCGGCGTGGAGGATCGTGAGCACGACCTCGACCGTCGATTTCGTCGGGTCGGAGGAGTGCGGGTCGACAGGGATGCCTCGACCGTTGTCGACGACGCGCACGCCGCCGTCTTCGAGAAGGGTCACCAGGATCGAGTCGGCGTGACCGGCCATCGCCTCATCGACGGAGTTGTCGACGATCTCCTGCACCAGGTGGTGCAGACCGCGTGGTCCGGTGGAACCGATGTACATGCCGGGGCGCTTGCGGACGGCCTCAAGTCCCTCGAGGACCTGGATCTCGTCGGCACCGTATTCGCCGGGCTGCTTGGCCGGGCGCGAAGAGGCTGTGCTCGCGGATGCGGGGGTTCCCCCGGTGGTCGATTCCGTCTCGTCAGCAGGGGATTCAGGCGTCATCAGAGGGCGTTCTCCACATCGATATCACGAACTCCCATTCTAGCGGGATTTTCGTGCCTCATGCGGCTCAGCGGCCATGTGCGGCCCTGTAATCGATCCGAACCCCCTCGATGATGCCCTACCCGTAGGTATCGCGCGGGCCCCGCCCTGGAACGACTCTGGGACCCCATTTCCAGGAGGGAACGTCCGGTCCGATGAAACGGAGGTTCTCGACACCTGCGTCCGGGTACCGTCTGCCGATCTCGGTGAGGATCGTCGCGCGCATGAATTGGAGGTTCTTCGCCCAGGCCGTCGAGTCGCATTTGACGGTCAGGACGCCGTTCTCCAGCGACACGGGCTCCGAGTGCTGGGCCGTGCCGGCGCCGGCGAGATCCGCCCACTGCCGCACGAGGTCTTCTCTTGCGAGCGTGATCTGCCAGCCGGAATCCCGGCTGAGCTTGTCGAGCACCGAACCGAGGGCTCCCGGATCACGGCCGGGAGTGAACGGGGCGTTGTCATCATCGTCCGCGATGCGGCGCTTGCGCTTCCACGACTTCGAGCTCGGCTTCAGTCCCCGCAGGCGCAGATACGTGGCGACGGTCTCCGGAGTTTCGGCTGCCGATGTATCAGTCATCTACTCCTCCCGGCTGGATCTCTGCGTCCATCGCAGGACGTTCGTCGCTGATGGTGCCCGCGTCGATACGTACCACGTGTGCGTGCAGCACCGCAGGGATATCCTCCTCCACCGCTGCAGTCACCACCACCTGCTCATAACCCGCGGTCAGCGCGGCCAGCCGCTGGCGGCGGTCCGCATCGAGTTCGGCGAAGACATCATCGAGGATCAGCACCGGGTCCCCTGCCGGCGATTCGCTGCGCAGCAGCTCGGCCGACGCCAGTCGCAACGCCAGCGCCACCGACCAGGACTCGCCGTGCGAGGCATAGCCCTTCACCGGGAGACCCCGCACACGCAGGATCAGGTCGTCGCGATGAGGGCCGACCAGGGTGAGTCCTCGGTCAAGCTCCTGAGTGCGCTTCGCCTGCAGCGCGGCGCGGAACAGGTCGGCGATCTCGCCTCGGGTATCGGATGCGGCTTCCTCACCCTCTTCTGGATCGCCACCGCGTACGGAGAGCGCCCATTCCAGTTGCGGCTGGTGATCAGCACCGGCGATCGCCGCATAGGCGGTCGCGACCGGACCCTGCATATCGGTCGCGAGTCGCTGCCTGGCATCGATGATCTCGGAGCCGAGGGCGACGAGCTTGTCATCCCACACGTCGAGCGTGGTCAGTCCTTCACCGCGGACGCCGCGGGCGCGCGCCGACTTCAGCAGTGCGGTGCGCTGCTTGAGCACCCGGTCGTAGTCACCGAGCACGGCTGCCATGCGAGGTGTGCGCTGGATGAGCAGCTGATCGGCGAAGCGGCGTCGGGATGAAGGGTCGCCGCGGACGATCTGCAGATCCTCTGGAGCGAAGAGGACGACGTGCGCATAGCGGGGGAGCTCATTGATCTTCGACGGTGAGCCGTTGATGCGCGCCTTGTTCGAGCCCTGCCGGTTGACCTGAACCTCAGCGAGAACCTTGCGCTCCCCGTGCGACAGACGGGCGCGGATGATCGCGAACTCCTGGCCGTCGCGCACCATCGGAGCATCCGACGACACCCGGTGCGAACCGAGTGTGGCGAGGAAGACGACCGCCTCGGCGAGATTCGTCTTGCCCTGGCCGTTGCGCCCGACGAGCACATTCGGGCCCGGGTGGAGGGAGAGTTCGGCGGTCGCGTAATTGCGGAAGTCCACAAGGCTCAGGTGTTCCACAATCACGTGGTCAGCCTACCTTCGAGGTGGGACACCGGTTCCGCCCTGACGACCGTGAAGGGAGGATCCCATCGCCTTCGCTTTCACCGAAGTGAGGGGATCCTCCCGCCGACCACGCGTCGTCAGGGGAGCGGGCCGTACAGTGCCGGAGTCGTGCGGGCGTGCGTCGCCTGCTCGAACGCGTACCCCAGGCCGAGGAGCGGACCCTCGTCGAAGTCACGCCCGAGGAACTCGAGGTTCACGCCGGCGCCCGGGTTGTCTTCGCCCTCGATCGTCTGGCCCATCGGCACCGTCACCGCAGGCATCCCGGTGTTCGGGCTCAGACGCATGTTCGTCGCCTGCGTGGTGAACGCGTTGGTGCTCGGATAGATGATCGCGTCGAGGTCCCACGCGTCCATCAGCTGCGTGACGAGTTCCTTGCCCGCGGCGAGCTGCAAGGAGTGCGTCCCGTTCTCACCCGCCCAGGCTTGGTAGGTCTCCTCCGAAACCGCATTGCGCGTCTGGTAGACCGGCTCCCGCGAGGTCACGTAGTTGCCGGTGGCGAGGATGTCCGTCAGAGTCCGCGCCTCGACGTCGGCACCGAGGTGAGTGGCGATGTACGTGTTGAGATCGTGCAAGAACTCGTTCGTCGACCCGGACGGCTCGGACAGGACCGCAGCGAAACCGTCTGGGGGAGTGATCTCCACCACGGTCGCTCCCTGTGCGCCAAGAGCAGACGACGCCTCATCGAACAGCCGAACGGTTCCTGTCTGAGTTCCCACCATGCCTGCGATGTAGCCGATGCGCGCACCTTCCAGAGAGTTCTCGTCGAGGAATGATGTGTACGAGTCCGGAACCCGACCCTCCTGTTTCGCGGTCACAGGGTCTGCAGCGTCGATGCCGACGACGGCATCGAGGGCGACGGCCGCATCCGTGACGGATCGTGTCAGCGGTCCGCCGGTGTCCTGCGACAGTGCGAGAGGAATGATTCCGTCGCGGCTGGCAAGACCGACGGTGGGGCGCACCCCTACGAGCTGGTTGAACGACGACGGAACCCGGATGGACCCGCCGGTGTCCGTTCCGAAACCGATGCCTGCGAGGTTGGCCGCGATCGCCGCCCCGGTGCCGCCGCTGGATCCTCCCGCGCTCTTGGTGGTGTCATAGGGATTCGCGACGAGCAGGGAGGATCCCGGCGCCTGGAATGACGAGAACTCCGAGGCGAACCCGTAGGCGAACTCGTCGAGACTGGCCTTCGCGAGGATCACCGCGCCCGCGGCACGCAGACCTTCGATCATCTTCGCGTCCGCGGCCGTCTGATTCTCGTTCCAGCATCCGCAACCACCCGTCGTGACCATGTCGACGGTGTCGTAGTTGTCCTTGACCGCGATCGGTATTCCGAGGAGCATGCTCGTCATGCCCTCGACCGAGCGCGTGGCATCGGCTGTCGCTGCGGCAGCAAGAGCCTGATCTCCTACCGTGATGATGGAGTTGAGTGCACGGGTTCCCCCGGGAACAATCGTGCGATCGTAGGCCGCGATCCGATCGATGTAGTGCTGGGTGAGCTCGACCGAAGTGGTCACACCCGCATTCATCGCCGCCTGCATGTCGATCACCGATGCTTCGATGATCTCGAAGGCACCGTCGTCGTAGATCATTCGATGTGAAAGTGCGACCAGATCGACGACTGTGAGGATTCCGTCGAGGTTCGTGTCCACGACAGCGAGTTCCTGCCAGCCGGCGGACGCTTCGGTGAGACCGAGCGACGCTGCAGCGAGATCGAGGTCGGCCGTGGTGACCTGCGCATCTCCGGTCAGATCGAGTTCGGTATAGAAGGGCGCGAGCATTGCAGCGTTCGCGGATTCCGATGCCGACGCGGGCGCCATCGTGAACGAGGTCGCCGCGATCGCGCAGCCGATCGTGAGAACAGTCGTGCAACGAATCGTGCGGATCTTCATCGTGGTCCTTACGCGATCGGGGGTGTGGGCGGTGCGGGCGTCGAGTGAGGTCATGACTTCACCGACCGACGACGGAGGATCAGCACGATTCCGCCTGCTGCAGCAGCCAGGGCCAGCGCCGCAGCGACGATCCACGGAGCTGCCTCCGCTCCTGTGCTCGCGAGTGGATCCGTTTCCGCGGGTGGGGGAGTCGACCCGTTCGACCCGGATCCTCCGGTGCCTCCTCCGCTGCCGGGGTCAGTGCCTCCTCCGTCATCTCCGCCGGAGATGACGGTGCTCGTATCTGCACCGGGCTCGACATCGGCGGACGCTCCTGCGGAATCGACGAGGGTTCCACTGAGCAGGGTGACTGCCGCGTCTCCCGGTGCGAGGGCCGTGAACGTCAAGGTCACGAGAGACTGGGCGCCTGACAGACCTGGTGAAGTACCCAGTCGCGTGGCCACCGCTGAGAGGACACCGTCTGCGAGCGTCGCCGATGAGAATCCTCCGACGGGGAAGACCTCGCTGCCGTCGACAAGCGCGAGGAGTGCAGGGTCGAATCCGATCGTGAGCTCGTAGGCGTAGGCGTCTACGAGGCTCTCGGCCGCGACGGTCACCGTGATCGTCTCGCCGACACTGACCTTCGGCCTGTCAGCGGTGATAGTGAGGTTGTTCTCCGGAGCGGGCTCCGTTTCGGCAGAAGCGGGGGATGCGACTCCCAGGGTCAATACGGATATGGCTGTTGCGGCGAGGAAGGTCGAGATGAGACCTCGGGCGCCGCGGATGAAGGTGTTCTCCGGCATGCGTTGCGTCTTTCGTCAGAGGAAGACGAGCGCGGCTGCACGGCTGTGGGGAGCAGCCGTGCTCTTCGGGTACGCACACTCTGACAGCGGCATGTTTCGCGCCAGGGACTCTGCGTTTCGACGATGTAAAACGAGGAGTCAACCGACGCAGGTCGCACGGCGCGTCAGCCGTTGTCGCGATGATCGCGCGACGGTGAGGGCCGACGGGTGCGGAGGATCAGCGGAGAAGAAGGTTGGGCTGCAGCAGGTACTTGAACGAATCCAGGCCGGCCTGCTCCACCGACGTCTGGCTGGTGATCAGCACCGGGCTGAGCTTGTTCGCGTTGTCGCTCGACGTGAACGTCACGCGGACGAATTCGCTCTTCACGGCACCGAGCGCCTCGATCAGGTACTGCGGGTTGAGCCCGAGAGTGACGTCGTCGCCACCGGAGAGGATCGCATCGACCGACTCCGATGCACGAGCGTGCTCATTGCCGGACGCGTCCATCGTGACGCTTTCGCTGGTGAACGTGAACCGCAGCGGAGCGGCTCGGTCCAGCACCAGCGACACACGGCGAACGGCCTCGACGAGGTCGGCCGTGTTCACAACCGCGTAGTGATCGGTCTGCTCGGGGAACAACCGGCGTACGGGCGGGAAGTTGCCCTTGATGAGCAGCGACGTGACGGTCTTGTTCCCCGCCGTGAACGCGATGATCTCCCGCTCACCTGCTCCGGAGAACGCGATCTGGATGGTGCCGGCGTGACCGAAGGTCTTTCCGACCTCGAGCAACGTGCGCGCCGGAACGAGAGCGGCCTGTTCGACGGCGGCGCCGTCCCACGGGATGTCGCGCAGCGACACCCGGTAGCGGTCTGTCGCGACCAGGCTCAGGCTCTGACCCGTGACTTCGAGCTGCACACCGGTGAGCACGGGAGTGACATCATCGCGCGATGCGGCGAAGCCGACCTGAGCGATCGCCGTGCCGAAATCATCAGCTGGAACGACGCCGGTGGATCCGGCGACCTCGGGAATCGACGGGTATTCCTCGACCGGCATGGCCGCGAGAGTGAATCGGGCGGATCCGCAGCTGACGGTGATGCTGCCGTCGTCCTCGACTGCGATCTCGATCGGGGCGTTCGGAAGCCGGCTCGCGATGTCGGAGAGCAGACGGCCGTGAACGAGGATCGTGCCCGGAGTCTCGACCGTTGCTTCGATGGTCGTCCGCGCGGATGCTTCGTAGTCGAAGGCCGAAAGTGTGAGTCCGGAACCATCCGCCTCGATCAGCACACCGGCCAGGATCGGCTGCGGATTGCGCTGGGGCAGAAGCTTGACGACGAACGACACAGCCTCGCTGAAGACATCGCGGTTGACCTGAAACCTCACGGGTGCTCCCTTGTCGTCGTGCTCTGATGTGTCGTCATCATCCGGTCCCTGTGCAGGGCTTCCCATGCTAGCCCCACAGTCCGGCGGTTCCCTACGCCGGGGTTCCGCTGACTTCTGGTGATCGGATCGCGCTCATGAAGGGTTAACTCCTTAACGGTGTTAACCGCTGTGGATTCTGTGGATAACACGGTGGATAGTAGTCGCGAGTAGGGAACTACACGGCTGTGACTTGTGGAATCCCTGAGGAATCCGCGGGTGCGGGTGATCCACAGCGACTGGACCAACCCCGTAGTTATCCACAGGTTCTCCGTATTCACCCACATTCGTCCCGACTTGAGTCCGTCTCATCCACAAGTTATCCACATGTGCATAGAGGCATTTATCGGCGTGGCGCGGCCGTGTCGACCGACAGAAAAGGGGGACACAGCATCCATGGGATGTCCGTGCCCCCCTCGCAGGAGCGTCGTCGTGACGCTGAGAGGCGTCAGCGACGGCCGAGCTGCGTGGTGATCTCGGTGACCTGGTTGTAGATCGAGCGCCGCTCCTTCATGAGCTCGCTGATCTTCTTGTACGCGTACATCACCGTCGTGTGATCGCGGTTGCCGAACAACTGACCGATCTTCGGCAGAGAGAGGCTCGTGCGCTCCCGGCACAGGTACATGGCGATCTGACGGGCGGTGGCGATCTGCTGAGAGCGGCTCGAGCCGTACAGGTCGTCGACGGTGAGCTTGAAGTACCCCGCCGTCGCGGTGATGATGTCGGTCGGCGAGATGATGTTGTCTTCAGCCGTGTCGATGATGTCGCGGAGGACCGTCTGGGCCAGAGAGATGTCGAGCGCAGACCGGTTCAGGCTCGCGAACGCAGACACCCGGATGAGGGCCCCCTCGAGTTCGCGGATGTTCGAGGAGACGACCGTCGCGATGTACTCCAGCACCTCGTCCGGGATATGCAGCGATTCGCTCTGCGCCTTCTTGCGGAGGATCGCGATGCGGGTCTCGAGGTCAGGAGCCTGCACGTCGGTGATCAGACCCCACTCGAAGCGACTGCGCATCCGATCCTCAAAACCGGTGAGGTGCTTGGGCGCGACATCACTCGTGATCACGACCTGCTTGTTGTGATCGTGGAGAGTGTTGAAGGTGTGGAAGAACGCCTCCTGCGTTTCGGCGCGGCCCTGCAGGAACTGGATGTCGTCGATCAGGAGGATGTCGACGTCGCGGTATCGCGCCTGGAAGGCGGCCCCGCGGTTGTTCGCGATCGAGTTGATGAAGTCGTTCGTGAACTCCTCGCTGGAGACGTATCTCACCTTCACCCCGGTGTACAGCGACTGCGCGTAGTCGCCGATGGCGTGCAAAAGGTGCGTCTTGCCCAGTCCGGAGTCGCCGTAGATGAAGAGAGGGTTGTACGCCTTCGCCGGCGCCTCTGCCACAGCGACCGCAGCCGCGTGCGAGAAACGGTTCGATTGGCCGATGACGAAGTTGTCGAAGGTGTACTTGGGGTTGAGTCGTGACTCGTGCCGGATGGGTGTCGGCTGTTCCATCGGCGATTCGGGTCGAGGCTGCTCCGGACGTCCGTAGTCGGCGACGGCGATCGGGGCCGTCGCCTGCTCGACGAGCTCGTGATTCACGACCACCCGGTATGAGGTGACTTCCTCGCCGATGAGGGAGAGGGCTTCCATGATCGGCAGGCGCAGGCGCTTGTTGATCTGTGCGGCGGTCAGATCGTTGGGGACGTCGAGGTAGAGCGTTGCGCCCATGACTCCAGCCGGAACCGCGAGGCTGAGGAACCCCTGCAACTGCGGTGTGACTCGATCGTCATCTGCCAGGAGCTCCTGCACTGTCGTCCAGATCGGCACATCGGGCAGGGCAGGTGAGGACATGGTGCTCCGGACGCGGATCGCGGGTGGTCAAAAACGTACGGCCCCCCTGTGGATAACTTCGGATGCCACGGTAGTCACCGGAGCTGTGAACGGCAACCTGCCCACGAGATTCCGCGCGCGTGTTGCGCGCACGCGGGCGGCCGGGTTGTGGATAATGGCTGTGCGCATCGTGTCGGATGCGGTCACTCGTTGTGCGCAGATTTGCTCTGGGCGCCGCCAAGACGTACCCTTAGTCGGTTGACTTATGCCATTTTTGGCAGTTCCCCATGTCTCCGGTCGCAGTGAACCCGGTGGCAGTATTCCCGGAGTGATTCCATGAGCAAGCGCACCTTCCAGCCCAACAACCGTCGTCGCGCCAAGAAGCACGGTTTCCGTGCCCGCATGCGCACGCGTGCCGGCCGCGGCATCCTCGCGGCTCGCCGCGCGAAGGGCCGCACCGAGCTCTCCGCGTAGCCCGCTGTGCTCGCCCGCCCGTATCGATTGACCCGCGGGAGCGACTACCGACTGGTCGTTCGACGTGGGTCACGCTGTGGCGGGGCGCGCGTCGTCACCTCCATGTTGTCGACGGGCGAGAGCAGAGCCGCGCGATTCGGCTTCATCATCAGCAAGCAAGTGGGTACCGCTGTGGTGCGCAATACCGTTCGTCGACGGCTCAAAGCCGTCTGCGCGGAGGCGTTCGAGCGCGTCCCTGAGGGCACGGATGTCGTCATCCGTGCCCTTCCTGCGTCTGCCGCGGCGAGTTTCGCCGAACTGCGCGCTGATGTGGACCGCTGCCTGGGTCGACTCGCCACCGATCGGACCCTGCCATGACGGCTCTTCCCGGTTCGTCGGTCGGGACGGCACAGTTTCACGCGCACGACGTAGTTCGCAGCATCCCGCTCATCCCCCGCAATCTGGTGCTGGGGTTCTTGGCCGGCTATCGCAAGGTGATATCCCCGCTGTATGGAGATGTCTGTGCGTACTACCCGTCATGTTCCGCCTACGCTGTAGGTGCGGTGCAGCAGCATGGCGCCGGACGGGGAGCGTTGCTCTCGGCCTGGCGCATCCTGCGATGCAATCCCTGGACTCGCGGTGGCGTCGACGACGTACCGCCGCACGAACACTTCCGCCACGACTTGACCTCGAACGGTTTCGTCGTCCCTGCTCGAAAGGACTGATCGGTGGGTCTCGACCTTCTGTTCGCTAGTACCTCGCCCCCGCCGGCCGCGGGCGGGTTCGATCTGCTCAGCACCATCCTCTGGCCCCTGAAATGGGTCGTCGAGTTGGTCCTCGTCGCGTGGCACGCCCTGTTCACTGCGGTCGGGCTGCCCGCGGCATCCGGCATCACCTGGGTGCTCTCGATCGTCGGTCTCGTCATCGTCGTCCGTGCCGCTCTGATCCCGCTCTTCGTGAAGCAGATCAAGAGCCAGCGAAAGATGATGGAAATCGCTCCTGAACTGCGGAAAGTCCAGGAGAAGTACCGCGGCAAGAAGGATCAGCTCTCTCGTGAGGCCATGAGCCGCGAGACGATGGCGCTGTACAAGAAGCACGGTACGACGCCGATGTCGAGCTGTCTGCCTCTCCTGGTGCAGATGCCGATCTTCTTCGCGCTGTTCAGCGTGCTGAACGATGTGACCAAGCACGCCGGCTGGGGTGTCGGCGGCGTCGGGCTCTTGAATGCCGATCTCACGCGAGAGTTCTACGACGCCAAGGTCTTCGGTGCATCTCTGCATGAGACGCTCGGCAACGCGGTGGACGCACAGAACGTCACCGCGATCATCATCCTCGCCACCCTGGTCGTCCTCATGATCGGGTCGCAGTTCTTCACGCAGCTGCAGATCATCTCGAAGAACCTCTCCCCGGAAGCCAAGACCGGGCAGGCGTACCAGATGCAGAAGATCATGCTCTACGTGCTGCCGCTGGGCTTCATCTTCTCCGGCGTCTTCTTCCCCCTCGGCGTCGTCGTGTACTGGTTCATCTCAAACCTGTGGACCATGGGCCAGCAGTTCCTCGTCATCCGTGAGATGCCCACCCCCGGTTCTGAGGCGGCGAAGGCCCGCGAAGAGCGGCTGGCTCGCAAGGGCAAGGCGATCGATTCCTCGGGCAAGGTCGTTCCGATGTCGGTCTACGAGGCTGAGCAGCAGCGTCTGCTGGACGCGGTCGAGAAGGCGAAGGCCGAAGCACCGAAGCGTCAGCAGCCGGTGGGTAAGAAGCGTGCGAAGAAGAAGGGGACCGGCTCATGACGACCGAGAGCGTGACCGAGCGGACCGAGCCGACAGTGGCCGAGCTGGAGAACGAGGGCGACATCGCCGCGGACTTCCTCGAGGAGCTGCTGGACATCGCTGACATCGACGGAGACCTCAACCTCGATGTCCGTCAGGCCCGTGCGTATGTCTCGGTCGAGGCGGAAGGAAACGGCCTCGCGCTGCTCTCCGCACCGGACACCGTCCAGGCGCTCCAGGAGATCACCCGCCTCGCCGTGCAGAACAAGACGGGGCAGTTCTCCCGGCTCATCCTCGATGTCGGCGGTTCCCGCGATGCTCGTCGTCGTCAGCTGGAGACCCTGGTGGATGCTGCGGCTGTGAAGCTCGACGAGGGAGCGTCGCAGGCTTCCCTTCCGGCGATGTCGAGCTACGAGCGCAAGCTGGTGCACGACGTCGCGGCCGAACGCGGACTCGTATCCGAGTCGTACGGCGAGGGTGCGGACCGGCACACGGTTCTTCGTCGTCGTTGATGTTCACGTGAAACATTCACGCGGAGATCGTTCATGAGTGGGGTAGAGGTAGAGCCCGCCGTCGCAGCCGATCTCTTCGGGGATCGGATCGACCTTGCACGCGCCTTCACCGATGCACTGGCACGCGAGGGCGAGGAGCGCGGTCTCATCGGCCCGTTGGAGCTGCCGCGACTGTGGACGCGGCATATTCTCAACAGTGCGATCGCGGCCCCACTGTTCTCCGGGTTCGTGGCGGACATCGGGTCTGGCGCCGGCCTCCCCGGAGTGGTACTCGCCATCGCGCGACCTGATGTGCAGTGGACTCTCGTCGAGCCGATGGAGCGCCGCGTGACCTGGCTCAATGAGCAGGTGACAGCTCTCGGACTCGACAACGTCGAGGTTCTCCGTGCGCGCGCCGAGGAAGTGCGCCGCCCTCAGGGCTTCGATGTCGTCACCGCCCGCGCAGTCAGCGCGCTGCGTACACTCATTCCGATCACGGCACCTCTAGTTCGCAGTGGGGGAGAGCTCATTCTCCTCAAGGGGATGAACGTGGCCAACGAGATCGACGCAGCGGAGAAGCAGATCAAGAAGTTCCGGCTTTCCGGGGTGCGCGTGGAGATCCTTGGTGAAGGTGTGCTCGAGGAGACGACGCGCGTAGTGCGGGCGGTTGTTCGCGGCTGAAGCCGGTTTGTCGGTGTTTCACGTGAAACATTGAGGTGCTGGGTCGGTTGGTTTCGTCGGTGCGTTGGGGATCTTGGAGGCCGGGCTCCGGGATGCTCCCCCTCGTTCGCAGAGCGGGTTCCTTCCCGCTTCGCGGGCCCCTCCCGATGCTCACTCGGGGGACATCCCTGCGCCCTTCGTGTCGGTGATCAGAGCGTTGTCCCCATCATTTGTGGGTAGTAGTAGTAGGGGTGGGGCAGCGTCTCGCTTCGCTCGACGACTGCGTGCGGGGGTCATCGTATGGTTACGGTGGAGTGGTGAGTTGGGCTCTGCGTGTGGACGTTTCACGTGAAACATCGACATGATGAGCGGGTGGAGTACTTATCGATCGATGTTCCGGTGTGGCTGTGGCAACGCGTCGATGGTTGCGTGGATAACAGCATGGCGGTCGACGTCGTGGAATCGACCCTGGAGTCGGTGAGCATCGGATCGTGCGTGCGTGACGAAGGTTGGCGAGTCGCAGCCGCGTTTGTCGGTGAAACCGATGAGCAGGGGTGGCCACCTCAAGATCATCCCTTGCCTGTCGTGCTTCAGCGTGCTCATTGGGAGTGGGTACTCACTCAGCTCGACAGGTGGATGCCGTACGAGGACAATGGCGCGTTCGCACAGGCACGCGACCTGATCCAGAAATCGCTCCACTCACCCTGATGTTTCACGTGAAACGGACCAAAAGGGGACCGTTTCACCATGTACTCCCCACCCTCACAACGACCCATACATTGGCCCAGTGCCGCGACGTTGTTTCACGTGAAACATAGACGTACTTCCTCCAGCGCAGTCGTCGAGCGCAGCGAGACGCTGATAGCCAGTGCCGCAACATCCCACTGATTGCTCGCAGAATAGCCACTATCCGCAAGCCACGGAGGGCGCAGGGATGTCGCCAGAGTGAGCATCGGGAGGGGCCCGCGAAGCGGGAAGGAACCCGCTCTGCGAACGAGGGGGAGCATCCCGGAGCCCGGTCTCCAAGAAACCCGAGCCGTCTGACCAGACAAGGCGACAGGTAACGTCTCCCGTTGCGATTAGAGTGGAATGCGGCCCCGAAAGGAGTGGATGTTTCACGTGAAACAATCCGAAAAGGCATCACCGAAGAGTTCTTTCGGGATGGATACGCCGCTTGCGCGGGAACTTGCCGACCTCACTGCCCGCCGCCGTGCGTTGGAAGCTGTGAAGGTCGAGTTCACGGGGGAGACGCGTGTTCTCACCGTTTCCAACCAGAAGGGCGGGGTCGGAAAGACCACGACCGCGGTGAATATCGCGTCGGCTCTTGTGAGCCTGGGGGCGAAGGTGCTCGTCATCGACTTGGACCCGCAGGGCAACGCCTCGACCGCCCTTGGCGTCCCGCACAGCGCGGACGTTCCGAGCGTCTACGACGTCCTGATCGAGGAATTCCCCCTGGCGGACATCGTGCAGGTCAGCCCAGAGAATCCCAACCTCTTCTGCGCGCCGAGCACCATCCACCTGGCCGGGGCTGAGATCGAACTCGTCGCACAGGTCGCCCGCGAGCACCGCCTTCGTCGTGCGCTCCAGGAGTATCTCCGCGACAGCCCCGTCGACTTCGTGATCATCGACTGCCCGCCGTCGCTGGGCTTGTTGACGATCAACGCATTCACCGCGGCATCCGAGGTGTTCATCCCCATCCAGTGCGAGTACTACGCACTGGAGGGGTTGAGCCAGCTTCTCGGTAGCATCCAGATGATCCAGAAGCACCTGAATCCGGAACTTCACCTCTCTACGATCCTGCTGACGATGTTCGATGGACGGACTCGGCTCGCGCAGCAGGTGGCTGAAGAGGTCCGCAATCACTTCCCGAGCCAGGTGCTGAACACCGTGATCCCGCGCTCGGTGCGGGTGTCGGAGGCGCCGAGCTTCGGCCAGACCGTGATCGCCTACGATGGGCAGTCCGTCGGCGCAATCGCCTATCGCGAGGCAGCCGTCGAGATCGCGTCGCGTACCGCGTCGCAGAGCAAGGAGAAATGATGGCCAAGCGCACTGGACTGGGCCGGGGGATCGGCGCACTGATCCCCACTGCAGATCAGGTGGAGCGTCCGGTGGACGTGTTCTTCCCCGGCGCGAACCTCCGACCGTCCCAAGGGATCGAGGTCAACGGTCCTGACGTTCAGCCGAAGGCGGAGCTCGCGGAAGTCCCTGGCATTCACCTGGTGCAGATCGATCCCCACAAGATCGTTCCGAACCCGCGTCAGCCGCGCACGCACTTCGACACCGAAGATCTCGCCGAGCTCGTGCACAGCGTCCGCGAGTTCGGTGTGCTGCAGCCGGTGGTCGTTCGCAAGAACTCCGACGGTGAGTACGAGCTCATCATGGGGGAGCGGCGTACCCGGGCTGCGCGCGAAGCGGGGCTCGAGGCGATCCCTGCCATCGTGCGCGAGACTGCGGATGAAGATCTGCTTCGCGACGCCCTGCTCGAGAACCTGCATCGTTCCGAACTGAACCCCCTGGAAGAGGCATCCGCCTACCAGCAGCTCCTCGAGGACTTCGGAATCACGCAGGAACAGCTGGCCACCCGCATCGGGCGCTCGCGTCCGCAGATCAGCAACACGATCCGCCTCCTGAAGCTGCCCGTACCGGTGCAGCAGCGGGTTGCCGCGGGTGTGCTGTCGGCCGGACATGCCCGAGCCATCCTCAGTCTCCAGACACCCGAGGCGATGCAGCGGCTGGCCGACAAAGTCGTGAATGAAGATCTCTCCGTGCGCGCCACGGAGGAGGCTGCCAAGTCCCAGCCGGCCGCGGCCGGCAAGGCCCCCAAGCCCACACCGGGCGCGCGCCGTGCGTACCTCGACGAGGTCTCCGGCAAGCTCGGTGACCGCCTCAACACCCGCGTGAAAATCTCGCTCGGTGCGCGCAAAGGCCAGGTCACGATCGATTTCGCCTCGATTCAGGATCTCAACCGAATCCTGAACGAGATCGGCGAAGAGGGCTACGGCAGTAGTTGAGCTCCGTCTGAAACGGCGAAGCAGGGGAAGCCACCGAACGGATCGTCTCGAACGGTGGCTTCCCCTGTTGCGGTATGGCAAGGTGTTCCCCACCGGCAATGATGTCGGTGTTCTCGATCGCGGATGGAGTTGCCATGGCCGGCCACGGAGGAGCATCACCGACAGAGGAATCGATCTTCGACGATGACGATTCCTCGAAGAGCGCCGGAGTCATCCGGATCGCGATCGTCGCCGCCTTGGGTGGTTTCCTGTTCGGCTACGACAGCGCGGTGATCAACGGCGCGGTATCGGCGGTCGAGAAATCCTTCAACGCCGATCCGGTCGCGTTGGGCTTCGCCGTCGCGTCGGCTCTCATCGGGGCGGCTGTGGGGGCGTTGCTCGCTGGGCGGATCGCCGATGCGATCGGACGCCTCGCGGTGATGAAGATCGCCGCCGTCCTGTTCCTGGTCTCCGCGATCGTGACCGGGTTCGCGCCCGCTCCTGATGGGCTCTGGGTCTTCGTCGTCGGACGCGTGATCGGCGGCCTCGGCGTTGGCATGGCCTCGGTCATCGCCCCGGCCTACATCGCGGAGATCGCCCCGGCCCGCATCCGCGGCCGTCTCGCATCCCTGCAGCAGCTCGCCATCGTCACCGGTATCTTCATCTCACTGCTCGTCGACTTCCTCATCGCGACCGCGGCGGGCGGCTCCTCTGAGCCGTTCTGGTTCGGCCTGGACGCCTGGCGGTGGATGTTCCTGGCTATGGCGATCCCCTCGGTCATCTACGGCGGCCTCGCCCTGACCATCCCGGAATCGCCTCGATACCTCGTCGCGCAGCACCGCGTCGACGACGCCAAGGTCGTGCTCGCGCAGATGCTCGGCCCCGACAAGATCGAGACCACGATCATCCGCATCCAGCAGACCATGGAGCGCACGACGAAGCCGTCCTGGGCCGATCTGCGGACTCCGTCGGGAAAGGTCGCCGCGATCGTCTGGGTCGGACTCCTGCTGTCGGTCTTCCAGCAGTTCGTCGGAATCAACGTGATCTTCTACTACTCGAACATCCTCTGGGAGGCCGTCGGTTTCGACGAGTCGCAGGCGTTCGTGATCACCGTGATCGGTGCGATCATCAACATCCTGACGACACTGATCGCGATCGCGACGATCGACAAGTTCGGCCGCAAGCCGCTGCTGATCATCGGATCCATCGGCATGACGATCACACTGACGACGATGGCATTCATCTTCGGCACCGCACCCGTCATCGACGGCTCTCCGCATCTTGAAGGAATGGCAGGACCGATCGCGCTCGTCGCGGCGAACCTGTTCGTCGTGTCCTTCGGCATGTCGTGGGGCCCGGTGGTCTGGGTTCTCCTGGGGGAGATGTTCCCGAACCGGATGCGTGCAGCGGCGCTGTCTCTCGCCGCTGCCGGCCAATGGGTGGCGAACTGGATCATCACGGTCTCGTTCCCCGGACTCAAGGACATCTCGCTGGGCCTCGCGTACGGTCTGTACGCGACGTTCGCGCTCCTGTCGCTGCTGTTCGTCTGGAGATTCGTGCAGGAGACGAAGGGCAAGTCGTTGGAGGACATGACGGAAGGGGCGGCGGCGCCGAGAAAGCGCTGAGAATCGGGCCGGATGCTGCGAACCGCGGCATCCGCGCCCGCCCCGTTTCCGGGAGCGTTTAGGCTGGAATCGTGTCCGAATCCATCCCCCGCCGCGCGAGCCTCGAAGTGCTGCGTGCGGAAGCGGCGGATGAACTTGCCGTATTGATTCAGGAGCGCCTGCTCGGAGGCGAGGACCCGTGGGAGTTCATGGAGGACCTCCCCAGCGTGGACGAGCTCGTCGTGTATCTGCTCCGCGCCGACAACATCAATGCCAATGACGGGCTGCGCCCGAATGCCGCTCGCCACTACCGAGTGCTCCGCCAGATCGCCCTGGAGTACCCCGAGTTGACCCCTGCGGTGTGGGGACTTCTCGACGAGAAGCGCAAGCACCGACGCTGGGACCCGACCGTCGCCTCTTGAGGGCAAGGCCAGGGATGACATGTCCGGACTACTGACTCCGTACGACGCCTCCTGGCCAGAGCAGTTCGAACGCGTGGCTGCGCAGTTGCGCAGCGTCGGCGACCCGACGTGGGTGATCGAACACATCGGGTCCACGTCGATACCCGGCATGCGAGCGAAGCCGATCATCGATGTGGCCGTTCGTATCCGGGACATCACGGAGTTTGAGGAGCACCGGCAGAGCCTGGAATCCTCGGGGTGGCGCGTCGGGAGCGGCGTCCGAACGCACCCGGTCATGGTCTTCGAGCAGGATGAACGTCGTGTCCAAATTGTCCACTTCTTCGCGGAGGAACAGTGGGATACCGCGAACCAACGGATCCTGCGCGATTGGCTACGCACGAATCCGGCGGACGCCGCCCATTACGAAGACGCGAAGATCGCCGCCGAGCAGGCGGCGAGGAGTGGAGCATCCACCTACAACGGAGGTAAGACCGCAGTCATTCAAGAGATCCTCGACCGGGCTCGTGCTGCTCGAGGGCTTCCTCAGGTGTCGGCCTACGACAAGTAACCAGTGACGCCCGCGGGGAGCTACGGCTTTGGCCTCCGGAAGATCACTGTCCGGATTGAGCCGCCATCGTCACGAAGAACCCGACGACGGGCACAGCACCCAGAATGAATCCGACAATCCCGAGGATTCTCGGCCGAGAGACGATGACTGCGGCGATACCGACAAGAACGGCCGCCGCGCCGACGACGACGGACGCGTAGAACGACAGGACCGCGAGAACGGCGCCGTTCGAGAGGCCCTGTCCGTCCAAGGCGCTGCCGATGATCCAGAAGCCGAGGATCATCAGCGTAGCCACCGCCCCCAGAACGACGGAGGTGATCGCGAGACCGCGGCGGGAGCTGCTCGGTGCATTTGTCGTCATACGGAGGACACTAGCGGGCACGAGGTGGGTGCGATGACCCTGCTGACCATGTTTCACGTGAAACTCCGCCCTACACCTTCCGCTCCGAACGACGAAGCCCGTCACCTCCGTGGGGAGGTGACGGGCTTCGATACGTCGATGGGTCAGCCGATGAAAGCTTCGAGATCCTTCTCGAGGGCGAACTTCGGCTTGGCGCCGATGATGGTCTGCTTGACCTCGCCGCCCTGGAAGACCTTCATCGCCGGGATCGACGTGATCTGGTACTTCATGGCGAGCTCGGGGTTCTCATCGACGTTGAGCTTGAGGATCGTGATCTTCTCGGGATGCTCCGACTGGATCTCGTCGAGCACGGGGGAGACCATGCGACACGGGCCGCACCATTCCGCCCAGAAGTCGACCAGAACGGGACCATCGGCCTGCAGAACGTCCTGCTCCCAGGTCGCCTGGCTCGTCGCCTGTGCACTCATCAGAAACTCTCCTTGATCGTGGGATTCGCCTGCTACAACAGCGGGCGACCGGTATGTGTTCCCGCCTGGTCAGGCGACGATGATCTCCGCGGCCTCCGCAGCGGGAACTTCCATCGACGCGTCCTCGAGGTCGGCGAGGAAGTGCTCCGCGTCGAGCGCGGCGACCGTTCCGGTGCCGGCAGCGGTGATCGCCTGACGGTAGGTGGGGTCGATGACGTCACCGGCAGCGAACACACCGGGTACCGAGGTGCGCGAAGAGCGACCGTCGACCCAGATCGTGCCTTCGGCGGTGAGGTCGAGCTTGCCGTGCACGAGGTGCGTGCGCGGGTCGTTTCCGATCGCGACGAACAGGCCGTCCAGAGGCAGCTCCGACACCGAGCCGTCGACGGTCGAGCGCAGCTGCACACCCGAGACCGCGCTCTCGCCACGGATCTCTGCGACCTCGGCGTTCCAGATGAACTCGATCTTCTCGTTCGCGAACGCGCGTTCCTGCATGATCTTCGATGCGCGCAGGGAGTCCTTGCGGTGGATGACGTACACCTTCGAAGCGAAGCGGGTGAGGAAGGTCGCCTCCTCCATCGCCGAGTCGCCGCCGCCGACGACCGCGATCGTCTTCTCGCGGAAGAAGAAGCCGTCGCAGGTCGCGCACCACGACACGCCATATCCGGAGAGGCGCTCCTCGCCGGCGACGTCGAGCTTGCGATAGGCCGAGCCGGTCGCGTAGATGACCGTGGACGCCTCATGAACTGCGCCGCTGCCCAGCGTGACCGTCTTGACCGGACCGTTCAGATCGAGCGATGTGACGTCGTCGTAGAGAACCTCGGTGCCGAACTTCTCGGCCTGCTCCTGGAACTTGGCCATCAGCTCGGGGCCCTGGATGCCCTCGGGGAAGCCCGGGTAGTTCTCGACCTCGGTGGTGTTCATCAGCTCGCCGCCGACCTCGACCGAGCTGGCGATGAGAAGCGGCTGCAGGCTCGCACGCGCTGCGTAGATGGCAGCTGTGAAACCGGCCGGGCCGGACCCGATGATGATGACCTGACGCATGTGCTCTCCGTTGCTGAAAGTCTGTTCCCCTGCTTCAACCCATGGTAACCGCGGGTCATTCCCTGAGACAGCGCCGACGGACGCTGCAAGGTGAACAGTCTGTAGATGACGCGGGCTCGTCGACCTCCTGGTCGATCAGCGCTTCGGCAGGAAACGCTGCAGGATCACGGTGGCGACCTTGAGTTCCGGGGCGCGCAGCACAATCAGTACGAGGGCATAGACGATGACGGTGACCCCGCCGATCACACTGGTGCCAAGGGCTCCGAGCAGTTTGTCGGCTGCGGACCAGCCGTCGACGCCGCCGAGAAGCAGGAACGTTCCCCAGCCGGCGAAACCGGCCGGGACGGCCGCGATGACGAAACGGCCGATCGAGAGCAGCGTCTGTCCCAGCTCGAGGCCGCCGAGGCGACGTCGCAGCACCCAGACCGCGATGATCATCTGCACGGTGCCGGCGGCCGACTGGCTGAGAGCAATCGCCGCTGCCAGGTGCGAGAGCGGAACGAACAGCGGGATCACGAGTGCCGTGCCGACGATGATCGCGCACTGCACGATCGTGATCCAGAACGGGGTGCGGGTGTCGCCGTATGCGTAGAACGTGCGCTGCACGATGAAGAGTACGGAGAGCGGCAGGAGACCGACGAGGTAGCCGACGAGCACCGGGGCCCCGAGAGCGGCGCCCTCCGCACTGTTGGTGAAGATGCGGGTCGCCGGGACCGAGGCTGCCACCAGAGCGGCGATCGAGACCACGATGAAGAGCGAGACGGCTCGGATGCAGCGCGCGACGTCTCCGCGGACCTCTTCGTCGCGGCCTTCCGCCGCGTGCTCGGAGATCTGCGTGAAGTAGGGAGTACCGATCGATACGGCGAAGATCGAGTACGGCAGCATGAACAGCAGCCAGGCGTTGCCCATCATGAAACCGGCGGGGAACTGCCCGGACGCCGCCGAGACGACCATTGACTGCACGAGCCCGGCCAGCTGACCGGCGATCACCATGATGAAGGTCCAGCCGGCGAGCCGGCCGATGTCGCGCAGGCCCACACCGCGCCAATGGAAGTCCGGTCGCAGGTGCAGACCGGTGCGCCGCCAGGCAGCGAGAAGGATCAGGGCCTGGACGGCGATGCCGAGGGTCGCAGTGCCGCCGAGGACGGCGATCATGGTCGGATCCCACATGTCGACGTGCCTGCGGTCTCCGCCGAACAGGGCGATGAACACGAGGAAACCGGCGATGGAGATGACGTTGTTCGCAATCGGCGCCCAGGTGTACGGACCGAAGATGCGTTTCGCGTTGAGGGTCTCGCCGATGAGGGCGTAGAGACCGTAGAACAGGATCTGCGGCAGGCACCAGTACGCGAACGCCGTGCCGAGGGCGAGCTGTGCGGGGGTGAACTCGGGCCCGTAGAGATGGACGAGCCACGGCGCCGCTATGACTGCCAGGGTTGTCGCGGCGAGGAAGACGATGGTTCCGAGCGTGAAGACCTTCGAGATGAAGGCCTGACCGCCGTCTTTGTGGGCCGCGGACTTGATGATCTGAGGAATGATCACGGCGGTCAGGATGCCGGTCTGAATGAGCGTGAAGACATTGTTCGGAAGCTGGTTCGCGATGCCGAAGGCGTCCGGCGCACGCCCGATCTCACCGATCGCCGCCACCAGCACGATCGTGCGCAGCAGCCCGGTCAGGCGTGAGACGAGCGTTCCCGCTCCGAGAATCGCGCTCGCTCGGCCGAGACTGCTCAACGTTCCTCCTCGAGCGGGGCCAACTCGGCCTCCGCATCCGCTTCCTCAACGTCTGTCTCGGCATCCGATGCATCCGACGCCTCAGCCGCCTCATGCCGCCGTCGGCGACGCACCGTGCGCACAACGCCCACGACGATCAGCAGTGCGGCCAGCCCGCCGAAGATGATCAGGCCGATGCTCTCCCATTCGGCGCGCACCGAGACGTCCGCGTACCGCGTCGTTCCGATGTCGACCCCGGTCGGGCTCTTCAGGCTCAGTTCCACGTCGAGGTCGCCGCTGCCGAGGCGCGCGGCCACCGGAACCTTGACGCGGGTGTTGCTGGCGGCGTCCGCGGTGACCTCGGTCTCGCGTTGCACGTCGAGGCGCAGGTCGGAGGGCTCCGCGAAGAGGCGCACGTTCACCGGCCACGGCAGGTCGTTGCGCACCCAGAAGCCGAACTCGGCATTCGCGCCGTACAGCTGGATCAGGCTCGACGGCTCGATGCCGACGGCGTCGAGAGTGGTCTGCGTGGCCGCGCGATGGGTGGTGATCGCCTCCGCGAACTCCTCGGCCGTCGAGCCGACCCCGATCACGCGGAGGATCCGGATGCGTTCAGGACTGAGGAGCACCTGCGGGTCGGTGAGGATCGACGAGAACTCGTTCAGGGTCGCCTCGTCAGCGAGCAGGTTCTGCAGCGCCGTGGCTCGGGACGCATCAGGTTCCGCCGTCAGAGTGACGGATGCCGGCGGTGCGGCCCGCAGCGCGGAGAGTTCGAAGGCCGGGGTGTCGACGGCCGAGATGGCGGCGCGCAGCGCCTCGGCGGTGCGCAGCTCGTTCCGCTCCAGCGCGACGAGAAGGGGAATGCCCGGCGCGCTCTGCGCCGCCAGGACGAGATGCGCGTTCGCCGCCGCGAGGGAGCGCGCCCGTGCGTCGGCGTCGGGCTCGGTCGCTGCGGAGGACAGGGCCGCCGAGACGGCGGCGTCCGTGATGAGGAGGTCGTTCTCGCCGACGGCGGCGTGCCCGCTGATCTTCTCGCCGATGGAGGTGGAGGGCAGGATCGTCGTTCCCGGCCCGCCCAGGTATCCGGCGAACGTGGCGAGGTCGTCGCCGGTGACGTCGCCGCGCGGCCACAGGATGCCGGGCATCGCTCCGGGAAGCGTCGTCAGTTCGGCATCGTCGGGCAGGCTCGGCTCAGCGGTCGGTTCCGGTGTGGGTGTCGGTGTCGCCGTGCTCGGGATGCTCGGGAACATCTTCGGGTCGAGGAAGTTGCGCAGACTGGTCGGCTCGAGCAGCGCGGGGAGTGCGGCGTGCGCCTGCGTGGCGGCATCCGCGTCGCCGAACTGCAGGGCGAAGCGTTCGTTGGGGAGCTCCTCGAGACGAGTGAGCCATTCGACGACACTCGTCGGCGCTGCCGTACCCAGGGCACGGATGGCGGCGAGGATGGCCGGGTCGATCGCGAGCGCCGCGGCGGTGCCGACGACGCCGTCGAGTTGAGCGGTGAGCGCGCCGTCCGGGGCGGTCAGAGTGGTCAGTTCGTCGAGGGTGAGCAGCGCCCCACCAGTGGGAGTCGCGGTGATCGGCACGAGCACGCCCACCTGCGGGGCCGTTGCGGCGGTGATGACGAGGACGCTCGTCGACGAGACCTCGGTCAGGATGGCCGTGTCGGAATCGAGGTCGTCGGTGGTGGCCCCGTCGAGTCCGGCGCGCAGGGGATAGATGCCGGGGGCGAGGTCGGCGAGCGACTCCTGCGGAACGACCACGTTCGCCGTCGTCGACCCACGGGGATCGACGGATGCCGTGTCATCGGCGCCCAGCGGCGCGAACACGGCGTCGGTCGTTCCTTCATCCAGCCAGGCCGTCAGGGCCGCGCTGTCGGCAAGAGGAGTGCGGCCCAGTTCGAGCACCACGCGCCCCGCGGAGACCTCGGCATCGGTGCTGTTCTGCACGGTGAGCGCAGCCGTGGTCGCGGTTCCCGGCGCCACCGATCCGTGCACGCCGATGGAGATGAACAGTTCCACCGATCCGTCTTCGACCTGCTTGTCGGTCGCGGCGTAGCTCGCAGACGCCCCCCCACCGCAGACGCCCAGAACGATCGCGAATGCGACCGCGCCGCGCGCGAGCCGCAGCAGTTGCGCGCGAAGGCCGGTTTCGGGAGTGTTCACGGTCATAGGGTCTTCCTCGAACGCCGGCGACGCTGGCTGCTCGTGAGTACTGACCTTGTGATTCTAGGTGGGCGACTGAAGGAGAACCCTGAACACGCGTAGAGTGACGGCCGTGTCCGACACCTCTGCACCCGTTCCGGAGCCCCTGCACTGCGCGGCTCTCGCCGCCGACCTCGATGCCGCGGACTTCCGCTCCGAACCGCTCCGACGGTTGTGGGGAGAGGACGCCGACGACGCTCTCGGGCGAGGGATGCGCGAGCCGATCCTGCGCGCGATCGCGGGCGACGAGGGAGTGCTCGCGACGCTCGGGCGTCTGTTCGTGCTCGGGATGCCGCAGCCGTCGCACCTCGTAGAGGCTGCTGTTCCACGGCTCGGCGTGGCAGGTCTGGCCGCTCTCGGGCTGGCGGAGGTCAGCGCGGAGACAGTAGTGCCGACCGCGCTGCTGCGGCCGCAGTCGTTCGTCGACGCCGACGGCGTCGGGGAGTGGTGGATCGCGAGCGATCTCGACGAGGTCGCGCTCGGAACGGCTCTTCCTGCCGATCACGTGCTCGGCGTCGGCGGTGCCTCGCGCACCCTTGCCGAGATCATCATGCCGATCGAGGTCGATCGTGCCCTCGATCTGGGCACCGGATGCGGCATCCAGGCCCTTCTGGTCGCCCGATACGCGGGCACGGTCATCGCGACCGACATCTCGGCACGCGCCCTGGCCTACGCGGAGATCAATGCCCGGATCAACGGCGTCTCGAACATCACGTTCCGCCAGGGCAGCATGTTCGAACCGGTCGAAGGCGAGGCGTTCGATCTGGTGGTGTCGAACCCGCCGTTCGTGATCACCCCGCGCGGCGACGGTGTGCCGGAGTACGAGTACCGTGACGGCGGACTCATCGGCGATGCACTCGTCGAGCAGTTCATCCGTGACGTGCCGGCGTACCTGACGCCCGGCGGGGTCGCTCAACTGCTCGGCAACTGGGAGTCGCGAAACGGTGCGTCCGGGCTGGATCGGCTGTCCTCGTGGGTTCGGGATGATCTCGACCTATGGGTGATCCAGCGGGAGGAACTCACTCCACTGGGCTACGCGGAGCTGTGGATCCGCGACGGAGGCACGACGCCGAGGGAAGCCGCATTCACGCCGTTGCTCACTGCGTGGCTCGACGATTTCGCGGAGCGTGGCGTGACGTCGATCGGATTCGGGTACGTGCTGCTGCGGCGTCGTCCTGTCGACGGTTCGCCGCTGCGGCGGATCGAGACCGTGTCGCAGCCGGTGTCGGGTGTCGGGGTGGCGCTGCGCAACGGCCTTGCCGCGCACGATCTGCTCAGCACCGGGCTGCCGGTGACTCTCGTCACGGCTGCTGACGTCACGGAGGCGCGGCACCTGCTCCCCGGAGACGATGATCCGAGCGTGATCGAACTGCGTCAGGGCGGCGGCTTCGCCCGCACGCTGTCGGTCGATCCGGCGCTCGCCGCGTTCGTCGGCGCCTGCGACGGCGAACTGACCGTCATGCAGATCGCCGCGGCGCTCGCCGATCTGTTCGAGGTGCCGTTCGCCGACCTGTGGACCGATCTCGAGCCCCGCATCCGTTCGCTCGTGTTCGACGGATTCCTGGCCCCTGCCGCATCGTGAGCGTCCGTTCACGGGAATAGTCGACCGCATCCATTCGTTCGCATAGATCATGAAGGCTTTCGGATTCCTCTCGTTCGGGCACTACGCCGACGTGCCCGGTTCGGCGACCCGCACCGCCGGGGACATGCTGAAGCAGACCATCGAGATCGCCGAGGGTGCCGACGAGATCGGCGTGAACGGCGCCTACGTGCGCGTGCACCACTGGGCTCGTCAGGCGGCGTCCCCGATGCCGCTGCTCAGCGCGATGGCTGCGCGGACGAAGCGCATTGAGGTCGGCACCGGCGTCATCGACATGCGGTACGAGAACCCTCTGCAGTTCGCCGAGGAGGCGGCCGCTCTCGACTTCATCGCCGACGGGCGCATCGCGCTCGGCGTGAGCCGTGGGTCACCCGAGACGGCGCTGCGCGGGTACGAGACGTTCGGGTACGTCGATGAAGAGGATGCCGAGCGCGGCAGCGTGCTCGCCCGCGAGAAGTTCGACCTGTTCCTCGCCGCCATCGAGGGCGAGCGCATCGCTCCGGGCGACCCGAGGATGGTCGGCGCCGGGCATTACCTGGCGATCGAGCCGCAGTCACCGACCCTGCGCGACCACATCTGGTGGGGGTCCGGTTCGCGGGCGACCGCCGAGGACACCGGGCGCCGCGGCCTCAACATGATGAGCTCGACACTCCTCACCGAAGCGACGGGCGTGCCGTTCCACGAACTGCAGCGCGAGCAGATCGACCTGTACCGCGCTGCCTACAAGGCGGCGGGTCACACCGGCACTCCCCGGGTCTCGGTCAGCCGAAGTGTCTTCCCCCTCATCTCCGACATGGACCGCGCCTACTTCGGCCTTCGTTCCGAGGAGAGCAGCGATCAGGTCGGCATCATCGACGGCTTCCGCTCGACGTTCGGCAAGACGTATGCCGCGGAGCCGGACGTGCTCATCTCGCAGCTTCTCGCCGATGAGGCGGTGATGGCCGCGGACACCCTCATGCTGACCATCCCGAACCAGCTCGGCCCGGACTACAACCTGCACGTGCTGGAGTCGTTCGCGAAGCACGTCGCGCCGGCACTGGGCTGGAAGCCGAACACGGAAGGACCCGTCGAGGGGTACCCGATCTAGGTCGACGAATCGCCAGTGGGATACTGACGCCATGACGGATTGGGAGCACACGCCCACGCCAGGAGCGGGCGGACCGCTTCTCGGTGGTGCGCTCTGCCTCATCGGTGGAGGCGCGGGCCTTGTGGTCCTGGTACCCGGGTCCGGATGGGATGTCGTCGCCTGGTTCAGTGCCGGGGTCGTTCTGCTCGGTGCAGTGCTTCTGACCGTCGGAGGCATCAAGCTCCTCCGCGCGCGTCGCGCTGCAACGAAAGACCGCGCATGACAGGCCGCCAGAGCAAGGTCGATATCCGTGAGGCCTCCTTCCCAGAGGACGAAGAGTCCGTGTCTGCTCTGCTGGGGGACTATCTCCGGCAGACGGAAGCGGAGAAGGGGGATCACGGCCTCACCCCACGAGCAGCTGTACTCCCGGATCGCTACGCGCGCGAGATCTCCGACCCCGAGAAATCGCTGGCCGGGATGCGCGTGCTCGTCGCATCGGTCGACAGTGCGGATTGCGGGATCGTCGTCGTCACGAGGACGGCGGGCGCGTCAGAGGTCAAGCGCTTCTGGACGACACCGCCAGCGAGAGGTCACGGCGTGGGAAGCGCACTGATCCGTGAAGCACTTCGGGATGCTTCTCGACCGGTGAGACTTTCGGTGTGGGATTGGCGCGAGCCGGCGATCCTCTTGTATCGAAAGCTGGGATTCTCTCCCGCCGCTCCCTGGGACGCGCGTGACAGGCTTCTGTTCTTCGAGCTCGCCTGAGCACCGCTGGACGCACATCCGTCCCGACCGAGGAACCGCCTTCGCTACGGTGGGACGCATGAGCTACGCAGGGGACTCGTCGGTCGGTGGACGCGCGAGAGATGTCGAGAAGGACTACGCGCAGCGCCAGACGAAGCTGTTCCGCAACTTCGCCCTCGTCGAGGGAACCGTGCTGCTGATCGTGGTGGTGGCCGTCTACGTGCTCGGACTCGTCGACCCCGAGATGGGAGTCTGGATCCTTGCCGGTGTCGCGCTGATCGGAGGCGTGGCGCTCAGCACGCTCCTCATGCGGCACTTGAAGAACCGCGCCGCGGCCCTCGCGCAGGCCAGGGGCGAGAACCCGCTGTTCTGACCACGCCGCCGCCGCGCGCCGACGACAGCCGGCTTCAGCCCTGCTCGACGCCGAAGAGGCCTCGCCCGTGCTTGTGCAGCAGGTTGTAGGCATCTTCGTAGGTCTGCGGCTCCTCGTCGTCCGGCAGGCCGTAGCGCGCGAGCAGCAGACCGAGGAGCCCGTGCGCCGGCGGCGTGAGCGGCTTGTCCTTGTGCGCGTGCGCCGGATGCGGCGGGGTCGCCTCGGGGTTCTCCGGAGTGAACGACGGCGTCGTCTCGGGCCAGTCCGCCGGATGCCGCGGCTTGTCGAGGTTGATGACGTTGAACATGGTGTTCGCCGTGGCATCGCGTCGGGTGAGCGGCTTGAGGCCGTGCAGCCTGCTCAGCGTCGCGATGACCGAGCCGTGGTGCATCTCGTCATTGATGACGGTGCCGCGCCGGGTGTACGCGGACACGGCGATGGCGGGAACACGGCAGCCGAGCCGGTCGAACTCGAACCCCATCTCGCCGGGATCATCTGCCGGGCTCGGCGAAGTCGCCTCCGGCGGCGGCACGTGGTCGTAGCATCCGCCGTGCTCGTCGAACGTGATCAACAGCATCGTGTTGACCGCGTTGGACCCCTTGGCTGACTTGCTCTGCCGGATCGCCGTGTAGATGTCGTGGATGAGCTCGTCACCGGCGCGTACGTCGGAGTGTGCGCTGTTGATCACGTCGGAACCGAACACGTCGCTCTCGTGCAGCGCTCCGAACGGCGGGTGGAAGTCGTTGTGGTTGTAGACCATGCGCGGCTCGATGAACGCGTACGCCGGCAGCTCGCCATGCTCGGCATCCGCGTAGAAATCGTCCATCGTGCCGAAGTGCTCGGTCTTCCAGAACTTCTCCAGCACCGGCGCGTGCAGCACCCCGGTGAAGGACACCATCTGCAGTTCGTCGAAGTAGATCTTCCAGCTCAGGCCGGCGTCTTCGAGGCGGTTGAAGATCGTCGGTGCCGCGGGGGCGTCGAGCCACTTGTCGTAGCCGCCGCCGTGCTTGTTCGTGACGAAGCCATGCGAGGTGGAGGCGTGGAAGAACGACCGGTTGCAGAACGTCTGCGACGGAACGGCGCAGAACCAGCTGTCGAAGACGGCGAACTCCTTCGCCAGCGTCGAGAGAGTCGGCAGCATCTGCGGCGAGAACGAACCCATGATCTGACTGGCTTCGTCGGCGGTGGGAGCGGTGCCCTTCTTCAGGCGCATGTAGTTGATGATGTAGTCGGTGAGGAAGCCGCTCATCGTCGGCTGCTCACCGTTCTGCGGTGTGTTGAACGGCGGCTGCATCTGCTCCACGAACAGGGCCGAGTTCGATTCCGGCACGACCGTGTTGAAGATCTGGGTGTTGACGTGCGGGAACTCCTCACCGGGATCAGGGTTGGGATAGCCCATGATCTTGTCGGTGTCGCCCTGGTAGATGTGCGCGGGAACCCACGTCGTGCCGTCGACCGAGAAGTTGCCGTAGTCGCCGAAGTTGAGGCCGTCGAAGGTCTGCCCCTCCGGCAGATCCTCCTTCGAGTACAGATAGCCGAGCAGGTTGTCGAACGAGCGGTTCTCGCCCATCACGACGACGAGGTGATCGAACCCGGGCGCGTGGCGCGGAGCGAGAGCGCCGAAGTCGGTCGACCCCTCGAGGAATCCCTGCCGTTCACCGATCGCATTCCCGATCACTGCCCCGCCGACGCCGCCCGCCACCGCGCCCGCGACGGCCGCGCCGCCGATCTTGAAGAAGTCGCGCCGAGAGGTGGCGCGCTGGGCCGCCGCGACCTCTTCGGGGGACGGCTCGTCGTTGTCGGTCATGACGCCGATCCTATATATCGCCGTCGGAACTCGGGAGGAAGGACTCGGCGCAGGCCGGCGGGGCAGGGGCACCCCGCACCGGCCCCGGTACGCTGGAACCCATGCTCAACATGGCCGACGGCCTGGCCCGCCTCGGCGCGCTCGCCGCGCATCCCGTCGTCGCGACGCTCGCGCGCGCCTTCGCCGACGCCGGCTTCGACCTCGCCGTCGTCGGTGGTCCGGTGCGCGATGCACTGCTGGGACGCCCGACGAACGACCTCGACTTCACCACCGACGCGTTGCCGGACGACATCCTCCGCATCGTGAAGCCGATCGCCACGGCGCACTGGGACATCGGCCGCGCCTTCGGCACGATCGGCGCCCGCGTGCAGGGCGAGCAGGTCGAGATCACCACCTATCGGGCCGACAGCTACGACGGCGTCACCCGCAAGCCGACCGTCGAGTTCGGCGACACGATCGACGGCGACCTCGCCCGCCGTGACTTCACCGTCAACGCGATGGCGCTGCAGGTTCCCGCGGTCAAGCTGGTCGACCCGACCGGCGGCGTCGAAGACCTCGTCGCCCGCATCCTGCGCACGCCGGCCGACCCGGCCGTGAGCTTCGGCGATGACCCGCTACGGATGCTCCGCGCCGCCCGGTTCAGCGCGCAGCTCGGCTTCGACATCGAAGAGGGCACCCGCGCCGCGATCGAGCGTCTTCGCGCGACCCTGAAGATCGTCAGTCCCGAACGCATCCAATCCGAGCTGGTGCGCCTCATGCAGACCGACGATCCGGTGCGCGGCATCCGCGTGCTCGTCGATACCGGTCTCATCGAAGAGTTCCTCCCCGAGGTCAGCGCGCTGCGCCTCGAGGTCGATGAGCACCACCACCACAAAGACGTCTACGAGCACTCGCTGACGGTTCTGACCCAGGCCATCGAGCTCGAGCACACCCGCAACCCAGAGGCCGGGCCCGACGTCGCGCTGCGCATCGCCGCGCTGCTGCACGACATCGGCAAGCCGCGCACGCGCAAGCTCGAAGACGGCGGCGTCGTCACCTTCCACCACCACGACATCGTCGGGGCGCGGATGGCGCGCAAGCGGATGCAGTCCCTGCGCTTCGACGGGGACACGACGGATGCCGTCGCGACCCTGATCGAACTGCATCTGCGTTTCTTCGGCTACGCCGAGGGTGCATGGACGGATGCCGCGGTGCGCCGGTACGTGCGCGACGCCGGCGATCTGCTGGAGCGGCTGCACATCCTCACCCGCGCCGACGTGACCACCCGGAACAAGCGCAAGGCTTCACGTCTCGCCAGCGCCTATGACGACATCGAGTCGCGCATCGCGGCCCTCCGCGAGCAGGAGGAGCTCGACTCGATCCGCCCCGAGGTCGACGGCAACCGCATCCAAGAGGTGCTCGGGATCAAACCGGGCCGCGAGGTCGGCGAGGCCTACCGCTTCCTGCTGGATCTGCGCCTCGACGAGGGTGTGCTGGGGGCGGATGCCGCCGAGCAGCGGCTGCGCGAGTGGTGGGCCGCCCGAAGCTGACCGTTCGAGAGCCTGTTCCGCGCGGATGGGAACGCTCCTATGCTGGGGTGCGGGGCAGGTCGGAGAGGATCGGAGGCCCGTTGGCGGCATCATGGTCTTCCTCGCGTGACGGCGAACCCGCGGCGTCACGCCTCCTCATCGAGCGTGCGCACGAAGAACTGCTCGCCGGCAACCTCGACGATCAGCGGTTGCAGCATGTCCGTCCACTCGTCCGCGAGTCCTGGGAGCGATCCTGGCGTGGCCGTGTCGGCCCCGAGGGCGCCCCGCTGCTGGAACTCGTCCCCGAGGAACTGGAGGCGTACCGGCTGTCGCACCCGCTCGCGTCGGTGATGGACATGATCCGCGCACTGCTGCTTCCCGGCACCGCCGAGGATTCCGGCGTGATCGTCGCCGTCGGCGATCAGGCAGGGCGCCTGCTCTGGGTGGAGGGCGATCGGCAACTGCGGTCGCTCACGGGTGACATGGGCTTCGTGGCCGGCGCGAACTGGTCGGAGGACGCGGTCGGAACCGCAGCCCCCGGCACCGCGCTCGCCCTCGGACAGACCGTGCAGATCCATGGCGCGGAGCACTACAACAGGCTCGTGCACCCGTGGTCGTGCACGGCAGCGCCGGTGCGCGACCCCGAGACGATGCGGGTGCTGGGTGTGATCGATGTCACGGGCGGGGCGGAGGCGGTCACGCTGCAGGCGCGCATGCTGGTGGATGCCACGGCGCGTGCGGTCGAGTCGGAGATCATGGTCGCCCGTCTGCGTGCGCGGAGCGAGGCGCCGCGGGCGCGCACGACGAAGCACCAGGCGCCGAGCGCGGCCCGCGCGACGCTGCGTGTACTCGGACGGGATCGCGCTCGACTGGAGGCGATGTCGGCGCACGAGGAGATCGTCACCGAACTCAGCGCCCGGCACGCGGCGATTCTGCTGATGCTCGCCGTGCACCGTCAAGGTCTGTCGGCCGAGCGTCTGTGCGAACTCGTCTACGGCGGCGACGTCTCGCCGGATACGTTGCGCCCCGAGATGGTGCGCCTGCGCAAGGTCCTCGAGCGCAGCGCACCCGAACTCGTGCCGGAGTCTCGTCCGTATCGGCTCACCGCCGCATTGGAGACCGATGCGCATGACGTGCTCTCGCTCCTCGATCGCGGCGCGCACCGAGTCGCTCTGACGGCCTATCGGGGTCCGGTGCTGCCCGAATCGACCTCCCCCGGTGTGGAGGATTTCCGCGAGACAGTGCGATCGGCGCTGCGGGAGGCGATGCGGTCCGAGGCGAGCCTCGACGTGCTCCTGGCATACGCGGAGATCCCGGAGGGACAGGTGGATGCCGAGGCGCTCCGGCTCGCGCTGGAGATGCTTCCGGCGCGTTCGCCGAAGCGGGCGAGCCTCGTCGCGAGGATCGAACGCCTCGAGGGCGCCTGAGCCGACAGGCCCTGCAACCCGGCGCAACGTTGCGCACCGAGGCGCAACCTCCGCCGACCTACCGTCGAGGGACAGCCACGCAGCATCGACGCTGCGGCCCGTCGAAGGAGTCACGATGACCATCGTCGAAGAGAACGTGTCCACCGCCTATGCGGCCCCGGGTCGGCCCGGAGCGCTCGCCGACTACCGCCCCCGCTACGGCCACTACATCGGCGGCGAGTTCGTCGCCCCGGTCAAGGGCCAGTACTTCGAGAACATCAGCCCGGTCAACGGCAAGCCGTTCACCGAGGTCGGCCGCGGCACCAGTGAGGACATCGACCGCGCGGTCGATGTCGCCTGGAAGGCATTCGCGGGCTGGGGCAAGACCAGCCCGGCGGAGCGCGCTGTCGTCCTCAACAGGATCGCGGATCGCATCGAGGAGAACCTGGAGCGCATCGCGATCGCCGAGACCTGGGAGAACGGAAAGCCGATCCGCGAGACCCTCGCGGCCGACATCCCTCTCGCCGTCGATCATTTCCGCTACTTCGCGGGGGTGCTTCGGGCCCAGGAGGGCGGGATCAGTCAGCTGGATGAGAACACCGTCGCGTACCACTTTCACGAACCGCTGGGCGTGGTCGGACAGATCATCCCCTGGAACTTCCCGATCCTGATGGCCGTCTGGAAACTCGCGCCGGCGCTCGCCGCAGGCAACTGCGTCGTCATCAAGCCCGCCGAGCAGACACCGGCATCCCTGCTCTTCCTGTTCGAGATCATCGGCGACCTGCTTCCGGCCGGCGTCGTCAACATCGTCAACGGCTTCGGTATTGAGGCGGGGGCGCCGCTCGCCCAGCACAAGCGCATTCGCAAGGTGGCGTTCACGGGAGAGACGACGACCGGGCGCCTCATCATGCAGTACGCCTCGCAGAACCTCATCCCGGTCACCCTCGAGCTCGGGGGGAAGAGTCCGAACGTCTTCTTCGAGGACGTCGCCCGTTCGACATCCGACCCGTACTACGACAAGGCGCTGGAGGGGTTCACGATGTTCGCCCTCAACCAGGGTGAGGTGTGCACGTGCCCGTCCCGAGCATTGATCCAGCGGTCGATCTACGACGGTTTCCTCGCCGACGGACTCGAGCGCGTCGGCAAGGTCATCCAGGGCAACCCGCTCGACCCGGCCACGATGATCGGTGCACAGGCGTCGAACGACCAGCTCGAGAAGATCCTCAGCTACATCGACATCGGCACGCAGGGCGGGGCGCGGCTGCTCACCGGTGGCGAGCGGGTCGACCTCGGTGGTGATCTCAGCGACGGCTACTACGTCGCCCCCACCGTCTTCGAGGGCACGAACGACATGCGCATCTTCCAGGAGGAGATCTTCGGTCCGGTGCTGTCGGTGACCTCGTTCGATGGCTTCGACGACGCGATCGGCATCGCCAACGACACGCTCTACGGCCTCGGCGCCGGCGTCTGGAGCCGCAGCGGCGACATCGCCTATCGCGCGGGGCGGGCGATCGAGGCCGGGCGCGTGTGGACGAACACGTATCACCAGTACCCGGCGCACGCCGCGTTCGGCGGATACAAGCAGTCCGGCATCGGTCGCGAGAACCACAAGATGATGCTCGATCACTATCAGCAGACGAAGAACCTCCTCGTCTCGTACGCCGAAGGGCCGATGGGCTTCTTCTGAGCTGCCAACAGATCCGGGCGGGTGTCGGGGGACACCCGCCCGGCACCACGCAGGAAGGAGCACGATCATGGTCAGCACCGAAACCTGCCGACGGGTTGCGGTCACGGATGCCGCGGCATCCCTCGTCCGTAAGCTCTCGGCGCAGCACGGGCCGCTCATGTTCCATCAGTCCGGCGGATGCTGCGACGGTTCGTCACCGATGTGCTATCCCGTGGGGATGTTCATCACCGGGCCGAGTGACGTTCTTCTCGGTTCACTGGACGTGGGCCTGGATGCCGAGATCGACGTGTTCATGTCGGAGTCGCAGTTCGAGTACTGGAAGTACACCCATCTCACCATTGATGTCGTAGCAGGACGTGGCGCCGGCTTCAGCGTTGAGGGTCCGACGGGCATGCGGTTCCTCATCCGTTCCCGAATGCTGAACGACGCCGAGCTGGAGCACTTCGGCCTCGCGTCGTCCTCGACCTGAGGTCACGCCGCATTCAGACGCATGGACGCAACCGCCCGCAACGTATGCGGGTATACCCTTTCCCGCATACGCCGTGCAGCGTCAGTCCCCAGCTGACCGCAGGCGTGGGCGGCATTGCCGTCGTACGGAGGGGGAGTCGATCTTCTTCCGATCCCGAGGGGGGATGGGGTGGACGCTGGTTCCCCAACAGGCGCCCACCCCGACACCCGCTTCTCATCCGGTACCGCTCAGCGCAGCTGCATCCAGAACCAGAGCACGCCGAACCCGATCATGACCACGATCGGCAGCCAGGTGAAGCGGCGCTTGAGACGCCGCCCCTGCTGCGCGACGCCCGGCGGGGGAGTGAGCATTCCGGCAGGCGCCGCGAAAGGCAGTGCCTGGTGGGTTCCCGCCACGGATGCTGCGGCGGGGTTCTCTTCGAGCAGTCGTTCGTCGCGCCAGCGCGCCCACTGGTCGAACTTGGTGATCAGTGCGCCGACGGTGCCGAACAACCACGCCCAGGTCGCCGCATCGAGGGTCGAGACCTGGCGCTTCGTGTAGAGGAACAACCAGTCGTCGACGATCTCGACATCGAGCTGCGCGGCGTTGTCGATGAATCGCGCCATGATGTCGGGCGTGAACAGGTACAGAGCGTCGCGCTCGTAGCCGGCCGGGCAGTACAGCGCGAAGTACTTGTCGAAATCGCCCTCGAGAGAGAGGCGCTGCTCCTTCTGGAACGCCGCCGGCAGGTTCGACCCGAACATCGAGTTGTTGCCTTCGGCGTCGAGGACGATGTTCGGCAGCGGCACGTCGAGCTTCACGGCGACGTAGCCCCAGCTGTAGGTGGTCGAGTTCTTCCCGGATTTCACCGTGTACTGGTAGTTCCCGAACTCGACGAACCGCGGTGAGGTTCCCCGCACCAGGTCTTTCGCGACACGTCCGCCACCGATGCTGAAGATCATGCCGGGCAGCGGTGGATCAGAAACCTTGGCCTCGTAGCTCATCCCGTTCGCCTGTGCGAAGCGATGCAGGCGGTAGCGGCGTTCGCGTGCTCCGCGAACACCGACCCACGCCAGCGCGCCGCCGCCGACGAGGATCACGGCGAGGATGACCAGCGGGATGGCTGCGGTCCAGGGCGACCTGCTCGACGAGGCGATCGCGATGACGACCGTCGCGGTGACCGGAATGAACACCATCGCAGCGATGGCGAGCGAGACGATGGCGATGATCGTCGACACGGAGGGTCCCGACGTGCCGCGCGCCCGCAATTCCGCGGCGAAAGCGCTCACTCCTCGGGGATCGACCGGCTCGGTGAGCGGGCGGGCGTCGAATGTGAACTCCGGTCGGGTGGATGTCATCGGTTCATCTCGTCGGCAGCGTCGGTGAGGTCGGCGCCCTCGGGGATCTGCAGAGCCTCGAGGCGTTCGTCGGCGCAGATCGCCGCGATCAGTGCTTCCGATCCGGCGACGATCGTCGAATCGAAGTCGACCTCGCTGCCCAGCACCCAGGCGTGGTCTTCGGGCCAGATGATGCTGGGACTCTGGGCCGCGGCCGGGAAGCCGTGCTCCTCGGCCAGGCGGTCGCGCCACGGCGCGTCGAGGATCCACTCGGGGTGCGCGAAGGTCTGCGGTGCTGCAGAGAACAGGACATGACGACGGTCGGGGAGTTCGAGTCTCGGGCCTTCGGAGATCTCTCGGGAGAGGATTCCCTCCTGCCACGTCTTCCTCCGGAACACGCTGTTGAAGGGGTCGCGACCGCTGCGGCCGAGCATCGCCTGATGGTTCGGATCGTCACTGAACGTGAGGAATGCTCGTGACGGGCCGTGACCACGGAATCCGAGGAGGCCGCCCCATCCCTCCCAGACCGCCGCCCATCCGGCATCCGGGGTCGACGTGTGCGAGACGAGGTGCTCGGCGACGGCGGCGAGCGACTCGATCTCCAGCCCGCCAATCGGCGGATCCTGGTAACGCCACCCGGCGCTGTCGCGCGGGCCGTCCTCGTTCTCGACGATGCGCCCCGGCGCGACGAGGTGCTGCCATTGCGCTTCGCGATGCATCTTCGTGCCCATCGCGGCGGCGGTGTCTGCCCAGCTCACCTGTTCACCGATGATCTCCGGGTCGCGTGCCTGGAAGGCATCCCACGCGTGGCGGTGCGCGTCGTAGGGGAGTCCCGGCCACTCGTCTCCGACCGGGCGGTCGCGGCGCGCGGGGTGGAACACACGCACGTACGCCGGGTAGCCGCGCGGCACGACGACGTGCATGGTCCAGGCGTCCGTGCCCGTCGACACGCCGTCGTCGAGTCGCTCGCGCAGCCAGCTCCCGGCCGACGGATCCGCTGTCCACTCCATGGGGACCACGCTACCCGGGCGCTGCGGACCGGCCGCGCCCACCCGCCGCGCCCCCGGCTACGGTGGAAGCCGTTCGGGTCCGCACCGCCAGGAGGAAGAATGTACGCACCGGAGTATCCGATCCGCACCGAGCGGCTGCTGTTGCGCCCGCTCACGCTGGATGACGCCGCGCCGATGCTCGTCTACAAATCGGATGCCGATGCGGTGCGCTACGTCCCGTACGGGCAACTCTCCCTCTCCGACATCGAGGAGAGGATTCAGACTCGGTGGTCGACGACTCGGTTCGAGAAGCAGGACGACGCCGTCTGCCTGGGTATCGAGGAACGGGAGACCGGCCGGCTGGTCGGGGACGTGGTGCTGTTCTGGCGGAGCGAGAGAGATCGTGAGGGCGAGGTCGGCTACATCCTCGACCCCGCACAATCCGGCAAGGGCTATGCGACGGAAGCCGTGGCCGCCCTTCTCGAGCTCGGGTTCGAGGGGCTCGGGCTGCACCGGATCGCGGCACGCATCGACGAACGGAACACCTCATCCGCACGGGTCGTGGATCGGCTGGGGTTTCGTCAGGAGGCGCGCCTGGTGGAGAGCTCCTGGTTCAAGGAGGAGTGGACGACGCTGCTGATCTACGGCCTGCTCGACAGGGAGTGGCGCGCCGGACGCGCGGCCGGTGTCGGAGTGCATCCCTCATAATCGAGGGGTGAACCCGACTGCAACCATCCCCTCCCTCGACGGCCGCCGATTCCGGATGGTGTCTTCCACGACGTCGGCTGTCGACCCTGACGCGCCGAGCGAGTTCGTCTACTGGGAGCGGGACGGTGCGATCTGGGGCGAGTACTCCGGCGACACCGTGACGTTCGGCCGATTCGTCGGCACGCGCACGGCCGACTCGATCTGGGTGTCGTTCGTGCACGTGCTGGTGTCAGACGGCACGGTGGTCACCGGCGACGGCGAGAGTGAGCTCGAACTCACCGCGGACGGACTCATCCGCCTCGTGGAGCACTACGAGATGCACGGCGCACCGCAGCTCAGCGTGTGCGAAGAGGTTGCCGCGATCTGACCGCAGGGGCGGGCATCAGCGCGGCGGCAGCGTGTCCCGGCCGGGCGATGCCGGCGTCCAGCGGGTCATTCCCAACGGGATCTCGGTGGTGCGCTCGGGGAGATCCGACGGCAGCAGGTAGGCACGGCGGATCACCTCGTCGAGAACGACGACGCTGACCACCGTGCGCACCTCCGGCAGTTGCGCGATCACACCGGTGGAGAATTCATGCACGCCGCCGACATCGACCGCGCGGATCAGGAGCATCGCGTCGTGCTCGCCCGTGGTGATGGCACACCACTCCACGTCGGGCATCTCCGTCACGCGCTCGCGGAACGACGCCCAGGACTGCGGCATGACCGTCACGAATACGAGGGCGGCGATCGACAGCCCTGCCTTCGCCGGATCCACTCGGGCGCTGAACCCGGTGATCACGCCATCGTGCACAAGGGATTCGACCCGCGTGTACGCACTCGCCCGCGAGATGCCGACCCGCTCGGCGAGAGCCGCGATCGAGACGCGGCCGTTCTCGCGCAGCACGTCCAGAATTCTGTACGACACATCATCCAGTGGCATGGCACTTCGTCCAGATTGCTTCGGGACTTCCGTGTCTCTGCTGGACATACTGCTCCTCGATAAGGGGTTCGGCATCAGAACTTCACAGCGTTACGCATTCTTGATAGACGGATCGTCGCATATCGTGGGAATCTGATCCCGGTCGTCCACAACGGTGCCGACTTACCCGAATGTACTCCTCGCCCTTGGAGGTCGCCATGGTGTCGCCCCGAAGCACATCGTTCATCGCCCTGGGAGCCGTCGCGCTCCTGGCCCTCGCCGGCTGCTCCGGCGGAAACTCCGCGAACAACGGCGGCGGAGACTCCGACGGTGGCGGCTCGCTCGTCATCGACACGGCGTTCTCCATCGAGACGGGTGACCCCGGTCACACCTACGACCCGACGGGCAACATGATCGCGAAGGCGCTCTACGAGACCCTCGTCGACTTCGAGGGCTCGGATGTCTCGACCCCGGTCGCCGGTCTCGCCTCGTGGGAGCAGAACGACACCGCGACCGAGTTCACCTTCACGCTGGAGGGAGACCGCGTCTTCTCCGACGGCTCGGCGATCGAGGCGAAGGACGTGGTCTTCACGCTGCAGCGCGTCCAGGGCATGGTCGACGCGAAGCCCAACTTCCTCCTCGGCGGTCTCACGATCACCGAGGTCGACGAGAAGACGATCTCGATCACGTCCGAGACCCCGCTCCTGCAGCTGCCCGCGATCCTCGCGAACCCCGCGCTCGGCATCGTCAACTCCGACGTCGTGATCGAGAACGGCGGTGCGATCGACGGCACCGACAGCGCGCAGAAGTTCCTCGACGGCGAGTCCGCCGGATCCGGTCCGTTCACGCTCGACACGCTCGATCTCTCCTCCCAGGTCGTCCTGACGAAGAACGATGAGTACAACGGCGACGAAGAGGCCGGGTACGACCGCGTCGTCGTGCGCAACGTCTCCGAGAGTGCGACGCAGCTCGCCAACCTCAAGGGCGGCGACTCGATGGTCGCGATGGACCTCAACGGCGACCAGGTCGCGGGACTCGGCGACGGCCTCGAGGTCGAATCGGTGCCGTCCGGCCAGACGATCTTCCTGCTCCTCAACCAGTCGGATGCCGTCGCAGGGGAGCTCGCGAACGTGAAGATCGCCGAGGCGATCCGCTACGCGCTCGACTACGACGCGCTGCTCGAACTGGCCGGTGCCGGCGCCGTGCAGGCCACCGGCGTCATCCCGCCCGGATTCGAGGGCGCCCTGGACAGCGGTGTCGAGCAGGATCTCGACAAGGCAGAGGCCGCGCTCGCCGAGGCGGGCTACACGGGCCAGACCCTGAAGCTGCAGTTCCCGAACGACTACCCGGTCGGCGGCGTGGAGTTCACTCCGCTCGCCGAGCGCGTTCAGGCGCAGCTGGGCGATGCCGGCATCAAGGTCGAGCTCGCCCCGCAGCCGTTCGCCACGGAGCTCGACGCCTACGTCAACGGCACCGAAGGCTTCGGCCTGTGGTTCTGGGGTCCGGACTACGCCGACTCGGCGAACTTCCTCCCCTTCGGGCCGGGCCTCAAGGTCGGCCTGCGCTCAGGCTGGACTGCAGAGGCGAACCCGGAGATCGCGGGCATCGCTGCGGATGCGGCCAGCGCCACGGATGCTGCGCAGCGCACCTCCGCGTTCACGGCATTCGCCGAGGCGATGCAGGCCGAAGGTCCCTTCGTGCCGCTGATCGTCCCCGGTCGCAACATCGCCACGGCGGACGCCGTCACCGGCGCCGTGTACAACTCGGTGTGGGAGATGGACATCGCCGAGATCAACCCCGCCGGCTGAGCGGGCCGCTCTCATGACGACAGTTGCGGTGAGGCAGCAGGCGACGCGGCGCAGGTCGCCGCTCGCCGGCTACCTGCTGCGCCGCATCGGCACCTCGCTGCTCCTGCTCGTTGGCGTCACCATCGTCACGTTCGCGCTGACCAACCTGGTGCCAGGAGACCCCGTCTCCGCGGCGCTGGGCGAGGGGGCATCGCAGAACCCGGCGACGCGCGAGGCGTTCATCAAGGAGCACGGCCTCGACCAGCCGCTGATCGTGCAGTACTTCATCTATATGGGGAACCTGCTCCGCGGAGACCTCGGTACGTCGCTGGTGACCGGTCGTCCGGTCGCCAGCGACCTCGCCACCGCGGTGCCGGCCACGATAGAGATCGCGATCGCCGCGATCATCCTCAGCCTCGCGGTGAGCACCGTGCTCGGCACCCTTGCCGCGTACCGCCGGGGCCTCGTCACCGATCAGGTGATCCGCGTGGTGACCCTGATCGGGCTGAGCGTGCCGACCTTCTGGTTGGCTCTGGTCAGCTTCTACATCTTCTTCCTGCAGCTGCACATCGCACCGGGATCCGGACGCATCTCGCCATCGATCACTCCGCCGCCGAAGGTGACGGGCATGTACACGATCGACTACCTCCTGAACGGCGACGGCGTCGGGTACTTCGACGCACTGGCACACCTCGGTCTGCCGGTGATGGTGCTGTCGCTTGTCACCATCGGCCTGCTCACGCGCTTCATCCGCACCTCTGTGCTCGAAGTGCTCGGCAGCGACTACGTCAGGGCGGCGAGGGCAAAGGGCTTGCCCGCCATGCGCGTGATCCTCGGCTACGTGCTCCGTGGTGCATCCCTTCCGATCCTCACCGTCGTCGGCGTCGCGTTCGGATCGCTGCTGTCGGGCACCGTGCTCGTCGAGTCGGTGTTCGCCTGGCCGGGCCTGGGCACCTACGCCTACAACTCGGCGGCGAACCTCGACCTCCCCGGCATCATGGGTGTCGGCCTCGTCGTCGGACTCATCTACCTCCTCATCAACTTCGTCGTCGATCTGCTCTACGGCGTCCTCGACCCGAGAGTGAGGATCGCATGAGCCGCATCGACGCAGCATCCGGACCCTGGCGGTTCCGCTTCCGCTGGCCACGCGCCTGGCGCACTCCGCTCGGCGTGATCGGCACACTGATCGCAGCCGCCTGGATCATCGTCGCCTTCACCGCGCAGTGGTGGGTGCCGTTCGGCCCGAACGCGCAGGTGCTGCCGCGCCTGCAGCCGCCGGGCATCGACACGCTTCTCGGCACCGACGGCAACGGCCGTGACATCTTCTCGCGGCTGATGACCGGCGCGACCGTGAGCCTTCCGCTCGCACTCATGCTCGTGATCGCCGCGATGGTGATCGGCACCGTCATCGGCGCCGTTGCCGGATACTTCGGCGGCTGGGTCGACGAGACCCTCATGCGCATCACCGATCTCTTCATGGCGTTCCCCACCGTCATCCTCGCGATGGTCGTCGCCGCATCCCTCGGCCCCTCGCTGTTCAACGCGGTGATCGCCGCGGTCGTGGTGTCATGGCCGCAGTACTCCCGTGTCACCAGGAGCATCGTGCTGGGGCTCCGCGGGCAGAACTACGTGATCGCCGGGCGCCTGCTCGGCCACTCGCCACTGCGGACGCTCTTCGTCGACATCCTCCCGAACATCGCCGGTCCCGTGCTGGTGCTCGCCACCCTCGACATCGGCGCGGCGATCCTGCTGCTGTCCGGGCTGTCCTTCCTCGGCCTCGGGGCACAACCGCCGACCGCCGAGTGGGGGTCGATGATCTCGGCCGCGATCCAGAACTTCGATGCCTGGTGGCTGGGCGTGTTCCCCGGACTCGCGATCCTCACGGTCGTCCTCGCGTTCAACTTCCTCGGGGACGCGATGCGCGATGTCCTCGACCCGACGGCTGAGGTGACGCACGAGAAGCAGGCGGAGCGCGTCGCAGATGCGAAGGGGGTGGCCGCATGAGCGCCGCGAGCGTCCTCAGCATCCGCGACCTGACCATCGACATCGGTCGTCCTCTCGTCCGCGGTGTCTCCCTGGAACTCGAGCCGGGTCGCATCCACGGCCTGGCGGGTGAATCCGGTTCTGGCAAGACACTGACCGCACTGGCCGTGCTCGGCCTGCTGCCGCGGCAGGCACGCGCCGGCGGTTCCATCACGCTCGGTGGTGAAGAACTGCTCGGCATGCCCCGTCGCGCGCTGAATCGCATCCGCGGTCGACGGGTCGCGATGGTCTTCCAGGACCCATCGGCATCTCTGCATCCGCAGCTCCCGGTCGGCCGCCAGCTCACCGACCACATGCGGGTGCACCTCGGACTCCGCGGCGAGGCGGCGCGGAACCGCGCGGTGGAACTGCTCGAGACCGTGCAGGTGCCGAATCCCGCCGAGGCCCTCAAACGCTATCCGCACCAGTTCTCGGGAGGTCAGCGCCAGCGCATCGCGATCGCGTGCGCCCTCGCCTGCGACCCCGAGGTGCTCCTCGCCGACGAGCCGACGACGGCGCTCGATGTCACCGTGCAGGCGGGGATCCTGCGCCTGCTGCGCGACCTCGCGTCCGAGCGCGAACTCGCGGTGCTGCTCGTCACGCACGATCTGGGCGTCATGAGCGCCATCGCCGACGAGGTGATGGTGATGAAGGACGGCCAGGTTGTCGAGCGTGCCGACAGGGAGACGCTGTTCCGTTCACCGCAGCACGAATACACCAGGAAGCTTCTCGCGGCACTGCCCGGGTCACGGATCGAGGAGGACGGGAATGAGTGAGATCGCTGTCCTCGATGCGAGGGACGTCGTGGTGCGATACCCCGGCAATCCTCCGGTGATCGCCGTCGACGGGGTGTCCCTGCAGGTGGCCGCGGGGGAGACCGTGGCGCTGGTCGGCGAATCCGGCAGCGGCAAGTCGAGCCTCGCCCGCGCCGTGGTCGGCATCGAGAAGATCGCGGCCGGGAGCGTGCGATTCCGCGATGCCGAGGTCGCGCCGCTCGGCATCCGCCGACGCCCGACCGCTCTCACCGGCATCCAGATGGTGTTCCAGGATCCATCGACCTCGCTCAACCCGCGTCGCCGGGTCGGCGACCAGATCGCCGACGGCATCGCCACCGCGAGACACCGCGGAGAAGCAGGGTCACGGGTCGAGGAATGGCTGGAGCGCGTCGGTCTGCCCACCCAGGTCGCGACGCGCTTCCCGCACCAGTTCTCCGGCGGTCAGAAGCAGCGCATCGCCATCGCCAGGGCGCTCGCCGCACGACCTGATCTGCTGGTCGCCGACGAGCCGATCTCGGCGCTGGACGCGTCCACCCAGACGAGCGTCGCTGCCCTGATGCGCGACCTCGTCGCGGAAGCGGGGGCGGGGATGCTGTTCATCTCGCACGACCTCGCGGTGGTGCAGCGCATCGCCGACCGCACGCTCGTCATGTACGGCGGCCAGGTGCTGGAATCCGGCCCCACTGCCGAGTTGTGGGCCGAGCCGCAGCATCCGTACACCCGATCGCTGCTGGCCGCCATCCCGGAGCCGGATGGGGCAGGGCGAATTCCGGATGCGCCGACGGCCGAGGACCGGCTGAACTGGATCGAGGTCGCCCCGATCCTGCGCTGAGCGGGCCGGCACCGGTCACTCGCTGTTCACCCGGGCGTCGCCCGCCGGAAAGCGGGGAGTGCCACCATGCCGGATACCGTCCAGCCCCGGGAGTTCTGTGCGCACGCCATCCGTCACCGTCATCCTTCCCGCGAAGGACGCCGGAGCGTTCATCGGGACGACGCTGGAGACGCTGCTGCGGCAGTTCGATGATCCGGCCGCGCTGAAGCTCGTCGCGATCGACGACGGATCGAGCGACGACACCGGAGCGCAGATGCGTCGCTACGCGGAGCGCTTCGCGCACGCCGAGGTGCTCGTCAACCCTCGCCCGGTCGGTCTCGCGACCGCCCGCAACCAGGGGCTGGCGCACGTTGAGGGCGAAGCCTTCTGCTTCGTCGACGGAGATGACTGGATGCAGCCGCGTCGCCTGCAGGTGCTCGCCGATCGGCTGCGCGCGCTGGACTGCGATTTCGTGCGCACCGACCACGTGCGCGTGGCCGGCACCGAGCGCACGCTCGTGCGCGCTCCGTTCGCCTGGCGCGGTGTCGTGGCATCGCCGCGCGAGGCGATCCTCCCCGCCGACGACACGACGATGGTCGACTACCCGTACGCCTGGGCAGGGATCTTCCACCGGAGCCTCATCGATCGCGGCCTCGCCGCATTCCCGGATGGCCTGTTCACCGCTGAGGACCGGCCGTGGATCTGGCGCCTGCACCTGAACGCCGATACCTTCGCCGTGGTCGACGCACCCGCACTCCTCTATCGCCGCGGCGTCTCGACCTCGCTCACCCGCGTCCACGATCGCCGGCAGCTCGATTTCGCCCGATCGCTCAGCCAGGTGATCGACATCGTGGAACAGGATGCCGAGGCGCAGCGCTTCCTGCCCAAAGCGGTCTGGACGGCACTCGCGCTGAGCTCGCACCACCTCGTCCGCTCCCGGCAGATGACGCCTCGGCTTCGTGCGGAGATGCGCGGTGGCATCCGCGAGCTGCTCCGTCGGCTGCCCGCCGCCGAGGTCGCCGCGGTTCTCGATGACTTCTCCGGAGCGCGACGGAGAGTGCTCGCGCGCTCGCTCCGGGGAGCGGGGCGGGCAGCATGACGCAGCTCTTCGCCCTGCACAGCGCCTATGGCCTGGCCACCGCCGCCGCGGCCATCGACGAGGGTGTCTTCGACGCCGGCGGCCCGCGCATCCTGGTGCCCTTCAACTCCGCCCGCGTACCGGAGACGACGCACGGCATCGATGAGCTCCCGAACCTCGCCCCGCTGCGCGCCCGGTTCGATCGGGTCGAGTCGCTGGACGCGCTGCTCACGCCGCTGCATCCGAGTTCCTGGGACCCCTCTGAGGGTGACCTGGTCGTGCTGCGGCGCCTGCTCACCCGCGCCTGGGAACTCGACGACGATCTGGAGCTGTGCGTGCAGAGCCCGCAGGTCGCGCCGGCGCGCACCCTGCTGTCGCTGTTCCCCGACGCGCGACTGACCATCATCGGCGACGGGTTGATGACCTATTCGCCGATCCGCGTCGCGCTGCCGCGCACGGTCGTCGAGCGCATCGGACGGGTCGTCTACGCCGATGTCGTGCCGGGTGTCGAGCCGCTCGTGTTCACCGAGACCGGCGCGGCACGAGTGCCGGTGCCGCCGAGCAGGTTCGGTGCCGTGCTCGCCGAGACGGCGGCGTCCGACCCCGACCTGGATGCTCTCGCCGATGGCACGCCGACGGCGCTCGTGCTCGGCCAGTACCTCGCCGCTCTCGGCCTCGTCGCCCCTGCCGAGGAGATCGCGATGCAGCAGGCGATGGTCGACCACGCGGCGCAGTGGGCGCCGGGGCGTATCGTCTTCAAGCCGCACCCCGCCGCCCCGCCGCAGGTCGTCGAGGCACTGCGCGAGCAAGCGCGCAGCCACGGCATGGAGTTCGCCGTCTACGACGGACCGGAATGGGCCGAGCTCGTCGCCGACCGATTGGAGGCCGTCGGCGTGGTCGCCGGCTTCTCGACGGCGCTGCCCACCGTGCAGGCGCTCTCCGGCCGCCCGATCGCCGCGGCGGGAACAGCCACCGTGCTGCGGCGGCTGACACCGTACGAGAACAGCAATCGAGTACCGGCGACGATCGTGGACGCGCTGACCCGGCCAGGATCCCCGTACCGTGACCCCGAGCGGCTGCAGCTGCTCATCGATGCCGTCGGCTATGCCATGCAGCCGGTCATCGCCGCGCATCTGCGGCCGCGTGCGGAGGAACTGCTCGGGTCTCTGAACGCCGCCGAGCGGGCCCGGTACTTCTCCCCGGAGCGCCTCATCGAACTGCGCCTGCCCGGCGCACCGCAGGAGGGGATCGTCCGCCGGGCGCTGCGGTCCACCGGTGGCGTCGGCCGCGCCGAGGAACTTCGATTGACGATCGCCGGAGCGCGGACGCGCGCCGCACGAGCATGGAAGGTGGTGCGTGGCCGATGATCCGAGTGGCAGCGATCATTCCCGCACGAGGCGGATCCAAGCAGGTCCCGCGGAAGAACCTCAGCAGGGTCGGCGGCATTCCGCTGATCGTGCGCGCCGTGCGTGCTGCTGCCGCTGCCGAGGGGGTGGACATCGTCGTCGTCACCACCGACGACGATGAGATCGCCGCGGTGAGCGCTGCCGCCGGTGCGCACGTCGTCCGGCGCCCGCCCGAGCTCGCCGGAGATACGGCGTCGTCGGAGAGCGCAGTGCTGCATGCCCTCGACGAGCTGGAGCGCGAGGGGATACCGGTCGACATCGTCGTGTTCGTGCAGGCCACCTCGCCGTTCATCCCGAGCGAGGGGATCGACGAGGCCATCGATCAGGTGCGCTCCGGAAGCTACGACAGCGTCTTCTCGGCGCATGAGACCTACGGGTTCCTGTGGGCGCGCGGCGAGGACGGCACCGCTGTCGCCATCAACCACGACGCCGCGCACCGCCCGCGGCGCCAGGACCGCGAACCGCACTACCTCGAGACCGGAGCCTTCTACGCCTTCGGCACCGAGGGGTTCCGGCGGGCCGGGTACCGCTTCTTCGGCAGGCTCGGGATCGTCGAAGTGCCGGAGTGGACGGCGGTCGAGATCGACGATGCTCAGCACCTCGCCGTGGCGTCGGCCGTGGCCGGTCTCGTGATCGAAACCGAGGCGATCGACGTGCGGGCAGTCGTGACCGACTTCGACGGCGTGCACACCGACGACACCGCCCTCATCGACAGCGACGGCCGCGAGTTCGTGCGCGTGAGTCGGGAGGACGGCATGGGGGTGTCGCTGCTGCGGCGTGCCGGCATCCCGATGCTCATCCTCTCCACCGAGACGAACCCCGTCGTCCGCGCCCGCGCCGACAAGCTGCGCGTGCCGGTGCTGCACGGCATCGATGACAAGCAGGCGGCGCTGGCCGACTGGGCCGCCGAGAACGGCATCGCGCTCTCGGACATCGCCTACCTCGGCAACGACGTCAACGACCTCGCTGCGATGCGATCGGTGGGCTGGCCGGTGGCCGTTGCGAACGCGCATCCGCTGGTGCGATCCGAAGCGCGCGTGGTGCTCAGCGCCGCCGGCGGACAGGGTGCCGTCCGCGAGCTGATCGAGCGCGTTCTGCAGGTCGACCGACCCCGGTAACCCGCGATTCGCGCGATGTTCACCCCCGGCGCGTACCCAGGAAGCTAAGGCTACGACTGGAGGACGACATGACCGTCACTATCGGATCGCGTGTGATCGGAGGGGGCCGTCCCGCATACGTCATCGCGGAGATCGGCCTGAACCACAACGGCGACGTGGACATCGCCAAGCAGCTCATCGACGTCGCGGCGCGCGCGGGTGCCGATGCGGTGAAGTTCCAGAAGCGCACTCCGGAGATCTCGACGCCCGAGCACATGCGCAACGTGCCGCGCGAGACGCCCTGGGGCACCATGACCTACCTCGACTACCGCCGCCGCGTGGAGTTCGGCCGCGACGAGTACGTCGAGATCGGCGACCACGCCACCCTGCAGGGCCTGGACTGGTTCGCCTCCCCGTGGGACGTGCCCAGCGTGGCATTCCTGGAAGACCTCAACGTGGTGGCGCACAAGGTCGCCTCGGCCAGCCTCACCGACATCGAGCTGCTCGAGGCGCTCCGCGCGACCGGCAAGCCGATCATCCTCTCCACCGGCATGTCGACGATCGAGCAGATCGACCGGGCGCTGGACACCCTCAGCACCGATCGGGTCGTGCTCATGCACGCCACCTCGACCTATCCGATGGAGCCGGAGGAGGCGAACCTGCGGGTCATCAGCACGCTTCGCGACCGCTACCCCGGCGTACCGGTCGGCTACTCCGGGCACGAACGAGGGCTGCAGATCTCCCTTGCGGCCGCTGCGCTCGGCGCCGTGGCCGTCGAGCGGCACATCACCCTCGACCGCACCATGTGGGGCTCGGATCATGCCGCGTCGCTGGAGCCGGCCGGTCTCGCTCATCTGGTGCGCGACATCCGTGTCATCGAGACCGCTCTCGGCGACGGCGTGAAGCGGGTCTTCCCCGGCGAGCAGGCTCCGATGGCGAAGCTGCGTCGCGTTCCGGCATGAGCGCCTCCGCGTCGTTCCGGGATCCGCTGCGGGTCGTCGCGATCGCCGACGCCGACTCGTTCGTGAAGTGGTCGGCGTCGCTGCTCGACACGGTGCCTGGCATCCGTCGTCACCTGCTGATCGTGCGCACGCCGCTGACCGTGAGCCCGTCGCAGCAACGGGCGGCGCTCGCCGGCACGTCCTTCGCCGATGGCGGAGTGACGCGCATCGGATTCGACGAGCTCGACGGCTGGCTGGGCGGCCACAGCCCTGACGTCGTCGTGCTGGCGGGGCGCGGGCCGTTCGTGCGGCTCGTGGCGCGCCGCATCGACCGAATGCGGCGTCGCCCTGTGGTCGTCAGCGGGCTGCCGGGAATGTCGATCCCGGCGCAGCGCGGAGCCCTCGAGTACCGCCGCGAGAGCGACCTCCTCGTGCTGCACTCGCATCGGGAGGAGCGCGCGTTCGCCGAGCTCGGGCGCCGGATCGGTGTGGTGACGCCGACGGCACTGGCCACGCTGCCGTTCGCGCGGCCGGACTCGGCGGGGATCGCGCGCGCAGATGGCTCGACGCACGCCGGATCAGCGGGTCACCGTACGGCGAGCGGTGCCGTCGGCCACGGCAGCACGCGCGCCTTCTCGGCGGGGGCGGTCGCTCTCGCTGAGCGCCCCGTGCCTCGGGTGCTGGGTACGGACCTCGTGTTCGCCGCGCAGGCCCTGGTGCCGGCCGAACGGCACGAGCGCGAGGCACTCGCCCAGGTGCTGCGCCAGGCGGCTGACGCCGATCCGACCCGGCGTGTGGTGGTGAAGCTGCGCTCGCGGCCGGGTGAGGCCGAGACGCATCTCGAGCGCGACGCCTATGCGGATCTGCTCGGTGCGCGACCCGCGAACCTCGTGTTCTCCCACCAGCCGATGGCGACCGCCCTGGAGAGCGCAGAAGGACTGGTCACGGTCAGCTCCACCGCGATCGTCGAGGCGATCGCGCGCGACGTCCCGGTGATCGCGCTCGACATGTTCGGTGTGAGCAAGCCGCTGCTGAACACGGTCTTCGTCGGCAGCGGACTTCTGGGCGGTGCGGAGGAGGTCATCGGTCGCCGGTTCCGGCATCCGCATCCGCAGTGGTTGCGCGACAACTACTTCCACCGGGCTGCGGAATCGACCTGGTGGGAGCAGGTCGAGCAGCTGGTCGTGCTGCGTCGCGAGGGCGGACTGCGCGCCAGGCCCGTGCCCGTCGGGCGCGGTGGTGCGCTGCACGCGGCCTGGCACCGCGCGAGCGTGCTCGGTGCCGAGGACCGCACGCTCGTCGGACGCGTCGCGCTCGGAATCGGCAGTCCGCTGGTGCGCGGCATCGTCGCGCTGCGGCAGGCCCGCGGGCGTGCCGCGGAGGACACCTGGGCGGATGCCGGGACCGACTACACCCTCGAGCCGACCCCGCACCGCGATCCGATCCGCCGCTGACCACGGGCGCAGCGTTCGCGACACGCCCGGATCTCCGCTAGACTGCCAAGGTTGTCTGCTCGATTCCGGGATCTCCGGAAAACGGCCGACACGTTCACACACCCTCCTGCTTTCGGGAAATTCCCGGAAGCCGTTCTAGTCCGAAGGAGGTGGGTAAGTGACGCACCAGTACGAACTCATGGTCATTCTGACCCCCGAGATCGACGAGCGCCAGGTAGCCCCTACGCTCGACAAGTTCCTGAAGGTCATCACCAACGATGGTGGCTCGATTGACAAGGTCGACATCTGGGGCAAGCGCCGTCTTGCATACGAGATCCAGAAGAAGAACGAGGGCATCTACGCCGTCGTCAACTTCACCGCGACCAGCGAGGCCACGCAGGAGCTCGACCGTCAGCTGAAGCTGAACGAGCAGATCATGCGCACCAAGGTGCTGCGGTCTGAAGAGGCTCAGGCGATGGTCATCGCAGAGGCGAAGCGCTCCGACGAGAAGGCTGCCCGCAAGGCTGCCAAGGCTGCGAAGGCCTAAGTCTCATGGCCGGCGAAACCGTCATCACCGTTGTGGGAAACCTCACGGCCGACCCCGAGCTGCGGTACACGCAGAACGGGCTGCCGGTGGCGAACTTCACCATCGCATCGACGCCGCGCAACTTCGACCGTGCCGCGAATGAGTGGAAGGACGGCGACGCGCTGTTCCTCCGCGCATCCGTCTGGCGCGAGTTCGCGGAGCACGTGGCGGGTTCGCTGACGAAGGGCATGCGCGTCATCGCGCAGGGTCGCCTCCGTCAGCGCTCCTACCAGGACCGCGAGGGCAACCAGCGCACCGCGATCGAGCTGGAGGTCGACGAGATCGGCCCCTCGCTGCGATACGCGACGGCGCAGGTCACCCGTGCGGCCTCGACCGGCGGTGCCGGCGGTGGCGGTGGCGGTGGACAGTCTCGTCCCGCGCAGCAGCAGGTGTCGGAGGAGCCGTGGTCGACGCCCGGTTCTTCGACCAGCGCAGATGCCTGGAGCACTCCGGGCAGCTTCGGCGACGACACCCCGTTTTAACAGGATTCCGGATGCCTCGGCATCCGCTCATCAATAAGGAATAACTATGGCTGGAAAGTCGAGCGGCGACCGCCGCAAGCCGCGGAAGGGTGGCAAGCCCACCGCTCCCGCGAAGTCCATCCGGGTTGGCGTCATTGATTACAAGGACGTCGCAACCCTTCGCAAGTTCGTCTCGGAGCGCGGCAAGATCCGTGCCCGTCGTATCACCGGTGTCTCGGTGCAGGAGCAGCGTCTGATCGCCACGGCGGTCAAGAACGCACGCGAAATGGCACTCCTGCCTTACGCCGGCGCTGGACGCTGAGGGGTAGGGACATGGCAAAGCTGATTCTCAAGAACGAGGTCGCCGGGCTCGGTAGCGCCGGTGACGTGGTCGAGGTCAAGAACGGGTTCGCCCGTAACTACCTCATCCCCCAGGGCTTCGCTACGGCGTGGACCCGTGGTGGCGAAAAGCAGGTCGCATCGATCCAGGCCGCGCGTCAGGCACGCGCGATCCACGACCGTGACGACGCTGTGGCGCTGAAGAACGCTCTGGAGGGCACCAAGGTTCGCCTCGCCGTCAAGGCGGGCGGCGAAGGCCGTCTCTTCGGTTCCGTCAAGACCGAGCACATCGCGGATGCAGTCGCAGCCGCGGGCCTCGGCGCGATCGACAAGCGCAAGGTGCACATCACGTCGCCGATCAAGGTGACCGGTGAGCACGAGGCCACGGTTCGTCTGCACGACGACGTGACCGCAGTCATCACGCTGCAGGTCGTCGCCGCCAAGTAAGGCGCGATACCCGTACGAATGCCCCTGTCCTTCGGGACGGGGGCATTCGTCGTTTCCGGGGCGTCCAAGGTGCGACGCGGTGCGAGGTCTGAAACGCATCGGACTGGGCCTGCGCGGATGCGGAATCGACCTCGCATCGGCGCTCCTGCCACTACCGTGGTTCCAGACGAAATCGTCGCACTTCGTCGCGCAGACGCTCTCGTGGCGGCTGATCAGCAAGCGGCGAACAAGGAGACGGAGGCCAGTCGTGGCAGAGCAGATGACCCCCTCGGGATGGCGACGTTTCTGGGAGCGCGGCGGCTGGTGGCGTTCGCTGCTCGCCGTCGGGGTGTATTTCGTGCTGTATCAGCTCGGGTCGCTGCTGTTCCTTCCGCTTCTCACCTCGACCCGTGATCCGGCGCTGCAAGTGCTCGTCGGCACCGGACTGCCCATCGCGCTCGGCGCGGTGATCCTCCTGGCGTTCGGTTGGTCCCTGGGGTGGTTGCGAGAACTCTTCGGTCCGCAGCCGATCGCGGGGCGCCGCTGGATGTGGATCGCGGTCGCGGTCGTCATCCTGTTCAACGTGCTGCGTTTCGCGACGATCGACTACGGCAAGGCCGGAGTCGGCATCGTGGTCGCCTGGCTTGTGGCCGGTCTCTTCATCGGCATTGCCGAAGAACTGCTCACCCGCGGGTTCGTCGTGAAGCTGATGCGCAAGCACGGCTATACAGAGATCGTGGTCGCTCTGGTGTCGGCAGCGCTCTTCGCCGCGATGCACGCCGGCAACCTGTTGAACGGGCAATCGGTGTTCGTGACCCTGCTGCAGCTCGTCTACACGTTCGCGTTCGGGCTGTGCATGTATCTGACGTTGCGGGTCACCGGCAACCTGATCTGGCCGATCCTGCTGCACGCCATGACCGACCCGTCGATCTTCCTGCAGACATTGTTCCCAGCCGGCGGGACGCTCACCGGCATCGCGGGTTTGGGCAACATCGCCGTCATCGTGGTCGGTGTCGTGCTGCTCTTCTTCATCCGTGGCCGTGTGGGAGAAGCGGCACACGGACAAGAGGGTGAGCCTCAGCTCGAGACGCGATGACGTCCTGATCTCCGGGGCCGTCACTCTCGACCGGCCGCGCGCGACAGGCGATCGGCGAGCCGGCGGGCTTCGGCGGCAAGCGCTGGTGTGTCGGCGACCGAGAAGTCGAGGTCGAGCATGCTGAGGTGACGCAGCAGCGCGGCCGGATCGTCTGAGCCGCTTTCCAGCACACAGCTCTCGTCATCGCGCTGGGTCAGACGACCCGCAGACGACGGTAGACGCTCGGCGACCACCGACAGCGGTGCGAGGATCACGATGCGCGCACGGTACTCCCACGGCGCCGACGCGACACCGCGGTCGACGTGGTCGGCTGGGCCTTCTGGCGGCAGCTCGCGAGGGGTGAATCGCCGACCCGTGGGAAGACGGGGGGAGAGCCGGTCGACGCGGAAGGTGCGCCAATCGTCGCGCTCGAGATCGAAGGCGAGCAGATACCAGCGTCCGGCGCGCAGAGCGAGTCGGTACGGTTCGACGATGCGGCGCGACGCCGAGTCGGAGTGCGATCGGTAGTCGAACCTGAGCTGCACCGCATCCCGGCACGCGGTCGCCAGGGTGAGGAGCAAGTCGGAGCCGACCGAGGGTCCATGGAACGGCACGGCGACCATCGTCGACTGCATGGTGCGGATGCGATGGCGGAGGTGCGACGGCAGTACCTGGTGCAGCTTCGCGAGGGCGCGGACGGACGCTTCCTCGAGATCGGCGATCGACCCGTCTGCGGCGGTGCTCAGACCCACAGCCACCGCGATCGCCTCCTCATCGTCGAGGAGCAGCGGGGGCAGGGCGGCTCCCGCGCCGAGCCGGTACCCGCCCGCGACGCCTGGGGTGCTCTGGATGGGGTAGCCCAGCTCGCGCAGACGCTCGATATCGGTGCGGATCGTCCGTGTGGTCACCTCGAAGCGCTCGGCGAGCTCGTGCCCTGGCCAGTACGGTCTGACCTGCAAGAGGGACAGCAGCTGCAGCAGGCGCTCGGAGGTTCTCAACATGGTTCCAGTTTCTTTTAGATTGCGGAAGTGAACTTTCCGCATCTGCTTCTACTTTTGCATCATGACAAACACATCAAGCAGCATCCAGCCCTTCCGCATCGACATTTCCGACCGCGCTCTCGACGATCTCCGCGAGAGAATCTCGCAGGCCCGGTGGCCGCGCGACCTCGATGAGACCGCGTGGGAGCGCGGCGTTCCGGTCAGCTACCTCCGCCCGCTCGCCGAGTACTGGCGCGACCGGTTCGACTGGAGAGCTCAGGAGGCGCAGTTGAACGAGCTGCCTCACTTCACCACCGACGTGGAGGGCCAGACGATCCACTTCGTGCATGTGCGCTCCACGGTGCCAGGGGCACGGCCGCTGCTGCTTCTGCACGGCTGGCCGAGCTCGTTCGTCGAGTTCCTCGACGTGATCGGACCGCTCACCGACCCGGTGGCGCACGGTGGGCGAGAAGAGGATGCCGTGCACGTTGTCATCCCGTCACTGCCCGGTTTCGGGTTCTCGCCGCTGGCAGGTGCGGGGTGGGGAGATCTGTTCCGTGTCGCCGGCGCAATGGCCGAGGTGATGACGAGACTCGGCTACGACCGATTCCTCGCGCAGGGCACCGATGTCGGATCGGGCATCGTGGGGGTGCTGCCGATGGTGGCGCCAGGACGGATCATCGCCACGCACGTCAACGGCCCGAGCCCGTTCCCGCTGGGCCCGGCGATCCCGGTCGAGGGCCTCGACGAGGCTGATCGGGAACGCGCGGAGCGGTTCAACACCTTCCGTGAAGACGGCGCGGGCTACCTGCACATCCAGGCCACCCGCCCGCAGACCATTGCCTACGGTCTCAACGATTCGCCCGTCGCCCAGCTGGCGTGGATCGTGGAGAAGTTCAAGGAGTGGAGCGATCCGACGGCCGCCCTGCCCGAGGATGCCGTCGACATCGACCGCCTGCTGACGACCGTCAGCCTGTACTGGTTCACGGAGGGCGGCTGGTCGTCTGCGCATGCGCTCTACGAGGGGATGCAGGTGTACCGCAGGTTCGCAGCCATGACGGCCGGCACCACCGGGGGCGCGGCAGCTTCTGATGAGAGCGACTCCGGCGACGGGGAGACGGGGGACTCCGGCGGTTGGCAGGGAGGCGACTCCGGCGGTTGGCAGGGAGGCGACTCCGGCGGCTGGGAGGCCCCGGCTATGCCCCCGGCTGCGGTCTCGGTCTTCGCCGCCGACTTCTCGGTCCGCCCCGTCGTCGATCCGGCATCCGCATTCGAGTCCTGGACCGAGCACGATATCGCCGGCCACTTCCCGGCGATGGAAGCACCCGAAGTCCTCGTCACGGATCTTCGCCGCTTCTTCGGCGAGCACCGCTGATCATGCCGGAGCACATTCTCAGCGACCGGGCGCTGAACAGGGCGCTGCTCTCCCGGCAGTTGTTGATCGAGCGGGGTGACCAGTCCGTGACCGATGCGGTCCACCTGCTCGTCGGCATGCAGGGGCAAGCGCCGCTGGCTCCCTATGTCGGACTGTGGACACGGCTCGGCGACTTCGCGCCTCGTGCGCTCGCGGATGCGCTCGAGGAGCGCTCTCTCGTCCGCGCGACCCTGATGCGCGGCACGGTGCATCTGGTGACGGCCGACGATGCGCTGCAGCTGCGGCCGCTGGTGGAACCGGCGATCGCCCGCGGGTTCAAGGGCGGATTCAGCAGTCAGCTCACGCACGACGACGAACGGAAGGTCGTGGAGCTCGGTCGCGAACTGCTGGCGCAGGGGCCACGATCGCGGGTCGAATTGCGCCGGCTCTTCCTGGAGCGGTGGCCGGAGCTGGATGCCGATGCCATGGCGTATGCCGTCAGTTATCTGCTGCCGACGGTCCAGCCGACACCGAGGGGTGTGTGGGGGCAACCGCAGGGCGCGGCACGACTCGCCCTGATGGACGCCTGGATTGGAAGGCCCCTCGTCCCCGCGCCGTCGATCGACGATGTCGTGCTGCGGTACATCGGTGCCTTCGGACCCGCCAGTGTTGGTGACGTGCAGGCGTGGTCGGGACTGACCGGGCTGCGCGAGGTTCTCGATCGCCTGGCGCCGCAGCTGCGGGTGTTCACCTCGGAGCATGGAGACGCGCTGTACGACCTCCCCGACGCGCCGCGGCCGGATGCGGACATCCCGGTGCCGCCGCGGTTCCTCTCCGAGTACGACAACGTCCTCTTCTCGCATCGGGATCGACGGCGGATCATCGACACGTCCCGCCGCGTGCCGTTGCCGCCCGGCAACGGAGCACGCGCCGGCACGTTCCTTCTGGACGGTCTCTTCCGCGGCACCTGGAGTCTCGACGGAGATGCCTTGCGCATCGCTCCGTTCACGGCACTCGACGACGCCGCTGCGGGGGAGTTGGTCACGGAGGGAAAGGTGCTCGCCACGTTCCTCGGGGTGGCGAGGGTCGAGTTTCTGGGGAGTTGATCGAGCGTCCGGGATGCGAAGACGCTGAGGATCGCCCACGCGAGAACACAGAAACCGCCCCAGACGGCAACCTCAGGAGTGCTGCGCCGGGTGGCTCGATCGCCCACGCCGACCTCCCCCCTGAAGGCAAACTTCGTCACGACGCGCCATGCATCGTGCCGCCGAGAGTACTCCTGGGCTTGGTCGTTGTCCAGGAGAATTCGGTGCGGCGGGACGGGACATCTCCGATGGCGCGCCCGGGAGAGATCCAGCTTGACTTTCCCCAGGTTCTGCACATCCGCCTCTTGGTGGCAAAACCTTCAATCAAACCTTTAGGTTGATTCCCATCCACAGGCTGGGGAAACGTGAAACACCTGGTCGTAGGTAAAAAGAAACTTCAGATGCAGGGGAGTCCACGGGGTTATCCACAGGCGTTGTGCACAGACACTCCGACTTTGTCCGCACGCTTTCCACATAGTTATCCACAGCCTGTGTTGCGTGTGGATTCGGCCGCTCCTAGCGTGGTCGAGCGACCGAATGTCGGGGGGTCCTGATTCGCTGTCTGCGTGGGCACGCCTCACCGCCCACCGCACCGAATCGGGTTCGAGCAGCATCCGAAGCAATCACGTCGCGTCGAAGGGAGCAGTGTGTCGATCGCCGACATCTCGGAGGAGCGTCTCGGGGGAAAGCGCACGCCGGAGCGCGTGCCGCCTCATGATCTTCTCGCGGAGCAGAGCGCGCTCGGCGGCATGTTGTTGTCGAAGGACGCGGTCGCCGATGTGATCGAGACGCTCAAGGGCGCCGACTTCTACATCCCCAAGCACGAGCTCATCTTCGAGGCGATCCTCTCGCTCTACTCGCACGGCGAGCCGACAGACGTCGTCGCGGTCACCGACGAGCTGATCAAGACCGGCGAGCTCGGCCGGGCCGGCGGCGCCGACTATCTGCACACGCTGACGTCGATCGTGCCGACGGCCGCCAATGCCGGCTACTACGCCGGCATCGTGTCCGAGCGCTCGATCCTGCGTCGGCTCGTCGACGCCGGCACGCGCATCGTGCAGCTCGGCTACGACGGTCAGGGCGACGCGACCGACATCGTCAACAACGCGCAGGCCGAGATCTACTCGATCACCGGGTCCGAGACGGCAGAGGACTACGTTCCCCTGCAGGTCGCGGTCGACGCCGCGCTCGAGGAGATCGAAGCTGCGAGCGGCCGCGACGGATCGATGACAGGCGTTCCGACAGGCTTCAAGGAGCTCGACGAACTGACCAACGGCCTTCACGGCGGGCAGATGATCGTCGTCGCCGCGCGTCCTGCCATGGGTAAGTCGACACTCGCACTCGACTTCGCGCGCTCGGCATCCATCGGCAACAACATCCCCTCCGTCTTCTTCTCGCTCGAGATGGGCAAGAGCGAGATCGCGATGCGTCTGCTCAGTGCCGAGGGTGCGATCCCCCTGCAGAACCTGCGCAAGGGAAACCTCGACCCTCGGGACTGGACCACGGTCGCCGCGACCCGAGGGCGCATCAATGATGCCCCGCTCTACATCGATGACAGCCCGAACATGACGCTCGTCGAGATCCGCGCCAAGTGCCGTCGACTCAAGCAGCGCGAGGGCCTGCGCATGGTCATCATCGACTACCTCCAGCTGATGACCTCGGGCAAGCGCGTCGAGTCGCGTCAGCAGGAAGTCTCGGAGTTCTCGCGTAGCCTCAAGCTCATCGCGAAGGAGCTGCAGGTTCCGGTCATCGCACTGTCGCAGCTGAACCGTGGTCCCGAGCAGCGCACCGACAAGAAGCCCGCGATCAGCGACCTTCGTGAGTCGGGCTCGATCGAGCAGGACGCCGACATGGTGATCCTGCTGCACCGCGATTCGGTCTACGACAAGGACATCCGCCCCGGCGAGGCCGACCTCATCGTGGCCAAGCACCGTAACGGCCCGACCGCGACGATCACCGTCGCCTTCCAGGGTCACTACTCGCGCTTCCGCGACATGGCGCCGGGTGGGGACTTCGCCTAGTGATCGGACGCGCCGTATCGTTCGCGAAGAGTGCGTTGCATCCACAGGTTGGATGATTCCGGATCGCGGAGAGGTACTCGAGTGCCCGCGTGGCACGGGGCGTAGTCGACGGGACCGAACTCAGCGAGGAACGTCACCGGCCGATTCTCGGATCGCCGACGTCGCACGATCTCGTCCCACCAGCGCAGGTGCTGCTCGACCACAGCGGCCCATTCCGCTGCCTCCGGATCGTTCACCTGTGGGCCTTGGGGGTGCCCGATCCGTGCATGGATGTGATCGGCGCGGGAGATCGCGAGCTCGACGGCACCCGACTGATCCTCGAGCATCGTCTCGGCGACCACCAGCCAATGCGACACGTCGAAGGTCACGCGCAGGTCGGAGTGTCGCTCCAGAACGCGCTTCGCCGCATGTGCCGCGTACAGCATCCGCGATCGGTGCAACTCGACCAGGACATCGAGGCCGGTCTCTGCCCGGTCCTCGCTGATCTGATCCGCAAGCCGATCGTGATCGGCGGGGTCCCAGTGGTCTCGCCCGGCGTGCAGCGTGACGTGCAGGGGAGCCAACCCGCTGTCTGCGATCGCGGCAGTTCTGCGGTGGATCTCCTCGATATGATCCCGCGGATCAGAGGCGTCTCCTCCCGTGAGGAGCGATAGGGCAGCCCCCGTGCTGTCGACTGCGGCGCGGAGGCGGTTTTGCGCCTGCGGGTCGGTCGGCCACCAGACCTCTACGCCGTCATATCCCTGCGCGAGTGCGTGGTCGATGAGTTCGCGCGGTTGAAGCTGCGTCACCCAATCGGTCATGAGGACGAAAAGTTCTGAGGTCACTGCTCTTCACCTGTTTCGGAGGGAACCCGGCGCTGTTCGCTGCGGAACATGCTGGGGGAACTTCCGCGGCGTCGCGTGAACTGCCGCGAGAAGTAGGCGGGGTCGTCGAAACCGACGGTCTTGCCGATCACGCCGACCTCGAGATCGCTTTCGACGAGAAGCGACTGTGCCCGTGCCAGGCGTGATTCGATGAGAAGTTGGAGCGGGGTCAATCCCGTGGCCGTCAGAGTCTCGGCCCGCAGTTCGGCCAGGCTGACCCCGAGCTCACGAGCGCGCGCTTCCATCGACACCTGGCGGGTCGCACCGCGCGCGAAGGCGGCGACAAGGTCGGGCGCCCCGGCGGGCTTGGCAGACGCCGCCAGGTCAACGAGCCAGGAGTAGCAGATCGCCGACGCTCGGAGAGCGCCGACGGATCCCGGCTCCGCGAGGTCCGATCGAAGCCGCGTGAAGGTAGGCGCCAATGTAGCTGGAACGGCCCCCAGCTGTACGACGGGCGTCGCCGGACTCCACGCGGGTAGTGCATCGAGGTCTCGGGTCACGGTGCCGCCGAAGAGAACCCAGTGCTCCGTCCAACCGGACCGATCCGGGCCGTAACTGTGCCGGATTCCAGGGAAGAGCCAGATCAGGGCCGGCGCCTCGATCGCCACATCCGTGGAGAGCTGACTGCGGAACCAGCCGCTCCCCTCGCTCACCACCACCGCGGCATGAGAACGCAACGGGCGATCGCGGACCTCGCTGTCATTCCCGCGATACTCCCCGGCCCCGATGCACACGATCGCGCGGTCGGCGAACGCGGGTGCGGGATGCGCGTAACGGGACCAGTCGCTCATGATCGTCCAAGTATGGCCACGAAGCATTGAAAATCCAAGGTTCATGTTCAACAATCCATGGACCGATCATCCAAGCATCCGTCAGGATGCATGACATGATCACGTCAAACGGCTACGTTCTCGATGAGCGCCCCGAACGTCTCGGACGCTTGGAAGCTGTCCCCGCATCGCTGCGCGACGACAGGGACGCGCTGTGGGAGCGCATCCGTCGCGACGGCTATCTCTATCTCGGCGGTCACCTCGATCCCGCACTGGTCAATGACTTCCGCAGCTACTACTTCGGTGAACTCGAACCGACTGGGCTCGTTGCCCCGAGCGGTGTGGCAGAGGGGATCGACGCCGATGGTGAGATCGATCGCGGTCTCACGCGAAGCACGCTGTTCGATGAAATCGTCCCCGGCGACCAGTACGCAGCGCTCACCTCGCATCCCACGATCCGCGGATGGTTCCAGTGGTTCCTCGGAGACGATGTCCACCTGCACAAGCGCCGGATCATTCGTCACACCCGGCCCGGCGAGAACGGAATCGGCACCGCCACCCAAGCGCACTACGACCTGGTCTACCTGCGCGAAGGCACCGACCGCGTGCTGTCGATGTGGATTCCTCTCGGCGATTGCGCCGTCGAGACCGGAGGGCTGGCCTATCTGGAAGGCAGCCACCACCGCGTCATGGCTCAGGAACGCGCCGGAAGGCTGAAGATGCCCGCGGCGTCGATCACCGCTGACCTGCCGGGCCTCGCCGACGAGTACGACACTCGGTGGCTCGTGAACGACTACACGGCCGGCGATGTGATGGTGCACTCGGCGCACATCGTGCACGCCTCGACCGACAACGTCGATCCGGCTCGCCGCATCCGCCTGTCCACTGATATCCGCTACCAACGGATCTCGGACCCGATCGATTGGCGCTGGCAGGACCACTGGTCCGACGAAGACGGGCTCTGAGGTTCCGCTTTTTCGCCCCGACTCATGGATTGACGAACACGGCACACGTGCGTTAGCGTGACTCGACTGCAAATAGTTTACGTAAACAATGGCGTTGACGTCTCCCTAGACGACTCCCACTTCGGTGTGGATCGCCATCCCAGAAGCCTTCCGATGCGGGCGGCCCGTCTGCGCCGTTCGCGGCTCCGACGGACGAAGAAGTGCGCACGGAAATCCTTGAAATCCCGAGGCGGCGAGCCGGAAGTTCGCGAGCTCGCCTGCCTCACCAGCACCGCAGTTTCGAGATTGGACAAAGATGTTGAAATCGAAAACCCGTCAGGTCGTTGCGCTCGGCGCCGGGCTCGGAGTCGCCGTATCCGCATTCGTCACGGTGCCCGCGCTGAGCGCGAGTGCGGCGGATCCTGATGTCGTGCTCACACCGAACCCCGCCTACGCCGGCGCGCCCTTTGCCGGATGGGGCACCAGTCTCGTCTGGATGGCGAATGCAACGGGCGGGTACCCGGCCGACCTGCGTGACGAGCTCATCGACAAGATCTTCGGTGACGAAGGGCTGAACCTCAACATCGCGCGCTACAACATCGGCGGGGGCAATGCTTCCGATGTGCCCGGCTACCTCCGGCCCGGCGGCGCCGTGCCCGGACGGTGGAATGCCGATGCGCCACTCGCTGACGAGAACGGCGAGATCTCCTCGACCTTCGCTGACCGCGACCGCTTCCGCGCGGCGTGGACGGGCGAGAACGCGAGTGACTACGACTTCTCCTCGGATGCCGCCCAGCTCGCCTGGGTCACGGCGATCAAGGACGAGGTCGACACCTGGGAGGCCTTCAGCAACTCCCCGCCCTACTTCATGACCGAGAGCGGTTTCGTCAGCGGCGGCACGGATGGGTGGGCCGACCAGATCCGAGCCGATTCGGTCGATGAGTTCGCCACGTACGTCAAGACGGTGACGCAGCACGTCGAAGACACCCAGGGCATCGAGTTCGCCACGATCGATCCGCTGAACGAGCCGAACACGAACTACTGGAAGACGAACATCGGCGACGACGGATGGCCGAAACAGGGTGGGCAGGAGGGGGCGCACGCGGGTCCCGGTCTGCAGTCAGCGGTGATCACCGCGTTGGCCGCAGAGCTCGCCGAACCCGGCACGACGACAGACGCTGTCATCTCCGGTCCTGACGAGACCAGCCCGGACCGGTTCGTCGAGGACTGGAACGGCTGGAGTTCTGAGGCGAAGGGAGCTGTGGCTCAGCTCAACGTGCACACCTACTCCACCGGCAGTCGCCACCTCGTCCGAGATATCGCCAAGAGTGCCGATAAGCCGCTGTGGATGAGCGAAGTCGAGGGAAACTGGGGCGGCGACAGCTGGAACCCCGACGCGATCGAGAACGGCCTCGGCATCGCCGAGCGTGTGAACTCCGACCTGCGTGAGCTCGAGCCGGAAGCCTGGGTGCTTTGGCAGCCGGTGGAAGACCTTTACAACATGGAGAAGGTCGAGAAGAAGAACTGGGGCTCAGTCTTCATCGACTTCGACTGCAACGCCGAGGGCGACTCCGTCCGACGGATCGCCGACGGTGACCAGAACCCCGAGTGCGGCATCCGCACCAACTCGAAGTACGACACGCTGCGCAACTTCACGCACTACATCAAGCCCGGTGACCAGCTGGTCCGGGTGAACGATAACGACACCACCGCGGCGATCGACGGCGACGGTTCAGGCGCGACTCTCGTGTACACGAACGACGACGAAGCCAAGACGATCCAGATCGACCTCTCGTTGTTCGGCGATGTCGCGACCGGTGCGTCGGTGACTCCGGTCGTGACCACCGGGTCTCCGGCATCCGATCCGTCTGTGAACGCGCTCCGTGCGGGGGATCCGGTGGTGGTGGGTGCGGACAAGACCGCGACGTTGACAGTCCCCGCGAAGTCGGTGACGACGTTCGTCGTGACCGGTGTCTCCGATGTGAACGACGATGCTCCCGCCCTGCGCAACGGCGAGTCTTTCACCATCACGGGCGCGCAGAGCGATCTCCCACTCAGCGCGGCCGGCGACACCGCTGCACTCGGCAACGCCCGCGACCCGGAACAACTCGCCGCGCAGACGTGGACCGCGACCTTGATCGACGATCAGCCTGGCACCTCGCGCGACCGTTTCGCGCTGCGCTCGGGTGATGGTCGCACTCTCGCCGCAGCCGGCGGCGATACCGAGATGCGGACCGTCAGCGACACCGAAGCGGCGAGCGACCCGTCGACGCTGTGGTTGATGACCTCGACCGACGGCGTGACCTTCAGCCTGCTCAACGCCGGCACCAACGCCGTGCTCGACGTGGCCGGCGCCTCGACGTCGGCCGGTGCGCACGTGGGCGTGTGGCAGTCCAACTGGGGTGCCAACCAGCAGTGGAAGCTGGAGCCTGCTCGCGCGGAGATCGCTCCGTATACGAGTTTCCATCCGGGTCAGGAGTGGCTCGACACCGACGGCGACATCATCCAGGCGCATGGCGGCCAGGTGGTGCCGTCGAAGGATGACGATGGCCGCACGATCTACTACCTGTACGGCGAGGACCGCACCAACGGCTACCACTCGTCCCCGGGTGTTCACGTGTACAGCTCCTACGATCTCTACAACTGGGAGGATCAGGGCGTCGCGCTGCGGGCGCTGGAGTCGACGGCGCAGTTCGATGACCCGTACTTCGAGGCGCTGTACGGCGACTACACGCAGGAGCAGAAGGACGCCGTGTACCGCGACCTCGGAACGACTCCGGTCGACGGCGTCACGCCGCCGATCATCGAGCGCCCGAAGGCGATCTACAACGAGAGCACCGGCAAGTGGGTCATGTGGGCGCACATGGACGGTCCCTCCGCGACGTCGAGCGCCCAGTACGCGAAGGCGAAGGCGGGAGTCGCGATCTCGGACTCGCCGTTCGGTCCCTTCCAGTACATCGACAGCTACTACCTGAACTACTCGCCCGAGGGGTGGGACACCCCGGGTATGGCGCGCGACATGAACCTCTTCGTGGATGACGACGGCACCGGCTACATCATCTACTCCAGCGAGGGCAACGCGACGATGTACATCTCCAAGCTCAACGCGGACTACACCGATCTCGCCACCCCGGCCGACGAAGCCGTGCTGGGCGTCGACTACAACCGCATCTTCGTGGGTCAGTCCCGGGAATCTCCGGCGATCTTCAAGCACGATGAGCGGTACTTCCTCATCACATCGGGCACGACCGGCTGGAACCCCAACCCCGCGCGGTGGGCGACCTCGACCGACATCATGGGCACCTGGACCGACAAGGGAGACCCGTTCCCCTGGTGGGCGCAGAGCAACTCGTGGAACTCTCAGCCCTCCTCGGTGATCCCGGTGGATCGCGAGAACGGGAAGTACATCTACATGGGTGACCGCTGGAACGGCGGGAACGACCTGAAGAACGCGCAGATGGTGTGGCTGCCGATCAGCCTGGGCGAGGGCGGCGACACGATGGCGGTCGAGGTCTATGACGAATGGACACTCGATCAGCTCGGCCAGTGGGCGGCGTGGGACGTGAGCGGAGTTCCTGCCACCGTGCCGGTGGGCGGAAGCCTTGACGTCTCGACGGTCACCGTTCGGCAGAACGGAGTCGAATCCACCCAGCCCGTGACGTGGAGCATCTCCGGATCATTCGGCGCACCGGGCGTCGTGACGGCGACAGGGACTCTCCCGGACTTCGGCGGCCGCACCTTCACGCGCACCATCGCGGTCGTCCCCGATGGCCTCGTGTACGCGGTGAACGCGGGTGGGCAGGAGACCGACGATTGGCTGGGCGTTCAGTCCGCAGGCGGTGACGACCTGCTCAACTCCACGGCAGATCAGGCTTACGGAGAGGATGCCGACAGTGGGGCATCCTGGGGCTATGTGAGCGAGGGGAGCAAGACCCACGGCGGGGTCGACGGCACCATGTTCTCCACCATGCGGTACGCGGTCGAAGGCCGAGACATCACGTATCGCTTCGGCGATCTCGATCCCGGGAAGTACTCCGTGCACGTCGGATACGCAGATCCCTGGGATCAGTGGGACGACCGCGGCGCGCAGGTGAGCGTCAACGGTTCCGTCGTCGAGGCCGACCACGACTACGGTGCGGCCGACGAGGCCAAGTCGTACGGCGACATCACGATCGGGACTGCCGGCGAGATCGAACTCGTCCTGCATCCGACGCGCGCAGCCGATGTGCAGGTGAGCTGGATCATGGTGACCCTCGACGAGGCTGCTGCCCCCGAGCTCGATGTCAGGACTAGCGCCGCTGTCCGCTGCGTAGCCGGCAAGGCGGTCGTGACGGTGCAGGTCCAGAACCATGCGGATGCCTCCGTCGCCGCGGTCGCGCGGTCATCGTTCGGCGTCAAGTCGTTCGCCTCGTTCACCGTGGACAAGAGCGTTTCGCATGCGTTCACGACACGTCAGGCCGGGATCGTCGCTGGGCAGGTGACCGTGGAAGCGACGGGCACGGTGGCCGGTCATCCGGTCAGCCGCACGCTGACTGCCCCGTACCCGGCGCTCTCGTGCGGCTGACACAAGCAACTTTTCCCGTCATATCGAAGGAGATACCCGAATGAATGCAACACGTCTGGCCAGGTGGACCGCGGTGACCGCCGGAGCGGCGATCTTCGTCGGCATCGCCGGTGCCGCCGTCGCGGAGGAGCAGCACGGTGACGAGGCGGTGGACGTCTCCGTTTCGATCGCGCAGATCGACGAACCGGGCGTGCTCGCGATGAGCATCGCAGGCACGACGACGACCCTGGTCGAGAACGGGTCGGATGCCCTCGTCCGTCAGTTCACCGGATCGCTGCCGACAGTGACGGTCACCGACACTCGTGACCCGGGTGACATCCCTGCGGGGGTGGGGTGGTACGTGCTCGGCTCGTCCAGCGCCTTCGCGGGAGACGCAGGACAGCCGGCCATCGGAGCGGATCATCTCGGCTGGACACCGCGCCTGATCGACGGCGGTGACGCGGGCCTGGTCACAGAAGGCGATCCCGTGCAGACCGTGCTCGACACCACGGCGCCGGATCCCTTCGGTCTCGTCGACCAGGAGCTGTTCGCGATGGCGCTCGATTCCGCAGCGATCGCTGCAGAAGGGCAGTGGACCGCTACGGCGGACCTCACGCTGCGCACTCCTGCCGAGGTGGCGCCGGGATCGTACTCGGGAACGGTGACGCTCTCCCTCTTCGAGTAGCGCAGGACTCCGCGGTCGCGTTCACGATCGTGATCGCGACCCCGGTGGTTGCTCCCGTCGCAGGAAGGCCCAGAAAACGATGAAGAGACGCTCATCACGGTTCGCGCGGGTCGCGTGCGCTGCAGCGGTCCTCGCTGCTGCGATCGCACCGGCCGTCTGGTCGACGTCAGCATCCGCGGATGACGACCAGACCGTCACCTGGTCGGTGCGCCCCGCCGACGAATCGGGTCCAGATGGCCGGGCGTGGGCCGAGCTCGAGCTCGAGCCTGGCGAAACGACGACAGAGCGGATGGCGGTCATCAACCTCGGAGATTCGGCCGTCACGTTCTCGCTCGCGAGCGCTGACGGCTATCTCACCGAATCCGGACGCTTCAATATGCTGCCGTCGGACGAGAAGTCCACCCGAGCCGGTACGTGGATCACGTTGCCGTCAACGGTGACCGTGGAGCCGGGTGCAACCGCTGTCGTTCCGTTCCTCGTCGAAGTCCCGAAGAATGCGACACCGGGCGACCACGCGGCGGGAGTCGCGGCCTCCATCCGCTCCGAAGGTGCTTCGGAGGGGGCCGCGGTGGGAGTCGAGAGTCGGGTCGGTTTCCGCGTGATGGTCCGGGTCGCGGGTGACGTCGCACCGGGCCTGGAGGTGCATGGAGCGGGGGAGTACATCACCGAATGGAACCCTCTGAATCCGGGGACCGTCGTCGTGAGGTACACGCTCCACAACTCCGGCAACGTGCGTCTCGAATCCTCCAGCGCCGTCGAATGGAATGGCCGGACCGTCTCCGGTGAGACCGTCGAGCTCCTGCCCGGCGATGACCGGGCGGTCGAACTCCACCTCCGAGATGTCTGGCCGCTGGGTCTGCTGTCGGTGCCACTCTCTGTGGAGCGGGCCGTCGTCCTTCCCGACGGCTCGCGCGAGCACATCGGCCCCGTCATGCAGACCGTGTCGGTGTCGGCGATTCCATGGCCGCAGCTGCTCGTCTTGCTCTCGCTGGTGCTCATGGTGGGCGGAATGGCATTCCGGGGTCGCCGCCGGCGGCGACAGGTCGAGACGCTCGTGAATGCCGCGCGGGAAGCCGGGCGCCGGGAAGCGCGCATCGAGGGATGATCGTGCGCCGCATTCTTCTCCGGGCTCGGCACACCGCCTGGAGCTTCATCTCGTCACTGTCCGTCGCCTCTCTCGCGGTGTACGAGCAGGTCACCGACGACATCGACAGCGGTGGCGTCACCGTGCAGGTCACGATCGCGCCGGACTATGGCATCGCGACGCTTCCGGATACGGGCGCCGACCCCGCATTGCTGATCTCCGTGGCGATCGCCCTGGCGGTCATCGGTGGCGCGATCATCGTGCACCGGAGACCGGTCAGTGCGAACCGGCGGCGCACAAACCTCAGCGTCGGTGCGGGGGAGGCCCCGAGCTCCCGCGCACGATGAGCTCGGTCGGGACGAGGTCGGCGGGGGCCGTCTGTCGATGCTCCATCGCGGCGATGAGCGCGCGCATCGCTTCGACGCCGACCTGATCGAAATGTTGACGGACCGTCGTGAGAGCCGGCCAGAAATTCGCAGATTCCGCCATGTCGTCGAACCCTACGACGCTCACGTCGTCCGGAACACGGAGTCCGCGCTCGTGGAACGCGCGCAGAAGACCGAGGGACATCTGGTCGTTCGCCGCGAACACGGCGGTCACATCGTCGCGCGCCGCCAGGATGAGCCCGGCGCGGTGTCCAGAATCAGCGCTCCAGTCGCCGGTGATGACTTCAGGCACGCGTGCGCCCCGCTCGATGAGGGTGCGCTCCCACGACTGCCGACGGCCGTGGGCCGAGTACGACTCAGGGGGACCGGCAACGTGCCAGACGGTCTCGTGCCCCAGATCGAGGAGGTGTTCGGTCGCGAGCTTCGCGCCCTGAGCCTGATCGGTATCGACGACGGGGTAGCGACCTTTTCGATCGGAGTCGATGACGACGACGGGAAGGCCTGTCGGCAGTTCGACCTCGGCCTCGGCGAGACTGTGCGCCTCGATCACGATGATGACGCCGTCAACCGCCTCTTCATTGAGCCGGGCGAACGCCCCGGAGACACTGGCCTGCGTCGCCGCTCCGAGCGGGATCAGATTGAGGGAGTAGCCGCCGGCCGCACACTCCGACGCGATGGCGTCGATGGTGCGCATGTTTCCGTGAGAGGACAGCGAAGACATGATGACGCCGATGCTCCGGTACCGGCCGTCGCGCAGAGCACGCGCTGCGCCGTTCGGGCGATAGCCGAGTTCCTGCATCGTGGCGATGATGCGCTGCCGGGTCTCCGCCTTGACCACGCCGCGACCGGTGGCAACTCGCGAAACCGTCTGTCCGGACACTCCGGCGGCTCTCGCGACGTCGGCCATCGATGGACTGCGCTGCGTTTTCGCGCCTGCTTCTGGCATCCGTACCTCCGATCTCCCCATCCTCTGACACTTTAGGGCGGATCTCGGCCGCCGCAGCCCGCAACGGAGGCCGTGTGGTCGCGGCACGCGTCTATGCACTCAGCGATCCGGGCACTTGCGCGCGGCGCGGTTCATTGGATATCGTCGCCGATGTTGTTTACGTAAACAATCAGATCGACAGGAACGAGACGATGATGTCTTTTGATACCGTCAGGCCCGGCACCATCCGGCCCGGGCACGTGTTCACCGACGACCGTGGCCAGGTCGCGCAGCTGCACGGCTGTGCGCCGGTCCGTGTGGGGGACCGGTGGTACGCCTGGGGTGAAGACAAGTCGAACGGATCCTTCTTCACTGCTGTCGGCTGCTACTCCTCGCCGGACCTCGCCCAGTGGCGTTTCGAGGGGAACTCGCTCGAAGTGCAAAACCACCCCGAGCTCGGCGCCGACCGCATTATCGAGAGGCCGAAGGCCCTGCAGCGACCGGACGGTGCGTGGGTGCTTCTCCTGCACATCGAGTCGCACGACTACGCGGACGCGCGCGTCGGCTACGCGGTGGCCGACAACCCGGTCGGGCCGTACACCTACATCGGCAGCGAGCGACCGCTCGGCAACATCAGCCGCGACATCGGCGTCTATCAGGAGCACGGAACGGGATATCTGCTGTCGGAGGACCGCGAGAACGGCCTGCACATCTACCGCCTCCGCGATGACTACCTCGGCGTCGAGTCGGTCGTTGCGACGCTGCTCCAGCAGGCTCGACCCGAGATCGGCTACGAATCCCCTGCTCTCGTGAAGCATGACAGCCTGTACTACCTGTTCGGCTCCGACCTCACCGGCTGGTCGACCAACGACAACAAGATGTCAACGGCGACGAGCCTCGAGGGTCCCTGGAGCGATTGGGCGGACATCGCCCCTCCGGGAACAGCGACCTACGACTCCCAGGTGAGCGCGGTCGTGCCGCTGGGCGGCGACCGTTTCCTCTACGTCGGCGATCGCTGGCAGGAGAAGGACCTGGAGAACTCGCCCGCCGTGTGGCTGCCCATGCGACTGCGTGATGGCGAGGTCGAGATGTCGTGGGTAGAGGAGTGGAGCGCAACCGATCAATGACCTTCCATTTCCGGGGGCATTACTCGCGGTTCCGCGACATGGCGCCTGGCGGGGACTCCGCCTGAGTGTGAGAAGTCAGCCGTGCTGGTGGGGCCCGAGGGGGTGTGATCCCGCCGAGCCCCAACAGCATGCACGTACCGAAGCCAGGGTGCCTTCGTCCCGCTGGCCCGACTCCCTATCCGCGCGGCGGATTCTGCGGCAACCACTCCTCGAGGCGTGTCTCGAAGACATGAGCGCCGTCGATCGGGATGAGCGTGCGCTCCGCGATCCGGGCGCCGTAGTACGGAGCGCTGTCGTCGCGGACGACCGTGCGGGCGTCGCCCCGGAACGCGAGAGCCCGGCGCGCGAACTCGTCCATTCCGAAGGCCTCAGGGCCGGCGATCTCGAAGTCCCCTGCCGGTTCACCGGCCGCCGCGCGAGCCACTGCGGTCGCGACATCCTCCGCCGCGATCGGTTGAATGAGCGCGCCGGGCAGCGTCACAGTGTCGCCGTCCGTCGAGATGTCGGCGATGCTGCCGACGAACTCGAAGAACTGCGTGGCATGCACGAGGGAGTACGGAATGCCGGATTCGCGGATGAGCTTCTCCTGGGCGACTTTCGCCGCGAAATAGGGGATGCTCTGCGGTCGGTTCGTTCCGACGATCGTGAGGGCGACGTGATGGGTCACGCCGGCCTCGGCTTCTGCCACGAGCAGGTTGCGAGTCGACGTCGTGAAGAAGTCCATTACGTCGTCCGGGGCGAAAGACGGCGAGTTGGACACGTCGATGACTGTGTTCGCGCCGGCCAGCGCTTCGGCGAGACCTTCGCCCGTGAGGGAGTTGACGCCGGTATTCGGTGACGCGGCAACAGCCTCATGGCCATGCTCCGTGAGCTTCGTGACGACCTTCGAGCCGATGAGACCCGTGCCTCCGATTACGACGATTTTCGCCATGTCATTCCTTCCTCTCAGGGGGCCGAGAGGCACCCATCAGCTATGACAGCGCGGATGCCCCCGATGTGACGACCCGCGGATGCCGCTCATATCCGGCTGTCACAAATCGCGTCGCTGTCCGGTCTCCATTGGAGAGCGGCATCCGCATGAACAGGTGCAGGTTGAGAACGGACTCGCATGAGAGTGGAAGAAGTGACGAGGAACGGCGACAATTCCCTTGTGCGTGACGATCTCGACCAGGCGGTGGAGGCTTTCGACGCCCACCGTCGACGGCTGTTCGGCATCGCGTATCGCATGCTGAGCACGGTGGCCGACGCCGAAGACATCGTTCAGGAGACCTGGATCCGGTGGCAGAACACGGATCGCACGAAGGTGCAGGAGCCGGCGGCATTCCTCACCACGATCGCGACCAGGTTGTCGATCAACGTCCTGCAGTCCGCCCGCCTGCGAAGGGAGACGTACGTCGGGCCGTGGCTCCCCGAACCGGTGAACACGGAAGACGATCCCGCCCTCGGCGCAGAGCGCGCGGAGGCGCTGCAGTTCGCGATCCTGCTGACGTTGGAGAAGCTGACGTCGACGGAGCGCGCGGCGTACATCCTGCGGGAGGCGTTCGACTATCCGTACGCGCGCATCGCGGAGGTGATCTCCTGCAGCGTGGTCAACGCGCGGCAGCTTGTCAGCAGAGCGCGGTCGCATCTGTCCTCCGCGAGGAACGCGACGGTGGACCCTTCCTCGCAGAGGCGACTGCTCGAGGCTTTTCTCACGGCCGCGCAGAAGGGTGATCCTCGAGAACTCGAATCGCTCTTCGCCGCGGATGTCGTGAGCTACACCGATGGCAACGGGGTCAAGATCGCGGCGCGTGTTCCGGTGACCGGACGGTTGCAAGTGGCGAAGTTCATCGCCGCGTTCGCGAGCCATTTCTGGAGGAACAAGGCGATCGACTGGGTTCAAGTCAACGGCCAGCCCGCCGCAACGCTCACCGAGGACGGTGTGGTCACCACACTCGTCACCGCGACGACGTCGAGCGAAGGAATTCTTCAGATTCTCTGGGTGATGAGCCCGCAGAAACTGGGGCACGTGACCGCGGTCGGCGCGTGACCCGGATGCCGTTCCCGGCGTGGCCGCGCCGTGGGAGTCCTGGCTACGCCGCTGCAGCGACCATGGCCGCGACCATCGTCGTCGGCAGCGGAAGTCGCGTGCCGCGAGACAGGGTTCCGCCGCGCCGTCGACCGGCCTAGACTCCTGCCCGAAAGATCCGTTCGGCTCCGCGTCGCCGTTGACGCGTGGCGACGCGGGGCACGAAGGAGACGACGATGCAGACGCTGACGATCGACTTCATCTGCTCCCTCGACGGCTACGGTGCCGCCGAGGGGTGGCCGGGATGGTGGGGTATGGAGAGCCCCGGGTATCTCGAATGGCTCGAGGGCGCACCTGACAAGGACGACCCTCTGCTCATGGGCGCGAAGACCTATCGGGTGATGTCGAAGCTCACGGCTGGCGGAGAGCCGGGCACGGACGTGCTGAACGGCATCCCCAAATACGTCTTCTCCTCGTCTCTGGCGGAGCCGCTCATGTGGGAGAACTCGACGCTGGTGCGAGAGGATGCCGTCGCGTACGTCCGGCGGCTCAAAGAGGATTCCGATCGACCGCTGCGCACCATCGGCAGCATTGCGTTGTGCCGTTCGCTGCTGGGGGCGGGTCTTGTCGACAGGTACCGGGTCGGGATCTTCCCCGTCATCACGGGGGCGAGCGGCCGCGACCGCATCTTCGACGGCTACCCGGATGTCCGCCTGGACCTCGTCGAAGCCCGCACATTCGACATGAGCATCCAGCTGCTCGAGTACATTCCGACCGTGTTGGATGGCCCTCCCGGTGATTGACCCCGGGCGGTCCGCTCCCACGATCGGCATGCTGCCGAGTGCGAGGTGGCCCTACTCGTCGGCTGCGCCGAACAGCGGAGTCAGGAACCGACGTTCGTAGCGTCGAATGCACCCGGTGCGCTTCGCGTAGAGATACGCCTCCATGCAGTCCGGATCGTTCGCAGAATCCTGACGGTAACGCTCGTATGCCGCGAGGGAATCGAAGGTGAAGAGCGCGAATGCCTCGTCGCTGTCTCCTTCGCTGGGGAGGAAATAACCGTGATGACGTCCGCCGAAACGCTCGACGAGAGGGATCCAGAGGCGCCCGTACTCACGGAATTCGTCAAGCTTGTCCGGATCGATTTCGTATCGGAGATGGATGGAGATCATGGTGCCCCTTCGAGTGGCTCGAGTTCTTTCGCAAGGAAGTGATCGGCATAAGGCGACGTCGAGAACGCCTCGACCGGCTCATACCCTGAACGCCGATAGAGCCCATGAGCCTCCACCAGGTCCTGGCGCACGGTCAGCCGCAGAGTCCGGATTCCCCGACGGATACTGATCGCCTCGAGTTCGCTCAGCAAGGCTCGTCCCGCACCGCGGCCGCGGACAACGGGATCGAGGTAGATCCGCGTGAGTTCGCCGACGTGCGGCTCGACGATGCGGACACCGCCGCACCCGACCGCATCCGCTCCATCTCGAACGAGTACGAGGAACCCTCCGTCACCGCGCAGGTGGTCACTGGGCTCGTCGAGCATCGCATTCTCGGTCTCGGCCGGCGTCGCCGCGCGCCCCCAGTACCGGCCGACGATGTCCGCGTAGTACCGCACGAGCACCCTCGCCCCATCCTCGCTGTGGGGGTCGACGATCTCGAAGGTGAGCGGTCGCGGGCTGGGCATTACCTCAGTGTAGGTAGTGGCGGCGTCACCCCAGGAGAGCCGAGGTCAGCGGCGAACGCGAACCGTGCGCCCCTCGAACGTGACCAGGTCGCCGTCCTGCAGCTGGCGCCCCCGGCGACGCTCTTCCTCACCGTTCACGTTGACGTACCCATCGATGACGACCTCCTTGGCGTTGCCGCCGGAGTCGAGCAGGCCGGAGAACTTGAGGAACTGTCCGAGGCGGATGACCTCGCCTCCGGTGGGAACGTCTTCGATCGGATCCGTGCTCGTCATTCCTGAATGCTAACCGTCCTCGAGGCGGAGCATGCCGCACTCGGGTGCTCATCCATGCAGGTCGGCCTGGATGACGCGGATGACCTCTGCGAGAACGCCAGAACCGAGAAGCCCAGGTCCGAGTGGGCCGGCAGAGTCTTCGCCCAGGAGAGGGAGGCGCTGAAGCGCGGCCCTTGCCTCGGCGGACAGATGACTCAGCTGCCAGTGGATCTCGTCATGCATGGCATCTGGGCGATCCGGCGCTGCCAAACCTGCGGCCTTCGCAGCGTATGCCGCTGCACCGAGAGCATGAGCGCCCATGTGAGCGACGCCAGACGCCTGCGCGGCTGCCCTGGCGGCTGCCACAGCGGCCGGAGCAGTCACGGCTTTCGCGGCGCGACCCGCGACGAAGCGGCGACGGATCTCCCCGGCGGCATCGAGGTCGCCGCCGGCAAAGGCGCGAGTTCGAGTGATCGCATCCCGTGGGCGCGGATCTGCAGGCTCTTCGGCTTCGAACAACGCCAGTACTCGTTCCGCGCAGTCCGCTGCCCAGGCGGCGACGACTCGGCGATCGGCCTCACTCAATGCCTGCGGAGATCCCATCAGGGACCCACCGGATACTGGCTGCTGACCGCGATGCGATTCCAGCTGTTGATCGCGACGGCGAGCCAGGTCACGGCCGCGATCTGCTTCTCGTTCAGGATGCTCTCCACGTCGACGCCACGATCCGCGAGCCGGCCATGGTCGCCGATCATGGTCACCCGCTCGGTGATCTGCAGCGCCGCCTGCTCCTCGGCGCTGAAGTACTGCGACTCCCACCACGCAGCGAGCACCGCCAGTCGTTCGGGCGTCTCGCCGTGCGTGACCGCATCGGCGCAGTGCATCCTCAGGCAGTAGGCGCAACCGTTGAGCTGGGAGGCCCGCACCTTGACGAGTTCGACGAGCAACGGCGAGAGTCCGGCATCCACTCCGGCCTCAGCGGCCTTGGCGCTGAACTCCAGCATCGCCCGGTATGGGGCAGCGTAGATCTTGCCGATGTTCACATGCGACACGGTGTCTCCTTCGTTCCGACGCGGATGCGCCTTCCACAGTAGAGACTGCGTCAAGCGGCCCGCCCTAGGCTGGACCCATGACCAAGAACTCTCTCTGGACTGTCGTCGGCGTCGTCATCGCCGTGGTCATCGCCTGGTGGATCGTCGGAGCGCTGTTCTCGCTGCTCTGGTTCATCGCGAAGCTGGCGATCGTCGCCGTGGTGGCGGTCGTGGTGTTCTTCGTGCTGCGAAACCTGTTCCGCTCCGACGGCAAGTGACGGCTCAGGACGCAGCGCATGGCGCCTTGCCCGGTGCGTCTACGCTGAACGAGTGACCGAAGCGACCACCTCTGCTGAGCGTCTTGTGCGCCGTTTCGCCCGCGAGACGAACCTGCTCGTCGCCGGTCGCGAGTTCTCGGTCGTCGGGACGGATGCTGTCGCCGACGCACTGCGCGAACTCCTCCCGGCGCTCGGCGCCCGCTTCGGTGACGGCGGTGTCGTCTTCGCTCCGGGCGAGTCGCCGGAGATTCGGCTCAATGGACGCCCGCTGCCTCCGCGAGACACCGCAGCGGCGCGGGTCGACGCCGCGGGTGCGCACATGCCGGTCTCGACCGACCTCGCTCGGCGACTGCGTGATGCCGGAACGGTGCGAGGGGTTCGGATCGGCATCGCGATGGTGCTCGAGCCGAAGACGGCACAGCTCGCACTGCTGCTGCGCGACGCGGGTGCCACGGTCGCGGTCTACGCTCACCCCGACGAGATCGACGTATCCGTCGCCGACGTTCTGCGTGCCCGCGGCATCCCCGTCGACGGCGACCCCGAGATCTCCGGTGCCGTCGAGCGGGCCGCTGCGGTCTCCTTCCTGCGCCGCGGTTTCGACCTGCTGCTCGACGACGGATCGCACCTCATCCGCCTCGCTCACGAGGAGGGTCTCGCCTCGTCACTGCGCGGTGCCGCCGAGGAGACCACGAGCGGGCTCACACCGCTCCGGGTGATGGAGCGCGAGGGCGTACTCGGCATCCCGGTGATCGCCGTCAACGATGCTCCGATGAAGACATCTTTCGACAACCGATACGGTACGGGGCAGTCCTGCGTGTTCGCGATCGCCGACGCCTTGGATGCTGTCGGCATCGGGATCCGCGACCAGCCGGCCGTCGTCATCGGCTACGGTCCCGTCGGGGAAGGCGTGGCTGCGCACCTGAGTGCCCTCGGCGCGCGTGTTCACGTCACGGAGACCGATCCGGTCCGGGCACTCCGCGCCGCGCACGACGGCTACGACATCGGACGGCTCGAAGACCTCGCGCCGGGTGCGCTCGTCGTCTCGGCGACCGGGGTCGCGCATACGATCGGCGCCGAAGCACTGCGCACTGCGCGCATCGTCGCCGTCGCAGGCGGTGTGCCCCATGAGGTCGACGTCGATCTCTCGAGCCTGCGCCCCTACGCGACCGAGAGCGGCGCGACCTCGCCCTTCCTCGACCGCGTGGGTGAAGGGGCAGTGCTGATCGCTCGCGGCGGGTGTGTGAACCTCGCTGCGGCCGAGGGCAATCCGATCGAGATCATGGACCTCTCGTTCGCGGTGCAGCTCGCCGCCGTCGAACAGCTCCTCACATCGACGTTGCCGCCGGGCGTGCATCCGTTCCCGGCTGCCGCCGACACGGCGATCGCGGTCGCCTCCCTCGCGGTCCGCGGTGAGCGGATCGACGAGCGCAGCCCGGCACAGGTCGAGGCGCAGCGCGAATGGCGCTCGCCGCGATTCCGCGGAGCGATGGCATGAGTGCGGTCACGGTGTTCTCGGCCGGGCTCGTGGTGCCGATCACGGCGCCCCCGATCGTCGACGGCGCCGTTGCCGTCCGCGACGGACGCATCATGCACGTCGGTGAGCGGGCATGGGTTCTGCGCTCTCTGGCTGATCGCGGAATCGCCGCGGAGGAGGTGCACTGGCCGGGTGTTCTCACGCCGGGGCTCGTGAACGCGCATACGCACTTGCAGTACACCGGCATGGCGCAGGTGGGACGAGGACAGTACGACGGCTTCGACGACTGGGTCCGAGCGTTCGATCCCGTCTACGAAGGCGGACGTGATTGGGGGGTGGATGCGGCAGCCGGCGCCGAGATGGCGCTGCGCTCCGGAACCACTGCCATCGCCGATGTGGTGACCGATGACGTCGCCGCGACGGCGCTCCACGATGCGGGCCTGCACGGCATCACCTACTGGGAGGTGATGAGCTGGACCAACACGGAATGGGCACGCACGGGACGTGCTCAGGTCGAGCAGGCGTTGGACGCCCTGCCCACCCCTCCAGGAACCGGGCTTTCTCCCCACGCGCCCTACTCCCTCGACATCGAGCCGCTGCTGGAGATCCCCGACATCGTGCGCGAGCGCGGCGGGCGCATCCACATCCACCTCGGTGAGGCCGCGTTCGAGAGCGAGTTCGCGCACGAGCATCCGCAGGCCTGGCACACCGCAGGGCTCGCGAGCTTCCAGGAGCTGCGGGATGCCGGATTCGGCACGAGCGCGACCGAGTTCGTCGACCAGCTCGGCGTCCTGGGACCCGACTGCCACATCGCGCACGGCGTCTACATGAGTGCACGAGACCGGGCGATCCTTCGCGAGCGCCGCACCACCGTCGCGCTGTGCCCGCGTTCCAACGCCGTCATCGGACTCGAGGAACCACCGATCGCCGCCTACCTGCGCGAGGGCAGCCCGATCGCGGTCGGCACCGACTCCCTTTCGTCCAGTCCCTCGCTCGATGTGCTCGCCGACGTCGCCGAACTCGCCCGCATCGCCCGCGCGCAGGGGTACACCGACCGCGACCTGCACGCACGTCTGCTGGGAGCTGCGACCATCGGCGGTGCTCACGCGATGGGGATCGACGTCGGCCCCGACCGCACCGGTTACCTCGCCGTCGGCGCACTCGCCGATCTGACGTTCTTCGACGTGCCGGCGGGGGGCGATTCGATCGCCGAGCTCGTCGAGACGGGCGCGGGCCGAGCCGCGGCCACCGTCGTGTCGGGCGTGCTCCGCTATGCCGCATCGTCGTTCCCTGTGATCCCTGGGTCGATCTCATGACCGCCATCGAGACGCCGAACGACTTCGTGTCGCCAGGTTTCGATGCCGCTGATTCACGGCGGGGGCACTCGCCTACGCTGGTACCAAAACCGAACTCTATTCAGGAGTAGCCGTGCCCCTTGCCACCACCCTTCGCCGCGCCGCGGCCGCAGCCGTCGCCGTCTTCGCCGCTGCCTCTCTCGCCGCCTGCGCCGGTGCGCCGGCAGACTCGTCCGCCGGCACTGATGACGGCTCGCTGCAGACCGTCACCGCCGGCAAGCTCACGATCGCGACGGGTGAGCCCAACTACGAGCCGTGGTTCGTCGACGACGACCCGTCCAACGGTGAAGGGTTCGAGGGCGCCGTGGCGCTCGCCGTCGCCGAGCAGCTGGGCTTCGACGCCGACGATATCGTCTGGGTGCGCACCGGCTTCGACGCGGCGATCGCACCGGGCCCGAAGGACTGGGACATCAACATCCAGCAGTTCTCGGTGACCGACGAGCGCAAGAAGGCCGTCGACTTCTCCTCGCCGTACTACACGACCACTCAGGCCGTCGTCGCGCTGAACGACTCGACTGCCGCATCCTCGACCTCGATCGCCGACCTCAAGAAGGCCACGGTCGGTGTCGCATCCGGCACCACCAGCTACACCGTCGCCAAGGAGCAGCTCGGCGAGGCGAACCTCAGCGTCTTCAACACCGTCGATGACGTCGTGCTCGCCCTCAAGGGCGGCCAGATCGATGCCATGATCACCGACCTGCCCGGCGCGTTCTACGTCACCGGCGCCCTGGTCGACAACGCCACCGTGACCGGCCAGTTCGCGAGCACCGACGGCGGCGACCAGTTCGCGTTCGTGCTGCCGAAGGGCTCGGCGCTCACGGCAGCGGTCACCGATGCGGTCGACGCCCTGCGCGACGCCGGCACGCTCGACGAGCTGCAGCAGGAGTGGCTCAGTGACGCGGTCGACGTCCCCGTCCTGAAGTGACCAGCACCTCCGCCGACACGGCGTGGCAGCCGAGCGACCTCGAGCTGTCACGCCGTGCTCTGCGGCGTCGGGCGACGAGCCGTTCGGTCCTGATCGCCCTCGTCAGCAGCGTCGTGCTCGTCGCGGTGCTCGCTGTCATCATCGTCAACACCCCGGGCTGGGCCGTCGTCCGTCAGACGTTCTTCGACCCCGAGATCGCGGTGAAGAGCATCGGACCGATCTTCCAGGGGCTGCTGACGAACCTCCTGGTGCTGGTCATCGCCGCGGTCGGCGTCGCCATCCTCGGCACGCTCCTCGCCACGACGAGATCGCTGCGGGGCCCGGTGTTCTTCCCGCTGCGTGCGCTCGCCGCGGCGTACACCGACTTCTTCCGCGGCATCCCGCTTCTGATCGTGCTCTACCTGATCGGCTTCGGCATCCCGGCCCTGATGATCTTCCCGCGGATGCCCCCGGCGTTCTGGGGAACGATCGCGATCATCCTCACCTATTCGGCGTATGTCGCCGAGGTGCTGCGCGCCGGGATGGAGGCCGTGCACCCCTCGCAGCGCGTCGCCGCCCGATCGCTGGGACTCAGCCACGCGCAGACGTTGCGGATCGTCGTCATCCCGCAGGGCGTCCGCAAGGTGGTCCCTGCGCTCATGAACGACTTCGTGTCCATGCAGAAGGACGTCGGCCTGATCTCGGTGCTCGGCGTCATCGATGCGGTGCGCGCGGCGCAGCTGCAGGTCGCCGACACATACAACTACACGCCGTACATCGTCGCCGGTCTGTTCTTCATCGCCCTCAGCTGGCCGATGATCCGGCTCACGGACGCTCTCACGGCGCGACTGAACAAGCGCGAGCAGGCCGGAGGCGTCGTATGACCGTTCCCGAGGGTCAAACTCCTCCCGTCATCGAGACCCGGGGCGTGCGCAAGCGCTTCGGCGACCACGAGGTGCTCCGTGGCGTCGACCTCGCGGTCGGTGCACACGAGGTGGTCGTGCTCATCGGCGCATCGGGATCGGGCAAATCCACTCTGCTGAAGACGATGAACCTCATCGAGCGCGTCGACGACGGTCAGATCTTCCTCACGGACGAGGACATCACAGACCCCCGGGTGGATGCCGACGCCGTGCGTGCCCGCATCGGCGTGGTCTTCCAGCACTTCAACCTGTTCCCGCACCTCAGCGTGCTCGACAACGTCACGCTGGCGGCGCGCAAGGTGCACCGGATGCCGACGGCAGAGGCGCACGCCCGCGGCCGCGAACTTCTCGAGACCCTCGGGCTCGGCGCCAAGGCCGATGAGTACCCCGACCGGCTCTCCGGCGGCCAGCAGCAGCGCGTGGCCATCGTGCGGGCGATCCTCACCGACCCCGCCGTTCTGCTTCTCGACGAGATCACGAGCGCGCTCGATCCGCAGCTGGTCGGCGAGGTCCTCGATCTGGTGCGCGAGCTGAAGCGCCGCGGCACCACGATCGTGATGGCCACGCACGAGATGTCGTTCGCGCGGGAGGTCGCCGACCGCGTCGTCTTCCTCAAGGAGGGTGTGCTGATCGAGCAGGGTCCACCCGAGCAGATCTTCGACGCGCCGCAGCATCCGGACACCGCCGAGTTCCTCGCGCGCGTGCGGCGCTGACGCACGAAGAGCAGATGTCAGAGGCCGCCGCTAGCGTGAGGGCGTGACTGACGTGCGACTCGAGGGAATCACCGTTCTGGCCGACGACGTGGCGGCGCTGACGGCGTTCTTCCGTGATGCCCTCGGGCTGCGACCGGCCATCGTCGAGAACGACTATGCGGCGTTCGAGGGGGAGGGCGTGCGGTTCGCCGTGTTCTCCCGCCCCGGCATGGGGCCGAACACGCACGATCACCCCGACTACCGGATGCCGAGATCGGGCCAAGCGTTCGAGCTGAACTTCGAATGCGCCGATGCTCCGGCAGTCGATCAGCTGCTCGCGAAGATCAGGAGGCTCGGCGGCCTCGTGGTCGCGGCACCGGTGCAGACGACCTGGGGGCACTACTCCGCGTTCTTCGCTGACCCCGAGGGGAACATCCACTCGCTGTTCGCGGTGCTTCGCGACTGACTGCCGCGACGGCGACCGCCGATTCCGGCCTCAGGACTCGGACGGTTTCAACGGCAGGCGCGGACCGTGGTTCCACGCGAGGATCGCTGGTTGTTCACGGTCGAAGCCCAGCACCGAGACGGAGCCGGCATCCAGGGTGATCTGCGCGCCGAAACGAGGAGCCTCACGCAGGAACACCGCCGCGAGGATGCGCAGGTAGTGCCCGTGTGCGATCAACGCGACGTCGCCGTCGGCCATCGCCGGCAGCACGCGGGTGAGCACCCGCGAGGCGCGCGCGGCGACCTCTTCGACCGTCTCGCCCGGGGTCTCGCCCCTGATCACGCCGTGGGCGAAGGCGGTCCAGTTGTAGCCGAGCTCCGCGCGGATCTCCTTGGTCGTGCGCCCTTCGTACCCGCCGTAGTCCCACTCGATCAGCAGCGGGTCGATCTGGGCATCCAACCCGGCCAGCTCGGCCGTTCGTCGTGCTCGCTGCAGCGGTGAGCTCAGGACGAGTCCGAAGTCGTAATCCCGCACGAGGTCGCCGGCCGCTCTGGCCAGGTCCTCCCCGCGCGGGGTGAGCGGGATGTCGGTGCGCCCGGTGTGCTTGCCCGTTCTCGACCATTCCGTCTCGCCGTGCCGGAGCAGCACGAGCTTGCCCTGCGGATTGTCGGGGGCCGGGTGGTCAGGCAGCTGGTCGGATTCATCCACACCGCCACCGTACTCCGCCGGTTCGGCTCCTGGCTCAGCGCCGAACGCGAATGCACGCCCGTGCAATTTGTCACGGAAAGGGATGACACGAGGTCACTTCTGCAGCGCGCTCGCTCTTGATGGCATGGATGCATGACCAGGTCATCTCCCCTCGCAATCGGATCCGCCGTCGTCGCAGCGGGTGTCGCCGTCGCCGTCGGCCTCTTCGCCACTCCACCCTCTCCGAGCCTTCAGCCGCACACGAGCGGTGACGCCGCCCTCGCTCGGGCGGTCGAGCAGGACGCCCATTCGGCTGGCGCGCTCGATCGCGTGAGCGTCGCGTTCATCGATCTGGACTCCGACGACGAGACGGTGACCGCCGGCTTCGGAGCCGACGACGACACCGAGTACGAGATCGGCTCCGTCACGAAGACCTTCACCGGCAACCTGTTCGCGATCGCGATCGACCGCGGTGAGGTGACACCGACGGAGACCCTGGCCGCGGTCTTCCCCGAGTTGGACGGAACCCCGGCCGGCGGGGTCACGTTGGAGAGTCTGTCAAATCATCACTCGGGGATGCCGGGTCTGGATGAGGCCTCCACCCCGCAGGTTCTCCTCGACACCGTCACCAATCGCAATCCGTATCGCGGCACCGTAGATGAGCTGCTCGAACAGGCGGGGCGTCAGCAACTCGTCGCCCCCGGACACTTCCTCTACTCGAACCTGGGGATGTCGCTGCTCGGGCAGGCCCTGGCTCAGCGCGCAGGTCTCTCGTACCCCGAACTCGTGCAGGAGAGGATCTTCGATCCGCTGCAGATGACGCACAGCAGAATCGTCCTCGGCGGGGCCGACCAGCCGGATCTCACCACCGGATACTCGGCCACGGGGATCCCGCAGGAGGCGTGGTCGATCGGACCGTTCGCGCCGGCCGGCGGCATCCGCTCGACGATCGGCGACATGGCCAGCTACGTGCAGGCGCTTCTCGACGGCACCGCCCCCGGGGCATCCGCGATGGACCGCCACCTCGTCGGCGAAGACGGGGCGGAAGGGTACGCCTGGCTCATCCTCGACCAGGACGACGGCTCGACACTGACGCTTCACAACGGGCAGACCGGGGGCTTCGCCTCGTTCCTCGTCCTCGATCGCGAAAGCGGCAAAGGAGCGGTGGTGCTGTCCAACTCGGCGGCTCAGCTTCCGGATGTCGTCCTGAACCTCGTCAAGAAAGGCTTCACCGAATGAGCCTGTCGCCCTCCTCCCTGCTCGCTTTCGTCCTCGTCATCTTCTCGGCGCTCTACGCGCTCAGGGCCGGGAAACCGAAGCGATTCGGCATCGCGGATCGGATCGGCGCCATCGCGGAGTCGACCGGACTGCTCGCTCTGTTCACGGTGCTGCATTTCGCGACGGGGTGGGCCGGGGTTCCGGTGGTGCTGTGGGTGGTGTCCGTCGTGCTCGCAGCCGGCGGAGTCGCGGGTCTCGTACTCCGCGTCCCGACTCTCCCGTGGCTGCACGAGCGCCGCCGGCTGGGACTGCGCATCGCCAGGCTCGCGATCTCGGGACTCTTCTGCGTCGTCGTGTTCGTGCTGGGAGCGATCTCGGCTTGGGGGTAGGGGAGCGCCCTCAGAGCACGATGTCGGAGGGCTCACGGAGAGTGAGCCAGCTGCCCGGGCGCGCGGTTCGTCCGGGCAGCACGTCGGCATCCGGCAACGGACCCAGGTCGATATCGATGATGCCGGCGAGGTCGGCCACCGGCACCTGGAATGTGCGGAACGCTCCCAGTGGTGGTGCGGCCAGAAGTCCTTCGGGGGTGTCGACGAGTTCGGACTGGTCCAGCAGGAAACCGGCGGCGGCGAGGCCGGTGGGGCCCTGCCAGGCCGCGACCTTCCAGAAGCGGAGCGGGATGCGGACGCCGCGGTAGGTCGGATCTTCGGCGCCGAGAACCGGGGCGGTGAACACCGACAGGCGCTGATCCGTCGTCTCGGCATAGCCGAGCACGTGGTCCTCGAGGCCCAGCCAGAGTTCTTTGGACTGGTTGAAGCCGGCCGCCTGGGGAGCGGCGTTCGGGTAGAAGAACGTCGCCTCCGTGGCGTCGCGTGCCTCGTCGGTGTCTCCCCAACCGGGATCGCGTCGGCGCACCAGGTGGCCGCGGTCGAGGTCGTTGCGGGCGTAGACCTCGGGGCCGGTCTGCTCGCCGTCCTCGACTCTCGGGTCGAGCCGCCATTCGCCGGTGCGGGGGAGTTCGCGCAGTCGTGCGCCGTCGATGTTCACCGCGGTGACGGCCGCGAGTCTGCGTGCAGGGTCGAGCAGCACGGAGAACCGCGGGTAGGGGAGCAACCGCGTCGGGCGCTCGAGACTCGGCAGCGGCAGCGGGGTGGCGAGGAACTGTGCGTCGTAGCCATCGGTCATGTCTTCCATCGTGGCGGATGCCACCGACGTCGATGCTCGTCGCGGCCGGATCGCGTCGAGGCGCGTCAGCCCTGCGGTCGGTGACTCGTTCTGCACACAGCTGATGTCGCCCGAGTTCTCCACAGATCTTGATGATGAAGCGGATCGGCGGTGCGGTTCGATCGCCGCTTCGAGAAGATCGGCACATGGACACCGGCTCCGCACTCGACGCCTCCGAACGCACTATCCACCTGCCTCCAATCGACCCGGAGGAACGGGACAAGGTGTGGGAGCACCTGATGGTGGTTCGGGACGGTCTGCCGGAGGTGACGATCGTGATGTCCTCCAATGAGGCGTGGCGCGCTCTGGATAATCTGGAGAGCAATGGCGGCTCCGGGGCGCTGACGCACGCCGAAACTCTCGGGCTGATCGTGCCTGTCGTCGAGTCGCTGTTCGACGACGACGACGTTCGCGAGCTCGGGCTGGAATTCCACGCCCAACTGATTCTCATGTGCGCCTTCCCCAGCATCCCCGAATCGCTTGCGCTGCAGGTCGCGTTCGGTCGCAAGATCGGGGAGGAGCAGTTTCGAAAGATCGCTCGTTTCGCGGTTCGCGCGCACAATCGCGGAATCACCGTCGACGAGTACATCGAAGACCTCAGAGTCGCGGATGCTATCCCGCACGATCGCCCGGTTCGGCTCTTCCGAGGCGAGTCTCGCCGGGTTCCGTCGTGTGTCCGGATGCAGCGCGCCATCGCGCTGCTCCGCCGCACTTCGGCGCTCGCACCGGAACCGTTCCGTCCTCCTCTCCTCTGCGTCATCGCCTGGCTGCAATGGGCGCAGGGGCGCCGCGCCCTCGCGATCGCCTACCTGGAGGAAGCCCTGCGCATCGAACCTGCAAATATCTTGGCGCACGGCTTGAACGTGACATTCGCGGCGCGGCTACCGGAATGGATGGGATTGTATCGTGATGCGATACGCGATACGGTGGAATTGTGATCGTCAGCTTCAGGCATAAGGGTCTGGAGGCGCTCTACCAGGACGACTCGAAGCGGGGCATCCAACCCGACCACGCGGCCAAGTTGCTCCGAATCCTGGCTGCTCTGGACGTTGCGCAGACCTCCACGGACCTTGCGATTCCGTCCTTTCGTACTCATGAGCTCAAGGGCGAACTCGCGGGGCACTGGTCGATCTGGGTGAACGGAAACTGGCGCGTGACGTTTCGTTTCATCGGGCTGGATGTCGAACTCGTCGACTATCGGGATTATCACTGAGGGAGTGGGACATGATGAAGAATCCGCCGCATCCCGGCTCGATCATCCGCGAGGACGTTCTCGCCGAACTGGGTCTCAGTGTCGCCGAAGCGGCATCGCGACTTGGGGTCGCCCGTGTCACGCTCAGCCGAGTGATCCACGGTCACGCCGGGATCAGTCCGAATCTCGCCGTGCGCCTGGAGCGATCCGGCGTGGGGACTGCGCGGGCATGGCTCGCGATGCAGACCAACTACGATCTCGCGCGCGAATTGGCCGGAAGAGCGCACGAGGTGCGTCCTCTGGTCGTCGCCTGATCGGGATAATGAACGTCAGTCCCGCTCGCCCTGGGCGTGCCGCGGGCTCGGATCGGGCGGGGTGATGTTCACCGGCGGAGCGGATGCCGCGTGCGCCCGCCACCAGACCACGAAGCCGATCGCGGTGAAGATGCCGTAGAACACGTACATGAACCCGGTGACGTAGTAGCCGGCGCCGAAGAGCAGCGGCACCCCCACCACATCGACCGCGATCCAGATCAGCCAGAACTCCGTCCAGCCCTTGGCCATGCCGTAGGTGGCCAGCAGGGATCCGACGAAGGTCCAGGCATCCGCCCATACCGGCTCCCAGGAGCCGAGTGCTCGGAACAGCGGCGTGAGGGCGACGGTGCCGACGATCATCCCGAGGACGAGACCGATCCGCGCGCCCGTCGGTGCCCAGCGCGGAGTCAGGCGGCCGCCCCCGGCCGCGGCCTGTCGCCACCGCATCCATCCATAGATCGCGACCGCGATGAACATCACCTGACGTCCGGCTTGTCCGAGCAGATGCGGAAGCGAGTGGTCCGGGCTGAGGACCGAACCGAGGAACACGGTGAGCAGCAGCAGGTTTCCGATGATTCCGACCGGCCAGGCCCAGATCTTGCGGCGCATGCCCCCGAGCGCACTCGCGAGGCCGAAGGCGTTGCCGACCACCTCTCGCACGAGGAGGACCTGTCCGCCGGGGAGGGTCCAGTACGAGTTGAAGCTGTCGACCAGCCAGTGCAGCGCGTTCATCGTTTCCTGCATCCGCGCTTTCGGGAGCGCATCGCCGACGTTAGCAGGAGCCGGGCGGCGTCAGCCGCCGATGTAGCTCATCTCGATGCGCTGGCGGGCTTCGCGCAGTTCCGGCGTGAGGCTCGCGCGCACCTCCGAGTAGCGATCGTCTCTGGCGCCCCAGATCGACGCCATCGCCGTCGCCAATTCCTCGTCATCGGCACCGCCGCGCAGCAGTGCACGCAGATCGTGGCCTTCGGTGGCGAACAGGCAGGTGAACAGCTTGCCCTCCGTCGAGATCCTCGCCCGATTGCACGTGCCGCAGAACGTGTTCGTCACCGACGAGATCACGCCGATCTCTCCGGAGCCGTCGGTGTACCGCCACCGCTGGGCCGTCTCACCCGGCACTGCCGCACCGACCGGTTCGAGGGGGAAGAGCGCACCGAGACGCTCGACGATCTCGGCTGAGGGCACCACCTCGTCGAGCGACCAGCCGTTGGAGGTGCCGACGTCCATGTACTCGATGAACCGCAGCACGTACGGGGTTCCCTTGAACCGCGCCGCCATCCCCTCGATCTCACCGTCGTTCAGCCCGCGCTTGACGACCATGTTCAGCTTGATCGGCCCGAGCCCGGCGGCGTGCGCGGCATCGATGCCGTCGAGCACCCGGGCGACCGGGAAGCGCACATCGTTCATCCGCTGGAACAGTTCGTCGTCGAGCGAGTCGATCGAGACGGTCAGCCGGTCGAGTCCGGCATCCTTCAGCGCCTGCGCCTTGAGAGTCAGCGCCGAGCCGTTCGTGGTCAGAGCGATCTCGAGCCGCTCGCCTTCGGGGGTGCGCAGAGCAGCCAGCCGGGCGATCAGATCTTCGATGCCGCGACGCAGCAGCGGTTCGCCGCCGGTCAGCCGCAGTTTGCGCACGCCGTGTGCGGCGGCGACCCGCGCGATCCTCTCGATCTCCTCGAAGCTGAGCAACTCCTCCCGATCGAGGAACGCATAGTCCCGACCGAACACCGATCGAGGCATGCAGTAGACGCAGCGGAAGTTGCAGCGGTCGGTCACCGAGATGCGCAGGTCGCGCAGCGAGCGGTCGAATCGGTCGGTCAGGCCGCCGGTCGAGGGCAGGCGCATGACCCCTGTGGCCCGCGAATGCGCAGCGGGATCTGGAGTGATCGACATCGCGTCCCCTTTGAGTGGCTACGGTAGCACCGCTCAGGACGAGCGGCGCATCGAGACGTCGTGGTCGGAAATGGAGAACCGGAGGTGCGCGCCCGGTCGCGCCCCTGCGGTGAGGGCGGTGGACGACGGGCAATCGACGGCGATATCCGGATGCTCCGCCGTGAAGAGCCGCACCCCTCCGGGGACCGGCTCCATCAGCGCGACCGTGCCGGTCCAGGTGTTGGCGGCCGCGTCAACGAGGGCCTCGGGGGAATGGATCCGCACCGAGCCGGGGGCGAACACCGCGGTTCCGGCATCCCCGGAGCGCAGCCGGTCGCCCTGCCCTGCCCAGCGCAAGCCGGAGCCCGTCTGCAGGATGCCGTCGGCATCGGCCGAGCCTGCCACGAGATTCACGCCGGCCACGGCCGCCACGAAGGGCGAGTTCGGGTGCCCCAGCACTTCAGCGGTCGTGCCCTGCTGCACCACGCGTCCGTCCTGCAGCACCGCGGTCTGCGCGGCGAGCACGACCGCATCCAGGGGGTCGTGGGTGACCAGGACGATCGGGATGCCGGCCCGGTCACGCAGTTCGGAGACGAGTCGTCTGGCCTGGCCCGCCGTCTGCGCGTCGAGGGCGGCGAACGGCTCGTCCAGCAGCAGCGCGTCGGGCGCAGCCGCCAGGGCGCGAGCCAGAGCGACGCGCTGCTGCTGCCCGCCGGACAGTTGCGCAGGGCGCCGCTGCGCCAGTTCGTCGAGTCCGACATCGGCGAGCTGTGCGTGCGCGACATCGCGGGCCTCGGTGCGCGGCATCCCCTGCGAGCGTGGCCCGAATGCGACGTTCTCCAGTGCGGTCAGGTGCGGAAACAGCATCGGGCGCTGCCCGAGCAGACCGATCCGGCGGCGCTCCGGCGGCACTGAGCGATCCAGCGTTCGCCCGCCGAGGGTGATCCGGCCTTCGACGGCACTGTGGTGACCGGCGATCGCGCCGAGGAGTGTCGACTTGCCCGAGCCGTTCGGTCCGATAACGGCGAGCACTTCGCCCGCGTTCGCCGTGATCGCGGCCTCCAGCAGGAACACTCCGACGCGGGCGCGGATGCCGACGTCGAGCGTCATCGGATCGCATCCGCTCGCCAGCCGCGCATGAGCACGAGCACGCCGATGGCCACGATGATGAGCATGAGCGACAGGGCGATCGCGGTGTCCTCGCGCACGCCGGCGCCGTTGAACGCGGTGTAGATCGCGAGCGGCATCGTGCGGGTGACGCCGGGGGCGTTGCCCGCGAACAGGGCCGTCGCGCCGAACTCGCCGAGTGCGCGGGCGAAGCAGAGCACAGAACCGGCGACGAGCCCTGGTGCGACGAGTGGCAGCGTCACCCGGCGGAACACGGTGAACCGGCCGGCCCCGAGCGTCGATGCGACCAGCTCGTGCCCGGTGCCGGCGGTGCGCAATGCACCCTCGACCGAGATGACCAGGAACGGCAGCGCCACGAACACCTGGGCGATCACGACGGCGGCGGTGGTGAACGGGATCTGCACGCCGGCTGCCGTCAGGGCACCGCCCAGGATGCCGCCGCGGCCGAGCAGGGAGAGCAGCGCGATGCCTCCGACGAGCGGAGGAAGGACGAGCGGGAGAGTCGCCAGGGTGCGCAGGATCGACGCCAGCCAGGCGGGGCTGCGAGCGATCACGACCGCCAGCGGGATGCCGAGGACGGCGCAGATCAGCGTGGCGATCGTCGCCGTCGACATCGACAGCCCGAGTGCCTGCAGAGCCTCGGGCGAGGCGATCGTCGCGGGCACGCCTGCCCAATCCAGGCGAAGGAGCAAGGCGATGAACGGCAGCACGAGAAGCAGCGTCGCCAGCGTCGCGGGAATCACGATCCAGAACGGCGGACGCGGTGCCCTGGTGCTGCGTGGCGACGACGTGAGCAGGGTCATGGCGCTCCGAAACCGTACTCGGCGAGTACTCGCTGGCCGGACTCGGACAGCACGAACGCGACGAACGCCGTTGCCGCGGTCGGATTCGCGGCATCCCGCAGTGCGGACAGCGGGTACACGTTGGTGGCGCGCTCGGCGCCGGCGATGTCGACTCCGGTCACATCACCGGCGGCCGCCGCGACATCGGTGCGGTAGACCAGGCCCGCATCGGCCTCGCCCGACTTCACCTTGCTGAGCACAGCGGTGACGTTCTGCTCCTCACTGGCCGGCCTGAGCTCGATGCCGGCGTCGTCGAGGAGCGCACGCGCGGCCGTGCCGCACGGCACCTCGGGGGCGCACAGCACCACGGCGAGCCCGTCGCTGGCGAGGGCGGCGAGCGAGTCGATGCTCTCGGGGTTGCCCGGTGCCACCGCGATCTGCAGGACGTTGCTCGCGAACGACTCCGGTTCGACGGCGAGCCCTGCATCGACCACCTTCGTCATGTTCTTCTCGTCCGCCGCGGCGAAGACGTCGGCCGCCGCGCCCTCGATCAACTGGACGGCCAGCACCGAGGAGCCGTCGTAGCTGATCGGGCGGACATCGACGCCCGGATGCTGCTCCTCGAAGTCCGCTGCCAACTGGTCGAACGCTCCGGAGAGGGAAGCGGCCGCAAAGATCGTGAGTTCGCCGCTCAGTCCCGCTCCGCCCTGGCGGTCCGGTGTGCTCGCGGCATCCGTCTCACCCGAAGGGCCGGATGCCGAGCATCCGACGATCCCGAGACAGCCGACCAGGGTGACGGCGGCGACCAGGCGCCGAAGGGACAGGGCAGTCACTGCGCAGCATCCCGTTCCGTCTCGAGGATGACCATGGTCGCCTTGACCACGGCGACGGCCTTCGACCCGACGTGGAGATTCATCTCGCGCGCGGCTTCCGATGACATCAGTGTGATCACGCGATGCGGACCGCACTGCAGTTCGACCTGGGCCATCAGGCCGTCGATCTCGACGTGCGTGACCAGCCCGGTGAAGCGGTTTCGCGCACTGCGGCGGACGTCGCCGACATCGGAGGCCGCTGTCGCCAGTGCTTGCGCGCGCGCGGCGAGTTCGGCACCGTCGACGACCTGGCGTCCGGAAGAGTCGTGCCCCAGTGCGAGCACGCCGTCGGCGACCCACCGGCGCACGGTGTCGTCGCTCACGCCGAGGAGGGAGGCGGCCTCACTGATCCGGAAATGCGTCATGAAACGTACACTAGTGGCGCATTTGCGGAAGCGCAATCAACAATACCGCATGGTGGAATAGGAATTCCAAAAAAACTGGACGGACAGCCGTTTCGCTGTTACTGTCGGAGAGTCCCGCCGGAGCCCTCTCGAGGGTCGCGGTCAGGCACGAAATCACAGTCAGCGGATCGACGAGGATCACGCACGAAACCCGTGAGTCCTCGAGCATCCGATCGAACGCAAGGAAGCTCTTCACCATGGACTCCACCGGCATCACCACGTCCATCGTCACGACGCACGCAGACGTTCAGCCGTCACCGGCCGAGTACCTGGCTCGCGCCGTCGACCTCGCCACCGAGAACGTTCGCAATGACGGCGGTCCCTTCGGAGCCATCGTCGTCTCGGCCGACGGCCGCGTGTTCGAGGGCGTGAATCGCGTCACCGCGAATCTCGACCCCTCAGCGCACGCCGAGGTCACCGCGATTCGCAATGCCTGCCAGGGCCTCGGCACCTTCGATCTCAGCGGTGCGGTGCTCTACACCAGCTGCGAGCCGTGCCCGATGTGTCTCGCGACCTCGCTGTGGGCGCGGATCGAGAAGGTCTACTTCGCCGCCAACCGCGACGACGCCGCAGACGCCGGCTTCGACGACGCGGTCTTCTATCGCTACTTCGAAGGCGGCGACGAAGACCGCGCGATCATGCCCGTCGCGCAGGAGCCCCTTCCGCCGGCGCAGCGCGTCGCCGCCTTCACCGAGTGGAGCCAGACGGCCACTCGCATCGACTACTGATCTCCCCGATTTCCTCAGCCTCACCCCACCCGAGCAGGAGAGTACTTTCATGTCTCAGACCGCCGAAGTCCGCAAAGGCGCGGACGCCCCGGATGAACAGCCGCCCGTGAGCGCGCTCGACCGTTTCTTCGAGATCACCAAACGCGGCTCGAGCATCCCGCAGGAGATCCGCGGCGGGCTCGTCACCTTCTTCGCGATGGCCTACATCGTCATCCTCAACCCGATCATCCTCAGCAGCGGCGAGGACGTCACCGGCACCGCGCTCGACTTCGCACAGGTCGGCGCCGTCACCGGACTCACCGCCGGTGTGATGACGGTGCTGATGGGACTGTTCGCCCGGGTTCCGTTCGCGCTCGCCGCAGGCCTCGGGATCAACTCCTTCCTCGCCGTATCGGTGGTCGGAGACGTCAGCTGGCCCGAGGCCATGGGCCTCGTGATGATCAACGGCGTGCTCATCGTGCTGCTTGGTGCCACCGGCATCCGGACCGCGATCTTCCACGCCGTCCCGCAGGCGCTGAAGGCGGCGATCACCGTCGGCATCGGCCTGTTCATCGCCTTCATCGGATTCGTCGACGCCGGATTCGTCAATCGGACGCCCGCCGGTCCTCCGGTGCAGCTGGGCGACAACGGTTCGCTGACGTCGATCCCGACCCTCATTTTCGTCGGCACGCTGGTGCTGATGGGCATCCTCATCGCCCGCAAGGTGCCCGGTGCGATCCTCATCGGCATCGTCGCCGGCACGATCGGGTCGATCATCGTCGAAGCGACGATGAAGCTCGGACCGCTGTTCGGCGCCGACGGCGAGAACCCCGGTGGCTGGCACATGTCCGTGCCGGGGCTTCCGACCCAGTGGCTGAGCATCCCCGACTTCTCCCTGATCGGACAGTTCGACCTGTTCGGCTCCTTCGGCCGGATCGGTGTCCTGTCGGCGGTCATGCTCGTCTTCACGCTGCTGTTCACGAACTTCTTCGACGCCATGGGCGCGATGACGGGTCTCGCCAGAGAGGCCGGTATCGCCCGCAAGGACTCGACCTTCCCCCGCCTGCGCAGCGCTTTCGTGGTGGAGGGCGCCGGTGCGGTGATGGGTGGCGGCACGTCGAGCTCGTCGGCCACCGTCTTCATCGACAGCGCGGCCGGTATCGCCGAGGGTGCGCGCACCGGATTGGCCGCCCTGATCACCGGCGGACTCTTCCTGCTGTCGATGTTCTTCACCCCGCTGACGGCGATCGTGCCGATCGAGGTGGGCGCCGCGGCACTGGTCATCGTCGGCGCGCTGATGATGTCGCAGATCCGCGAGATCAAGTTCGACAAGTTCGCCGTCGCGATGCCGGCATTCCTCACGATCGTGACGATGCCGCTGACCTACTCGATCGCGAACGGCATCGGTGCCGGCTTCATCGCCTGGGCTGTCGTCAACACGCTCGCGGGTCGTGCCCGCAAGGTGCACTGGCTGCTGTGGATCGTCGCCGTCGGCTTCGCCGTGTACTTCGTGCGCGGGCCGATCGAGACGTTGCTCGCCGGCTGACCGAAGCATCCGCCGGCCGAGGCCGCCCCCATGCATGGGGGCGGCCTCATCCGTGTGCGGGGAAACGTCCGTCTTCTGACCGGGAATTGTGAGGTGAGCGCTTCACCGGGTACGGATGCATGCTGAAAGTACAGATGCATGCTGGAATCCACCGATCTCAGCAGACATCTGTACTCTCGGCATGCGGGTGTACCCGCGGCGGTATGCGACGCGCATCTGCGGCGGGGCGGATGCTGGAGGCTGCCGGGCGAGTCAGTCGCGCGAGACGTCGACGGGCGCTGCCTCGTCGATGAGTTGCAGCATCCGGGCGGCGACACTGACGGCAATGGCCGCCGGCTGCTTGCCCGGTACCTCGGGGATGCCGATGGGAGTGGTCACCCGCGCGAGATCGCTCTCGGTCTGGCCGAGCTCGAGCAGCTTCTTCCGGAAGCGCGACCATTTCGACGACGAGCCGATGAGACCGATCGACGCGATGCCGTCGGTGCGCAGCGACTGATCGACCACGGCGAGGTCTTCGACGTGGTCATGCGTCATCACGAGCACGTGTGCGCCAGGCGGGAGTCCGGTCAGGGCGGCTTCCGGCACCGGCGCGTGCGTGATGTGCACCCGCGCGACACTGTCCGCGAAGAGGCCGGAGGCACCGGGTGCGCCGACCCGATCGGGCGCGAGCATCTCGCGTCGTGAGTCGATCAGGTGCAGGTCCAGCTCGTGTCTGGCGAGGATGCGGGAGAGCTCGAGCCCGACATGGCCGATGCCGAAGATCGCGATCGTCGGCGTCACGCGCATCGGCTCGAGCAACATGGTGACCTCTCCTCCGCAGCACTGCACACCGTACTCGGTGACGGCCTTGTCGCTGAGCGTGAGTGCCAGCAGCTCGGGCTCGGCGGCTCCTGCCGCGAGCATCTCCCTGGCCTTCTCGATCGCCGTCGCTTCGAGGTTGCCCCCGCCGACGGTTCCGAAGACATCGTCGGGGGAGACCACCATCTTCGCGCCGCCATTGCGGGGCGCGTGGCCGCGCACGACGGCCAGGGTCACGACGACGGCGGGCACCCGCTGTGAGCGCAGGTCCTGCAGAGCGTCGAGCCAGTCCATCGAAGACTCCGCTCAGCGAGCGGCCGCGAGCTCGCGCTCGGTGTGATCGGATGCCGGGTCGGCCGCCTGCTGCGCCGCGCGGACCGCCCAGAAGACGGCCTCCGGGGTGGCGGGCGAACCGAGCTCGACAGTGCGTCCGGCCGGGCCGAAGGCGGCGACCGCTTCACGGAGCGCCTCACGCGCGCTGAAAGCGAGCATGAACGGCGGTTCGCCGACGGCTTTGGACCCGTACACGGCGCCGTCCTCGCGGGCGTTCTCGAACAGGCGCACATGGAACTGCTCCGGCATCTCCGAGAAGCTGGGCAGTTTGTACGTCGACGCGGACTGGGTCTGCAGCCGACCGCGGTTCGGGCCGTCGCCGGTGTCCCAGCGCAGTTCCTCGAGCGTGAGCCAGCCGGCGCCCTGCACGTACGCGCCCTCGATCTGGCCGATGTCGAGCATCGGAGAGAGCGAGTCGCCGACATCGTGCACGATGTCAACGCGGCGCAGCGTGTAACCGCCCGTGAATCCGTCGACTTCGACTTCGGTCGCCGCAGCCCCGTAGGCGAAGTACTTGAAGGGCGAACCCTGCATGATCTCTGGATTCCAGTGCAGGCCCTCGGTGCGGTAGTACCCCGCAGCGAAGAGCTGCACGCGCTGCAGGTAGGCGGCGTTGGCGACCTCGCCGAAGGTCAGGCGCTGGTCGCGGTTGCCGAGGCCGGTCACGTAACCGCCCTCGAACTGCACGTCGCGTTCGTTGACGTTGAGCATGCGCCCGGCGACGCTCGCCATCCGCTCACGGATCTGCTCGCACGCGTTCTTCACCGCACCGCCGTTGAGGTCGGCGCCCGACGACGCCGCGGTCGCCGAGGTGTTGGGCACCTTGTCGGTGCGGGTGGGAGCCAGCCGCACCTGGTGCAGCTCCAGCCCGAGCGCGGTCGCCGCCACCTGCATCATCTTCGTGTGCAGGCCCTGGCCCATCTCGGTGCCGCCGTGATTGATGAGAACGGAGCCGTCCTTGTACACGTGCACGAGCGCGCCGGCCTGGTTGAAGGCCGCGAAGTTGAACGAGATGCCGAACTTCACCGGAGTCATCGCCAGTGCTCGCTTCACGTGCGGGCTGGTGGCGTTGAAGGCGGCGATCTCGGCGCGACGGGCATCGATGTCGGCCTCGCCGTGCAGCTGGTCCCAGATCGTCACCATCCGGTCGGCATCCTTCACCAGCTGGCCGTAGGGGGTGGACTGACCAGGCCGGTAGAAGTTCTTGCGGCGCAGCTCGAGCGGGTCGATGCCGAGCGCGGGGGCGACCCGGCCCAGGATGTCTTCGATGAGGAACACGCCCTGCGGACCCCCGAAGCCACGGAACGCCGTGTTCGAGGCCTTGTTGGTCCTGACGATCCGTCCGTGCGCGTGCACGTTCGGAATCCAGTAGGCGTTGTCGAGGTGGCAGAGCGCGCGCCCGAGCACCGGCTCCGAGAGATCGAGGCTCCACCCGCCGTCGCAGGTGAGCACGGCATCCAGCGCCTGCAGGTGGCCGTCGGCGTCGAAGCCGACCTTCCAGTCGATGAGGAACGGATGCCGCTTGCCGGTCATCGTGATGTCCTGTGTGCGGTTCAACCGCAGACGCACCGGGCGACCGGTGAGCTTGGCGCCCAACGCCGCGATGGCGGCGAAACCGTGAGGCTGCATCTCCTTGCCGCCGAAAGCGCCGCCCATGCGCAGGGACTGCACGGTGACCTCGCTGGCGGAGATTCCGAGCACGTGGGCGACGATGTCCTGCGTCTCGGAGGGATGCTGTGTCGAGCACTGCACGAAGTACTGACCCTCGGAGTCGCGCAGCGCGAGTGAGGCGTTCGTCTCGAGGTAGAAGTGCTCCTGGCCGCCGAATTCGGTGCTGCCCTCGAAGACGTGCGCCGCGGAGGTCAGGGCGGATGCCGCATCCCCGCGCTGCACGGTTCGGGCGATGCCCTGGAACGAACCGGCCGCGATGGCCTCCTGCACGGTGATCAGTGACGGCAGCGGCTCGTACTCGACCGTGACGCGTTCGGCGCCGAGACGGGCGGCCTCCTGCGTCTCGCCGAGCACCCACACCAGCGCGTGCCCGTAGAACATCGCCTCGCTGGGGAAGAGAGGCTCATCGTGTTTGATGCCGGCGTCGTTGACCCCTGGCACGTCGTCGGCGGTGAGCACGCGGACGACACCGGGAACCTCGTACGCTCCGGAGACGTCGATGGTGACCTTCGCGTGCGCGTTGGTCGACTGCACCGGCCACGCGGTGAGCACCCCCGCGGTCTGCGCGGCGAGGTCATCGGTGTACATGGCCGCCCCGGTGACGTGGAGCACCGCGCTCTCATGCGGTGCACGGGTTCCGACGACGGAGTTGGCCGGACGATCGGCGAGAGCGCTCATGCCGACACCTCCTTCGATTCGACGACCGTCGTGCTGTACAGCTTCAGCAGTGCGGTGTTGAGCATGAGCGAGCGGTAGTCCGCGCTCGCACGGTGATCCGACATCGGGGTGCCTTCACTGCCGAGGACTTCGGATGCCGCACGCACGGTCGCGATGTTCCACGGCCGTCCGATCAGGGCGTCCTCGGTGGCACGGGCGCGCAGCGGCGTGGCGGCGACGCCGCCCAGGCCGATCCTGGCCGCGGTGACGATCCCGTCTTCGATGTCGAGAGCGAAGGCGATGGCGACGCTGGAGATGTCGTCGAAGCGCCGCTTGGCGATCTTCTGGAAGGCCGTGACCTGCGCCAATGGCCGCGGGATGCGGATCGCGCGGATCAGCTCGTCGGAACGCCTGACGGTCTGGCGGTATCCGGTGAAGTACTCGGCGAGGTCGACCTCGCGCTCGACGACCCCGGAGCCGTCTTCGGCGGCGGATGCCAGCACGAGGCGCGCCCCGAGGGCGAGGAGCGCCGGCGGCGTATCGCCGATCGGCGAGCCGGTGCCCAGGTTTCCGCCGAGCGTTCCCCGGTTGCGGATCAGACGGGAGGCGAACTGGGGGAACAACTGGGCCAGCAGCGGCACCGCGCCGTCCAGGCGCTTCTCGATCTCGGACAGCGAGAGGGCTGCGCCGATCTCGATGTCGCCATCGGCGCCGGAGGCGACGTCGTCGGTGACGTTCAGGGTGCGCAGCTCCTCGAGCTGTTCGATCGCGATGACGAGCGGGGCTCGGCGGCCGCGGATGTTCACCTCGACACCCCAGTCGGTGGAACCGGCGACCAGGAGCGCATCCGGCTCATCGCGCAGCAACCGCAGTGCTTCGTCGAGGGAGGCCGGGCGGATGAAGCGTGCCCCCTCGACCTCGGCATCCGTCGGGATGGCGCGGGGTGCGGGTTGTGTCAGTCGCTGCTGCAGCGGGTCGTTCTGCTCCGGGGAGCCCAGGGTGTACGCGGCATCGCGAATGGGGCGGTAGCCGGTGCAGCGGCACAGGTTGCCGCTGAGGGCGTGCAGGTCGAAGCCGTTCGGTCCGTGCTCGGCGTCATGCTCGGGGCATCCGTCGGCGTGCTCATCGACAGCCTGGGGCGCGCGGTCGCTGCGGTAGAACTCGCCCGCCATGCTGCACGCGAAACCGGGGGTGCAGTAGCCGCACTGAGATCCTCCCGCCTCGGCCAGTTTCTCCTGGACCGGATGCAGGGCCTCCGACGATCCCAGTCCTTCGGCCGTGACGATCTCCTGGCCGTTGAGGGCGTAGACGGGCACGAGGCACGCGTTCACCGGAGTCCAGGCCGTGCCGCCATCCGGCGTCGGCGTGGCCAGCAGCATCGCACACGCACCGCACTCGCCTTCGGCGCAGCCCTCTTTGCTTCCGGTCAGTCCGGTGTCGCGCAGCCAGTCGAGCGCGGTCGCATGAGCTGCGGTGCCGGCGAGTGGGCGGCGCTTGCCATTGACGTTGACGGCGATGTCATTCATGGAGATCTCCTCAGATCCGGCGGTGGTGCGGGGAGCGGTGCCGGTTCCGACTCGAGTGATGCGAGTCTATGCTCCGGGCCGTCCCTTTTCCATCGAGAGTCCGTTTTGCCTTATTCCATGATTCGGAAATGCAATTTTGAACTATGGAAAGGGTATGCCGGTCTGAGGATGTGGTCAAGTGGCGAGGGAGGAGATCTCCGCGACGATCTCACGCAGCACCGGGACGGAGCGCTCGGCGAAGCCTTCGTCGACGCGCGCGACCGGGCCGGATACCGAGACCGCAGTGAGCACCGGCATGTCGGGCACGGACATCGCGTAGCAGCGCACGCCGATCTCCTGCTCGCCGTCGTCGATCGCATATCCCCGCTCCCGCGTCAGCGCGAGATCGGCCAGGAGTGCATCGATGGAGTCGAGAGAGCGCTCAGTGGCGCGGGGCATTCCGGTACGGGCGATGATCTCGCGCACGGCATTGTCGTCGAGCTGGGCGAGGATCGCCTTGCCGACGCCGGTCGAGTGCAGGAACGAGCGCCGCCCGACCTCCGTGAACATTCGCATCGCATGCGGAGAAGGAGCCTGTGACACGTAGATCACTCGGTCGCCGTCGATGGTGGCGAGGTTCGCCGTTTCGCCGAGGCGCTCGACGAGGTCCTTCAGCTGAGGCATGGCGATCTGCCCGAACTTGCGGTTCGCCACCTCGCCCAGGCGCACCAGCTTCGGGCCGAGTGCGTAGCGACGGTTCGCGAGCTGGCGTGCGTACCCGAGCGAGACGAGCGTGCGGAGCAGCCGATGGATCGTCGGCAGCGGCAGGTTCGCTGAGGTCGACAGCTCGCTCAGGGTGACGTCACCGCCGGCATCGGCGATGAGCTCAAGCAAGTCGAAGACTCGGGCGACGGACTTGACGCCGTCGGTTGCGCCTGCGGGCATTCGCGAACCTCTTGTCTGCGGCAAAGTATCCGCATCGTGGAAATGATCTGTCGAACAGGCTATCCCATCGGTGCGGCGCGGGGCAGGAGGGCCAGGATGGTCAGATCAGCCACTCGCCGACTCTTGAAATTCCGTATAGTGGAGGTTAATATCCACATAACGAACAACGGACCCGGAGCTCGCGCCGACGAAGGAGGAGCGGTCGCATGACCATCCAGATCACCCGTGAATGCCGCATCGACGGCGCAGAAGACATTCTCACCGCCGATGCGCTCGCTTTCGTCGAAGAGTTGCATCGCCGGTTCGATGCCCGTCGGCTCGAGCTGCTCGACGCACGTCGCGAGCGCCGAGCAGAGGTCGCCCGCACTGGACGACTGGACTTCCTGCCGGAGACCGCGCACATCCGCGAATCCGAGTGGCAGGTGGCTCCCGCGCCCGAGGCCCTGCAGGACCGGCGGGTCGAGATCACCGGACCGGCGGCGCCGCCGAAGATGGCGATCAACGCGCTCAACTCGCAGGCACGGATCTGGCTGGCAGACCTGGAGGATGCCGCGAGCCCCACCTGGGAGAACGTCGTCGCCGGAGTGAAGAACCTCCGTGATGCCGCACGCGGCACGCTCGCGTACACGTCCCCGGCCGGCAAGGCGTACGCGCTGCGCACCGACGTGCATCGCCCCACCGTGGTCGCCCGGCCTCGCGGCTGGCACCTGCCGGAGCGGCATGTGCTCGTCGACGGCGAGCCCACGGCGGGAGCACTCGTCGACTTCGGACTGCACTTCTTCCACACCGCACGACAGCTGATCGCCAACGGGCACGGGCCTTACTACTACCTGCCGAAGATGGAGAGCCACCTCGAGGCGCGGCTCTGGAACGACATCTTCGTGCACGCGCAGAACGCGCTCGGCATCCCGCAGGGCACGGTCCGAGCCACCGTGCTGATCGAGACGATTCCGGCGGCATTCGAGATGGACGAGATCCTCTACGAGCTCCGCGACCACGCCTCGGGTCTCAACGCGGGCCGCTGGGACTATCTGTTCAGTCTCATCAAGGTGTTCCGCGATCAGGGTGAGGCCTTCACGTTGCCCGACCGTGCCGACGTCGCGATGACCGCCCCCTTCATGCGCGCGTACACGGAGCTTCTCGTCAAGACCTGTCATCGCCGAGGCGCGTTCGCGATGGGCGGGATGGCCGCCTTCGTGCCCAACCGCAACGACCTCGACGCGACCAGGGCGGCGTTCGAGAAGGTGCGGGCCGACAAGACCCGTGAGGCGAACGACGGGTTCGATGGATCATGGGTCGCGCATCCCGACCTCGTGCCGGTGTGCCGTGAAGTCTTCGATGCGGTCCTCGGCGAGCGACCCAACCAGCTCGATCGCCAGCGGCCGGAGGTGTCGGTCACCGCGGATCAACTGCTGGATGTGGCTTCCGCTTCGGGGAGTGCGACCGAGGTCGGCCTGCGAACCAATCTCGCTGTGGCGGTCACCTACACAGCCGTGTGGCTCTCCGGAAACGGCGCCGTCGCGATCAACAACCTGATGGAGGATGCGGCCACTGCCGAGATCTCTCGCTCGCAGGTCTGGCAGCAGCTCCGCAACGGCACCCGCCTCGCCGATACGGGCGAGCAGGTGAACCCGGCACTCGTCGAGCGGCTCCTCACCGAAGAGGTCGCGAAGCTCCGCGCGCAGGTTCCGGATGCCGACTTCGCCACGTTCTATCAGCCGGCCGCTCGCCTCATCTCGACGATCTGCCTCGACGACGACTACGTCGACTTCCTCACCCTGCCCGCGTACGAGCTGCTCATCCACTCCGTGAACGCCGGGGAACCCGCGTGAGCACCGCACTCGGCGATGCGGACCTGCTGCGGATCGAGAATCGCCTCGCGGCGACCGACAAACTGCTCGAGAGCGCGTACCCGGGTGACAGCGGCGCGCGCCAACCGGTGCACACCGTCTACGTGCCGGCCGACCGATTCGCCCCCGCGCTCGCCGCGGAGTGGGGAGCACAGGCGCTCGCCGCGGTCGAGAGCGCCGGGGGCATGGCGCGGCTCGCTGAACTCATCGGCATCTCGCCGTCGCTCATCGACAGCATCGCGGACCGGGTGGCGGCGAAACTCCGTGCAGAGCCCATCGAAGACCTCCGATTGGATTTCGAGGACGGCTACGGCGACCGCGGCCCCATCGAGGATGCGGATGCCGTGCAGGCGGCCGCGCTGGTGTCGGCCGCCGTCACGGCCGGAACGGCGCCGCCGTTCATCGGCATCCGCTTCAAGTGCTTCGAGAAGCCGACACGAGCGCGGGCATTGCGCACCCTCGACCTCTTCGTCGGTGGGCTGATCGACGCCGGGGGCCTGCCGGAAGGACTCGTGCTCACCCTGCCCAAGGTGACCACGGTGGCGCAGGTCGAGGCGATGGTCGACGTCGCGGAGACGCTCGAAAAGGCGCACGGTCTGGCGCCCGGTCGCATCCGCTTCGAAGTGCAGGTGGAGACCCCGCAACTCGTGCTCGGACCCGACGGGCGCTCGCCGCTGGCGCAGCTGCCCCTGGCCGCTCCCGGGCGGATCTCGGGGCTGCACTACGGCACCTACGACTACAGCGCTTCACTCGGCATCGCCGCGCAATGCCAATCCATGGAGCATCCGGTCGCCGACCTCGCCAAGGAGATCATGCAGCTCGCCGTCGCCGGCACCGGGATCCGCGTCTCCGACGGATCGACCAACATCCTGCCGCTCGGTGAGCGCGCCGAGGAAGCATGGCAGCTGCACGCGCGGCTCGTCCGGCGATCGCTGGAGCGCGGCTTCTATCAGGGCTGGGATCTGCACCCGCATCAGCTGCCGACGCGCTACCTGGCCACCTATGCCTTCTACCGCGAGGGGTATCCCGACGCCGCATCGCGGCTGCGCGTCTACCTCGAGCAGGCGACGGGAGCCGTGCTCGATGAACCGGCGACGGCTCGCGCGCTGGCGTGGTTCGTGTTGCGGGGTGCGCAGTGCGGCGCGATCGACGGTGATGAGATCCTCACCGACATCGGCATCGACATCGACGGCCTCACCGCCCTCGCCCACCCCCGGCTCGTGCACGTCTGACGGCCGAACAACCCCACACCGAGGAGAAACATGGGCTACTACACGCCGGCCGGAGGACTACCGGGCCAGAGCGAACTGCTCACCGATCGCGCCATCGTCAAAGAGGCGTACACCGTCATTCCGAAAGGGGTGCTGCGCGATATCGTCACCAGCAACCTGCCGGGGTTCACGAAGACGCGCTCGTGGATCATCGCCCGGCCGATCGCGGGATTCGCGACGACGTTCTCGCAGCTGATCGTCGAGATCCAACCGGGTGGCGGCGCTGCGCACCCCGAGCCGGAGGCGGCGGTCGAAGGCGTCATTTTCGTCACCACCGGAGAGCTGACGGTCACCATCGCGGGGGCGCCGCACGTGCTCGGCGAAGGCGGCTACGCGTATCTCTCGGCGGGCGAGAGCTGGTCGCTGTCCAACGACGCTTCGGCGCTGACCTCATTCCACTGGGTGCGCAAGGCGTATGAGAAGGTGCAGGGCATCGACGCGCCGTCATCGTTCGTCACGCGTGACCAGGATGTCGAGCCCCGACCGATGCCGGACACCGGCGGTGCGTGGGCGACGACACGATTCGTCGACCCTGACGACCTCGCGCACGACATGCACGTGAACATCGTCACCTTCCAGCCGGGCGGGTCGATCCCGTTCGCCGAGACGCACGTGATGGAGCACGGACTCTTCGTGCTCGAAGGCAAGGCCGTGTACCGACTCAACGACGACTGGGTCGAGGTCGAGGCGGGGGACTTCATGTGGCTTCGCGCCTTCTGCCCGCAGGCCTGCTACGCCGGCGGGCCCGGCCCGTTCCGGTACCTGCTGTACAAGGACGTCAACCGTCAGGTGCTGCTGACCCCCGGCGGCACCCGGTAGCAGCGGGTCAGTCCCGAGAGCCCTCGAACGCCTCGCACTCCTCGGAGTGCGAGGCGTTCGTGCGTATCCGACGGAGTCCGGATCGAGCCTGGATCGGATGGTTGACGCGATCCTGCCCTTCGCCTATAGTTTCATCTAGTAGAAATCTTCTTCCGTATCGTGGAACCGAAAACGTGAAAGCGAGTGAACGATGACGTACACGGTGAACTGCTCGATCCTCCTCACGGAGCTGCCCCTGCTGGAGCGTCCGGCGGCTGCGAAGGCGGCCGGATTCGACGCGGTCGAGTTCTGGTGGCCCTTCTCCACGTCGGTGCCCCTGGATGCCGAGGTCGACGCGTTCATCGCTGCGGTCCGCGACGCCGGAGTGCGGCTGACCGGCCTGAACTTCAACGCGGGCGACATGCCGGGCGGAGACCGCGGCCTGTTGTCCTGGCCGGCGCGCGGCGCCGAGTTCCGTGACAACCTCGCGGTCGTCGCGGGAATCGGCGACATGCTTGGCACCAAGGGCTTCAACGCCCTGTACGGCAACCGCATCGTCGGCATCGATCCCGCGGCGCAGGATGCTGTCGCGGTGGAGAACCTCGCCGCAGCGGCCGCGGCCATCGCCCCGATCGGGGGCACCGTGCTGGTCGAGCCGGTCAGCGGCGCCGACCGCTACCCGCTGCGCACCGCGGCTCAGGCGCTCGACGTCATCGACCACGTGCGCACCTCGACCGGCGCACGCAACCTCGCCCTCCTCGCGGACTTCTACCACCTCGCCGTCAACGGCGACGATGTGGCGGCCGTGATCGAGGAGCACGCCCCGTCGTTCGGTCACATCCAGATCGCGGACAACCCGGGCCGGGGCGCTCCCGGCACCGGAACGCTCCCGATCGACGCCTGGATCGCCCGCAGTCAAGAACTCGGCTACTCCGGCTACATCGGGCTCGAGTACAAGGCGCCCATCGAGACCGCCTTCACCTGGGCGACCGAGAGCATCAGCGGGACCCGCTGAACCCCCCCCGACTCTGCGGCAGCATCGTCTGCCGCATCCCGTACAGAAGGAAACATCATGAGCAGCATCGCAGTCATCGGCCTCGGAATCATGGGCCTGCCCATGGCCAAGAACCTCCTCGCCGCCGGCCACTCCGTCATCGGATTCAACCTCACTCAGGACCGCATCGACGCTCTCGTCGAGGCCGGAGGCCAGGGCGCGAGCGGTATCGCGGATGCCGTCGCCGACGCCGACATCATCATCACGATGGTCCCGGACTCGCCGGATGTCGCGGCTGCCGTCCGCGGTGAAGACGGCGTCTTCGCCAACGCCCGCCAGGGTGCGCTGTGGATCGATGCATCCAGCATCCGTCCCGACGTGGCCAAGGAGCTCGCCGAAGAGGCGATCGCCGGCGGCCTGCGTGCCGTCGACGCCCCCGTATCGGGCGGCGAACAGGGCGCGATCGACGCCGCGCTGTCGATCATGGTCGGCGGTACCGACGAGGACTTCGCCGCCGCGCTCCCGATCCTGGAATCCGTCGGCAAGACCATCGTCCACGTCGGCCCTGCCGGTGCCGGACAGACGGTCAAGGCCGCCAATCAGCTCATCGTCGCGGTGAACATCCAGGCGCTCGCCGAGGCGATCATCTTCCTCGAGGCGTACGGCGTCGACACGGACGCCGCGCTCAAGGTCCTCGGCGGCGGCCTCGCCGGTTCCAAGGTCCTCGACCAGAAGGGTCAGAAGATGCTCGATCGCGACTTCGCCCCCGGCTTCCGCCTCGCCCTGCACAACAAGGACATGGGCATCATCACCGCCGCCGCACGACAGGCCGGCATCACCATCCCGCTCGGCGCCCACGTGGCCCAGCTCGTCGGTTCGACCGTGCAGCAGGGCGACGGCGGCCTCGACCACTCCGGACTCTTCAAGCTGACCGCCGCATTCGCCGGCCGCAGCTGACGTCCAGAAAACAGGAGACTCTCATGACTCGTATGCGTGCGGTGGATGCCGCCGTGGCCATCCTGGTGAAGGAGGGCGCCACCGAGGCGTTCGGCCTTCCCGGGGCGGCGATCAACCCGTTCTACTCCGCGATGCGCGCCAACGGCGGCATCCGGCACACCCTGGCCCGTCACGTCGAGGGCGCAGCCCACATGGCCGACGGCTACACCCGTGCCGCCGACGGCAACATCGGCCTCTGCATCGGCACGTCCGGCCCAGCCGGCACCGACATGATCACCGGCCTCTACGCCGCGTGGGCCGATTCGCTGCCGATCCTCTGCATCACCGGCCAGGCGCCGGTGGCGAAGCTGCACAAGGAGGACTTCCAGGCGGTCGACATCGAGACCATCGCGAAGCCGCTCACGAAGATGGCGATGACCGTCCTCGAGGCGGCCCAGGTTCCCGGTGCCTTCCAGAAGGCCTTCCAGCTGATGCGCGAGGGGCGGCCGGGGCCGGTGCTCATCGACCTGCCGATCGACGTGCAGCAGACCGAGATCGAGTTCGACATCGACACGTACGAGCCGCTTCCGGTGGCCAGACCTGCGGCATCCCGCCGTCAGGCCGAGAAGGCGATCGACATGCTCACCGCGAGCGCACGCCCGCTGATCGTCGCGGGTGGCGGCATCATCAATGCCGGTGCGTCGGAGCAGCTCGTGGAGCTGGCCGAGATCCTCGGCGTCCCGGTGATCCCGACCCTGATGGGCTGGGGCACGATCCCCGACGACCACGAGCTGAACGCCGGCATGGTGGGTCTGCAGACGTCGCACCGCTACGGCAACCAGACCATGCTCGCGGCCGACTTCGTGATCGGCATCGGCAACCGGTGGGCGAACCGTCACACCGGCAGCGTCGAGAAGTACACCGAGGGCCGTACGTTCGTGCACGTCGACATCGAGCCGACGCAGATCGGTCGCGTGTTCGCTCCCGACTTCGGGATCGTCTCGGATGCCGGGGCCGCCCTCGACGCCTTCATCGAGGTCGCTCGGGAGCGTCGTACCGCTGGCACCCTGCCGGACTACTCGGCATGGGCGGCGGAGAGCCGCGAGCGCAAGGCGACGCTTCAGCGCAAGACGCACTTCGACAACGTGCCGATGAAGCCGCAGCGCGTCTACGAGGAGATGAACCGCGCCTTCGGCAAGGACGTCACCTACGTCACGACCATCGGCCTCTCGCAGATCGCCGGCGCACAGCTGCTGCACGTGTTTGGTCCTCGCCGGTGGATCAACGCCGCGCAGGCCGGGCCGCTCGGCTGGACCGGCCCCGCCGCCCTCGGCGTGGTCCGCGGCAAGCCGGGGGAGACCGTGGTCGCGCTGTCCGGCGACTACGACTTCCAGTTCATGATCGAAGAGCTCGCGGTGGGCGCGCAGCACAAGCTGCCCTATATCCACGTCGTGGTGAACAACAGCTATCTGGGGCTCATCCGCCAGTCGCAGCGCCCGTTCGACATGGATTACCACGTCTCGCTCGCCTTCGACAACGTCAACTCGCCCCACGTCGAGGGCAGCACGGCGAACGGCTACGGCGTCGACCACGTCAAGGTCGCCGAGGGCCTGGGCTGCAAGGCGATCCGTGTGGAGCGGCCCGAGGATCTGGCCGCGGCGTTCACCGAGGCCCAGGCGCTCATCGAGCGGTTCCAGGTGCCCGTCGTGGTCGAGGCGATCCTGGAGCGCGTGACCAACGTGCCGATGGGCGCCGAGATCGACAGCATCAACGAGTTCGAAGATCTCGCGATCACGCCGGAGGATGCTCCGACGGCGATCCTCTCTCTCGCCAGGGTCTGACATGCGGCTGGTCATCGCTCCGGACAAGTTCAAGGGGTCGCTCACGGCTCCCGAGGTGGCCGAACGGGTCGCCTCGGGGGCTCGTCGAGCCGACTCCTCGATCGAAGTCCTCACCGTCCCCGTCGCCGATGGCGGCGAGGGAACGCTCGACGCCGTGCTCGCAGCCGGGTTCGAGCAGCGCACCGCGGTGGTGGCCGGCCCCACGGGTGCGCAGGTCGAGGCGGCGTTCGCCGTGCGCGATGATGAGGCGGTCGTCGAGATGGCGCGGGCATCAGGACTCGATCTGCTTCCCGAGGGCCGCAAAGACGCCCTCGGCGCGACGAGTCTGGGCACCGGTCAGCTCGTGCGGGCGGCGCTGGATGCCGGATGCCGGCGGATCGTGCTCGGAATCGGCGGCAGTGCGTCCACCGACGGCGGCGCCGGCCTGCTGCAAGGGCTCGGCGCGCGCTTCCTCGACGATGCGGGTCGCGAGCTTCCGCTCGGTGGTGCCGCTCTTGCGCGCCTGGCCGGGGTCGACCTGACGGGCCTCGATCCGCGCATCGCCGAGGCGGAGATCGTTCTCGCCAGCGACGTCGACAACGTGCTCGTCGGGCCGACGGGCGCCGCAGCGGTGTTCGGCCCGCAGAAGGGCGCCTCGCCAGACGATGTCGCTGTGCTGGATGCCGCACTCGCGCATCTGGTCGCGGTGCTCGGCGCGGCCCGTGGCGCGCTTCCGGTCCCGGCCGCTGAGGCGGCGTCGAGTGCCGGCGCCGGAGCGGCGGGCGGGGTCGGTTTCGCGGCCATCGCTCTGGGCGCCGTCCGACGAGCGGGCATCGACGTCGTCCTGGAGATGACAGCTCTGGCCGATCGTCTGCGCGGGGCTGATGCCGTCATCACCGGCGAGGGCAGCCTCGACGAGCAGAGCCTGATGGGCAAGACTCCGATCGGGGTCGCCCGTGCCGCAGCCGCTGCCGGGGTTCCCGTGTACGCCGTGTGCGGGCGCAGCACGCTCTCCGCAGAGGTCGTCGCCGATGCCGGTTTCGCCGGGGTGCGCGCGCTCTCGGAGCTGGAGCCGGATCCCGAGCGGAGCATGAAGAACGCCGGGGTGCTGCTCGAAGAGCTCGCAGAGAGTATGGTGCGGGCCATGCCGGTGCCACGCTACGACGTCGTCCTTCGCGGCCGCGCGCTCATCGACGGCGCATTCGCGGATGCTGAGATCGGCGTGCGCGCTGGCCGCATCGCTCGGATCGCTCCTGCCGGGGCCGAACTGGATGCCGACCACATCGTCGAACTCGCCGACGACGAGGTGCTGCTCCCCGGCCTCGTCGACACGCACGTGCACGTCAACGAGCCCGGCCGCACCGAGTGGGAGGGCTTCGAATCCGCGACGCGCGCCGCCGCAGCCGGCGGCGTCACCACCATCGTCGACATGCCGCTGAACAGCATCCCGCCGACCGTCTCGGTCGCAGCCCTCGATGAGAAGCGTGCCGTCGCCGATGGCCGCGTCTTCGTCGACGTCGGATTCTGGGGCGGTGCCGTTCCGGGCAATCTCGCCGACCTGGCGCCGTTGCACGACGAAGGCGTCTTCGGTTTCAAGTGCTTCCTGCTGCCGTCGGGCGTCGACGAGTTCCCCGACCTGTCGGTGAAAGAGATGCGTCAGGCGATGGCGGTGCTCGCCGGCCTCGGATCGATGTTGATCGTGCACGCCGAAGACGCGCACATCATCGAGGAATCCGTGCAGCCGGGCAGCCGCGAGTACGCGCCGTTCCTCGCTTCGCGCCCTCGGTCCGCCGAGGACGCGGCGATCGCCGAAGTCATCCGCGGGGCCGTCGACACCGGCGTGCGGGCGCACATCCTGCACCTGTCCAACGCCGATTCGCTGGGCCGCATCGCCGCTGCCCGCGCCGACGGCGTCGACCTGACCGTCGAGACGTGTCCGCACTACCTGACGCTCGCCGCCGAAGACATTCCGGCCGGAAACACGGCGTTCAAGTGCTGCCCGCCGATCCGCGAGGAGGGCAACCGCGACGAGCTGTGGCGAGGACTCGCCGACGGTGTGATCGACTTCATCGTCTCGGACCACTCGCCCTCCACGCCCGAGATGAAGTTCGCCGGCGACGGAGACTTCGCGGTCGCGTGGGGTGGCATCGCCTCACTGCAGCTGGGTCTTCCGCTGGTGTGGACGGAGGCCCGCCGACGCGGTCTCACGCTCGAGCACGTCGTCGCGCTCATGTCCGCGAAGCCGGCGGATCGCGTCGGATTGTCCGACAAGGGCCGCATCCGCGAAGGCAACGCGGCGGACTTCGCCGTCTTCGCTCCTGACGAGACGTTCACCGTGGATGCTGCGGCGCTGGCGCACCGGCATCCGATCACCCCCTACGACGGCCGCGAGCTGAGCGGTGTCGTGCGGTCGACCTACCTGGCCGGGATTCCGGTCGAGAAGGACGTTCCGCGCGGACGGCTGCTGCGTCGCGCCGGTATCGAGAATGGAGCACGCTCATGATCAACTCCTCAGAAGAACTGGAGGTCGGTCAGACCGCCCCCGACTTCTCCCTCACCGACGCGACCGGCACGGTGCGCACCCTCGCAGAGCTGCGCGGCACGCCGGTGATCGTCTACTTCTACCCGGCCGCCTTCACCCCGGGCTGCACGACCGAAGCATGCGACTTCCGTGACAATCTCGGCTCCTTCCAGGGGGCGGGCTACGCGGTCATCGGGATCTCGCCCGACCCGGTCGCGAAGCTCGCCGAGTTCGCGGCGGAGGAGCAGCTGAGCTTCCCGCTGCTCTCCGACGAGAGCGCGGACGTTGCCAAGGCGTGGGGAGCGTGGGGGCAGAAGACCCGCAACGGGCGCACCTTCGACGGATTGATCCGCACGACGGCCGTCATCGACGCAGCGGGTGTGGTCACGTCGATCGAGTACAACGTCGACCCGGCAGGGCACGTCGCCCGGCTCCGGGAGTCGCTTGCGATGCAGAGCGGAGAGTGACGGATGCTGCTCGATGAGTTCAACCGCGCGGATCGGAGCGACGCCATCGCCGTGCTCCGGCCCTGCGTCGACGTGACGCGATGGTGTCAGGAGATCGCCGATCGCCGGCCGTATGCCACCGTCGACGACTTCTTGGCTGAGGCCGCTCGAGCCGCCGACCCCTTCACCGCCCAAGAGATCGAGGCGGCTCTGGCGCACCATCCGCGGATCGGTGAGCGTGCCGACGGCCAGAGCCGCGAGGCGACGATGTCGCGTTCGGAGCAGGCGGGCATCGACCCCGCGGACAGCGAGATCCAGCAGGCGCTTCAAGCGGGGAACCGGCGCTACGAAGAGCAGTTCGGTCGGGTCTTCCTGATCCGTGCTGCCGGCCGAAGTGCCGACCAGATCCTGTCGATTCTGCAGGATCGCCTGCAGAATGATGCCGTCGCCGAGGAACGCGTCGTCGCAGGTCAACTGCGCGAGATCGCGCTGCTCCGATTGAAAGGAACCGTGACCGCATGAGTGCATCGCCTACCGTCTCGCACATCACGACGCACGTGCTCGATGCCGTGCAGGGGCTTCCCGCCTCTGGTGTGGCGGTCCAGTTGTCCGCTCTCCGTGACGGGGAGTGGCAGCTCCTGGCCGAAGCCGTGACCGATGCCGATGGCCGAGCGAAGCAGCTCGGCCCGGAGACTGTCCCCGCCGGCGCCTACCGCCTCCGGTTCGACACCGGAGCGTACTTCGCGACCCGGAGCATTCCGACCTTTTTTCCGGAGGCGCAGCTCACCTTCGTCATTGATGACGAAGCACGCCACTATCACGTGCCGTTGCTGCTGAGCCCCTTCGCCTATTCGACCTACCGAGGAAGCTGAACCATCATGACCGACACCCTGACTCGCTCGACGGAGACCGAGAACATGACCGAGACCGACCGCATCGTCCTGGGCCACAACCAATACGGCAAAGCGGAGGTCCGCGTCGTCAAGGTGACTCGCGACAGCGAACGACACGAGATCGAAGATCTGAACGTCACCTCGCAGTTGCGCGGCGACTTCCAGGCCGCGCACCTGGCGGGCGACAACGCGCACGTCGTGGCCACCGATACCCAGAAGAACACCATCTTCGCCTTCGCCCGCGACGGCATCGGCTCGCCCGAGAAGTTCCTGCTGCGCCTGTCCGACCACTTCACGGGTGAGTTCGCCTGGGTCGACGGCGGACGTTGGCTCGCCGAGAGCTACACCTGGGACCGCATCCAGGTCGACGGCGCAGACCACGATCACTCGTTCGTCCGCAACGGCCAGGTCACACGTACCGCGGTCGTCGTCGCCGAGGGGCAGAGGCGGCACATCATCGCGGGGCTCAAGGGCCTCACCGTGCTGAAGACCACGCAGTCGGGATTCGTCGGCTACCCCAAGGATCGATACACCTCGCTGCAGGAGACGACCGACCGCATCCTCGCGACCGATGTCACCGCTCGCTGGCGCTATGCCGAGGGTGAAGGTGCGCGAGACCTCGACTTCACCGCGATCTACGACGACGTCAAGCGACTGCTCCTGGAGGAATTCACCCGTCGCTATTCGGCAGCTCTGCAGACGACTCTGTTCGACATGGGGCGCCTCGTGCTCGAAGCGCACCCCGAGATCGCCGAGATCCGCCTGTCGATGCCGAACAAGCACCACTTCGTCGTCGATCTCTCCCCGTTCGGACTCGACAACCCGAACGAGGTCTTCTTCGCCTCCGACCGTTCCTACGGCCTGATCGAGGCGACCGTGACCCGCGAGGGACAGGCCGAGGTTCCGCAGGCTTGGGAGGCGGCGACCTCCTTCTGCTGAACAGCCCTGCACGCCCTGAGGCTCATGACGACAGCATGAGCCTCAGGTGCGCGCCGGTGTTTTGCGTGACCGCGCGATGATGATCACGGCGATGATGGCGAGCACCGCGCTCACGATGGGACCGAAGCCCACGAGGAGATAGGCGGACCTGTCGCCCCCGAAGGCGGGGTCGAGCGCAGCGGACAAGGGCATCGGCGCGAGGAAAATCGGGATGAGCACCTGCAGGGCGGCGAAGATGATCGACCAGACCAGAGCGATGCGGGATCCGCGGTGAGCGAGGACGCCGAGGTAGATCGTGGCAGCGACAAGGACGACGGCGAGCACGCCGAGTGCAAGGGGGACGTGAGCGAATGCACCGCTCAGGCCTTCTGCGCCGAGCATCGAGAATCCAGCGGTCAGCGAGTACCACGCAAGAATGGCCGGCCCGAGAGCGGAAATCCAGACGAAGACCGCGGCGCGCAGGTTGGTCGATGTCGCCGAATGAGCGGGGTGCAGAGCATCGGTCACGGGAGGCTCCTTTGGTCGGTCAGCGGCCGGTCAGACGTGAACGTCTGCCGGGGACACCTCGCCCTCGTGGAAGTTCGGCTTCTTGCCCAGCATCCGCACGACCAGCAGTACCAGCCCGACGATTGCGAGGCCCAACGCCAGGCCGGCGATCGCGGAGAAGAGCGTGTCGCCGATCCAGACGATGACGGGCCCGAGAGGTTCGAGGGCGTGCTCGATGCCGTGCAGGATGTCGGCACCGAAGTGCACACCCACCTCGGCGAGGTTCACGAGCACGAGGTGGCCACCGACCCAGAGCATCGCGACGGTCCCGAGGATGCTGATGAAGCGGAACACGGCGGGCATCGAGTTCACGATGCGGTTGCCGGTGCGGACGACGTGCGCGGTGCCGCTCTGGGCCATCCGCAAGCCGATGTCGTCGATCTTCACCAGCAGCGCCACTGCACCGTAGACGACACCGGTCATCAGCAGGGCGATGACCGAGAGCACGGCGAGGGTCATCCAGATGCCCATGTCCGCGTCGAGGCCGGCGAGCGAGATGAGCATGATCTCAGTGGAGAGGATCAGGTCGGTGCGCACGGCGCCGAGGACGAGGCGCTTCTCATCGCGGGACTCCTCCTCGCCGTGTCCGTGCTGCACTCCGAACCACTCCAGCACCTTCTCGGCGCCTTCGAAGCACAGATACGCGCCACCGATGATGAGCAGGTACGGCAGCACGAACGGCGCGAAAGCCGTCAGCAGAAGTGCGGCCGGGATGATGACGAGGAACTTGTTCGCCAGCGATCCGAGGGCGATCTTGCCGACGACCGGCAGCTCTCGTGCGGGCGTGATGCCCTGGACGTATTGCGGGGTCACGGCGGCATCGTCGATGACGACGCCCGCGGCTTTCGCGGATGCCTTGAGCGCTGCGCTCAGGATGTCGTCGACGACGGCGAGCAGACCAACCGACATGTGTCCCCCTGTGTGTGGATTCGGTTAGCAACTCTATCCACGTCGGATGGCGCGGCGAACGCCGGAGCGTGCGCTCCGAAGCGGGACGCGCAAGACTGGTGACATCGCGGGACCAAAACGAAGCATCCGTGCGTTGTACCCGGTGGTGCCACGAGCCGGCGGCACCAGACTCATCAGCATCGAGGAGCAGACACCATGAGCGACACCGGAAACATCACCCGCACCCCAGGCGCTGAGACGGCGGTCCTCGCCGGCGGATGCTTCTGGGGCATGGAAGACCTGATCCGCCGCCAGCCCGGCGTGCTCGGTACGCGCGTCGGCTACACCGGCGGATCGAACGATCACGCCACCTACCGGAACCACCCGGGGCACGCCGAGGCCGTCGAGATCGTCTTCGATCCGACCAAGACGACGTACCGCGACATCCTCGCCTTCTTCTTCCAGATCCACGACCCGTCGACCCTGGACCGCCAGGGCAACGACGTCGGCTCGAGCTACCGCTCGGCGATCTTCCCGCTCTCGCCCGAGCAGGAGCAGGTCGCGCGCGACACCATCGCCGACGTGGATGCGTCCGGCCTCTGGCCGGCGAAGGCCGTCACCGCGATCGAGCCGGAGGGGCCGTTCTGGGAGGCCGAGCCCGAGCACCAGGACTACCTGATCCGCTACCCCAACGGCTACACGTGCCACTTCCCTCGTGCGGGTTGGGTGCTGCCGCGGCGCGAGGCCTGACCCCGCGCATCGCCGGCGTCAGGCCTCTGCGAAGAACGCCAGCGCCGTCTCGCGGAACGCCCTCGAGCCCGGGGCGTTGAAGTGGTTCCGGTCCGGGATCTCGAAGAAGCGTCCCTGCGGGGCCGCGGAGGCGAGATTCCGGGAGCCCTCGATGATGGCGTCCTTCGAGCCGGTGGCGAACAGGATCGGCTGAGGCGGAGCATCCGCCGGATCCGGGTCGATTGTCCGTGACCGCCGCATCCCCTCGGCCAGAGCGACGAGGGCCTGCAGGTCGTTGCCGGCAACCCGTTCGGTGAGGGCGATGTAGTTCTGCGTCGTGGGATCCTGCACCGGCGTGCCGTCGGCGACGAATGCCCGCACCTGGTCGAGATCGAGTCGGGCGAGGGGGATGCCGTCCGGCACACCGCCGAGCACCGCGCGCCCGATCCGCTGCGGCAGATCGCGGACCACTTCCCAGCCGACCCGCGCGCCGAGCGAGTAGCCGACGTAGAACGCGTCATCCACGAGGTACGCGTCCATCACCGCCTCGACGTCGGTCGCCAGGGTGCGGATGGCGTAGTCCGGCGGCAGGTGCGGCTTCTGGCTCAGGCCGTGTCCGCGCTGATCCAGGGCGAGCACGCGGTATCCCGCACGGGTGAGGTCGCGCACCCAGCCCGTGAGTACCCAGTTGTCGCGGGCGTTGGACGCGAAGCCGTGCACGGCCACGATCACGGGGGCATCGACATCGCCCCAGGTGTACGTCGCGAGCCTGATGCCATCAGCCGTGTACACATGCTGCGGCTCCGGCATCGTCGTCAGATCGGAGAGAGGAAGGGCCACGTCATCCATCATGGCCCCATCCGGCGGGTACGGCTCAGAGGACGACGAGGAAGCCGAGTACCGCGCTTGCCACACCCAGCAGAGCCAGAACCAGTGCGGGAGCGAAGGGCTCCCTGCGGCGCAGGTGCACGACGGTTGCGCCGATCATGATGATCGCGAGGCCGACGCCGGCCAGCGGCGCGAGGATCGGCGCGACACCGGTGAGCAGAGGCAGGATCAGTCCGAGCGCTCCGACGACCTCGAGCGCCGCGATCGCCTTGACGGCGCCGACGGAGAAGTCCTCGGTCCATGCCATGCCTCGTGCGGCAAGTGTCTCCTTCGGCGTGATCAGCTTCATGGCGCCGCCGCCGAGCATCGCGAGGGCGAGCAGTCCGTTGACGATCCACAGGGCGATGAGCATGATTCTCCTAGGTTCCTTCTTGTGCGCTTGTTACGATCAGTAACAAGAATGGAGCACAGTCATGACCGATACAAAAGGCACATCGGTGTCACTGACGCACATGGATGAGAGCGCCCTCGCGGGATTCCCCGGCTACGAGAGCTCGTGCTCGGTGGATGAAGATGCCGGACGCGCCATCCGCGAGGTGCTCGATCGGGTCGGCGACAAGTGGTCGCTGCTGCTCATCGCGACCCTGCAGGGTGATCGGCTTCGTTTCAGTGAACTGCTGCGGCACATCCCCGGGATCTCGCAGCGGATGCTGACGCTCACGCTTCGCCAGCTCGAACGCGACGGGCTGATCACCCGCACCACTCACGCCGAAGTGCCGCCACGGGTCGAGTACGAATTGACCGAACTCGGCGGCACGCTGATCCTGATCGCTCGGACCATCGGCGACTGGGCCATGGAGAACCACCCGGCCATCGAGAAGTCCCGTGCGCGGTACGACGCGAGGAAGAATCGATGACGTCGACCTCGATCATCCCGGCTATGACTGAGGTCAGCGCGTCAGTCGGCCTTCTTCCCTCCGGCCTCGAGGACGTCGCCGGCCGGAAGCTCCTGATGTCCACCGAACTGCTGTCGCATCGCGGAGAGCACCTGGTTGGCGAAGCGGTCCTCATCGCGTGATGCGAAGCGCTCGAAGAGCGACGCGGCGAGTACCGGCACGGGCACGCCGATGTCGACGGCGGCCTTGACGGTCCACCGGCCCTCGCCGGAATCGGAGACGCGGCCGGCGAGTCCGTCCAGGGTGGGGTTCGCATGCAGCGCGGCCGCCGTGAGATCGAGCAGCCAGGAGGAGATGACCGAACCGCGTCGCCACAGTTCCGACACCTTCGCGGTGTCGATGTCGAACTGGTAGAACTCCGGCTCCTCCAGCGGCGCCACCTCGGCGGAGTGCTCCGCCTCGCGGATGCCGGCATCCGCGTTCTCCAGAATGTTGAGTCCCTCCGCGAACGCGGCCATGATGCCGTACTCGATGCCGTTGTGCACCATCTTCACGAAGTGCCCCGCGCCGGCAGGTCCGCAGTGCAGGTATCCACGCTCTTCGGGGGCGAGCTCTCCGTCGCGGCCGGGTGTGCGGGGGATCTCTCCCGATCCGGGGGCGATCGTCTGCAGGAGCGGGTCGATCGTCGCGACGGCTGCGTCCGGACCGCCGACCATGAGGCAGTAGCCCCGTTCGAGACCGAAGACGCCGCCGCTGGTTCCGACGTCGACGTAGTCGATGCCGCGCTCCCGCAGCGCCGCCGCCCGACGGACATCGTCACGGTAGTTGGAGTTGCCGCCGTCGATGAGGATGTCACCGGGGTCGAGGAGCGCGGCGAGTTCGTCGACGACCCCGCCGGTGAATCCCGCCGGGATCATCAGCCAGATCGCGCGGGGTGCGGTCATCGAGGCGACGAGGTCGGCCAGGCTCGTGGCACCGGTCGCCCCGTCGGCGACGAGGGCCGCGACCGATTCGGGATTGACGTCGTAGGCGACGCAGTCGTGGCCATCGCGCATGATGCGCCGCGCGATGTTGGCGCCCATTCGGCCGAGGCCGACCATTCCGAGTTGCATGCCTGCTCCTTCGTCTCAGTCGGCCAGCAGGCCGTCCTCGTTGTATTCGGGTGCCGGGAGCGCCTCGAGGCGCAGCCGGCGCATGATCTCTTTGACTTCGTCCTTCGGCCCGCGGCCGAGCTGGATGACGACACCATTCTCGTCCTCTTCCAGTGGCTCCAACGTCGCGAACTGAGAGCCGAGCAGATTCTGAGGCATGAAGTGGTCGAGCCGGTTGCTCAGCCTGGTCGCGATCGCTTCGCGCGTGCCGTCCAGATGCACGAACGCCACACCGGGTCCGCTCAGCCGGTCGCGGTAGACGCGGCGCAGCGCGGAGCAGGTGATGATGGCCGGGGTGCCCGATGCGGTGTGCAGGTGGATCCAGGCGGCGATCTTGTCGAGCCAGGGCCACCGATCCTCATCGGTGAGCGGCACACCTGACGCCATCTTGGCGACGTTCTCCGCAGGGTGAAGATCGTCACCCTCCTCGAGGTCCCAGCCGAGGCGGCCGGCGAGCATGCCGGCGACGGTGGACTTGCCTGAGCCGGAGACGCCCATCACCACCAGCACGATCGGCGGGTCGGGCCTGACGGCGGTCTCAGATGCGGATTCGTTCGTCGTCATGATCACACCACCAGGTCGAGAAGGAGCACGCCGGCCAGGCCGACGACCGAGATGAGGCACTCCAGCACCGTCCAGGTCTTGAACGTCTGGGGGAGGCTCGTGCCGAGATACTGCTTGACGAGCCAGAATCCGGCGTCGTTCACGTGCGAGAGGAACACCGATCCCGAGCCGATCGCGAGCACGAGGAGCGCGACCTCAGGGCTGGGAAGCGTCGCGGCGACCGGCGTCATCAGTCCTGCCGCCGTGATGGTGGCGATGGTGGCGGAACCGGTCGCGATCCGGACCAGCACTGCGACGAGCCAGCCGAGCAGCAGCACCGAGATGCCGCTCTCGAGGACGGCCCGGGTGATGACCTCGCCGATCCCGGTGTCGATCAGCACCTGCTTGAAAGCGCCGCCGGCTCCCACGATGAGCAGGATCGCCGCGATGGGCGGGAGGCTGCTCTCGAGCGAGTGCGCGACCGACGTGCGGTTCATCTTGCCACCGGCGCCCAGCACGAAGATTCCGAAGACGAGAGTGATGAGCAGCGCGATCGTGGGTGTTCCGATGAAGTCGATGAAGCCCTTCCACGCGTCGGTGGAGTCGGGTGCGAAGACTGCTGAGAGCGCTTTGGCCATCATCAGCACGACGGGGAGGAGGATGCTGGCGAGTGCCGCGATGAACGAGGGGCGCGGACGCCGGGTGACGTCTTCACCCTGATCTTCGGCGGTGACGAACATGTCCGGCACCGGCACCGGGGCCCACTTCGCGGCGAACCCGCTGAACAGCGGGCCGGCGACGATGATGGTCGGGATGGCGATGATCACGCCGAACGCGAGGGTGAGTCCGAGGTTCGCCCCGAGGGCGTCGATCGCGATGAGGGGACCCGGATGCGGCGGTACCAGGCCGTGCATCGCGGAGAGTCCGGCGAGAGTGGGGATCGCGATCTTCATGAGTGCGACGCCGGAACGGCGGGCGACGAGGATGATCACCGGGATCAGGAGGACGAGCCCGATCTCGAAGAACATCGGCAGGCCGATCACAGCGCCGACGACACCCATCGTCCATGGAAGCGCGCGGGGGCTCGAACGCGCGACCAGGGTGTCGACGACACGATCCGCACCGCCGGAGTCGGCGAGCAGCTTGCCGAACATCGCGCCGAGGGCGATGAGGACGCCGACCCCGCCCATCGTCGAGCCGAAGCCGGTCGCGAAGCTGGTCAGGGCCTGGTCGGTCGCCATTCCGGCACCGATGCCGACGCCGAGTGCGCCGACCGTCAGGGCGAGGAACGGATTCACCTTCAGCCAGGTGATCAGCACGATGATGACGGTGAAGCCGATGAGCGCGGCCGTGATCAGCTGCGCATCTGAGCCGACGGGGACGATCGGTGCAGGATCGGCCATCGGCAGAAGTGACAAGGGAACCATAGTGTTCCTCTCCATTGAGGGATGTGCAGCGAGAGCGACTGCGCTTCTGTCAGATATTTGAAGCCACGATAGCCAAATAGTAGGACTATTGCAAGGATCGGTCTAAAATAACGTGGTTATCGATCGATCAGCTGGGGAAAGATCGGTCTCGTCCCGTACCCTGGCGGCATGGGCCAGACTCCGCTGCACGACGTGATCGTAGAGCGCTGGGGTGCCGACATCGGCGCGGCGCGGCGCCCCGCAGGCAGCCGCATCGTCATGGACCAGGCCGTGCTCGAGTTCGGGGCCTCCCGGAGTGCGATCCGCGAGGCGGTGCGCGTGCTCGAATCGCTGGGCATGGTGGAGTCCCGTCAGCGCGTGGGCATCACCGTGCTCTCGCCCGACTCGTGGAGTCCTTATGACTCGCGCGTGCTGCGCTGGCGCCTGGACGGGCCCGATCGCGTCGAATTGCTGCGCAGTCTCAGCGAACTGCGCGGTGCCGTCGAGCCCGTGGCTGCGCGACTCGCGGCCGAGCGCGCCACTCCGGAGCAGTGCGGCGCGCTCGCCGCGGCAGTGATCGGAATGGCCTCGACCGCGCGTGCGGCCAACGCCGACGACTACCTCCGCCACGACATCGACTTCCATACCGTGATGCTGCAGGCATCCGGCAACGTGATGCTCGCCAGCCTCGGGTCTATCGTCATCGCGGTACTCGAAGGGCGTACGCATCACGCGCTGATGCCGTCCGTCGCCGAGGCGGCGGCCCTCCAGCTGCATGCGGATGTCGCTGCTGCCGTGCAGTCCGGGGATGCGGCGGGGGCAGAGCGGGCGATGCAGGCGATCGTCGCCGAGTCGACAGAGGCCATGGTCGAGATGGCGGTCTCCTCACCGGAGAGCTGACCGGCGGCGCGGAGCGGCTCGAAGTCCCGGCCTGAACGCCGAGAACGCCGGGGGATGTGGATCCCACCGGCGTTCCCGATCTCGCGAAGGTCAGACCCGCGTGCGCAGTTCCTCGCCGAGCGATGCGTCCACGCTCGTCCAGTACTGGAAGAAGCGCTCACGGATCTCGGGGATCGTGATCGACCGGCCCTGACCGGTGAGCGTCTCGATGAAGCGAGCGCGCTGCTCGTCATCGAAGACCACGCGGTACAGCGTTCCCGCCTGCCCGAAGTCGTCGTCGTCCAGGTGCAGAGTCGCGGCCGAGCGGATCAGCTCGCCGTCCGATTCCCAGCTGGCTTCGACTCCGGCGGCGGGGTCGGCGACCGGGCCGCCGGCCGCGCCGAACGAGTTCGGCGTGTAGACCCGGTGCTCGGGCCCGTTGAACTTGTACTGCATCTGGCCCTCGTGCATGTAGTTGCGCACTTCGGCCGCATGCGGCTGGTTGACCGGCAGCTGGTTGTAGTTCGCGCCGATGCGGTAGCGCTGCGCATCGGCATAGGCGAAGACGCGCGCCATCAGCATCTTGTCCGGCGAGATGCCGGTGCCGGGAACCTGGTTGCCGGGGGAGAAGGCGGCCTGCTCGATCTCGGCGAAGAAGTTCTGCGGGTTGCGGTCCAGCGTGAACGTGCCGACCTTGATGCGCGGGTAGTCCTTCTTCGACCAGGTCTTGGTGAGGTCGAACGGGTTGAACCGGTACTCCTTGGCCTCCTCGTAGGGCATGACCTGCACGAAGACATCCCAGGACGGGTGCTCGCCACGATCGATCGCGTCGAACAGGTCGCGACGGTAGAAGTCGGCATCCGAGCCCGCGAGCTGCTGCGCCTCGTCGGCCCCCATGCTCTCCACGCCCTGGTGGGAGAGGAAGTGGTACTGCACCCAGAACCGCTCGCCCTCGGCGTTCACCCACTGGTAGGTGTGCGAGCCGTAGCCGTTCATGTGGCGCCAGCTGCGGGGGAGGCCCCGGTCGCCCATCAAGTAGGTGACCTGGTGCGCGGTCTCCGGCGACAGGGTCCAGAAGTCCCACTGCATGTCGGAGTTGCGCAGCCCGGAGTCGCCGAGGCGCTTCTGCGAGTGGATGAAGTCGGGGAACTTCATCGCATCGCGCAGGAAGAACGTCGGGGTGTTGTTGCCGACGATGTCGAGGTTGCCCTCCGGCGTGTAGAACCGCAGCGCGAAGCCGCGCACGTCGCGCCAGGTGTCGGGGGAGCCCTGTTCGCCGGCGACCGACGAGAAGCGCAGCAGCGTCTCGCTCACCGCTCCGGGCTGGAAGGCTGCGGCGCGGGTGTACGCCGAGACGTCCTCCGTGACGGTGAACGTGCCGAAGGCGCCGCCGCCCTTGGCGTGCGGGTTGCGCTCCGGCACCCGCTCGCGGTTGAACGAGGCGAGCTTCTCGACGAGGTAGCGGTCGTGCAGGACGGTGGGGCCGTCGGCCCCGACGGTCAGCGAGTGTGCGTCGCTGGCGACCGGGGTTCCGGTCTGGGTGGTCGTGGACGGGTCGGTCATATTCTTCTCCTTCTGCGCGCGAGCGCGACGAACAGCCATGTCAGCAGACACAGATGAACGGGGGATGCTACTGCGCGGCGTTCTGGCAACTGGGGCAGACGCCCCAGAAGGTGACTTCGGCTGTCTGGACGGTGAACCCCGCCGCAGAGGACGGGGTGAGGCACGGCGCTTCGCCGATGACGCAGTCCACATCGGCGACCGCACCGCATTCGGTGCAGACGACGTGGTGGTGGTTGTCATCGATGCGCCGCTCGTAGAGCGCTGCGGACCCTGCCGGTTCGATCCGACGGAGCAGGCCCGCCGTCGTCAGGTCCGCGAGGATGTTGTGCACCGACTGGATCGACGTGGTCGGAAGCACGTCGGACACGGTGCGGTAGACCCGCTCCGCATCCGTGTGAGCCATGGAATCCAAAGCTTCCAGAACCGCGATGCGGCCCGCAGTCGCCCTCAGCCCGACGCTGCGCAACGCCGTGTCGAGATCGGTTTCCATGCCTTCACGCTACACGAGTTGTTTTGAATTGCTAAAAATACCAGGCGAGCCGCGAGTCTGATCAGACGAACCGGACGGTCTGCTGCAGGCGGGTGCGGACGTCGAACAGCTCGTTGCCGCCGATCGCCCGTGCCCCCGGTACGCCCTGGCGCAGCACCATCGCCAGTGCGCTGCGGCGAACGACGACCACCGGGACACCGCGGATGCTTCCCAGTGGCGTGACCGCGAGTGCGAGGTCGTCATCGGGCAGCACGATGATCGCACCGCCGAAGCGCACCTTGGCCGCGCGCGACAAGGATCGCATGCGGGCGAGCAGCGTGGTGACCGGCGCGCGATGCCCGAGGCTGGGGCCGGTGATCTCGCCCCTGCGGAATCCGACGACGCCGCCGAAGTCCTCCGACATCACGCCGTACAAGCCTGAGGGGCTCAGCACGACGTGGTCGAGCTTGTCCTCGGGATCCGTGCCGACGGCGACGTCGTGCCACACGGTGAAGCCCATGCCGAGGTCGGCGACCGTGCGTGCGGTCGTCTCTTCGGCAAGGGCGTCGGCCAGCAGGCGGCGCAGTTCGCGTGGCGCCTGCCGTACGAGTGCCGGGTCGTACGGGTCGGGAACCTCGACGCCGTGACCGGCCCATTCCCGGATGAGCAGCAGGTAGCGCTCCCGGCGCCATCCGCCCGGATGACCGTACGATCGGGCTCTCGGGCGCGTATCCGTCCGAGCGGCCGGCGGGCGCCATCCGCTCCACTCGCTCTGCGCGGCGAATCCGTGACCGCGGTCGTACGCGGCTCGTCCCTCCGGGGTGCCGACGAGCTCCCAGGCGTACTGCACCTGAATGAACACCGCCGCATCGCCGCCGGTGTCCGGATGCGTCTGACGCATCCGGAGTCGGTATGCGCGCCGCAACTCGTCGTGGTCGACCGTGGGCGCGACGCCGAGTACCTCGTACGCCGAGGCGGAGAGCGGACTGTCGAACATCGCTCTCCCTCCGACCGCGGCATCCAGGATATCCCGGCTGCTTGTCGGGCCTGTCTCAGGAGGCGCGAGAAGGGCCGGCGGGCCTCCGGCCCGGCCGATGACCGTCAGCGATCGACGAAGGACATCTGCTGCGCGTTGTACCGGTCGCCGCTCACACCGACCCGGGCGGCGAGGAGGTCGAGGTCGGCGACCTCGTCTGCGGAGAGCGCGACGGCGGCGGCACCGGCGTTCTCGGCGATGCGAGACGTGCGGCGGGTGCCGGGGATCGGCACGATCCAGGGCTGGCGGGCGAGCAGCCAGGCGAGGGCGATCTGCCCGGCGGTGGCCTGCTTGGCCGCGGCCAGTCCTGCGATCTGACCGACCAGCGCCTGATTGGCTGCTCTGTTCTCCTCGGAGAAGCGCGGGATCGTGCCGCGGATGTCTCCGGCGGCGAAGTCGGTGTTCTGGTCGACCGTCCCGGTGAGGAATCCCTTGCCGAGCGGGCTGAACGGTACGAAGCCGATGCCGAGCTCGCCGAGGACGGGCAGGATCTCCGCCTCCGGATCGCGGGTCCACAGCGAGTACTCGCTCTGGAGAGCAGTCACCGGGTGCACGGCGTGGGCGCGGCGGATCGTGTCGGCGGATGCCTCGGAGAGCCCGAAGTGCCGCACCTTGCCCTCGGCGATGAGCTCGCCCACGGCTCCGGCGACGTCCTCGATCGGAACGGCGGGGTCGACGCGGTGCTGGTAGAAGAGGTCGATGACGTCGGTGCGCAGGCGTCGCAGCGACTCCTCCGCCACGCGACGGATCTGCTCCGGCCGGCTGTCGAGTCCGACGCTCTTGCCGTCCACGATGTCCCAGCCGAACTTCGTGGCGATGACGACCTCGTCGCGGATCGGCGCGAGCGCCTCGCCGACGAGTTCCTCGTTCACGTACGGTCCGTAGACCTCCGCGGTGTCGAAGAAGGTGACGCCGAGATCGAGTGCAGAGCGCAGCACGCCGATCATCTCCTCGCGCGTGCCGGGATTCGGTCCGTAGCTCTGCGACATGCCCATGCAGCCGAGTCCGATGGCCGAGACCTCGAGGCCCTGTCCGAGAGTGCGCGTGTGCATGAGTGGTCCTTTCATCGTGGAGACCGTGTGATCCCGACGCTACGCCCGGTCCGTACCGACGCGGGAGGGTCCGCTGGTACCCCTCTATGCGGGAACGTCGACGATGCGCTCGCCGCCGAACACCGGGAGGACCGCCCCGCCGGATGCCGCGGCGAGATCCGCCGAGAGCCGGTCGAGTTCCTCGGCCGGAACCCACGCCTCGAGCACCGCGGTGGCGCCGTAGAGCGGCGAGCCGAGGGTCGATCCGTGCTGTGCGACCCACTCCCGCAGCAGGTTGTCGAATCGCCCGGCATCCGCGTGCGCGACCTCGATCGTCACCTGCTTCAGCGATTCCCGGCGCAGAAGCGACGCGCCATCGAGGGCTTCCGAGACGGCCGACGAGTAGGCGCGCACCAGTCCGCCGGCGCCGAGCTTCACGCCGCCCCAGTACCGCGTCACGACGGCGACCACGTCGGTCAGTTCGCGGCGGAGGAGCACCTCCAGCATCGGCACGCCCGCGGTTCCCGACGGCTCGCCGTCGTCCGAGGAGCGCGCCTGATCTCCGCGCAACCCGGTGATCATGGCGGTGCAGTTGTGCCCGGCATCCCACGCCCGCTTGCGGATGCCGGCGATCACGGCCTCTGCCTCCGGGACCGAACGGACCGGCTCGATGCGCGCGATGAAGCGGGACTTCTTGATGACGATCTCCTTCTCCACGGCGGCGGCGATCGTCGCCGGATAGGAGCTGCCGGAGGTCATCGACGCAACGATACCGGTGCGTGATGCGCGGAGACGGTCGCACATCGTCTGAAAGGTGGAGATCGGGTTCCGCCTTCTCCTCGATCCCCGCCTGCGATGCTCCCGATGGACTGGGGGAATGCTCCGTGCGCTCCGCTCCCTGCCCGAACGTCTCACCTCCCGTCGCGGCTCCTGGATCGCGCTGGCGATCGGGATCCTCGCTCTCGTCGCCGTGATCGGTGCGCTCGGCCGGGCCTCCGTGCCGGCGGGGAACGCCGCCGCGCCCGCCGCATCCGAATCCTCCCTGGCCGCCGCGGAGGCGGAGACCTTTCCGGATGCCGATGAGCAGACCGTCCTGCTCGTGGCGAGCAGAGCGGACGGGGCCGAGTTGGCCGCTGATGATCTCGAAGCCTTCGCCGGACTGCTCCCCGCGATCGAGGCGGAGACGGGGGCCACCGCATCCGGGCCGATCCCGAGCGAAGACGGCGAGGCGGCCGTCCTCCCGGTGACCGTCGAGATCGGCGACGACGACGAGGGCGCCGAGACCGCGGTGCACGGCCTTCGTACCTTGCTCGAGGAGCACCCGCTCGACGGCCTGACCGTGCAGGTCACCGGCGGGCCCGCATTCGGCGTCGATGTCGCCGCCGCCTTCGATGGCGCCGACTTCACCCTGCTGCTCGTGACGCTCGGCATCGTGGCGCTCCTGCTCGTCCTCACCTACCGATCCCCGGTGCTCTGGATCGTGCCGCTCGTCGTCGTCGCGCTCGCCGACCAGGCCGCGAACAAGGCGACCGCGGCGATCGGCACCGCGATGGGGCTGCAGTTCGACTCCGGGATCGTCAGCGTGCTGGTGTTCGGGGCCGGAACCAACTACGCCCTGCTGCTCGTCTCGCGGTATCGGGACGAGCTGACCAGGGAGAGCGACCATCGCCGCGCACTCGTCACCGCGTGGCGGCGCACGGGACCCGCGGTCCTCGCCTCGAACGCGACGGTCGTGCTCTCGCTGCTGACGCTCGTGCTCGCGGTCATCCCCGGAACCCGAGGACTCGGCATCGCCTCGGCGATCGGACTGATCATCGCGCTCGCGGCCGTCCTGCTGGTGCTGCCGCCCGCGCTCGCGGTATGCGGACGCGGTGTGTTCTGGCCTTTCGTGCCACGGGTGAGCGAGGACGGCTCGTCCACGCCGGCGGGGGGCCGGGGCTGGCGGGCGGTGGCGACCGGAGTAGCGCGCCGCCCCTGGCTGCCGCTGCTCGGCGGAGTCGCCCTGCTCGGCGTGCTCGCGACCGGCGTGCTCGGCGCTTCCGTCGGGTTGAGCCAGGCGGAGAAGTTCCGGGTGCCGTCCGAGTCGGCGGTCGGACTCGAGGTGCTCGGGGAGCACTTCCCACCCGGCGAGGCGCAACCCATGATCGTGCTTGTCGACAGCGCGGAGGCGGATGCCGCGACCGAGGCGATCGAGGGTGTCGACGGCATCATCCGGGTCACGCCGGCCGGCGAGAGCTCCGACGGGGACCGGACGCGGCTGGTCGTCACCGGAGAGCCCGCACCCGGCACCGATGAGAGCCTGCGTCTCGTGGAAGATGTTCGGAAGGCCGCGCACGGCGTCGCCGGAGCAGGCGCCCTGGTCGGCGGACCCGTCGCCGTCGATGTCGACGCGCGTGCCGGCAACCTGCAGGACTTCCTGCTGATCGTGCCCCTCGTTCTGGCCGTCTGCCTGCTCGTGCTCATGATGCTGTTGCGCGCCGTGGTCGCGCCGGTCGTTCTCCTCGTCGTGAACACCCTGAGCGCCGTCGCGGCGATCGGCGCGGGAACCTGGATCAGCCGCACAGTGTTCGGCTGGGACTCCCTCGACCTGCAGGTGCCGCTGCTGTCGTTCCTGTTCCTGGTCGCCCTCGGTATCGATTACACGATCTTCCTCGTGCACCGGGCGCGCGCCGAGGCCGGATCTGTGGGGACGACGGCTGGCATGGTGAACGCCGTCGCCTCGACGGGCGGCGTGATCACCAGCGCGGGCATCGTGCTGGCCGCTGTGTTCGCCGCTCTCGGGCTGCTGCCGCTGGTCACGCTCGGCCAGATCGGGCTCATCGTCGGCATCGGCGTGATCGTCGACACGTTCGTCGTGCGCACGGTGGTCGTTCCGGCCTTGTTCGCGGTGATCGGCGACGCGATGTGGTGGCCTTCTCGGGCACCGCGGCCGCCCCGCCAGAGGGAGCAGAGCGAAGCGGGAGCGCAGGGGGAAGAATGTGAGGATGCCCAGACGCACTCCTTCCCCTCAGCAGTCCGCTGAGGACGCGGCCATTGTGGCGGAGTCGGGAGCGCGAACGCGCACCTGGGCCGGGCTGGTCGGCGCGATCCGCATCGGGCAGGCCGCGATCGCTCTCGTGCTCACGGCCGTCGGCGCCGTGCGCGCGGTCGGTGACGGCATCCCGCTGCCGTGGATCCTCGCGGTATCGTTCGTCTTCCTCGGCTGGTACGCCGGCGGCCTGCTGCTGGCCGAGCGCACCGGCGACCGCCGGCTCGCCACGTGGTGGCTGCTGGGGCTGACGCTCATCTGGCTCGGCGCCGTGGCCGTCTCCCCGGAGTACATCTGGCTCGCCTTCCCGCTCTGGCTGCTGGCCGGCTTCGTGATGCGGATGCCGTGGGCCGTGCTGCTGAGCGCGATCGTCCTCGCCGTCGTGATCGCGGCACCGGTGCTCCATCACGGCGAAACGAGCTACGCGAATGTGATCGGTCCCCTTGTCGGCGGGGTCTTCGCGCTGGGAATCTCGCGCGGTTATCTCGAACTCGTTCGAGACGGCCGCGAACGGCGGCGTCTGATCGCCTCGCTCGTCGCCACGCAGGAGGAGATGGCGGCGCTGCAGGACGAGCTCGCCCGCACGCAGCGCGAGTCCGGGGCGAGCGCCGAGCGCACCCGGGTGTCGCGCGATATCCACGACACCGTGGCGCAGAGCGTGTCCTCGATCGGGATGCTGTCCCGTTCGGCCCTGGAATCTGATTCGGACGCCGACCGCGCCCGCGCGCTGGAGCAGATCGGCGCGCTCGCCGCGGAGGGGCTCGCCGATGCGCGGCGCATCGTGAACGACCTCATGCCGGCGGAACTCGACGGCACGGCCCTCGGTGATGCGCTCCGGCGGATGCTGCAGCGGTTCACCGCCGAGACCGGGATCGCCGCGACGCTGCACAGCGACGACGATCTGCCGTCTCTGGGACTCGATGTCGAGGTCGCGCTGCTGCGCACGGCGCAGTCGGGGTTGGCGAACGTCCGCACGCACTCCGGCGCGGCGCTCGTGGTGGTGACACTGGCGGATGCCGGCGACGCGGTGCGCCTCGACGTGGTCGATGATGGGCGAGGCTTCGATCCGGCGCGGCTGGACGCGCCCGGTTCCGGCGGCGGCTACGGCCTGCGCGCCATGCGGGCGAGACTGCGGGAACTCGGCGGAGGCCTCGATGTGGAGAGCGCCCCCGGGGACGGCGCCGCACTCTCGGCTCACGTGCCGCTCGGGGGTCGGTCATGACCGCCGTGCGGGTGCTTCTCGTCGACGACCATCCGATCGTGCGCGCCGGCGTGCGTTCGCTGTTCGACCGCCGTGATGACGTCGACGTCGTCGGCGAGGCGGCTTCTGGCGAGGAGGCGGTGGTGCTCGCCCGGCACCTGCATCCCGACGTCGTGCTGTGCGATCTGCGTCTCGGCGACGGCATGGACGGCGTGCAGACGACGGCAGCGCTGCGGTCGCAGCATCCGGCCCCTGCCGTGATCATCCTGACGACCTTTGACCGGGATGCCGAGATCCTCGGCGCGATCGAGGCGGGAGCCGCCGGATACCTGCTCAAGGACGTCGCGCCCGACGACATCGTGCACGCGATCCGCCGCGCTGCCGCCGGCCAGCTGGTACTCAGTCCCGAACTCACCGAACGTGTCGTGCAAGTGATGCGTGCCCCGCGGGTGCGGCTGACCGAGCGTGAACTCGACGTGCTGCGGCTGCTCGACACCGGTGCGTCGAACCGCGAGATCGCGAAGACGCTGTTCGTCAGCGAGGCCACCGTGAAGACGCATCTGGTGCACATCTTCGACAAGCTCGGTGCCGACAGTCGGGCCCGTGCGATTGCGATCGCCCGGGACACCGGCGTGCTCTGACCGGATCTCAACCGTTCGATGGATTCACGCGACAGGCGCCGGCGCGAGGCTGGATTCAGTCTCGAAAGGATCCCCTTGCGCAAGCTCTTCTATGCCGCGTTCGCCTACATGCTGATCGGCGTCGCCTCCGGCCTCTTCTACCGTGAGTTCACCAAGCTCAACGACTTCCCCGAGGGTCAGTCGACACAACTCGGCCTCGTGCACACGCATCTGCTCGTGCTCGGCTTCGTCGTGCTCCTGATCGTGCTGCTGCTGGAGAAGGCGTTCGGGCTTTCCGAGAGTCGCCTGTTCGGCTGGTTCTTCTGGGTCTACAACGCCGGACTCGTGCTGACTTCGGCGATGCTGGTGTGGCACGGTTGCCTCACGGTGCTCGGTCAGGAGTCGTCGAAGATGATCGCCGGCATCGCGGGCGTCGGCCACATGCTGTTGACGGCCGGGATGGTGCTGCTGTTCCTCGCGCTGCGCACGCGCCTGTTCGCAGTGAAGCCCGCCGTCGCTGCCGACTGAACGATCCGCAGGCGGAGCGGAGAAAAACGGATGCGGAGCACCGAATCGATTCGATAAGCTGACGGGAATGCACCCAGTGACGGGTGCATTCCACGATCCGCCCCCGAGTTCTGCGAGCCGCTTCTCTCATGGCCACCCCCCTCACCACGGGCAAACCGTGGCGCGTCATCCTCGCCTTCGCCGTGCCGCTTCTCATCGGCAACGTCGTCCAGCAGCTGTACCAGTTCGTCGACGCGGTCGTCGTCGGCCGCCACCTCGGCGTGGACTCGCTCGCCGCCGTCGGGGCGACCGGCAGCCTGCTCTTCCTGCTCCTCGGCTTCGCCTGGGGTCTGACGAGCGGCTTCGCGATTCCGATCGCACAGGCATACGGAGCGCGTGACGACGCCGCCGTACGCCGATCGGTTGCGGCCGGGGTCATCCTCACCGGCATCGCGAGCGTCATCCTCACCATCGGTGCGCCGCTGATCGCTGCGCCGACGCTGGCGCTGCTGCAGACACCGCCGGAGCTGATGGACGAGGCCGTCGTGTTCACTCAGATCAGTTTCATCGGCGCCGGCGCGACGATGTTCTTCAACTACCTCTCGGCGATCATCCGGGCGATCGGCGACTCGCGCACTCCGCTGGTCTTCCTCACGGTCTCCTGCGCGCTCAACGTCGGTCTGGTCATCCTGATGGTCGGCCCCCTCGCCTGGGGCGTGGGCGGGGCGGCGCTCGCGACGGTCGTCGCCCAGGCCGTCTCGGTTCTGCTCTGTCTCGAATTCGTCCGGCGCCGGCTGCCGACGCTGCATCTGAGTACGCAGGACTGGCGCGTCGATCGTGCCGAGCTCGCCGAGCACCTGCGGCTCGGCCTGCCGATGGGTTTCCAGGCATCGATCATCGCGATCGGGACCCTCACCGTGCAGGTGGCGCTGAACACGCTGGGTGCAGACGCCGTGGCCGCCTACACGACCGCGTCTCGAATCGACGGTCTGGCCGTCGCACTCCTCGGCTCGCTGGGGCTCGCCGTCTCGATGTACGCGGCGCAGAATCACGGCGGGCAGCGGCCGGATCGCATCCGCCGTGGCGTCGTCCAGGCCACATGGATGGCGGTGGTCGTAGCCCTCGTGCTCGGCGGGCTGCTCATCGCCTTCGGGGTTCCGATGGTGCGGTTGTTCATCGGAGACGGTTCCGACGAGGTCGTCGAGCTCGCCCACCTCATGCTCATCGTCAACGGATGCGGCTACTGGGCGCTCGGCGTGCTGTTCGTGCTCCGCGGCGCGTTGCAGGGCCTCGGCCACACCCTCGTTCCGACGGTGACCGGTGTGATCGAACTGGTGATGCGGGTGGGCGCAGCGGTGGTGCTGGGCGGGATCATCGGGTTCACCGGCGTCGCCCTGAGCAACCCGCTGGCCTGGGTCGGGGCGATCCTGATGCTCGTGCCGGCGTACGTGAGCGCGCACCGCGCACTCGGACGGATGCCCGTGTCGCCGGCCGAGCCGACGGCGACGTCGGCGATCGCGATCGTCGGCCCGACAGACGGGTCGATGGTCGTCGATGCCGTCTTCACGCAGCCGGTGCCGATCGTGCGACCTTCGCGCCGCCGTCTCCTGAAGCGACGCTGACCCGCACTCCGATCCGGAATGTCCTCCTACGGGATGACCCTGATCGGCCTTGAGGTGGATGTCTTCGTCACGTACATTTCATAGTGTCGAATGGTGCGGAAGTTCCGCAGACCGGGGGGTCATCATGACAACAACGCTGAGCGTGGCTAACGGACTTTCGGCGATCATGGTGCCGATCGGAATCGTGGGGGCGGCACTCGCCGTGATCTGCGCGATCGTCGCCGGTATCGCGATCATGCGCGGGGCGGCAGGCCTGTGCGGAGGAGCGGTCGGGCTGTGGATCCCGTGCGCGATCGTGAGCGCCTCGGCCTCCTTCGGAAGTCAGTGGATGCCACTGCAGGTGTCCGCCGCAGCGCTGATCGGGATGCTCGTGATCGGCGCCGTCGTGCGTGCGATCGTGAATACGGCGCAGGCCCCGGCGACCGGCAGTGCCGCGACGCCGGTGGTGGCGCCGAAGGCTGCTCGCGCGGCGACCCGCACGGTGGCACCGGTGACCGGAACGCTCGCGGTCCAGAAGTCCGCTCACGCGGCGTAGAGCGCCGAAGGTCACCGCGGCAGCAGCCCGCTGCCGTCGCGCAGCTCGAACACGAGCTGGGTCTCGGTGCCGCGCACGACCGGATGGATCGTGATGTGCTCGAGCACGATGTCGCGCAGCGCCGTGGCGTCCTGCACCGCCACGTGCACCAGGAAATCGTCGACCCCCGCGACATGGAACACCTGGAGGACCCGCGGGATGCCGACGAGGGCATCGAACAGGGCGATGACCTTCGGTCCGGTGTGATTCGCCAGCCGCACCTTGATGATCGCCTGCAGCGGGAATCCCAGCGCGGCCTCGTCGACGCGGATGCGGGTGTCGCGGATGATCCCGCGAGTGCGCAGCGCACGCACCCGGTGCGCGCACGTGGATTCGGCGAGCCCGAGCCGGTTGGCCAGTGCCTTGTTCGTGATGTCGGCATCGCGGGTGAGGACGGCGAGCAGCTCCAGGTCGATCTCGTCGAGAGGGCTCGCGACTTCTTGTGCTTTCATCAACTCACGCCTCCTCGATACCGCAGATGTTGCACAGAATAGCGGCAATCGCCCTGATTCCAGCGGACTCAATCGATTCTTACCACTGGCATTGTGTTTCCGGCAATGTGGAGGGATGACTGCACCGCTGCATCCTGACACCGTCGCCGTCCACAGCGGCCGTTCCGACCTCGAGGGACTCGGCGTGCACGCGCTGCCGATCGACCTCTCCACGACGAACCCGCTTCCGGACATCGAGCGCGGCGGCGACTCCTATGAGGCGATGGCGACCGGCGGCCGGCCACCCGCCGACGGCAGCATGGTCTACGCCCGGCTGTGGAACCCCACGGTCGCCCGCTTCGAGGAGGCGCTCGCGGAGCTCGAGCACGCCGAGGCGGCCGTCGCGTTCTCCTCCGGCATGGCCGCGATGACCGCGGTGATCCTCGCCCACTGCGCGGCGGCGGGCAAGCCTCACGTCGTCGCGGTGCGTCCGCTCTACGGCGGCACCGACCACCTCCTCGGCTCTGGATTGCTCGGCGTCGAGACCACGTACTGTCACCCGGACGAAGTTGCGGCATCCGTCCGCCCGGACACCGGTCTCGTCGTCGTGGAGACGCCGGCCAACCCCACCCTCGAACTCACCGACATCGCCGAGATCGTCCGGCAGGCGGGAGGCGTGCCGGTGGTCGTCGACAACACCTTCGCGACGCCGGTCCTGCAGAATCCGATCGACCTGGGTGCGGCGATGTCGCTGCACAGCGCGACGAAGTACCTCGGTGGGCACGGTGACGTCATCGCCGGCGTCGTGGCTTGCAGTGAGGAGACGGCCGAGGCGCTGCGCCGCGTGCGCGCCGTCACGGGCGGGCTGCTGCATCCGCTCGGTGCGTACCTGCTGCACCGCGGACTGACCACACTGCCGGTGCGCATGCGCCAGCAGCAGGAGAATGCGCGGCAGATCGTGCAGTGGCTGATCGACCGTCCCGAGGTCGCCGAGGTGTACTACCCGGGCCTCGACGGCGACCCGCACGGAATCGTCGCCCGGCAGATGCGCGGCACCGGAGCGATGATCGCGATGCGTCTCAGTGGCGGTTACGCGGCGGCGAGTTCCATCGCATCGGCGGTGGGACTGTTCACCCACGCTGTCTCGCTCGGCGGGGTCGACTCGCTGATCCAGCATCCTGCCGCCCTCACGCACCGCCCGGTTCCCCCCGAGGCTCGGCCGGCCGCCGACGTGCTCCGCCTCTCGATCGGTCTGGAGAATGTCGACGATCTGATCGCCGATCTGCGCCAGGCGTTCGAGGCGGCGCCGGCGGGGCAGGATGCTGCCGCATCCGTCCTCACGGAGGCCCTGCACCCCATTCGCTGAGCCGGGCCGCATTCCGCGGCGTTTGTGCACTCCAGACAAGAAACTCAGTTCCAGGTGCGGTGAAACTTGATGCCGACGGGCAAGGTTCTCACAACCAGGAGGACGGCCCATACGCTCGCCGGTGGCAACGACGCCACTGACCCCTGGAGTCCTCAATGACGAGTACAAGACCCCACGCGCACGGCCTCGGCATGCGCATCACCGTGATCGTGCTCAGCCTGCTGCTGGCTGCAATGGTGATCCTCTATTTCGCCACCACCGGCCGGATCGCCGCCGGCGCTGCCGAACTCGCCGATGGCACGACCTCGGCGCAGGAGGGCTCCGCCCAGCTCGCGGCCGGTGCCGACGACCTCGCCGACGGTGCGGGCGACCTCGCCGAGGGCACCGAGAAGCTCTCGACGGGGGCGACCAACGCCCACGTCGGATCGGAGAAGCTCAGCGCAGGCGCGGCGAACGCCGCGGCCGGGGCGGTGAACCTTGCTGCGGGGGCGGACACTCTCTCGATCGGCGCATCGAACGCCCTCGCCGGGGCGGGGCGGCTCAGCGCCGGCGCGCAGTCTGCCCTGTCGGGTGCGCAGCAGCTGTCATCGGGCATGGCCCGAGCGGATGCCGGTGCAGCCACGGCGCTCTCGGGCGCGCAGCAGTTGTCAACGGGCATGATCACCGCAGACGCCGGGGCGCAGTCAGTGCTCGACGGCGCGACCAGGCTCGCTGCCGGTGTCGCCGGGGCTCACCAGTACTCGTCCGGCGTCCTCGCCAAGGCGTCGGAGTTCAGCACCGCGCTGTCGTCGAAGGTGACGCCGCAACTCCAGGGGCTCGCCGCAGAAGAGACCAGGGTCGCGCTCTCGAACGTCGCCGCAACGGCGCCGGGAAATGCGCAGACGCTCGCGGATTCGATCGCCGCGCTCGCTGCGGCCGATCCGAGCAACGCCCAGCTTCAGGAGCTCGCCAGGCTCGCTGCCGGTGTCGACCAGCAGGTCGACGCGCTGGCGGCACCGGCCGCGACAGCACCCGTGCTCGCTCAGGGCGTGATCGCGGCCTCGCAGGGCGCGCAGCAGCTGGTGGGTGGCGTGAACGCGATCGTCGCGGGCGACCCGACAAAGGGATGGCCCGGCACGGTGGCCCTCGTCGATCCGGCAGCGGCTCCGGCGCTCGTGAAGGGTGCGCAAGCGCTGAAGGACGGCACATCGAAGCTCTCCGCCGGCGCGTCCACGCTCGCATCCGGATTGCAGCCGCTGAAGGATGGCACCGCGGGACTGGCGGGCGGTGCCTCCTCGCTTGCCGCTGGCTTGGAGACGCTCTCGACCGGCGCGATCTCGTTGCACGATGGCACCGCGAACCTCAGTTCCGGTGCAAGCCGACTCAACGACGGTGCGGCGTCCCTCGCAGAGGGCACTGCGACGCTGCACTCCGGCGCAGCCGGTCTCGTGTCCGGCCTCGATGCGCTGTCCGAGGGTGCGACGACGGTCGCGAAGGGAACCGACACCCTGGCTGCCGGGGGCGACAAGCTCGCCACCGGTGCGACCGGCCTCGCCGAGGGCAACGGTCTGATCGCCGAAGGAACCGGAACACTCGCCACGGCGACCGCTGGTGCCGCCCCGACGGTTCTCCCCTGGGCGCTCGGGATCGGACTCGTCGGACTCATCGCGCTCGGATTCTGGATCGGGCACCGCGTCAGTCACCGCAACCGTCTCGCAACGGCGTGACGGCACCCGGAGCATCCGGGTTCCTGCCAGCCGCACTGCCGTTCCGAACCTTCTCGGGACGGCAGTGCGGTCTCAGCTCCGTCGCGCCCGCACCAGGCGCTTCCCGATCACGCCCTGCCGCGGACTGAACAGGTAGACGAGGCCGAACACGACACCCTGCACGACCACGACGAGCCCGCCGGAGGCGGCATCGATCCAGTAGCTGAGGTAGATGCCGATGACGCTGGACACCGCCGACATGATCGGCGCGATCACCAGCATCCGCCCGAACCTGTCGGTGAGCAGATAAGCCGTCGCTCCGGGGATGATGAGCATCGCCACGACCAGCACCACGCCGACGACCTGCAGAGCGACGACGGAGGTGAGCGCCAGGACGCCGAGGAGGAGGGCGCCGAGCATGCGCGGGGAGAGACCGATTGCGAACGCGTGCGTGGGGTCGAACGCGTAGAGCGTCAGGTCGCGTCGCTTCACGATGAGCACGGTGAATGCGATCGCCGCCAGGATGCTGATCTGCACGAGGTCCGAGACCGAGACGCCGAGGATGTTCCCGAAGATGATGTGGTTCAGGTCGGTCTGGCTCGGCGTGACCGAGATCAGGACCAGTCCCAGGGCGAACAGGGTCGTGAAGACGATGCCGATCGCGGCATCCTCCTTGATCCTGCTCGTGCCGCGGATGAGCCCGATCAGCGCGACCGCGAGGAACCCGAAGACGAGGGCGCCGAGCGCGAAGGGCGCGCCGAAGATGTAGGCGAGCACGACGCCGGGCAGCACCGAGTGCGAGACGGCGTCGCCCATCAGCGACCACCCGACGAGAACCAGCCAGCACGAGAGGAGCGCGCACACGATGGCGGCGATCACCGTGGTGGCCAGGGCGCGCACCATGAAGTCGTACTGCAGCGGTTCGAAGATGAGATCGAGGATGCTCATGCGGACCCCTCCTCGGGCGTAGGGTCCTCGAGCCCGAAGGCGCGAGCGAGATTCGCGGGCCGAAGGGCCTCCTCGACGGGGCCGTGCATGATCACGCGATGCAGCAGCAGCACCGCCTCATCGGCGAGAGACGGAAGCGCGTGCAGGTCGTGCGTCGAGACGAAGACCGTCTGCCCGGAAGCGGCGAGCTCGCGCAGGAGTCGCACGATCGTCGCCTCCGACCTCTTGTCGACGCCGGCGAACGGTTCGTCGAGCAGCAGGATGTCCGCCCCCTGGGCGATGCCGCGGGCGACGAACGCGCGCTTGCGCTGCCCGCCGGAGAGCTGACCGATCTGGCGATCCGCTAACGCCGTCAACTCGACCCTCTCGAGAGCCTCATCCACCGCGACGCGGTCGGAAGGCCTCGTTCGGCGCGTGAATCCCTGGCGTCCGTACCGTCCCATCATCACCACGTCGCGGACGGAGACGGGGAAGGCCCAGTCGACGTCTTCGCTCTGCGGAACGTATCCGATCAGTCCGCGCCGGCGTGCGGCGGCGGCGTCGACCCCGTCGAGAAGGACGCTCCCGGTGCTCGGCCGGACCATGCCGACGATCGTCTTGAAGAGCGTGGACTTGCCCGATCCGTTCATGCCGATGAGACCGGTGACGCGTCCGGCCTCGACGGTCAGCGACACGTCGTCGAGGGCGAGGACATCGCCGTAGCGGACGGTCGTGCCGCGCACCTCGATCGCCGCGGTCATGGGGTGCGTCCCGTCAGGGCGTCGATGATGGTCTTCGCGTCGTGCCGGATCAGATCGAGGTAGGTCGGAACCGGGCCGTCCGGCTCGGAGAGCGAATCGACGTAGAGCGTGCCGCCGAATTCGGCGCCGGTGGCTTCGACCACCTGTCGCATCGGCTTGTCGGACACCGTGGACTCGCAGAACACCGCCGGGACGTCGTTCTTCTTCACGAACTCGATCGTTCCGGCGATCTGCTGCGGCGTCGCCTGCTGCTCGGCGTTCACCGCCCAGATGTACGCCTCGGTCAGTCCGGCATCGCGGGCGAGGTAGGAGAATGCCCCCTCGCAGGTCACCAGCGCGCGCTCTTTCTCCGGGAGCGCCGAGAGCTCACTGACCAGCTGGTCCTGAACCTCCTGCACCTGCGCCTTGTACTTCTCGGCGTTGGCGGCGAAGTCCTCGGCGTGCGCTGGATCGAGTTCGCTGAACGCCTCGGCCATGTTGTCGGCGTAGAGCTGCACATTCACCGGGCTCATCCACGCGTGCGGGTTGGGCTTTCCTTCGTAGGTGTCCTCGGCGATGTCGATCACGTCGACACCGTCCGACACGACGACGTGCGGCACGTCGACGGACTCGACGAACTGACCGAACCACACCTCGAGATTCAGCCCGTTGTCGAGGATCAGGTCGGCGTCGGTGGCCTTGCGGATATCGCCGGGCGTCGGCTCGTATCCGTGGATCTCCGCGCCCGGCTTGGTGATCGACTCCACGACCAGGTGATCACCGGCGACGTTCTCGGCGATGTCGGCGAGCACGGTGAACGTCGTCAGGACGACAGGCCGCCCATCGCCTTCGTCGGGTTGGCTGGTTCCGCAGCCCGTCAGGCCGAGAGCGCTCAACGCAGCGACGACGGCAGTCACACGACGGACCAAATTTTTAGGCACACCGAAAACATACCAGTGGTTGCCCTGCTCGAGGTCGGACTGCTCAGGGCAGAACAGCTCAGAGCAGATTCCGCCCCGCGCCTCAGCATGGGCACGCACGATGGGGGCATGAGCGAAGAGAATCCCATCCCGCAGTTCGGCCCCGAAGCGCGCCGCGCCCTGTTCCACGAACGCGTGCTCGTGCTCGACGGCGTGCTCGACGACGACAACGGCACACTGCTGATGACGCAGTTGCTCGCGCTCGCCGCAGAGGATGCCGTCACCGACATCGCCCTCTGGATCCACTCGCCCGGCGGCTCCGTGCCGTCGATGCTCGCGATCCGCGACATCATGCGGCTCATCCCCAACGACGTCGCCACCCTCGCCCTCGGCCTCGCCTGCAGCGCGGGGCAGTTCCTGCTCTCGGCAGGAACCCCGGGCAAGCGGCGGGCGCTGCCGCACGCGCGGATCCTCATGCACCAGGGATCGGCGGGCATCGGCGGCTCCGCGGTCGAGATCGAGGCGCAGGCCGACGATCTGCGGCACATGCGCGACACCGTCCTCGGCCTGATCGCCGGCGACACGGGTCAGCCGCTCGAGCGCATCTTCGAGGACTCCCTGCACGACCGCTGGTACACCGCCGGCCAGGCGCAGGAGTACGGCTTCATCGACGAGATCGTCACGTCGATCGGAGACGTCATGCCGCGCCGACGCGCGCGGGTCGGACTGGGAACGGATGCCGCGGCATCCGCCCCGAAAGGAGCGAAGTCATGAGCAGCTACACGATTCCGAACGTCATCGCCCAGCATCCGCGTGGTGAGCGCATCATGGACGTGTACTCGCACCTCCTCGCCGAGCGGGTCATCTATCTCGGCACCGGCATCGACGCCGGGGTCGCGAACGCGCTGATCGCCCAACTGCTGCACCTCGATGCCGACAGTCCTGAGTCCGGCATCCAGTTCTACATCAACAGCGAGGGCGGCGATCCCGGCGCGGCTCTCGCGATCTACGACACGATGCAGCACATCCGCCCGGCGATCGCGACGACGTGCGTGGGTCAGGCGATCGGGCCGGCGGCGCTGCTCGTGGCCTCGGGCGCGCCCGGTCAACGAGCGGCTCTCGCCCACGCCAGGATCGTGCTGCACCAGCCGGCCGGTCAGTCGCGGGGCGCGATCCCCGACCTCATCCTCGCGGCCGACGAGGTGGTGCGGGTGCGCGCCGACATGGAGGAGATCCTGGCCAGGCACAGTGGTCGCTCGCTCGCAGAATTGCGCGCCGACACCGATCGCGACCGGGTGTTCGCCGCAGCCGCGGCCCTCGACTACGGACTGATCGACAGCGTGCTGGGGGAGCGGACCGTGCCCTGAACCGTGCGGCAGCGGTGCCATCTGCATGACCGGATCACGGATGCAGGACGAAAACCCCTGATTCGGGCTGGCCCAGCTGCATCGGTCCTGCAAGTCGCACGGCAGCGAGCGGATGCTCGACCCAGGTGCCGCGGCCTGAAGTCAGGCGGCGAGAGCGAAGGCCGCGCGGCCGGCCGAGACGGCGACGGATGCCGTCGTCGAGCGCAGCTCGTCGGCCACGGCACTGGTCAGCTCGATGAGCGAGGTCTCCAGCGCCCCGCTGATCGCGGCGATCATCTCGCTCGACGGCTCCTTCAGCCCGCGCTCGACCTCGGAGAGGTACTGCGGCGAGACGCCGGCCTTCTCGGCGGTCTCGGTGAGGGTCTCTTCACGGTCGTGGCGACGGCGGCGCAATTGGTCGCCGAGCAGTTGGCGCCAGAGCGGCTCGGGGTCGGTCGCCTTCGGGCGGGGATTGCGCGGGAGATGCAGGAGCTCGGCCATGCCTCACCGTAACTCCGCGCCCGCCGTCGGCTCCAGTGGTTCTGCTCAGAGCAGAACGCCGGCGTCTCGCGTTCGCAACTCAGGAGATTCTTCCGGTTCTGCTGTCGTCCCGGCCGGAGACCCGTGGATTTCCGCGGGCGGTCGGATGCACCGCCCCGAAGATTCCTGAATTGCGAACCGCTCAGCGGCGCGCACCAGTCAGACGAACAGGCTCAGGCTTCGGTCTTCGTCGATGCCTGGTCGGCATCCGTTGCCGCCCAGCTGGCGAGCATCTTCAGCTTCTCCTCCGAGGGCGTTCCCGGCTCGGCCGTGTACGTCGACAGGTGCAAGCCCGGGTCGGCGGGGAGCTCGAACGCCTCGTACACGATCTCGAGTTCACCGACGATCGGATGCCGGAGCCGCTTCACCCCGCTGCGGTGATAGCGCACATTGTGCGCGGCCCACAGCGTCCGGAATCGCTCGCTGCGCGTCGAGAGCTCTCCGACGAGGTCGCTGAACCTTCGGTCGTAGGGGTTGCGCCCGGCTTCGCCGCGCATCGCCGCGACGAGGTCCTGGGTGACCTGCTCCCAGTCGACGTAGAAGTCTTGCGCGGCCGGATTCAAGAAGGCGAAACGCGCACTGTTCGGCACCGGCTCGGTGAAAACCGGGGCGTACAGGGCGCGGCCGAGAGTATTCGCGCCGAGATACTCGAAGTAGTTGTTGCGCACCAGCGCAGGAGCGCCGGTCATCGCGTCGAGCAGTCGCTGGATGCTGGGGCGGATCGACTGAGCCTTCTTCCGCGGCTTCCGTGCGATCGGCGAGGCGTTCGCGGCGCGGGAGAGATCGAACAGGTGCGCCGTCTCGGCGTCGTCGAGCTGGAGAGCTCTGGCGAGGGCCTCCAGCACGCTGTCGGACACTCCGGAGAGATCGCCGCGCTCGAGGCGGGTGTAGTAGTCCACGCTGACCCCGGCGAGCAGTGAGACTTCTTCGCGGCGCAGGCCCGGTACGCGGCGGTTGCCGCCGTACGCGGGAAGTCCGGCCTGATCGGGGGTGAGGCGTGCGCGCCTCGTGGAGAGGAATTCACGCACCTCGCTACGGGTGTCCATGCCCCGACGCTACGCCGTTGCGACGTAAGAAGGGAGGTTCTGCCGGTACCAGGGTCTGCGGAGGCTGAAGCCCGGCCGGACAGGGGTTCCGACAGGCCCTCCCTTCTCGGCCAGGGCGCACCCACACTGGAGAAATGACGATCTCGGCGAGCACCGACCCGACGATCGAACAAGAACAACAGAAGGAGCACACATGCGCGGAGTAGTCATGCACGGACCCGGTGATGTCCGGGTTGAAGAACGTGAGAAGCCGACGATCACCAGGCCGACGGATGCCGTCATCAAGATCGCCGCAACCTGCATCTGCGGGTCCGACCTCTGGCCCTACCGCGGTGCTGACGCCGTCGACGCGACGCCGATGGGGCACGAGTACGTCGGAGTCGTCGAGGAGGTCGGCGCGGAGGTGAAGAACGTGAAGGTCGGCGATTTCGTCGTGGGGTCGTTCATGGCATCCGACAACACGTGTGAGATCTGCCAGGCGGGCTACCAGTCCCGTTGCGTACATGTCGTGCCGATGGGGAAGTACGGGACGCAGGCCGAGTACACCCTCGTTCCGCACGCCGACGGCACGCTCGTCGCGACGCCCGGTCAGCCCGATGCCGATCTGATCCCGGCGCTGCTCGCGGCATCCGATGTGCTCGGCACAGGCTGGTTCGCCGCCGTCGCGGCCGAGGCCGGTCCCGGCAAGACCGTCGCCGTCGTGGGTGACGGAGCGGTCGGGCTGCTCGGCGTCCTCGCGGCCAAACAGCTCGGCGCCGAGCGCATCATCGCCATGAGCCGTCACGACGACCGCCAGGAGCTGGCGCGGACGTTCGGGGCCACGGACATCGTCGAAGAGCGCGGAGACGAGGGCGTCGCGAGGATCAAAGAGCTCACGAACGGGCTCGGCGCCCACTCGGTGATAGAGGCCGTCGGTACGCAGGAGTCGATGATGCAGGCCATCCGTTCGACCCGCGCCGGCGGACATGTCGGATACGTGGGCGTCGCGCACGAGGTCGCTCTGCCGGGCGAGGAGTTGTTCTTCTCCGGCGTGCACCTGCATGGTGGTCCCGCGCCGGTGCGGCGGTTCCTGCCGGAACTTATTCAGCTCATCTGGGATCGGAAGATCGACCCTGGCACCGTGTTCGACCTGACGTTGCCGCTCGCGGACGCAGCCGAGGGCTATCGGGCCATGGACGAGCGTCGAGCCACGAAGGTGCTGCTCACGGTGTGACCTGGAGTGCTCGCCACCGCCGGTAGCCTCGCATCATGAGGAACTTCCTGAGTGTCGATGAGCTGACTGCTCTGTTCGCCCAGGGCGCCCCGGTGCGCCTGATCGATGTGCGCTGGCGGTTGGATCGGCCGGACGGCCGCGCCGACTATCTCGCCGGGCACATCCCCGGTGCGGTCTATGTTCCCCTCGACACCGAGCTCTCCACACACGGCCGGGCGGACGAGGGGCGGCATCCGCTGCCGTCGACCGCGACGTTGCAGGAGGCGGCACGCCGTTGGGGCGTCCGCGAAGGCGATGTCGTCGTCGCGTACGACGATGCGAAGGGAATCTCCGCGGCCCGCGCGTGGTGGCTGCTCCGTCAGGCCGGGGTCGATGTGCGGGTGCTCGACGGCGGCCTTGGTGCCTGGACGGCGGCGGGGCACGGACTCACCACAGACGATGTGACCCCAGCCCTCGGAGACGTCGTCCTCGACGAGATCGGCGCGGACGCCCTCTCGATCGATGAGGCCGCCGCGTTCCCTGCATCCGGCGTGCTCCTCGACGTGCGCGCCCCGGAACGCTACCGCGGTGAGACCGAGCCGCTCGACCCGGTCGCCGGACACATCCCGGGCGCGCTGAACCTGCCGACGCTGCGTCATCTGGATGCCGATGGCACGATCCTCGACCCCGACAGCATCCGTGCGACCATCGCAGAGCTCGGCGTGACCGCGGGCACCCCGGTGGCCGCCTACTGCGGTTCCGGCGTCACTGCCGCGCACACGGCAATGGTCCTCGCCGAAGCCGGTGTCGACGCGAAGGTGTTCCCCGGCTCGTGGAGTCAGTGGTCGAACACGTCTGGTCGCCCCGTCGCGATCGGGTCGGAACCGGGCTGAGCGGCCGGGCTCATTCCCGCGGGCCGTACCCCCAGCGCAGCTCTACCGCTCCCGGTCCGAACGCGCGATGCACCAGATGAACCGCGCGCCCGTGCTTCACGGACACCGGAGTGATGACCGACCCTTCCGGCGTCTCCACTCGTTCCTCGCACCAGTCGGGCAGCGCATCAGGGTGGAACCGGATCCACAGCACAAGCTCGCGGCACTGCCTGCTGACGGCGTAGCCGGACTCGCGGGTCGGCGGATAACCCTGCGGATAGGAGATCGACCACTCGACCATCGTGGTGTCGGGCGCCGTGAGCGGCGCGTCCAGGTCGAAGCGCCCGCCGTGCACCTCGCCGTTCGGGTGCGAGTAGAGCGCGTTGAGGCGCCCACCCGCCACAGCGGTGAAGGTCGGAGCCGGCGCGTCGATGCCCGGCGTCATCTCCAGAAAGGGGATCGCATCGACGGTGCCGGTGGTCGCCTGCACGATGCTCCGGATGCTGCACAGCGCGACGTTCCCGTCGGGTCCGACGTCGGTGACGGAATGGGTGGTGACTTCGCGAGACGTGCTCGGGTAGGGGACCCCGAGCGCGGCGTACGCATCCGTCACCGCTCGTTCGATGTCGTTGGCATCCAGCGGAAAGTGGGCAGATCCCACCGGACCCGTCCGGTGGCTGCGTCCGAGCAGACGGGTGAGCGCGCCGACTTCGAGGTCGAGCAGTGACTCGATGTCGGTCAGCGCGGCCACGGACTGCGCGCCTTCCGGGCGCCGGGCGCCGGAACGCCAATAGCTCAGCGTTGCCATCGAGACGGTGTTGCCACGTTCTCTGAGCCGCTCGTGCAGCCAGGCCAGCGTGACTCTGCGGGCGTTGATGGCGTCGCGCAGCGCCGGTGCGATCTGCGCCGATTCCGGGTCGTGCTGATCCTCTTCGATCTTCATCACAGACCCCCTCCGGTATGTGAAGAACTCCCGTTTACAGTGAGCATACGACCGTACGGGCGTCTCAAGGGGAGGAGGCGCTGATGTGGGGTCAACAGGCGGTATCCGACGTAGGTAGGGGCCCGACCCTGCGCAGGGATTCAGCCTGACGCAGCGGACACCCACGCTGCGAAACTGAATGAGGCCCGGCGGCGATTCTGGGGAGACCCGCCGGGCCTCATCATGTGCCGCCTCGAGTCTGCGTGTTGCCGCGTGGGCGCCCCGGGCACGGCGATCCGGCCGCGAACGCCCGCGTAGACTGGGAGGAACACCCCGGAGGACTCTGGATCGTCATGTCTGCCCCTGCTCGCACGTTCACGGTACGCAACGTACAGCTGATTCGTGCACTGTTCGCGGCGGCTGCGGCCGTGATGATCACCTTCTCGCCGGACCACTCGGCGGCCGTCGGGCTGTCGGTCTTCAGCGGCTTCGCCTTCGTCAGCGCGTTCGTCCTCGTGCTCGCCGCCTGGCTCGTCCTTCCTGCGGGTTCCCGCTGGTCGTACCTGCTGCTGGCGGCACTCGGTTTCGCGGCCGGAATGGTCAGCGGGATCCCACCGTGGCGCAATGACGATCTGTTCTTCGGCGTCGTCTGCACGTGGGCGCTGGTCTCCGGTGGCGTCGAGCTGCTCGCCGGCATCCGTGCCCGCCGCTCCGACGACCCGACTGCCCGTGACGCCATCGCGGTCGGCGCCTTCGGCGTCCTGCTCGGCATTCTGCTCCTGCTGATCCCGGCCGGCCTCGTGCAGGAGTACTCGATCGAGAGCGCCGGCACATTCGAACTCACCGGGATCATCCTCGGCGTCGGGATGTTCGGCGCCTATGCGGCGATCGTCGCGGTGTTCCTCGGCATCGCCGGGCTCACGCCCCGAGCCAAGGCCGCAGCAGAGGATGCCGGAATCACCGAACCCGACCAGAGCGCGGCGCCGGAAGCGGCGGACCGCGGAGGAGAGCGATGAGCGACGAGAAACCGACCCGTCGGGACATCCTGCGACCGCTGCACCTGCTCGGCATCGCGCTCGTCTGCGGTGTCTTCGCGATGGTCGTGACGCTGGTTTCGACCGGTGCCTTCACCGCGCGGGTGAACGCGGCGATCGCCGCCGGCACCTATGAAGGGCTGACGCCCATCGCGCTGGGACTCGTCGTCGGCGGTGGCGCGTTCATCGCCACCCTGCTGATCCTGGCCATGCTGATCCTCGCCGTGGATCCCGCCGACGTCACCAAGAGGGTCGATCGCCCGGTGCTCTTCGACAAGGAGCCGGCCGATGACGCGGATGACGTGAATCCTGGGGGCGCTCCGCGCGCGTAGTCTTCCGCGACGCCGCAGCCGCGCCTGCGCGTGGGCCTGCGGGGTCGAAAGCGCACGGGCGGAGGTCGATTCGGATGCTTTTCCGACCACCCACCGGTGATGGAGATGGATCACGCCGGCTCAAGCGTGCCTGAACCGGCGTAATCCATCCCGCAGAGCGGAAACCTACTGCGCGAGACGCTCCGCGATACCGATGTAGGTCGCGGGAGTGAGGGCGAGCAGACGCTGCTTCGCCGCATCCCCGATCTCCAGGCCCTCGACGAACTCGGCCAGCTCCGGCCCGCCGACGCGGTGACCGCGGGTGAGCTCCTTCAGCAGCGCGTACGGGTCGCTGATCGTGGAGCGGCCGGCGACGACCTCGGCACGGATGACGGTCTGGATCGCCTCGGCGAGCACTTCCCAGTTCACGTCGAGGTCGGCGAGCAGCACATCGCGCGCCAGTGAGATCTCGTTCAGGCCGCGGCGCAGATTGTCGAGAGCGAGCAGCGAGTGCCCGAAAGCGACGCCGATGTTGCGCTGCGTCGTCGAGTCGGTGAGGTCCCGCTGCAGGCGGCTGGTGACGAGCGTCTGCGACAGCGAGCCGAGCAGGGCCGCCGACAGCTCGAGGTTCGCCTCGGCGTTCTCGAAGCGGATCGGGTTGATCTTGTGCGGCATCGTCGACGAGCCGGTGGCTCCGGCGACCGGGATCTGCGCGAAGTATCCGAGCGAGATGTATGTCCAGATATCGGTGGCGAGGTTGTGCAGGATGCCGCCGGCGTGACGCACCCGGTCGTAGAGCTCGACCTGCCAGTCGTGCGACTCGATCTGCGTGGTGAGGACGTTGAAGCCGAGCCCCAGCCCCTCCACGTACTCGCGGGCGACCTCGGGCCAGTCGACGGACGGGTCGGCGGCGAGGTGCGCCGACCAGGTGCCGGTCGCGCCGGAGAACTTCGCCAGGTAGTCGGATGCCGCGATCTGCGCGCGCACCCGCTCGAGACGCCACGCGAAGACGGCGATCTCCTTGCCCATCGTCGACGGGGTCGCCGGCTGGCCGTGCGTCCGGGACAGCATGGCGGCATCCGCGTGCTCCACCGACAGCTCGCGGAGCTTGGCGATCACCGAGTCCAGGGCGGGCAGCCAGACGTTCTCGACCGCGCGCTTCACGGTGAGCGCGTAGGAGACCGAGTTGATGTCTTCGCTGGTGCAGGCGAAGTGGGTGAGCTCGGAGATCGAGTCGAGGCCCAGCGTCGACAGCCGGTCGCGCACGAGATACTCGATGGCCTTCACGTCGTGGCGGGTGACGGCTTCCTTCTCGGCGAGCCAGTCGATCTCGGTCTGCCCGAAGTCACGGTAGAGGGCGCGCAGGCGCTCCTTGTCGGCATCCGGCAGCGGCGAGGTCTCGAACAGCGAGCGGTCGGTGAGGGCGATCAGCCACTCGACCTCGACCTCGACCCTGGCGCGGTTGAGGCCCGCCTCGGAGAGGAAGTCGGCGAGACCGGCGACGGCGGCGCGGTAGCGTCCGTCGAGCGGGCTCAGGGGCTGCGGCGGAAGCGAAGGCTGGAAAGTCAGGGGAGTCCTCCTGATCGGGCCCGTCAAACGCGGGGCGTGCGGGGGAGACGCAGGGCGGGTTCGAGCTGAAGAAAGAGGCCCCTGGTCGCGGTCTCAATCATACCGAGGACGGAATCGAACATATCCGCGCCCGCGTAGTACGGGTCGGGGACGTCGAGGCCGTCGGCGTTCGCGTCGAAGGAGAGCAGCAGGGTGACCTTGCCCTCCTGGTCCTCGTTGTTCGCCCACTCGCGGAGGACGCGCTCGTGCGTGCGGTCGAGGGCGACGATCAGGTCGTTGTCGGCGAAGGATGCGCTGGTGAACTGCCGCGCCCGGTGCTGCGACCCGTCGTAGCCGCGCCGGGCGAGGGAGTCGATCGTCCGGTGGTCTGCGCGTTCGCCGAGGTGCCAATCGCCGGTGCTGGCGCTGCGGGACACGATCCGCGAGCCCAGGCCCTGTCGTTCTGCCAGATCGCGGAACACGACCTCTGCCATCGGCGAGCGGCAGATGTTCCCCGTGCAGACGAAGATCACGCGAAAGGGATCCGGGGATGTCACAGAGTCCATTGTGCCCGCCGGTGGCGCTTCTGCACAGTCGACTGCGTGCACTCGTTCTGCACCGAACCGATTCCCCGCGGACTCTGCACCGGTCGTGCGGATCGGGAGGCCGGTCACGGTGGCGAACAAGGATGCTGGGCGCATGTACTCATTCGCAATCGCCGGGGCCGGGTCTTCGGAAGCCCTGTGGGCCTGGTTCGCGGCCCGGCGTGAGATCGAGTCGGCGATCGCCGCTCTCGACGAAGCCGCAGCCACCCTCGTGGCACTGGTCGCGGACAGCGACTGGCAGTCCGACGGCGTGCGCGCACTGCACGCGTTGCTCTCCGATCTTCGGTCGCGTGCGTCCGCGCAGATCGCGAGCCTGTCCGAACGGGCGCGGGAATTGGAGAGGGTCGGGTTCGCATGAGTGATGACCTGGACATCACGCACGGTGGGGCGATCGCCGTCGACACCGAGGTGCTGCGCGATGTCGGCGTACGCATCGCGGTCGTTGCAGAGCGCCTCGCCGACACCCAGGGATCGATCCGCCGAGCGCACGGGATCATCGTCGACGCACCGGGGCTCAGTGCTCAGCTCGATACGGTCGCGCTGTGGGCGAGCGCCGATCGGGTGGACGAACTGCAGCGTCGATGCGAAGAGGCGAGCGTCGGCACCCTGTTGATGGCCGACGCCTACGAACTCGTCGAGCTCCGCGCGCAGGCGGAGGCTCTTGCGCTCACCGATGCGGCCGCCGCGGATGCGCTGTACGCGCGGATCGAGCAGCTCGAGGCATCCGATGACCGCGTGGGCGGCATGGCCGACATGCTCATCGCCGGCTGGAAGGACCGGCGTTTCGAAGGGCTGGATTCGCAGTTCGACCTCAGCGGCGCGATGGCGCACTTGTTCGTGGGCGGCGGCCTGATCGGATCGACGCTGGGTCTCGGGAAGGTGCACGCAGGGAAGCCACTGATCGGGAAGGCTGATCCGGTGACGGTGCGGCCGGTCGCGGCGTCCACTCCGGTGGGAACGCCCGCGAGCCTCGCCGATGCCTTCCGCCGCTTCCCGGAAGCGCCAGGAGCGCAGATCAGAGTCGATCGCCTCACCATGGGCGACGGCTCGACGCAGTTCATCGCGTACATCAAGGGAACACAGTCGCCGTTCTTCGGCGCAGGTGAGCCGTGGGACATGAAGTCGAACATCGAGCTCTACGCCGGCAAGACCTCGGCCTCCTATCAGGCCACGCTCGACGCGCTCGCGGCCGCGGGTGCCCGGCCGGGAGATCGAGTTGATCTGTTCGCGCACTCGCAGGCGGGAATGATCGCGTCTCGCCTCGCCATGGAGAGCGAGTTCGAGGTGCAGGTGGTGGCGACGGCAGGCAGCCCCACCGAGCCGACACTGCGTGAGGATCAGCTGCTCGTTCAGCTGATCCATTCCGACGACATCGTGTCCTCGCTCGCCGGCGGAGGTTCCCCCGGCGGTACCGGTTCGCCCGACTCCTTCACGGCAACCCGTGAAGGAGATTCGTCAGACGGTGTGCAGGATGTCTGGGCCGACACTCACTGGATGCACTCGTACATCGAGACCGCCGAGATGGTCGACAGATCCAGCGACCCGCGAGCCGTTGCGCTCGACGAGTACTGGAAGACGCTCGACGCCGCCGAGGTGATCGAGTCGACGGAGTACCGCGCCGAGCGGACCGGGTGGTCCGGCTGAGCGGATATCGCTCAGTCGCGGCGGGACTTCTTGCGCTGCGGACGCAGGATGAAGCCGAAGATGCCGTTGATGATCGAGATGATGATCGCGGCGACCACGCCCCACCAGAAGTGACCGACGGTGAGGCCCCAGCCGAAGCCGCTCGTGATCCAGGCGGTCAGCCACAGCAGGAAGCCGTTGATGACGAACCCGATGAGGCCGATGGTGAGGATGTAGAGCGGGAAGGCGACGATCTTCACGACGGTGCCGATGATCGTGTTCACCAGGGCGAAGATCGCACCGACGGCGAGCAGCGTGAGGACCAGCTGCAGCGTCTCGGCGGGCGGGAAGGCGGTGATCGCCACCTGCAGCACGGGGATCAACGTCACCACCCAGAGGGCGAAGGCGTTCACGATGACTCGAATGATGAAGCGCATGGTCGTTTCAGTGTGGCACGATCGGCGCCGGATGTCAGCGGTTCAACGGGCGGACGCTCGCCAGAGCTCGACGCCCGCTCTTAGACTCGACTCGTGACCGAGCCGATTCTGCCCCGCATCCGCCCCGCCATCGCCGCGCTCGCGCCGTACCGGCAAGGCAAGCAGGCAGGACCCGACGCGTTCAAGCTGTCCAGTAACGAGAACCCCTTCGATCCGCTGCCCTCGGTCGTCGCCGCTCTGCAGCACACGACCCCGATCAACCGCTACCCGGATGCATCGGCCGGCCGCCTGCGTGAGCGCCTCGCCGTCCGCTACGGCGTCGACTCCGACCAGGTGCACGTCGCCGCAGGTTCCGTCTCGATCCTGCACCAGCTGATCCTCGCCACCTCCTCCGTGGGCGATGAGGTCGTCTACGCGTGGCGCTCGTTCGAGGCCTACCCGAGCCTTCCTCTCGTCGCCGGGGCAACGGGTGTGCAGGTGCCGCTGACGGACGAGTCGCGCCACGACCTCGACGCGATGGCGGATGCTGTCACCGAACGCACCAGCGCCATCATCCTGTGCACCCCCAACAACCCGACCGGCCCGATCATCACGAGCGCCGAGTTCGCGTCCTTCGTCGGCCGCGTTCCGGCCGATGTGCTGATCGTCCTCGATGAGGCCTACGCCGAGTTCGTGACCGCGCCAGACGCTGTCGACGGGCTGAAGGAACGCGCATTCGAAGCGCATCCCAACGTGGTCGTCCTGCGCACGTTCTCCAAGGCCTACGGACTCGCCGGGCTTCGCATCGGCTACGCGATCGGCAACAGCAAGGTGCTGGATGCCGCGCGCGCCACCGGCATCCCCCTGTCGGTCACGTCCGCCGCTGAGAACGCGGCGATCGCCAGCCTCGACGCCGAAGCCGAGCTGCTCGATCGGGTCGCCGTGATCGTCGAGCGGCGCACGCTCCTTCGCGACGGTCTGCGCGCTCAGGGGTGGGATGTCCCGGACGCTCAGGGCAACTTCGTCTGGCTGCCCGCAGCAGAGCGCACCGATGAGGTGGCCGCCGCCTTCGCTGCGGCCGACGTGGTCGTGCGTCCGTTCAGCGGCGATGGCATCCGCATCTCCGTCGGGGAGGAGGCGTCCATCGCCCGGGTGCTCGAGGTCGCCGCCGCCACCCGCTGATCGGCGCATTCCTCCGGGTTCCCGACAGATACAAGGGCGTCCTAGGTATGCGTGCCCGGGAATGCCGGCGCGGGTAGCGTAAGAGCCGTGACTACCTCCGAGACCCCCCTCGTGCGCGTCCTCGATGCGACCGGACGGTTCACTCCGTCGGACGCCGCCGAGCCGTACCTGCCCCTGATCGATGCGATCACGGACGCAGAGCTCGAGCAGTTCTACCGCGACATGGTCGTCATCCGCGCGATCGACGTCCAGGCCACCAATCTGCAGCGGCAGGGACAGCTCGCCCTCTGGCCGCCGAGCCGTGGTCAGGAGGCCGCGCAGGTCGGCTCGGCTCGCGCCGCCCGTCCGCAGGACACGATCTTCCCCTCCTACCGCGAGCACGCGGTCACCCGCATCCGCGGCGTCGACCCGCTCGACATCATCAAGCTGATGCGCGGCGTCTCGCACGGCGGCTGGGATCCGAGCGATCCGAAGAACGGCAACACCCGCCTGTACACGCTGGTGCTCGGCTCGCAGGCGCTGCACGCCACGGGCTACGCGATGGGCCTCGCCTTCGACGGGAAGTCCGGCACCGGCGACGTCGACAGCGACCAGGCCGTCATCGTCTACTACGGCGACGGCGCTTCCAGCCAGGGCGACGTGCACGAGGCCATGGTCTTCGCGGCGAGCTACAAGACGCCAGAGGTCTTCTTCCTGCAGAACAACCACTGGGCGATCTCGGTCCCGGTCTCCACACAGTCACCGGTGCCGCTGGTTCAGCGCAGTGCCGGCTACGGCATCCCGAGCGTTCGGGTCGACGGCAACGACGTGCTCGCCAGCTACGCGGTCTCCCGTGTCGCTCTCGACGAGGCCCGCAGCGGCCTCGGCCCTCGTGCGATCGAGGCCGTCACCTACCGCCTCGGTGCACACACCACGAGCGATGACCCGACGAAGTACCGCGGTTCCGACGAGGAGCAGTCCTGGGCTGAGCGCGATCCGATCATCCGGATGCGCGCCTTCCTCGAAGGCCGCGGGGCATCGGCTGCGTTCTTCGACGACGTCGAGACCGAAGGGGCGGATGCTGCAGAGGATCTGCGCTCCCGCACCGTGGAGCTCGGCCCGCCGCCGGCATCCAAGGTCTTCGACCATGTCTACAGCGAGCCGCATCCGCTGATCGACGAACAGCGCGCCTGGCGCGACAGTTATGAGTCGTCGTTCGAAGGGGGCGCGAAGTGACCCTCGAGACGATGCCGTTCAGCAAGGCCCTCAACGCCGGGCTGCGCAAGGCCATGGAAGACGACCCCCGCGTCCTGATGATGGGCGAGGACATCGGCAAGCTCGGCGGCGTGTTCCGCGTCACCGAGCACCTGCAGCGCGACTTCGGCGAGCGGCGCGTGCTGGACACCCCGCTCGCGGAATCCGGAATCGTCGGCACCGCCATCGGTTTGGCGATGACCGGCTTCCGCCCGGTCTGCGAGATCCAGTTCGACGGATTCGTGTTCCCCGCGTTCGACCAGATCACCACCCAGCTCGCCAAGCTGACCAACCGGCATGAGGGTCGGCTCTCGATGCCGATCGTCATCCGCATCCCGTACGGCGGTCACATCGGCGCCGTCGAGCACCACCAGGAGAGCCCGGAGGCGTACTTCACGCACACCCCCGGACTGCGGGTGGTGTCGCCGTCGACGCCGAACGACGCGTACTGGATGATCCAGGAGGCGATCCGTTCGAACGATCCGGTGATCTTCATGGAGCCGAAGAGCCGGTACTGGCAGAAGGGCGAGGTGGACGTCGAGTCATCCGCCGTTCCGCTGCATTCGTCACGTGTGGTGCGCACGGGCTCGGACGTCACTCTCGTCGGTCACGGCGCGATCGTCACCACGCTGCTGCAGGCAGCAGCGCTCGCCGAGTCCGAGGGCACCAGCTGCGAGGTCGTCGATGTGCGTTCGCTGTCGCCGGTCGACTACGAGCCGATCCTCGACTCGGTGCGCAAGACCGGTCGTATGGTCTACGCGCAGGAGGCGCAGGGCTTCACCAGCCTCGGCAGCGAGGTCGCGGCGACCGTCATGGAGCGCGCCTTCTATGCGCTCGAAGCGCCGGTGCTGCGTGTGTCCGGGTACGACACCCCGTTCCCGCCCGCGAAGCTCGAGGGCACGTATCTCCCCGATGCCGACCGCATCCTCGAGGCCGTCGATCGCTCGCTGGCCTACTGACTCCACCGTCCGGAAGGACTCGCTATGAGCACGCAGAACTTCAACCTCCCCGATGTCGGCGAAGGTCTCACCGAGGCCGAGATCGTGACGTGGAAGGTCGCCCCCGGCGACACGGTCGCGATCAACGACGTCATCTGTGAGATCGAGACCGCCAAATCGCTGGTCGAGCTGCCGTCGCCGCATGCCGGCATCGTCGGCGAGCTGCTCGTCGGTGAGGGCACCACGGTCGAGGTCGGGTCGCCGATCATCACCTTCCTGACGGATGCGGTGGATGCTGCACCCGCCGCTCCGGCACCTGCTGTCGAGGAGGCCGGCGGCTCGGTGCTCGTCGGCTACGGCACCGGAGGAGGCGCCACCTCGCGCCGACGCAAGCCGCCGGAGCGCTCGGTGCTCTCCTCGGTCGGCGTCATCGCGAAGCCGCCGATCCGCAAGCTCGCCCGCGACCTCGGGGTCGACCTCACCGCGGTCACCGCCACCGGCGGCGACGGCGAGGTCACGCGCGACGATGTCGTGAATCACGCATCTCAGGCCAGCGTCTTCCGCAACATCCAGACTCCGGAGTGGGGAGACGTGCGCGAGGAGACCGTTCCGGCCCCGCACGCGGCACCGGGCGGGATCGCCCGCGGCATCGCTTCGTCTGAGGCATCCGAGGACCGCACCGAATCCATCCCGGTGAAAGGCGTGCGCAAAGCCACCTCGTCGGCCATGGTGCAGAGCGCCTACTCCGCGCCGCACGTCACGGTGTGGAAGGAGATCGACGCCTCCCGCACGATGGAGCTCGTGAAGAGGCTCAAGGCGTCGCCGGACTACGCCGAGATCCGGGTATCGCCGCTGCTGATCATGGCCCGCGCGGTCATCTGGGCCGCCCGCCGCACGCCGATGGTGAACGCGGCCTGGGTCGACAAGGATGGCGGCGCCGAGATCGCCGTGCGCCACTACGTGAACCTCGGCATCGCCGCGGCGACCCCGCGCGGTCTGCTCGTCCCGAACATCAAGGATGCGCAGGACCTCGGGATGAAGGATCTGGCCCGTGCCTTGAACCGCCTGACGCTGACCGCCCGCGAAGGAAAGACGACGCCGGCCGACCAGCAGGGCGGCACGATCACGATCACGAACATCGGCGTCTTCGGGATGGATGCCGGCACGCCGATCATCAACCCCGGCGAGGCCGGAATCGTGGCGCTGGGAACCATCAGCCAGAAGCCCTGGGTCGTCGACGGCGAGGTGCGCCCGCGCTGGGTGACGACGGTCGCCGGTTCGTTCGATCACCGTGTGGTCGACGGCGATGGCATGAGCCGGTTCATCGCCGACGTGGCATCGATTCTCGAGGAGCCGGCGCTGCTCGTCGACTGACGGTCCGTTGGCGGAGATCGTGGGTCCCGATTACACGGTGACCAGCCTGACTCGGGCCCTCGGGTGGACGGAGGCTAAGGTCACCGAGGCCGGCGAGACGCTTCGGCTCCTCTCGCTCGAGACCGACGACGGGGTACGCTCTGCCCCGCATTTCAGCTCCAAGATGGGCAGCTGGTGGAGGGACTAAGTGACGTCGTGGCCGTTCTGCAGACAGGGACTGCTAGCCACTGGACCTGGGCGCAGTGGCTGAACACAGCGCTCCCCGACGAGAACGTGCCGCGCGCCATCGATGCACTCCAGGCCGGACGTCTCGACGAGGTTCTCCGCGATGCTGAGCATGACGCCTGGGCATGGCATTCTTGACGGACTCTCAGCCAGGTTGGTTGCTTGGCAGGACGAGTCGCTTGTCGTCCACGGTCCTGTAGCCCAGTGCACCGAGCGAGCGAGCAATTGCGCGTCCCGGAAGCTAAGACGCACCCTGTGGATATTCGCTGGTCGATTGCCGCTCTTCTATAGGCCCCGCTATGACACCGGAGAGCCTTCGTTCAGGAAGATCGGGCAAGGTGCGACCTGCCTCAGCCCTTCGGCGGGTTCGGGTCGTCACCGTAGGTGTTGCGGTCATGGATACGGCCGTTATCCTTGCGGTGCTTCAACCACTCGCTGCCGCTGTTGCGTGCAAGGTCTTTGCCTCGCTCCGACGCTTCGGCAGCGGTGTCGTGTGTGCTGCTCGCTCTCTGGCTGCCTTCTCGGCGGTTGACCCACTTCTGGGAGTCGTCGTCGAATGAGGTGTGCACGTTGCCGTTGCCCATGCTGTCTCCTGCTTCGTTGTCGTGATGTCCACTACGGGTGGTGGCCGTAGCGTATCGCTCTCACGTTCCACAGACATGCAAGTCGCCGAGGTCTGCCAGGATTCGAGAATGGAGTCATCTCACACCTCCGAGGTCGCGATGGTTGCGGCAACCTGGAAGAGCGTTGAAGCATCCGGAATTCCGGATTCTCCCGTCCGACGGATGCTGTTCGAGCTGGCAGAGCGAATCGGTAGTCACGCCACGAACGGAGACGATCTTGCGCTCATGTCCGCTGCCTACCGGGCGCTGATGGACGTGCTCCATGAACGGGCGCGCGACGACAGCAAGACTCCGCTCCAAATCCAAGTCGATGTACAGCGCGATCTCAGAGAGATCCGAGCGATGGGGGTTGACGTCCCAGACGTCTCCTTCACGGACGAGGACTTCGACCTCCCACCCAGCAAGCCAGGAGAGCTCGCCGCCCAGCTCGGCTATGCGGACGAAGGTCGAGTGGTACGTCGGCTCCTGCGTCGCGGTTTTCCCGACCATGAACGGTACAGCCGCTGGGAGCCGCTGAGTACCGCACAGGTCAACTACGTTCGCGCCCACCTGCCTCCTCGGCGTTGATGGGCGGACCGGCACGCCGGCATGTCGGTGAGCGCGAATAGGGTCAGGTCATGCGTCAGACCAAAGTCCAGCAGATCAAGTAGGTCGTCGTGGGTGTTGCTCTCGGCGTCCTCGCACTCGACATTGTCGCGGTCGCGAGCAGCAAGACGGCGCTCGAGTTCGCGTTCAACTACGCATGGCGACGCTGGTCGGAGGCATCCCAGTTCCCGAGCATCGCCGGCCACGATCCCGGAAACCTGTTCTGGATCGGGATGGGGAGATCCGAGGGGCGACACGTCGCGTGCGCGGCCTTGAACGACGATGACTGCGCTACCCCGTACATTCGCTACGACTGGACTGTCGACGAAGCGCTGGACCATCACGCGTCCAGAGAAGTGACGGCAGAGGACTGGAAAGAGCTCGGGCGACTGTTCGTTGAGTACTTTGACGAGAACGAGGTGCGACGCAGGTGACCGACCCTCTGCTCACGGAGAGATCCGACGGCTTCGAGTACGACCTGAGGATGATGTGCGCCTGCGGAGAGGCTACCCCTCTGTCCGCAGCTGAGTACGAGGAGGGCTCTCACGGGGCGCGGATGGCCTGCTCGCACTGCGGAGAATCGATTCACTACGGGCCTGCCGTCGCTGCGCTCCGAGACCCCGCCGACCCCGCCCTCGACGACGCGGCGCTCTCTTCGTTCGCGTGGTACCACACGAGCACCGAACCAGTCTGGCCATCCCCGAACTTCGCTGTGGACTTCGTGCAGGGGATCGATGACCGCGACTTGTTGATGCCGAGCCGTGAGGCCTACATTGCAGAGCCCACGTCGAAGGCGCTGCACGTGGGGACGTACGAGGCAGCAATCGAGAACATGCTGCGTCGGATGAACGACGAGCTCGATTCTCATTCTCAGTTCTACCTGTACCGCGTTGCGCTGAACCTGGACCCGACACGCATCAACGACGGGTTCCGCGACGAAAATCATGAGATCGCGTCAGACATCACCACACACGAATTAGATGAGCAGGATCTGTTGGCCGTGCGGTATCTGAACGTGCACGAGGCCATCGGAACGCTGTCCTTGGCCATCCGACCGCAAGCGATCCTCGCTGTGCAAAGGATCGCGCTCCCCGTGCCGAGGCTCGCCATGCCCGTCGACCCTGCCATCGACGATGGCATCCGGCAGGCGATGACCGCATCACGCCGGCTGTCAGATGCGGCAGACGCGCTCCCCGTGACACCTATCGAGCGGCGCAAGATGGAGCTGGGGATGAAGCCGGACCCCACCGGGGCAGCGAAACACTACCGCGAGGTTCGACACTCTTACAATGACGCAGTGCGGCGTCTCGAACAGCGGCTGGAGGACGCCTATCTTCCATTTGCGTCGGCCTTGGTGCGACGTGCGTTCACCAAGGCCGCCGCGCACTGGCAGTCGGACGGCCTCGAGGAATACGTCACCCTCTATAGAACACTTGCCGCACTCGTGGAGCATGCGCAGGACGTTATTGAGGAGGTCGCGGTACAAGGCTGGCGGCGAGTGACAGCGAGCTGATCAACTAACGCTCGATGCTGGCGGGAGGCGCGTCGAGGAGGTGGTGACGAAGCTCGTGGTCGAGGCGAATCCTGAAGGCGCTGTTCGTTCCCGCGACGAGCCGCCTTCGCCGAATCCCTAGCCCAGTCGTTTGTCGGCGAGGACGAACGGGATCACTTTGCTCTCGAGCAGCATGCGCATCTTGTACCGCTGCTTCGAGTTGATGGTGCTCTTGTCCCGTTTCCCGAACATCTTGAGCAGGAACTCGCAGTCGTCCCAACCGTCGCCATGATTGAAGGCGTCAGGGGTGAACACACCTTCCTCGTAGAGAAACTCCAGGACAGCCCGCGAGAAGAATTCCGTTGTCATCTCCACAGTGTTGCCGTCGTTCACGGTGTCCCGCACGAGCACGAGCTTCCGGAACACGTCGACTCGACGGTTGAGCTCGGTGCGACCGAAGTGGTTCACGCAGGAACTACCTATGGGGAACAGCTCCGCCCCGTTGACCTCGTTGGTGATCGTGTACATCCACAGCAGACCGGTCTGCCCGCACACGCATTCGCCGTCGCTGGTCGGATGCTCCTCGACAGACGTCACGTCCCACTCGAGGAGCGCCTTCTTCCATTTGGTTGCGTCCGATGCGGTGATGACCGCGCTCCGGAGCACCTGGAAGTTCGCTGTCATAGCCATATCCCCATCCCCAATCGAACCCGACTGTACAGCGAACACGCCGCCTATGGGTGGATGCCGAGTGCCGAAGCCACGCCGTGCCAGCGCCGGATTCGTTCCACTGCGAGCTTCGATGCAGTCAAGCTCGAGTGCCTCGATGAGATGGGGATCGTCGCTGTTGACTTGTACTTTGCTGAGCACGGGCCCCGGCGCGAGGACGTCTCCTCCGGCAACGGTCACGGCACGCTCGGCAGTTCTATGACTTGCTTCGGCTGTGTGCCACGTCCATGCGCACTGTTTCGGCGGTGATTCGGCCGAGTAGGAATATCTGTTGATCAGCGACGGGGAGTCGTTTGAGGGCGTCAAGGTTCACACCTTGATGATCCCGTGCAAAGCCCTAGGCATGCGAGGGGCATAAAGAGAGTTTGGAATATTCCGAACACCTGTTATGATCAGTGCATGGCAATCAATCCCGCACGAGGCGCCTTCGTCGAAGCGCTCCGTCTCTCGCGCGGCTTCACGCAGGCGGAGATGGCCCGTCGCGTGAACGTGTCACAATCCACACTCTCCAAGGTAGAGTCCGGCACCGACATCGACGATGCGCACTGGGAGGAGCTGGGACGAGCGCTCGGCGTGCCCTCGTCGGCGTTCCGTGCGGTCGACCCTGGCCTCGCCCCGGTTCACGTCTTCCACCGCAAACAGCGCGGCACTCCGAAAGGTGCCGTCAACAAGGTCGGTGCCGAGATCGCGCTGATGACTCAGCGGCTCAGTGACCTCCTCGGCGCGCATCCGACATCTCTTCGGCACTACGAGCTCGAAGACGGATTCATCACCCCTCAAGACATCGCGCGCTCGGTCCGCAAAGACCTCGGCCTCGGCGTTGAGCCCATCTCCAACCTCGTCGCGATACTTGAGGACGCCGGTGCCATCATCATGCGCTGGCCGCTGGAGTCCATTCGCGTCGACGCGGTCGCCGCATGGCCCGACGAATCGGCACCAGTGATCCTCGTCGGCGAGCACGTCACCGCTGAACGCCAACGATTCACCATGGCCCACGAGCTCGGTCACGCCGTCATGCACATCAATGAGCACGTCGATGAGGCGACTGTCGACCAGGAGAAGGAAGCTGACGCGTTCGCCGGCGAGTTCCTCATACCGTGGGTGGCGCTGCGGAAAGAATGGCCGGCCCAGCCGAGCCTGGATGCCTTGATCACGTTGAAGCAGCGGTGGGGGATCTCACTCGCAGCTCTAATCCACCGTGGCCACGACACGGGGCTGCTCACTGAGGACGAATACCGTAACTGGAGCATCGAACTGTCCACCACTGGCATGCACCGGCGGGAGCCGGCATCGCTGCCACGCGAAGACCCGACGGCACTGGGGAGCGCCATCAACGAGGCCATCGAAGGGGGTGCGAGCGTGGGGGAGCTCGCAGCCCAGGCCCACATGAGTGAACTCGAATTCTCCTCCACATTCTTGCCGAAGGAGCAGTACTCATGACTCAGCGATACAGCGTGATCAGCAACCCGCATCTGGAAGGCATCCAGGTACCCGAGCGGACGCTCGAGACGGGGGACGCCCTGGGCGTCCTCACCGGTCGACAGTTCCACGTGTGTGGCGACATCGTCCTGGGGGCACTGCCCTACGTTGACCCGCACGCTGGTGGTGTGTTCGTCACCGGCGCCTACGGGCCGAGTCGCGTCCAGCGACTTCGTCGCCAGTTCCCGACCGTCCCGTTCATGCTCGAGCCCCGCTCGCTGAGCGAATACCGTGCCAACGAGGACGCTCCGTTCCTCATCGACATCGGTGACAACGAGCTGTTCCCGGCGACATTGGATGCTGCCCTGGACAAGCAGCGGCTCGACATGGGCAGCGACCTCGCGATCACACCGACCGGACAGTTCCGCACCGGCGACACAGACACCGTGCGGAAGGCGCTGGAGGAAGTGAACGCTCTCGACCGCAAGGACGTCCTGTTCGCCGCAGCATTCGAGGGCGGCTGGCTCAACGACGAGCAGAACGTGAAGTTCATCCGGTCGGTCATCAACCGCAGCAACCACCCGGTGTTGCTGTCGTTCGTCGGAACAGCAAACCCCATGGGAGGTAAGAAGCGCATCCGCGCTTACCGGCGGATCATGGAGGAATCCACGCGGCCGGTCGTTGCATACCGGACCGATATGGCCGGCTTCGACGCCCGAGCCCTCGGAGCCATCGCCTCCGCCATTGGAGCATTGCCATCGGCACGCCGTCTGACTCCTCCCGGCTCGGGCGGTTCGCCCGATGATCCCACGGACCTCGCACCCCACGAACTCATCGGCGACATGCTGCGATTCGTACGCTCCAAGGAGATGCGTCGCCGCTGGTTCGCGGAAGCCGAACCGATCCTGTGCTTCTGCGTGGTGTGTCGCGGACGAAGCATCGACCGGTTCACCCACCTCGAAGCAGACCGTCGGGAAGGGCACCTGCACACCGTCGCTGAACTCACGCGGATGCACTCCAGCACCATCGGAATGACCCAGCTGGAACTCAAGGCTCACTGGGGCAACCTCGTGCGTGGCGCCCTCGACGCCTACGAGCAGCTCGAAGAGCACATCGGAGTCCAGCTGGGGCGCCCGAACGACCTTCAGGTGTGGGCGGAAGGGATCGCCTGATTCAAGAACTGGTCGTACACCAGTTCCGCGAATCGCCACCGTGCCGCCGTCCAACGACGTGGTCGATACTCCGACGGGGTGACCAGGGTTCCTGCGTCCGTCACCAGCCCGACACCGTACTCCGCGGCTTCGATGCACGGCAGCCCCACGTCGTCGATGGCTGATAGGTGGATGACCCGAGCGGCGTAGCCCACCCAGTCATGAGCGAGGCGAAGACCACCTCGCCACGAGTCGGCGTAGGCATCGATCTGCGACACGGACACGGGCGCTCGGAGAGTGCACTGTGCCCAGCGGTTTCCGTCGGGATCGTCGATGACTGTCGCGTATGCGCTCGTCGCGGGGTCGTCAAAGAGGTGGACGAACCTAGGTTCCACGGGGCCCAAGCGGTCTTCAGGGATGCTGAGCAGTGCCGCGAGCAAGGTCTCGTCAGGGACTGCCGCGACGCCAGCTTTGTGTCGGCGTTGATGTTCCTCCAGGTCTAACCCGAAGGACACCAGCAGCTGCGCGCCGTCGACTTCGGCATCGAGTTGGTGGTCTCGTTGCAACGACATTCCCTCACCTTAACGTGTCTGAGTGGGGCGTCCCACTCAGCGTGCGGCCTCGAAGTATCGGTACAACGAGTCCGTGAACTCTTGCTTCACTTTCCCCGGCAGGCGCGTAGACAACGCTGCCGCGAGGCGTGCGACGAGAAAGAACCCGGGCTCCGGACTGCGTCCCGCCTCGATCTTCGCGACCGACCCGATAGACACCCCTGCGCTGTGTGCGAGTGACTGTTGGCTCAACCCCGCGTATCGCCGTGCGTCCCCTAGCAGCGTGCCCAGTGACCCGGACTGCGCTAGGCGGTTCGGGTCAATCTCGGATGCTGTTCGTCGTGCCACCGTAGTGACATTATTATCAATGTATTTTTATGGGTCAAGGGGCGCTGTGGTGCCGACGCTCGCGACCTGGACGCCAGCACGCGGCGGGTTGCGGGTGTGCCCCTCCGGGCCGAAGCGTCCCGGGCAAGGACCGGGACACGCCGGCGGCTGGCTGAGACGGACCCTCGCACTGCACGTAGAGGCTCTTCCTTTGGCACTGTCAAGCGTCCGCTGCGGCCGTACTGTTGCCGGTGGGGCGGGGTCCCTGTCACTGCACGCGGTCACGTCGCGTGAACGTTCCGGTGGAGGGCCCATGTATCCTCAAGTCGTTGGTGTAACTGGACTGAGGAGATGTACATGGGGCAATCGAACTCGCTGTTCACGAAGCTCTCGGTCAGTGCAGGGGAGAGCGACCCGCAGCCGAAGCCTCAGCCCGAACCGAACACGCTCACGATGACCATCGAGACTTCGGACCATGGGTACGGTTACGGCGTCGCCCTGGTATCCGGGCAGTCAGCGTGACATCGAGTCGCGCGACAGCTCCCTCGTTGTTCTCTGTACTCGCTTCACCCGGCGTGCTGCACCCGTTGGACGTCCGAACCTCGTCGTCGACCCTCACGGAGTCTTCCCTCGAGACTAACGACAGGGACGAGTTCGTCTCAAGTCTGCTCACGTTTCGTTCATGACCCAGGCAGCCGTGCACCGACCGCTCATTGTCGGTGACCTCGACGACCCGCACGTTCAGGCCGTTCGCGTCGCGCTCACCGCTCGAGGAGCGCGACCAGTGATCCTGGATCTCGAGTCTGTGATGACTGCCGGGCTCAGTATCTCAGATGATCGGATGGTGCTGAGAATAGACGGCGAGTCCCTTGATCTCGCCGAACGGCGAGGGGGATGGCTGCGCCGAATGCACCGGGCTCCTTGGGGACTCGGGATCGAGACAGGTTCGGTTGAAGCGCTAGAACTCGGCACCTGGCATTCTGCGTTTACGTGGATGCTCGATGGCGAGGGCATCAGCTGGGTCACCTCGCCACAGACCCTGCGGAGGGCTGAAGGGAAACTCGAGCAGTGGAAGGCAGCACGCCGCCTCGGCATCGACTACCCACGGACACTCGTTACGAGCTCGGCCGAGGACGTTCAAGCCGAGTTTCATGACGACGTGATCGTTAAGCCGCTCGGTTCTGGGCAATTCCTCCAGGGCGGGGAGGTCAAAACCGTCTACGCGGAGAAGATGGCGCCTGGCGATCCGCGCCTCAGCAACCTCCGCGAAGCGCCATTCATTGTGCAGGAACTCGTGGATGCCCAGCGCCACTTGAGGGTGGTGACGGTCGGCGACCAGGTATGGGTGGCTGCACTAACGACGTCCTCCGCAGACCCTGCAGATTGGCGCCGGACTGTTGCAAACCACGTTGCCTTCGTCGAGGCTCCAGACGCGATCCCATGTGTGGCGACGGGCGCGACAGCCATTGCAGACGAACTCGCGCTCGGCTACTCGAGTCAGGATTGGGTACAGACGCCCGAGGGGCGCACCGTCCTCCTCGACGTCAACCCATCGGGGCAATGGCTATTTCTCCCTGATGCCATCGGTCTAGGCGTCGCGGGGGCGCTCGCAGATCGGATCATGGTCAAGTGAAGGAGCCCGACAAGGTCGTCGAAGAGAAGGCGGAAAAGTTCGTCGAAACACGCATGGTGTTGAGCACCATCGGCGGTCTCTGGTTTGGCCGCGAGGTTTGGCTCCCGGACGAGAAGGTGCTCAAGACCGAGTGGGTCGACGAAACGCGCCGCAAGAACGTGCCGGGCATCACCTCCCTGTACCGGGAGGGGCTTGCGCGCGAGTCCGAGGGAATCGAAGCGGTGCGCCGACGCGCTGAGTTCGCTCTGACCGCCATCATCGCCGCCGCCGGGCTAAGCGCCAGCGGATTCGAGCGCCTGTGGGCGTCTGCGACCGAATCGCCGATTCCGCTCATCCTGTGGTCCGTGGGCCTCGCCATCGAAGTCTTTGCCGTGCTCGTGTTCGCGGGCGTCGCGGTCGCTTCCAAGAGGCTCGGTCAGGTGGACGCGTGGGCGTACAGCGCAAAGAAGCACAGCGAACGCGAAGAGCTTCGGCAGTACATTGCCGCCACTCACGAGACTTCGCGTACACGTCGAGCCGTTGTCACCGTGTTCAGGGATGCGTTCGTCATCGCCCTCATCGGACTCATCCCGCTCGCTACTGCGCACGTAACCGCGTGGGCGACGCCGATTCCAGCTGACCCACCAGCCGTTGTTGTTGTAGTCACGCCCTAGGCTCCGGGTCTCAAGCGGCGAGACCGAACATGGACCAGAGCCCCACCGTGTGGGAGCATGCCGCACCGGATCACATAGTTTGACGATCCCGCCAGACGTGTTCTATTCCGAGAAGCTAGTGCTTACCTGGATCACTTATGCCAGACCCGGATCAGGATAAGTAACGGCCAATAACTGATCTCGGCCGGCACGGCGGCAGGAGAAATCCCGTGGGCAGGCAGGAGAATCCGCGCCGAATCCTCCTGAGCAGGGGATATCTCCTGAGCCCGGGACGCCGAGGCGGATGCCGCGGCCTACGCCCGCGCGCTCAGTCGCCGTTCGGCGAGCAGCGGCACGGCCTGTTCCCGCGCCGCGCGGCGAGCAGTGGCGACGGCGCCGAGCGACACCACCTCGCCGCCGAGCGTCGAGGCGAGCAGTTCGGGGGCCGGAAGGTGCAGCTGCTCCGGGAGGATCCGGCGAGCGGCGGCGAGAACGGGTTCGACGCTCTCGGCGACGGCGCCGCAGACGATCACGCGCGCCGGGTCGTACATGCTTCCGAGCACGCCGACCACGCGTGCCAGGGTCTCGCCGACCCGGGAGCTGACGAGAAGGGCATCCGGATCGCCCGCCGCGGCTGCGGTGAGAACCGCGCGCGGGTCGATACGGCGAGCGTCGGTGAGCCGGCCTATCGCGCCGCCGCGATCGATCTCGCCGCTCTCGACGCCGGCGCGCACTTGATCCTGCAGCGCATAGCGGAGCCCGAACGCCGAGCCGACGCCGATGATGTGGTCGAAGACGACGCCCTCGCCGACTCCGCCATGAGCGCCGTGCAGCACGTGGCCGTCGACCACGACACCCCCGCCGAAGCGTTCGCTGGAGAGAAGTGCCACGTAGTCGCGGCATCCGATCGCGGCTCCGGCCGAGCCCTCCGCTATCGCTGCGAGCTGTGCGTCGTTCTTGATCTCCACGACGGGTGCCCAGTCGCGCAGGGCCTCGGCGAGGCCGGGGTTGGTGCGCTCCCAGAAGCCGTCCGGATGCGGCGGTGAGACGCCGTCGCGGTCGACGGGCGCGGCGACGCCGATGCACATCGCGAGGATGTCTCCTCGCGAGCGATCGGCCTCATCGAGAGCGAGCTGCAACTGCCCGATGATCGTCCGGAGTCGCTCGGCCGCCGACTGAGAGGGATCCAGATCGGTGCGGTGGTGCACGAGGGTGCGATCCAGCGGATCGGCGATCGTCACCGCGAGGTGGGTGTCGCCGGCGTCCACGCCGATCACGATGCCGATGTCGGGCGAGAGCGCGAAGCGCCGCGCGGGACGACCAGAACGGTAGCTGCCGGCGGCTCGCGCATTGGGCAGCTCTTGAAGCACCTCGGCGCCGACGAGCGTGTCGATGGCATCGATCGCCGTCGATCGGGTCAGCGCAGTGCTCGCCATCGCCTCTGTGGCGGTGAATTCTCCCGCGGTCCAGGCGAAGTCGAGAACAGCGCCGACGCTCGCGCGCCCGGTGCCGAGGTCTGCGGAAACATCTGCCACAGCTCTTGACCTCCCTCTCCCTCAGATGAGAGAGTACCCTTCATCAGTAGATTTGCTCACTAGATTTAATCCATGAATCTACGCATGAAAGGACAACGGTGTCTCTGAAACGCACACGCTCGATCCGGCTCGCCGCCGGCGCGACCGCCCTCGGGCTGCTCGCCGCATCGCTCACCGCCTGCGCGGCCGGATCGGATCGCGAAACCATCCGCTTCACGTTCAGCAAGCGAGAGGCGATCGAGTTCATGACTGAACTCGTCGCCGAGTACAACTCCGCGCAGGACGAGGTCCGCGTCGAGATCGACACCTCCGGCGTGGATGTCGTCTCGGCGAGCTTCGTGCGGGGCAACCCGCCCGACATCATGCTGGCCAACTACAACATGGAGATCGCGCGCTTCGTGCAGCGCTGCACGCTGTCCGATCTCGCCGGCACCGAAGCCGCAGCCAGCACCCGCGAGGACCTGCAGCCGCTGCTGGACCAGTACGGGTTCTGCGAGGGGCGCACCAGCGCCCTGCCGTACTCGGTGATGGCGGCATCCGTCATCTACAACAAGGACATCTTCGCGGCCAACGGCCTCGAGGTCCCGCAGACCTGGGACGAGCTGATCGCCGTGTGCGAGCAGCTGAAGGCCGCCGGCATCACGCCGTTCTACGCGACATTCAAGGACGACTGGACGGCCGGCCAGGGCTGGTACGACTACGCGCTGGGCGGTTCGATCGACGTCATCGACTTCTTCGAGCAGCTGGCCGCGGAGGGCGCCGACGTCGGCCCGGATTCGGCCGTCTCGTTCCAGAACGACTTCGCCGAGCCGATCGACAGGATGCTCCAGCTCACGGAGAACTATGTCAACGAGGATGCGTCGAGCCGCGGCTACGGCGACGGCAACCTCGCCTTCTCGAAGGGCGAGGCCGCCATGTACCTGCAGGGGCCGTGGGCGTTCAGCGAGATCGCGAAGACCGCGCCGGACCTTGAGCTCGGCACCTTCCCCCTGCCGATGACGGACGACCCGTCCGACCTCGCGGTGCGCGTCAACATGGACCTCGCCGCGATGATCCCGGAGGGCTCGCGTCATCAGGATGCCGCCCGAGACTTCCTGGAGTTCCTCTACGAGCCCGAGAACATCGAGGCGTACAACGCGTCCCAGCTCGGGTTCACGCCCACGAAGGATGCCGCTGCCCCCGACGATCCGCGGATCGAGGGGATGATCGAGTACTACGACGACGCCCAGGTGTATCAAGGCCCCTCGGTGCTCGTGCCGAAGACGATCCCGGTCTTCAACTACGTGCAGGCGATCGTACTCGGCGCCGACCCCGCCGCCACCCTGCGCACCATGGACGCGGACTGGGCGCGTGTCGCCTTCCGCGCCCCCGCCGTGTCGAGCGAGACAGAGGAGTCCGCGAAATGACCACGACAACGACCATCGTCACCGGCGGCGCGCGCCGGTTGCGCCGCCCTACGAAGCGCGTCGAGCCGATCTACTACCTGTTCCTGGTGCCGACACTGGTGCTGTTCACCCTGGCGATCACCGTGCCGGCGGTGATGGGCATCTTCTTCAGCTTCACCGACTCCATCGGCATCGGGGACTGGAGCTTCAACGGGCTGACCAACTACATCGCGCTTTTCAGCGACCCCGCCATCCTGCAGAGCTACCTGTTCACGTTCGGGTTCTCGATCGCGACGGTGCTCGCCGTCAACGTGGTGGCATTCCTGCTCGCGGTCGGGCTGACCTCCCGCATCCGTTTCAAGACGGGGCTGCGGACGATCTTCGTGATCCCGATGGTGATCTCGGGCATCATCATCGCCTACGTCTTCAACTTCCTGTTCTCCAACTCCCTCCCCGCAGCGGGGGCCGCGACCGGCATCCCGTGGCTCGAGACGAGCATGCTGGCGAACCCCGATCTGGCCTGGGTCGCGATCGTGATCGTGACCGCATGGCAGGCCGTCCCTGGCACGCTCCTGATCTACATCGCAGGGCTGCTTTCGGTGCCGGGCGAGGTGTACGAGGCCGCCGACATTGACGGCGCCAACAAGCTCCAGCAGCTCACCCGCATCACGCTGCCGCTGGTGGCCGGCTACGTCGTGATCAACGTCATCCTCGGATTCAAGGGCTTCCTCGGGGCCTACGACATCATCGTCGGCCTCACCAACGGCGGGCCGGGCACCGCGACGAGAAGTATCTCGATGACAGTGATCGCCGGCTTCAACGGCGGCGACTACGCCTACCAGATGGCGAATGCGACGATCTTCTTCATCGTCGCGATCATCATCTCCCTCTTCCAGCTCTCGCTGACACGCGGAAGGAACGCACTCTGATGTCGACGCAGACGCTCACCACCGTCACCGCCTCCGGCCGCAAACCTCGCATCAAGATGGAACGGGTGAACTGGTCGGGAACGATCATCCTGATCCTGTGCGCCGTCACCGTGCTGCTGCCGCTGTACGTCACGCTCTCGATGGCGTTCAAGACGCAGGCGCAGGCTGTCGACGGCAACGCCTTCTCGTTCCCGGCGCCCTTCAGCATCGAGGGCTTCGTTCAGGCCTGGACCCTCACGAAGTTCCCGGTGGGTGCCGGAATCTCGCTGCTGGTCACCGCCGGCACCGTCTTCGCCACGATCGTGCTGGCGGCGTTCGCCTCCTACGCCATCGTGCGCAATTGGGATCGGAAGCTCTTCCGGTACTCGTTCTTCTACCTGCTGGCCGCGATGTTCATCCCGTTCCCCGTGGTCGCGCTGCCGCAGATCCAGCTCACCGGACAGGTGGGGCTGGACAACCCCTTCGGCGTCATCATCCTCGCGACGATGTTCCAGATGAGCTTCAGCGTCCTGCTGTTCACCGCGTTCCTGCGGTCGATACCGCTCGAGCTCGAGGAGAGCGCGCGCATCGACGGCGCGACGACCTGGCAGACCTTCTGGAAGCTGATCTTCCCGCTGCTCGCTCCGATGAGCGCCACCGTCGGGATCTTCGCCTTCCTGTACGCCTGGAACGACTTCATGATGCCGTCGCTGATCATCTCCGACCCTGCGTTGCAGACGCTCCCCGTGCGACAGAACCTCTTCCAGACGCAGTTCAGCAACAACTATCACGTGTCCTTCGCCTCGTACCTGATGGCGATGGCGCCTGCCATCGTGGCCTACCTGTTCACGCAGCGCTGGGTCATGGAAGGCGTCACTCAGGGCGCTGTCAAGGGCTGAGCCGGTCCGGCGAGAACAAGGCACACTCGAAACCCCCACAAGAAGGAGCAGTACCACTCATGACCGACGCGCTACTCGTCGAGACCCGCAAGGCCGATCCCGCCACCTGGTGGCGACAGGCCGCCGTCTATCAGATCTACCCGCGGAGCTTCGCCGATGCGAACGGTGACGGGCTCGGGGACATCCCCGGCATCGTCTCCCGTGTCGACTATCTCGACGACCTCGGCATCGACGCCGTGTGGCTGAGCCCGTTCTATCCGTCGGCGCTCGCCGACGGCGGATATGACGTCGCCGACTACCGCGACGTCGATCCGCGTCTCGGGACGCTGGAGGACTTCGACGCGATGGTCGCCGCTCTCCACGCCCGCGGCATCCGCGTCGTGGTCGACATCGTCCCCAACCACACCTCGGACCTGCACGAGTGGTTCCAGGAGGCGCTCGCCGCCGGGCGCGGGTCCGCCGCGCGCGACCGTTACATCTTCCGCGAGGGCAGTGGCGAGAACGGCGAACTGCCGCCGACCGACTGGGTGTCGGTGTTCGGCGGGCCCGCATGGGAGCGCGTCGAAGACGGCCAGTGGTACTTCCACAACTTCGCCACCGAGCAGCCGGATCTGAACTGGGACAACCCGGAGGTCCGCGAGGACTTCCTGACGACCCTGCGCTTCTGGTCGGACCGCGGCGTCGACGGGTTCCGCATCGACGTCGCGCACATGCTGACGAAGGATCTCGCTGAGCCGCTGCCGTCGCGCGCCGAGCTCGAGCTCATCCCGCAGGACGGCAAGCATCCGCTGATCGACCGGGACGACGTGCACGAGATCTACGCCGAGTGGCGGCGGGTGTTCAACGAGTACGACCCGCCCCGCACCGCGGTCGCCGAGGCCTGGGTCTCCACGCCCGAGCGCCGCGCGAAGTACGCCTCGGCAGAGGGTCTCGGCCAGGCGTTCAACTTCGATCTGCTGGTCGCGGACTTCGACGCCGGGCAGTTCCACTCGATCATCGCCGAGAATCTGGCGCAGTCGCAGATGAGCGGATCATCGACGACCTGGGTGCTCTCGAACCACGACGTCACCAGGCACGCCACCCGCTACGGGCTGCCGGCGCTGAACGGGCGCCCGGTCAAGCAGGGCACGGAATGGGTCGCGGCGGGCGGGCCCGAAGACCGGCTCGACCGCGAACGGGGGCGGCGCCGGGCGTGTGCGGCGACGCTGCTCCTGCTCGGCCTGCCCGGCAGCACCTATCTCTACCAGGGCGAGGAACTCGGACTGCACGAGGTCGCCGAGATCGCACCGCAGGAGCGACAGGACCCTGCCTTCTTCCGCGGCGGCGAATTCGACGGGCTCGGCAGGGATGGATGCCGTGTGCCGCTGCCGTGGACGGCGACCGGGTCGTCGTTCGGATTCGGATCCGGCGATGCGCACCTGCCGCAGCCCGCCTGGTTCGCGGAGTACGCGGTGGATGACGAGGCGGCGGACCCGGCTTCGACGCTGTCGCTCTACCGTGAGGCCCTGCGCCTGCGGCATCGCCTGCAGACGGACGAGCGCCTGGAGTGGGTCCCCACTGGCCGCGATGACGTGCTGCGGTTCGAGCGCCCCAACGGCTGGCAGATCGTGGCGAACTTCGGCACCGAGCCGTTCGAGATCGGTGCGGATGCCGAGGGCATCGTGCTCTCGAGCGGCACCGTCGACGGACGCTCGGTTCCCGGCGAGACGACGGTCTGGATCGCCCCGGCGGGACTCGTCGGCTGAGCCGCATATTTCTGGGGGCGGGGGAGCAGGGCAACAACGCGCGTTTGATAATGGTTCTCATTAGCGTTTAGAGTGGGAGCATGAAGAAGCCTGCTCTCGCCCTCTCCCTCGTCTCGGTCGCAGCTCTCGCGCTCGCCGGATGCTCAGCTGCACCGGCCGCGGGCGGAGCGGATGACGGCAAGATCCAGGTCGTTGCGAGCACGAACGTCTACGGCTCGCTCGCCGCGCAGATCGGCGGCGACCGGGTCGAGGTCACGTCGATCATCACGTCGGCTGCGCAGGACCCGCACTCCTACGAGTCGAGCGCCCGCGATCGGCTGACCCTGCAGAAGGCTGAACTGGTGATCGAGAACGGCGGCGGCTACGACTCGTTCATCGACGAACTCCTCGAGGGCGCCGACCCCGAAGTGGTCACGGCCGTCGAGTTCTCGCACGACTTCCCCGGCAACGAGGGACACGAAGCCGAGGCCGAGCACGATCACGCGGACGAAGCGGAAGGCGACGCCCACGCCGAAGAAGGGCACGACCACGAGGGGCACGATCACATCGAAGGGTTCAACGAGCACGTCTGGTTCGACCCGCACACGATGGTCCACGTCGTCGAGGCCATCGCTGACGAGCTGACCGCGCTCGACCCCGAGGGCGAAGCCGACTTCACGGCAGCGGCCGCCGAGATCGTCGCCGACCTCGAGGGTTTCGAGACCGACCTTGACACGCTCAAGACCGAAGCCGCGGGTGCACCCGTCTTCATCACCGAACCGCTTCCCGGGTACATCGCCGCCGCGGCCGGCCTCACCGACGTCACCCCGGAAGGGTTCGCCGAGGCCGTCGAAGAAGGCGCCGATGTCGCACCGGCCACACTGCTCGAGGCGCTCGCGGTGATCGAGAACGGACAGGCGAAGGTGCTGCTCACCAACGCGCAGACCGGCGGATCCGAGACGGAGCGCGTCGAGGATGCGGCCGAAGCGGCCGGCATCCCGGTTGTCGCCTTCAGTGAACTTCTCGAGGACGGATCGTCGTACTCTGAGTGGATGCGCGACGCGATCCAGAACCTCGCCGACGCACTCCACTCGTGAGCGGCGGCGCTGACGCGCGCGCCCACGCACCAGGACCCATCCTCGAGATCACCGGGGCAGCCCTTCATCGCAGCAACCATGAGCTCTGGGCAGGCCTCGACCTGACCGTCGAGCCCGGGGAGTTCATCGCCGTGCTCGGTCCGTCCGGCTCCGGCAAGACCACGCTGCTGCGCAGCATCCTGGGCCTGCAGCCATTGTCGGCCGGGAACATCCTCGTCGGCGGCGAGAAGGTGCATCGGGGGAATCCGCGCATCGGGTACATCCCTCAGCAGCGACCGATGGCCCCCGACACCAGCATGCGTGCGCGCGATGTGGTCGCTCTCGGCGTGCAGGGCACCCGATTCGGATTCCCGATTCCGCGGCGCGGTGATCGAGCGCGCGTCGACGCCCTGCTCGACGGCGTCGGTGCGGCGCACTACGCCGAACGACCGGTGGGACTGCTCTCCGGAGGTGAGCAGCAGCGTCTCAGGGTCGGCCAGGCCCTGGCCGATGCGCCGAGCCTGCTGCTGTGCGACGAGCCGCTGTCGAACCTCGACCTGGCCAACCAGCGCGGCATCACCGACATCATCGACCGGGAGCGTCGTGATCGCGGTGCCGCTGTGCTGTTCGTGACCCACGACATCAATCCGATCCTCGGCCGCGTCGACCGCATCCTCTACATCGCCGGCGGCCGCTTCGTCCTCGGCACCCCCGACGAAGTCCTGCAGAGCCGCGTCCTCACCGACCTCTACGGAACCCCCGTCTTCGTGCTCCGTGCCGGCGACCGCCTGGTCGTGGTCGGAGTGCCGGATGCCGAGCCGCACCACGACCACGGGGAGATCGCATGAGGCTCCTCGTTGACTGGTCGGACGTGTTCTCGTTCCAGGACTACGGCGCGCTCGTCGCGCTGCTCGCCAACTCGATCCTCGCCGGCGCCGTGCTCGGCATCGTCGGCGGGCTCATCGGCGTCTTCGTCATGCAGCGTGACCTCGCCTTCGCTGTGCACGGGGTGAGCGAGCTCTCGTTCGCCGGCGCCGCCGCCGCGCTGCTGTTCGGCGGGAGCGTGGTCGCCGGCTCGTTGGGCGGTGCGCTCATCGCGGCGATCCTGATCGGGATCCTCGGCGCGAAGGCCAGGGACCGCAACTCGATCGTCGGCGTGCTGATGCCGTTCGGCCTCGGCCTCGGCATCCTGTTCCTGTCGCTCTACGAGGGCCGAAGCGCGAACCGGTTCAGCCTGCTCACCGGGCAGATCGTCTCGGTGTCCAGTCCTGACCTCGGCTGGCTGCTCGGCATCAGCATCGTCGTGCTGCTCGGACTGCTGCTGATGTGGAACCCGCTGCGCTTCGACTCGCTCGACCCTGAGTCGGCGGCGGCGCGCGGCGTGCCGACCAGGGTCGTGAGTCTCGTGTTCATGGTGCTGCTCGGTCTCATCGTCGCGGTCAGCGTGCACATCATCGGCGCGCTGCTGGTGATGGCGCTGCTGGTGACCCCTGCGGCCGCAGCGATGCGCGTCAGCGCCGGCCCTGTCGCGGTGCCGCTGCTCGCCGCGCTGTTCGGTTTCGTCTCAGCCGTCGGCGGCATCCTGCTCGCGCTCGCCGGCACACTGCCGGTGAGTCCGTACATCACGACCCTGTCGTTCCTGATCTACGCCCTGTGCTGGCTGGTGCAGCGGGCCAGGGCGCGCGTGCGTCGCGCGCCGCGTTCCTGAATCCGGTTACACCCGCGCGAGCGCCTCGATGTCTTCCAGGAACTCGGCGGCGGTCTCTGCCGACACGGTCGTGCGGGTTCCTGCGACCGCCTGCAGGTAGTCGTCGGTACCCGGTCCGGTCGTATCGGATGCCGCATCCCCGGCGCCGACCGCCGCCTCGAACGCACGCTGCGAGGCGCTGCGCGCCGCGAACTCGATGTCGGCGGGGGAGAACCCGGCCGTGCGCGCGACGAGAAGGTCGATGTCCACGGCATCCACGACCAGCTCGGGGATGTACCGGCGCCAGATCGATCGCCGCGCTGCCTCATCTGGAAGCCCGATCGGGATCACGTAGTCGAAGCGGCCATGCCGGAGGAAGGCGCTGTCGAGCGCGCGGATGAAGTTCGTCGCGCACACGAGCAGGCGCCCTGGCTGCTCGCGGAACGCCGGGATGGTCTTCAGCAGCTCGTTCGTCACGCCCTGCAGCGGCGACGGCGGCTCGCCCGACCGCTGTGCGGCGATCTCCTCGACCTCGTCGATGAAGACCACCGCGTGCTCGAGCTCGGAGATCTTGTTGAACGTCTCCCGCAGAGCGCCGGCCAGTCCCTTCGGATCGGCGGCGAGTCGCGAGGGGAAGACCTCGACGAACGACCACTCCAGGCGCGAGGCGATCGCCTTCGCGAACGTCGTCTTACCGGTGCCTGGGGGACCGAACAGCACCACCGCACGGGGCGGAACGACGCCGAAGCTCTCGGCCAGGTCGGGCTCTGCGAGCGGCAGCACCAGCCGCTGTTCGAGAATCTCCTTCTCCCGGCGCATCCCCGAAACCGACCCCCACAGGTCGCGCGGCATCAGGCGCCCACCGAGTTCGGCGAGGGAGGAGAGCTCCTGCCGCTGCACCGGGATGCGCCGCTCGAAGTACCGCAGGTGCTGCTTGAGTTCGAAGCCCTGGGCGTCGAACGCGGCGAGGCGCGTCTCCACCTCCGGCATCAGGGCCGACAGCTTGGTGAGACCGTGCTGCGCCATGCTCTTCTCCAGCGCGGCCAGGAGCGCCGATCCGATTCCGCGACCACGCCAGTCGTCGTCGATGGCGAAGAACACGATCCAGCCCTGGTCATGGGCTGCCCGACCGACGATGGCGCCGACGATGTCATCGCCGTGCACCGCGACGATCGCGTGATCCTTCTGGCACGAGGCCACCACCTCGCTGAGGTCGTAGACCGGTTCGCTGCCGGCGCGCTTGAGCTCCTCCCACAGGTGCAGGATGCCGCCCAGGTCATCGTTGTGGAACTCGCGCAGTCGCCAGCCGGTCATGAGGCTCCTTCGTCTCGATGCGGCAACCATACCGGCGTGGAGAGGAGGTGACCCATTCAGCCGGCATCCACCGTAATGATCCGGTGCACGTGACCCGGGCATGGAGCCTCGCTCCATCGAACTGTTCGGGATTAGTGTCGAGGAACCGGCAACGGCTCCGACCACACAGCGAGGCAGGCGTTTGGCCGCCTCGTGTCATAGAAGGAGAACGAACCATGAAGTACATGATTCTCATGCACGTGAGCCCGGACGTCCTGAACGCGTTGACGGCCGAGCAGCAGCAGGCCATCGGCGCCGGGCACCAGGCGTTCATCGCCAACGCGACCGAGACCGGTGAGATGCTCAGCACGCACGCGCTCGGCGGACCGGCTCAGACGAAGCTGGTGCGCAGCGTCGGCGGCAGAACAGAGGTCGTCGATGGCCCGTTCGCGGAGACCAAGGAGTTCATGGGCGGGTACTACCTGATCGATGTGGATTCCGAGGAACGGGCCATCGAGCTCGCCACGCAGATCCCGGATGCCGGAATCGACGGGCTGGCGCTGGAAGTTCGCCCGGTCATGTTCTCCGCAGGGGCGGACATCTGAGCGAACCGGGCTACGAGGACCTGTGGCGTCGCACGGCGCCGCAGGTTCTCGTAGCGCTGCTGCGCCGATACGGCACCGGCCAGTTCGACCTCTGCGAGGACGCGTTGCAGGAGGCGCTTCTTGCAGCACATCGTCAATGGCCACGCGATGGTGCACCGACGGACGCGCACGCGTGGTTGCTGACCGTGGCGCACAGGCGGATGATCGACCGCATCCGCAGCGATCACCAGCGTCGGGAGCGGGAGCGCAGCTACTTCGACGTGTGGCATCCGCTCGCCGATGCCCCCGCCCCCTCGAGGGATGACGGCGTGCGGCTGCTGCGGTTGTGCTGCCATCCTGCCCTCACGCGCTCGTCACAGGTGTCGCTTGCACTGCGTGCGGTGGCAGGGCTGACGACCGCGCAGATCGCACGGGCCTTTCTTCTCCCCGAGGCGACCGTGGCGCAGCGCGTCAGCCGCGCGAAGGCGCGCATCCGTGCGGAGGGCGGCGTCTTTCCCGGCCCGACGGATGGCGTGGACCGACAGGAATCGGTGCTCGCCGTCATCTACGTGATGTTCACCGAAGGACACACGTCCAGCGCCGGTGCGAATGTGCATGACGTCAGATTGAGCGACGAAGCCATCCACCTCGGTCGCGAGCTGCATGAGGATCGCCCCGACGATGTCGAGGTGGCCGGTCTGCTGGCGCTGATGATGCTCACGGACGCTCGTCGGGCGGCGCGCACCGGCGCGCGAGGCGAGCTCATCCCCCTCGACGAACAGGATCGCTCGATGTGGGACCGTGCTGCGATCGACGAGGGCACCGCCATCCTCGACCAGGCGCTGGGTAGGGGCGCGCCCGGCCCCTATGCGATTCAGGCGGCGATAGCGGCGCTGCACGACGCTGCTGAGAACGCCGAGTCGACGGACTGGCTGCAGATCCTCGCGCTGTACCGCATGCTCGAGCAGTCCACCCAGAACCCGATCGCGACGATCAACCGGGCGGTCGCTGAGGCCATGGTGCACGGTCCGGCCGCAGGGCTCGCGGTCGTCGACGAGCTCGCGCAGAGCGGTGTCCTCGCCGACCATCGGCGGATCGCTGCGGTACGGGGTCACCTCCTCGAGCGGGCGGGTCGAGACGGCGAAGCCGTGGAGGCGTACCTCGCCGCCGCGCAGCTGACGCTGTCGATCCCGGAACGCGAGTACCTCCACGCGCGCGCGGCGCGGTTGCGCGACTAGATGGCCGTGATCGCCCTCCCAGCCGCGGGCAAGCCACGCCGCTTAGACTCTCGGTATGGCTCAGCGCAATACCTGGCAGCGTGAACGAGTGCGCGAAGCACTCGGCGACGCGCGCGGATTCGTGAGCGCGCAGAGCCTGCACGCCACCCTCCGCGGAGAGAACACCGGCATCGGCCTGGCAACCGTCTATCGTGCACTCGCCGGCCTCGCCGCCACGGGCGATGCCGACTCGCTGCAGAGCCCTGAGGGCGAGGCGCTCTATCGTGCCTGTTCGACCCAGGAGCATCATCACCACCTCATCTGCCGATCCTGCGGGCTGACCGTGGAGATCGAGGCGAAAGACGTCGAGCAGTGGGCGCATCGCACAGCGGCGCTTCACGGCTTCACCGAAGCCGCGCACGTCGTCGACATCTTCGGCCTCTGCACGCCGTGTGCGAACAAGCGAGACGCCGAGGGAGCGCCGACCGCGTGAGCGTGCTCACCCCGTCACGGCATGCACACCAGACGTCGCGCTCGCCGCGGTCGGCGTGGGTCGGGCTGGGCATCGGCGTCGGCATCCTCGCCGCGCTCTTCCTCATCGACGGGTTCCTGCCGACGCTGTTCACCGCGTCGCTGCCGACGCGGGCCGAGGACGGCCTGACGCTCGCACTCAGCGTGCTCATCGAGGCGCTGCCGTTCGTGATCCTCGGGGTCATCCTGTCGATCGTGGTGCAGGTCTGGCTTCCGGCCGACGTCATCCATCGCTGGCTGCCGAAGCGGGCGTGGGCCCGGCGCGCGGTGCTGTCGCTGCTCGGGATGCTGATTCCGGTCTGCGAATGCGGCAACGTGCCGTTCGCTCGCGGCCTGATGATGCGCGGCCTCGCACCCGCCGAGGCGCTGACGTTCCTGATCGCGGCTCCCATCGTCAACCCGATCGTGATCCTCACCACGCACGCCGCGTTCGGCTGGGACGGCGGCATCCTCGTCGCCCGTCTCGTCGGCGGCTACCTGATCGCCAACCTCATCGGCTGGCTCTACAGCCGGCACCCCTCGCCGAACGCGCTCCTGACCGAACGCTTCGTCGACACCTGCGATCGCGTGACGCACGAACACGGCACACCGGTGCGGCGCAGCCTGACGCAGTTCCTCGTCGAGCTGCGCGCGGTGATGCCGGCGCTGGTGATCGGATCGGCGCTCGCCGGAGCCGTGCAGGTGCTCATCCCGCAGGACGTGCTGATCGCGATCGGATCGAACCCGGTGCTGTCGATCGTGGCGATGATGGTGCTGGCGATGACGGTTGCCATCTGCTCCAACGTCGATGCGTTCTTCGCGCTGTCCTTCCTCTCGACCTTCTCCTCAGGAGCGATCATCGCCTTCCTGCTGGTCGGCCCGCTCGTCGACATCAAGATGCTCGCGATCATGCGCACCACCTTCACCACCCGCACTCTTGCCGGCATCGTGGGCGTGGTCGTGCTCGCGGCGTTCGCGATCGGGATCGGGGTGAACGTCTTTGTCTGATCACGCTCCCTCGCGCGCGCAGGCGCTCGGCTCCCGTTGGCTCGGCGTCGGGCTCGCGGCCGTCATCGCGGTGGTCACTCTCGGACTCGGCATCTCCGGTCGGCTGACGCTGTACATCAGTCCGGAGACGGTGTGGTTCGCGTGCGCGGCTGCCGTCCTCACCCTCGCCGGGGCGATCTGGTCGTGCACCCTCCCGCTCGGCAGCGAGGGAGATCACGGGCACGATCACGGGCATGACGCGGATGCTCCCGCCGGTGCTCCGCGTCGCACCCTCGCCCGCGTCGGCACGGTCTCGGCCGGCATCGTGGCGACCGGAGTCGTCGCTGCGGCCCTCGTGCTGCCGCCCGCGTCTCTCTCGGTCGACCTCGCGATGTCTCGTGCGAGGGTGGACACCACGCTGTTCGCCGGTGCGGATGACGTCACGCTCGGCGTCGCCGACACCACCACCTTCGGGGTGGGGGACTGGGCGAGCGTGTTCGCGACAGCCACCAGGCCCGAGGCGTACGACGGGTCATCCGTCACCCTCACCGGATTCGTGACGCCGGCCGACTCCCGCTCGGACGAGGTGCGGCTCACCCGCATGGTGATCACGCACTGCGTCATCGACGCGCAGCCGGCCGCGGTGTCGGTCAGCGCCGACGCCGGCACCTACGCGACTGGGCAGTGGGTGGAGGTCACCGGGACGGTGAAGGCGGATGCCGACGGCACACTGCGTATCGTGCCGACATCGGTGGTCGAGATCGACGAGCCGGGTGACCCGTATGAGTACTGACGAGGAGCGTCCGGAGGAGACGCCGGCCATCCCCCGAACGCGCGCCGAGATGCGCGCGGCGCGGGAAGCCGCCGAGGCGGCTGCGGCGGCAGAGACCCAAGCCAGCACTCCGACCCCGGCATCCGACCCCGACCCCGACCCGGACCCCGTCCTCGTCCCGGCATCCGACCCCGACCCGGCGCAGGCATCCGTCCCCGCGGCGGCACCGGAACCCGTCCCGGCATCCGACCCGGTCCCGGCATCCGACCCCGCCCCGGTCCTCGTCCCGGCATCCGACCCCGTGCTGGCCACTTTGTCGGCTGAACGCACAGTTGTCGGCCGAAACGCGGAGGTTCCGACCGACATTCGTGATCTGAGCCGACAAAGTGACGATGCTCGACCCGAGGGCATCCCACCCGAGGGCGCTCCGCCGGAAGACACTCTCCCCGCGAAAGCATCCCCCGCGCGCCCGAACCGTCGGTTCCTGGTCGCGCTCGCCGCCGTCGTCGGCGTCCTGGTGCTCGTCGGCGCCGGCCTGGGAGCCGCGAGCCTGGTGCAGGGGCCACGGCTGACCAGTACCCAGGTCGATCCGGCAGAAGCCATCGACTCCTCCGGCAGCAGGATCATCCTCACCGCGAACCAGGCGCTCGCCGACATCGACCCCGCGCAGGTCACGGTCGAACCGGCCGTGCCCTTCACCGTCGATGCCGCCGGCCGCGGTGTCGGCATCCGATTCACGGTTCCCCTGGACGACTCGACGAAGTACACCGTGACGGTCAATGATGCGGTCGGTGTCGGCGGCGGCCCGAGCGCCGACCTGACCACGAGCTTCAAGACGCCGGCATCCAGCATCTATCTGCTGCGCCGCGACGCCGACGGCAAGGACAAGATCTTCCGCACCGACTTGAGCGGCGAGAAGGCCGTGCCGGTGTTCTCGCATGAGCGCATCAACGACTTCCGGGCGACGTCGACGCAGCTCGTCGTGTCGGTCGCCGAGGGCAAGGACGATCTCTCCCGGCTGCTCGTGATGGATCGCAACGGCAAGAACGAGCGCGAGCTGGCGCTTCCGGGCGAGGGGTACGTCGGCGCGATCCAGGTGTCCGAGCGGGGTGGCCTCGTCGGCTACAGCTACTCCGATCGTGAGCTCAGCGACACCTCCGGCCGCGCCAGCGTGCTGGTGACGCAATCTCTGAACAGCGACGACAAGCCGCAGGTCGTCGAGGTCGGGGACAAGGAGGCGAGCATCTTCTCCTGGCAGTTCGTGCCGGACAGCGCGGCTGTGCTGTTCATCGACTTCGACGGAGCGCTCGCTCTCGTCGACCACTCCAGCGATGCGGGTGTGCAGTCGCTCGGTCTCGCCGCGACGATCCAGGGGATCTCGCGCGGCACCTACACGGCGATCGTGGAACGCGTCGACGGTGCCGTCGTCGAATTGAACCTCGCCGACGGGTCGGAGGAGCCGCTCGAGGCATCCGATCCCGACTACGGCATCGCAACGACGATCACGCCGTTCCCGGGTGGCACACTGCGTCACATCGTCGCCAGGAACGACGTCGGGATGCCCACCGGTCAGGCGATCATTCGCGTCGACGACAAGGGTGCGGCCGAGCCGCTCGTCGAAGTCGGATCCACGGACTCGATCCTGCAGGCATGCGCCTCACCGAGCGGTCAGTACGCGGCGGTCGTGATCGCGCCGGAACTCGTCGACAATCCCTACGACGACATGCTGCTGCCGCTTCCGCGGACCCTGGAGACCCACCTCATCGACCTCGCCTCCGGCAAGGAACTCGTCGCACTCACCGGGTTCGACGCCTCCTGGTGCCAGACGGCTCCGCGGTTCTGATGGGCGCAGGTGCGCTCCGGCGCGCCACCCGCGCCGAACTGAGCGGCCTCCCGCTCGAGGTCGCGCCGCGACTGCTCGGTGGGCAGTTGCGCACCGTCGTGACGACGGGGGATGAGCACGTGGAGATGTACCTGCGCATCACCGAGGTCGAGGCCTACCACGGGCACGGAACGGGCACCGAACCGGATCCGGGATCGCACGCGCGGATGGGGCGCACCGCACGCAACGCGACCATGTGGGGCGAGCCCGGTCATCTGTACGTGTATCTCAGCCACGGCATCCACTCCTGCGTCAATGTCGTGTGCGGGTCGGAAGGGCAGGCGGGCGGTGTGCTGCTGCGCGCGGGCGAGGTCGTGTTCGGGGCGGATGCCGCGGCTTCGCGCCGCGGCATCGCCACGCCGCTGAGCCGCACGGCCTTGCGTGACCTCGCGCGCGGCCCCGGCCGACTCGGGCAAGCGGTGGGGCTCCGGCATCCGTTGCACGACGGCATCGACGCGATCTCGGGCATCGAGCTGCACGGGGCTCGGGCCGAGCTTTGGATGCCGGGGCAGCCCGTGGAGTGGAGTTCGGGTCCGCGGGTCGGCGTCGCCGGTGTCGCCGGAACCGCCGCTTTCCCATGGCGGTTCTGGATCGCCGACGACCCGACGGTATCGCCGTTCCGTTGGGGACGCGGCGCCGCCGAAGCGGCCAGGTCTCTCGCCTGATCGGCCCCGCCCGGTTTAAGGCCCCTCCTCTCGGTTCACAGAGCGCAAACGGCTCGATAACCGGCTCGGATGCAGCCCTTTGCGCTCTTTGAAAGGTCGGCGACGGGGCAGCCGGATCACCGAGCGCGGCATCCGTGCTAAACTGACTCTTTGTCTGCGCACACTCCTGTGCGCAGTTCGTGTGCCGGCCCGCAAGGGCGGCGCGCAGACAAGGGATCTTGGGTGAGGCCGTCCGGTCTCACGGTAATGAAGGAGTCACATCATGGCAGCAGTGTGCCAGGTGACCGGAGCTGTTCCCGGCTTCGGACACAACATCTCGCACTCGCACCGCCGGACGAAGCGTCGCTTCGACCCGAACGTGCAGAAGAAGACCTATTTCGTCGCGTCGCTCGGCCGTAAGGTCACGCTGAACGTGTCCGCCAAGGGCATCAAGGTGATCGACGTGCGCGGCATCGAGAACGTCGTCAAGGACCTCCAGGCGAAGGGTGTGAAGCTCTAATGGCCAAGAAGGCTCAGGACGTTCGTCCGATCATCAAGATGCGTTCGACTGCAGGCACCGGTTACACCTACGTGACCAAGAAGAACCGTCGCAACACCCCCGACCGCCTGGTTCTGAAGAAGTACGACCCGGTCATCCGTCGGCACGTCGAATTCCGCGAGGAGCGTTAATCATGGCGAAGAAGAGCAAGATCGCTCGTAACGAGCAGCGCAAGGTCATCGTCGAGCGTTACGCAGAGCGTCGCGCCGAGCTGAAGAAGACCCTCGTCGACCCGAACGCGACCGATGAGGCCCGCGAGGCCGCTCGTGTCGGACTGCAGAAGCTGCCGCGCAACGCGTCGCCGGCTCGCGTCCGTTCGCGCGACGTCATCGACGGCCGCCCCCGCGGTGTCCTCACGAAGTTCGGCATCTCGCGTGTCCGCTTCCGTGACATGGCGCACCGTGGCGAGCTGCCCGGCGTGACCAAGTCGAGCTGGTAAGCATCGCTTTCTGAAAGGGGCGAGGATCTTCGGATCCTCGCCCCTTTTGCGTGTCCGCATCAGGCCACGGTCACGCCGGCGTGCGACACCGCCCAGTTCAGGGCGTAGTCCGCGATCTCCTCCCAGCCGTCCTGGCTGACGAGCCGGTGAGTGCGGCCGGCGTACTCCTTGTAGTCGACGGTCGCCGGGCTCCCCGAGGAGCGGTACTTCTTCACGATCGCGCGACCGATCGCCGGCGGCACGACATGGTCGATCTCGCCGGTGATCACGAGCAGGGGTGCGCGGTCCTTGCGCGCGTAGTCGACGTGCGTGACGCCGCCCTTCTCGTCGAGCACCGAGCTGACGCCCTCGAAGAACACGCGGTTGTAGGAGTTCACGGCGTACTCCTCCCACAGGGCATCGGATGCTGCGCGGGAGAGGTCGTTGCCGAAGGTGAAGTGGAAGTGCCGCTTCGACAGCGGCTTCGCTCCATTGATGCCGAACGGGTTCGACAGGATCGGCGTGCCGGTCCACAGGGTCGAGAGCGGGAGCGTCGTGATGCCGGCGGTCTGTCCCGGTGCGACGCCGACGTAGGCGGCGCCGAGTCCTCGATCGGCGAGCATCTGGGTGAGCACGCCGCCGAACGAGTGCCCCATGATGATCGGCTTCACCGGGAGGGCGCGGATGATGCGCTCGTAGTTGTCGGCGATCTGTTTCAGTCCGATGCCCTTGAGGGCCTCCGGGTTGCGGCGGATGTCTGCGACCGACCGGTCGTCGATCCCAGGCCACCCCGGGACGATGACCTCGTGGCCCTGTGCGCGGAAGCGCTCGGCCCAGGTGTTCCAGCTGGCCGGGGTCATCCACAGGCCATGGATGAGGACGATGGGGGTCTTCTCGGTGCTGCTCATGGTTCTTCTCCTTTTTCGGATCCCGGGTGTCGGGATTGCGTTACGCTGATAGTAGACCGAACGTTCTATCTACCGCAACCTATTCCCGAAATCGTGAAGATCCGGGAAACGGATGCCACGATGAGGGAGGACCATCATGAGCACCAGCATTCAGAAACCACCGAGCCCTGCCCGCACACGGCTGATCGATGCCGCCACGCGTCTCTTCTACGCCGAGGGCATTCACTCCGTCGGCGTGGACAGAGTGATCGAAGAAGCGGGTGTCACCAGGGCGACTCTGTACAAGCAGTTCGGCGGCAAGGAGAACCTCGTCCTCGCGTACCTGCGCAGTGAGGACGAGCTGCTGCGCGGGATGTTCGCCGCGGCGAGCGCCACGATCACGGAACCGGGGCACCTGATGGATGCCGTGATCGACGGCATCGTCGCGGATATCCGTCAGCGTCACACGCGTGGGTGCCCGTTCATCAACGCGGCCGCAGAGTTCCCCGACGCGACGGGTGCCGTCCGGCAGCTCATCACCGAGCATCGAGAGTGGTTTCGCGCGACGCTGACGGAGGCCGCGGCTCTGGCCGGTCTCGACGACGCGGCCGCGGTCGCGGCATCCCTCGTCCTGCTCCGTGACGCCGCCCTCGTCGGCGGCTACCTCGACGGCGAGGAAGCGACGACCGCGTTCGAGCGCACCGCCCGATCACTGATCGAGAACCACACGCTCTGAGGATTCGATCGCCCGCAGAGGACCTCCCGTCTGCCGCGCGAAGCCTGCCCACGCACCCCGCCAGGCTCCCGATCGGTCCCGAAATCTGTTGCCAGAGTGACGAATGTGGCGCGACACGCCACGGAATTGGCCAAAACCCGCGAAATGACGCGGAAATGTGGGTTGTCGTTGATACATTCAAGGCGGTCACTCGACCAGGAGCACCCGCTCCGACACCAACAACGATGCGACGGGAACCTCGTCGCTGGAGGATGACATGGCTGACAAGTCCATCACCAAGACCGAGCTCGTCGCGAGCATCGCTTCCGCCACCGGCCAGAGCCAGGCCACCGTCTCGGGTGTCCTCGACGCGCTCTTCGGCACTGTCTCCGACGCTGTTGCCAAGGGCAGCAAGGTCTCGATCCCGGGCTGGATCTCCTTCGAGCAGGTCGACACCGCCGCTCGTACGGGCCGCAACCCGCAGACCGGCGCCGAGATCAAGATCCCGGCCGGCAAGCGCGTCAAGGTGACCGCTGGTTCCAAGCTCAAGGCTGCCGTCAAGTAAGACTGCTCCTCTTCGAAGGCCGTCTCCGATCCGTCGGGGACGGCCTTCGGCGTTCCCGGGGATCGACAGCGGGCGCCGCCGCCGGCCGCCCCGAGCGGAACGCGACGCCGACCGCGCGGCTTAGGCTTGACAGGTGAGTTCCCCTGCGAAGTCGACCCGAAGCAGTTCGGCGTATCGCGTCGCCGGGATCATGGTTCTGGCGGCGGCAGCTCTCGCGGCGCTCGTCATCGGGCTGCTCGTGGGCGGCGGTGCGGCTCCTCTCCTGCTCGGCGACCCAGGGCCGTTCGTGCGCTGGGCGACGCCGCTCGCGAAAACGGTCATGAACCTCGGCGCAGCCGTGATGCTGGGCTCCCTCGTGCTGGCCCTCTTCGGCCTGCGCAGCGAGGAGAAGCCGTTCGACTTCGCGTTGAACATCGCGTCGATCGGAGCCGCGGTCTTCACCATCGCGTCCGGCCTCGCCGGCTTCCTCGCGTTCATGGCGGCGTTCAACCCGAAGCTCAGCATCGAGCGCGAGTTCGGCAGCCAGCTCGGCCGCTTCCTGCTGGAGCTGCCGCTGGGTCAGTCGTGGCTCATCACGACGATCCTCGGCAGCGTGATCACGGTGCTCGCCTTCGCGTGGCGCACCTGGACGCCCACCCTCCTCACAGCGCTTCTGGCCGCAGCATCCTTCCTCCCGCTCGCCACGCAGGGGCACGCCGGAGACCTCGCCGGCCACAACGTCGCGGTCAACTCGATCCTGCTGCACACGATCGGCGCCGCGGTCTGGCTGGGCGGTCTGCTGCTCGTCGTGCTGCTGCGCGGGCGCCGTGATGTCGACCTCACGGCGCTGGTGAGCCGCTACTCGACCCTCGCGATCGCCGCCTTCGCCGTCGTCGCCGTCTCGGGCGTGGCGCGCTCAGTGGTGGCGCTCGGCGACTGGAACCAGCTCGGGACGCCGTACGGCACCATCCTGCTCGCGAAGGTCGTGCTGCTCGTCGCCATGGGCGCGCTCGGCGCCTGGTACCGCGCCCGCCTCATCCCGAAGCTCGCGGCCGAGCGTGCCGCCCGCTGGTTCTGGATGCTCGTGCTCTGCGAAGTCGGGCTGATGGGCCTCGCCTCGGGTGCCGCCGCAGCCCTCGCGCGCACTCCGCCACCGACGGGAGAGGAGTCGTTCGCGCAGACGCCCGCCGAGATCCTCACCCGCTCGCCGCTGCCGCCGGAGTTCACCCTCGACCGCTGGTTCACATCCTGGGACCTCGACGTCCTCTGGCTCGTCGTCGCCGGATTCGGGCTCTTCTTCTATCTCGCCGGCGCCTGGCGACTCCACCGGCGCGGCGATCGGTGGCCGATCCACCGCACCGTCTTCTGGGTGCTCGGGATGCTGATGCTGGTGTGGGTCACGGGCGGGCCGATCAACGCGTATCAGGAGTACCTGTTCAGCGTGCACATGCTCGGCCACATGATGCTCTCGATGGCGATCCCGCTGCTGCTCGTATCCGGCGCCCCGATCACACTCGCGCTGCGCGCGGTCCGCAAGCGCGACGACGGCACCCGCGGCGGCCGTGAGTGGATCATGTGGGCGGTGCACTCGCCCTTCGCCCGCGTCGTCACCCATCCCTTCGTCGCCGCCGCGGTCTTCATCGTGTCGCTCTGGGCGTTCTACTTCACCGACCTCGTCCGCTGGTCGATGTTCGAGCACCTCGGGCACGAGTGGATGGTCATCCACTTCCTGACATCCGGCTACCTGTTCGTGATGAGCCTTATCGGCGCCGACCCGGTTCCGTACCGGCTGCCCTACCCCGGGCGCCTCATCACGCTCATCGCCGTGATGGCGATGCACGCCTTCTTCGGCGTCGCGATCATGATGCAGGAAGGCCTGATGGTCGCCGACTGGTTCGGCGCGATGGGTCGTGACTGGGGCCTGACGCCGTTGCAGGATCAGTACGTCGGGGGCGGCATCGCCTGGTCGATCGGTGAGATCCCCACGTTGATCCTGGCGATCACCGTCGCGATCCAATGGAGCCGCAGCGATACGAAGCTGCAGCGTCGCCGGGACCGCCATGCCGACCGCACGGGCGAAGCCGAGCTCGAGGAGTACAACGCGAACCTGGTGGCGCTCGCTGAACGCGAGCGGCGTCGCGAGGAGCGCGCGGGGCGCTGAGCGCCGGTCAGTCCGGTTCGGGCACGTCGCTCGGGGATCCGACCTTGATCGAGGCCGACCCGTCAGGGAGGATCACGATCGTGCCGTTCACCTGGAAGGGCACATCCTCGGAGATCGGGTCCACCGAGCCGTCGAACAGCGACTTGACGTCCACGTCGATGTGGGCGACGGCATCCGCCGCGGGGATCATCCAGTGCGCGCCGTCCGGGGCGACGGTGACCTCCGGCTGCGCGGTGATCGTCCACTTCGGGGCGGATGCGATCCGGTTCGCCACCTCCATGCCGAACGGGCAGGCCGTGGGCTGCAGCACTTCCTGAGCCGTGCACTCGACGAGGAACTCCTCGACCCGTTCCTGCACGACGGCGACGAACTCCGCGGTCGGTTCGGTCTGCAGCTCGATGGGGGTCGTCGCCAGGGGGGCGTCCGCGAGCACGCTCACTCCGGGTGACGTCGAGATCGGCGTGTCGACAGTGACCGAGTACAGGCCGGGGGTGAACACCAGGAGCGGGAGCGGGTCGAGCGGTGCCGCCTCCGTACCCGCCACCGAGACCTGACGCCGGTCGATCTCGAAGCCGTTCACGGCGAACTGGTCGGCGCCGCGCACGGTCAGCTCGATGGCCGCGAGCGGGCTGGTGGAGAAGCGCCAGTTCGGTGTGACGCCCACCCACCCGTCCTGTTCGACGGTGAAGGTGGTGGATCCCTCGTGCTTGCCCGCCCGGTAGGACACGGCCACGGATGTGATGCCGTCGACGGTCTCCTCGGAGACGATCTCGGCTGCGGTGAGCGGCGCGAGCGCCGTCTGGCGCAAGAGGGCCTCGGAGGCCGCGGGGTCGATGCCGGCCGTCGCCAGCGTCTCGCGGTCGAGTGCGACACCGGGCACGTGGAGCGCATCTGCGGCGCGTCCGGACGAGAGGAGGTCGAGATAGCGCTCCACGAAGGCTGCAGGCCCGTAGAACTGCTGGTAGAGCGTTGCCCCGCCGGCGCCGATGGCGGCGATGAGCATCACGCCGACGAGGGCGAGGAGCGCGAGGTCGACGCCGAGACGGGAACGCCGAGGCGCTTTCGTCTCTACCGGCTTCATGGCGCCAGTCTAAGAGGGCGGCCTGAGACGATGCCGAGCGTCGCGGGTGTCGGGCGGATACCGAGGTGCCGCCGCGCCGTAGCATGGATGGGCATCCGCATCCGCCCGCTCCCCGTGAGAGATCCGTGTCCCTTCCCGCCCTGTCCGAGGAACAGCAAGAGCTGTTCCGTCTCATCGAGGACACCAGCGAGCACGTCTTCATCACCGGACGCGCCGGCACCGGCAAGTCGACGCTGCTGCAGCATTTCGCGTGGAACACCAAGAAGCAGATCGCGATCTGCGCGCCGACCGGAGTGGCGGCGCTCAACGTCGAGGGGCAGACGATCCACTCGCTGTTCCGTCTGCCGATCGGGCTCATCGCCGGCGGCGACATCGATCAGAACGACGCCACCCGACGCATCCTGAATGCGATCGAGACGCTCGTCATCGATGAGATCTCGATGGTGAACGCCGATCTCATGGACGCGATCGACCGTTCGCTGCGACAGGCTCGAGGCCGTCGAGGAGAACCGTTCGGGGGCGTGCAGGTCGTGATGTTCGGGGACCCGTACCAGCTGGCTCCGGTGCCGCCGCGCGGCGACGAGCTGCGGTACATCAAGGATCACTACCGATCGTTCTGGTTCTTCGATGCGAAGGTGTGGGCCGGGTCGTCGGATGCCGAGGGCGGACTCTTCGACCTGGGGCGACATGGTGCCGAGCTGCACGTCCGCGAACTCGTGCAGATCCACCGCCAGTCCGACGACGGATTCAAGGCGATGCTCAACGCCGTGCGATACGGGCGGGTCACCGCCGAGATCGCCGGTGTGCTGAACACGCAGGGCGCGCGGACTCCGCCGGATCCCGACCCGGGCGAGACGCCGATGATCACCCTCGCCACGCGCAACGACATCGTCAACAACATCAACGGGCGCCACCTCACCGCGCTGCCGGGCAAGGAGCAGACCGCGCGCGCCGAGGTCTCCGGTGACTTCGGCCGCGGAGAAGCGGCGCTGCCCGCCGAGGCCGAGCTGAAGCTGAAGGTCGGCGCGCAGGTGATGTTCCTGCGCAACGACACATCGATGTCCGGGGAGCCGCCGCGCTGGGTGAACGGCACGATCGGCACCGTGACCCGCATCCTCGGCGGCGCGGTGCGCGTCGACATCGACGGCGAGGAGGTCGACGTCGAACCGGCCGTCTGGGAGCGGTATCGCTACGCCTACGAGCCGTCGACCAAGAAGCTGAGCCGCGATGTGGTCGCCGAGTTCACGCAGTTCCCGCTTCGGCTGGCCTGGGCGGTCACCATCCACAAGTCGCAGGGCAAGACCTATGAGCGCGCGATCATCGATCTCGGCTCGGGGGCGTTCGCGCCGGGACAGACCTACGTGGCGCTGAGCCGACTCACGTCCCTGGACGGCCTCTACCTGTCACGGGCGCTGCGGCCGAGCGACATCCGCGTCGACGAAGACGTGCGCCGATTCATGCGGGAGGCATATCTCGCCGCGTCCACTCCGGAGATCCCGAAGTCCTGACCGTTCCGCGCGCCGACGAGGCGAGCGTCAAGCGGCCGCGCGGGCGCGGTCGAGGTCCTCGAACAGCTCGGTGTTGAAGCGGTAGGCGAGGAGCACCTCGTCGATCACGCGTTCGCGCTCGGCCTCGTCCCACGGGGCGGCGTCGAGCTGCTCGCGGTAGACGTCCTTGAAGGCGGACGGGTCGGCGATGTCGTCGAAGAGATAGAACCCGACGCCGTTGGTCTGGAACCCGAATCGACGTGCCATCACTCGGCCGATGAAGACGCCGCCGGAGAGATCGCCGAGGTAGCGCGTGTAGTGGTGGGCGACGAAGCCGCCCGGCCACGTCGCGCCGACCTGACGGATCCGATCGACGTAGCGCCGCGTGGTCGGGAGGAACGTGATCCGTTCGCGCCAGTCCGGGCCGACGAGGAACTCGAGGTCGGCCTCGAGTGCGGGCAGGCGGGTGAGCTTGTCGCTGAGGAAGACGGATGCCACGGCATCGTGGCGCATCCGCTCGGCGGCGCTCTCCAGAGCCTCGTAGATGAAGTAGTGCTGCGCGACGAGCGCGGTGTAGTCATCACGCGATGCGTCGCCGCTCAGGAGGCTGGCCATGAAGCCGGCGTGCTCGCTGGTGGAGTGCGATCCGGAGGAGCGCTCGCGCAGGGCCGCGGAGAAGGAGAGGAGCTCGGACATGGCCCCAGTGTAAGGCTCACCTAACTTCCAGCCAACCCTTTGGCTGGACTGAGACTTCAGGCGTGCGGGCGGGGCTCGATGCCCAGCCGTGCGCACGCGGCGTCATAGATCGCGACGACCTCGCGCCGCACGGCCGGTCGATCCGAGATCCGGCCGCCCGGCCATGCCACCCGCAACTCGCTCACGGCTGCGTCGCGCGTGACTTCCCAGACGCCGCCGTCGCCGTCGAACCCGATCATCACGGCATCCGTCACGGCGCCGTCTCCGGAATCCGCGAACGCGCGAGCGATGAGAAGGTTGTCATCGGCATGATCGCCGTTCATGTGGCGAAGGACGGCGGTCACCACGTCGGCATCGAAGATGTGCGGCACGAACTCACTGTACGGGTGTGCCGGAGACCCCTTCCGATGTGATCTCTCAGGATACGCGTTCTAGACTCGGGGAACACGTCTCCGGGGGTTACATCCATGCAGCTTCTCTCGTCGCGCAAATGGCGCGCGGCCGCGGCCGGTGCCGCCGCACTCGCGCTCATCCTCACGGGCTGCGCGCCCGGCGACAGCACCTTCACCTACACGCCACCAGCGCAGGTCGACGGCGACCTCGCCGAAGAGACGGTCGTGCCCATGCAGGACGCCGTCAACGCCGCCATGGCGGCGGCGGGAGCATCCGGGGCCATCGTCGGCGTCTGGGTTCCGTGGAGCGGCAGTTGGGTCGCCGCCACGGGGACGCAGGAGCCGGGCGGAGCCGAACTCAGCACCGACATGTCGTTCCGAATCGCCGACGTCACTCGTCTGATGACCTGCGACGTGCTCTACGGTCTCATCGACGATGGTGTCGTGAAGGCGGACGCCAAGGTGCCCGCCTACGTCTCCGGCGTGGCCGATATGAAAGACGTCACCCTCCTCGACCTCTGCAACGGCACCAGTGGGGCCGGTTCGTCAGAAGACGTCGTGAAGTCCTCCTGGCTGAACACTCCGGAGCGCGAATGGTCGCCGCTCGAACTCGCCAGCTACGGGCTCGGCCGCGCTCGGGTTCCGGCGCACACCACCTACCGTGACTCCGACGCGGGCTATCTCCTGCTGGGCCTCGCCCTCGAGCGCGCCTCCGGGATGAGCGCATCGGCGCTGATCGCCAAGTACGTCGCCGGCCCCCTCGATCTCAAGAACACGTCGCTGCCCGGCAGGACGGCGGCGCCGCCGTCGACGGGACCCGTGCTGAACGGCCACTACTCCAACCCCGTCGAGGGTGGATTCGACTGCGCTGCTCCCGCGGACATCACGACGCTGTCGGCGAGTTCCGGCTACACCGATTCCGGAGCGGTCTCCACGATCACCGATCTCGGTCGCTATGCGCAGGCGGAAGCCGCACAGGTGCTGCGGTCGAAGAAGACGCCGGACCGCTTCGCCGCTCCGCTGCCGGCCTACGACGGCGCCCCCTCCTGGCATCAGGCGACGGGCGGCGCCCAGATCGTCGGATCGATGATCGGGCAGCACGGCTGGACCCCCGGTTACGCGACAGCGGCCTATGCGGATCCGGCGACCGGCTTCACCGTCGTCGTGGTGCTCAACAACTCCACGACCGGCGGCAGCATCGCCGGAAACCTCGCTTGGGAGCTCGCGGCGATCGCCTCCAAGGCCCCGGCGGCTTCCGGCCAGACCGTCCCGGAGTTCGGCCTGCCGTTCACCGCAGAGCAGTTCCACCAGGCGATCGCGGAGCGGGCGCTGCCCTGTGTCGCACCGCCGGCGGAGGAGCCCGCAGAAGAGCCCGAGGGCTGAGCCGTCTGAGCCGAGCCGCCCGCTGGGCGGAATGTGAAGGGGTGGCGCGATGGCGATCATCGACAACGCGATCTACGTCAACGGCATCCGCACGGAGAATCCGCAGAGCCTGAGTGAGACGTTCGAGCGGATGCGCGAACGCGGCGGCATGAGCTGGATCGGCCTGTACCGACCGAGCGCGCAGGAGATCCGCGAGGTGGCCGATGAATTCGGCATCCACCAACTGGTCGTGGAGGATGCCCTCGCCGGCCATCAGCGGGCGAAGCTGGAGCGCTACGGCGAAGTGCTCTTCATGGTGCTCCGCCCCGCCCGCTACCTCGATGCCGTCGAGGAGGTGGAGTTCGGCGAGGTGCACGTGCTCGTCGGACCCGACTTCGTCGTCACCATCCGGCATGCGGAGTCGCCCGACCTCGGGCGGGTGCGCCAGCGGTTGGAGGGCGACCCCGAGCTTCTCGCTCGAGGCCCCGAGGCGGTGCTCTACGCGATCCTGGATGAGGTCGTCGACGAGTACTCGCCGGTGCTCGCCGGACTCGAGAACGATATCGACGAGATCGAGAGCCAACTCTTCGAGGATGACGTCGACGCCACGCAGCGCATCTATGAGCTGGGTCGCGAAGTGATCGACTTCCAGCGTGCGACGCAGCCGTTGTCCGGGATGCTCGATGCGCTGTTGCGCGGATCCGAGAAGTACCAGGTCGACGTGGAACTGCAGCGCTACCTGCGGGACGTGCTCGACCACACCCTGCGGGTCACCGACCGCGCCACGACCTTCCGCACGGTGCTGGACAACGCGCTCACCGTCGAGTCGACGATCGTGGCGCGCCGGCAGAATGAGGAGATGCGACGGATGACGGAGCTGAGCATCCGTCAGAACGACGAGGTCAAGAAGATCTCGGGCTGGGCGGCGATCCTGTTCGCGCCCACCCTGATCGGCGGCATCTACGGCATGAACTTCGACGTCATGCCCGAGCTGCACTGGGCGTGGGGGTATCCGATGGCCATCGGCCTCATGCTCGCCATGGGGATCGGACTGTACGCGGTGTTCAAGCGCAAGGGCTGGCTGTAGAAGCTCTCGTGTCAGAAGAGCGGCGCCGGGAGTGCACCCTCGAGTTCGAGCAGGGCGCGCTTCGTTTCGAGCCCGGCGCCGGTGTCGCCGCCTGAGTATCCGCCCAGGCCGTCGCTTGCCAGCACTCGGTGGCACGGAACGATGATCGGGATCGGATTCGCGCCCATGATCGCGCCGATGCCGCGGGCCGGCACGCCGGTGCCGCTCAACGCCGCGAGCTCGCCGTAGGTGACTGCTTCGCCGTAGCCGACGCCCTCGAACAGGGTCGTCAGCACCGCGCGCGTCGTGGCGGACTGCTCTCCGAGATCGACCGGCACCGTGAAGTGCTGCAGTTCGCCGGAGAAGTAGGCCGTCAACTGCTGCAGTGCCTCAGTCAGCAACGGGTCGGGTTCATCGGAGGCGTCGTCGGGCCGCGTCGGCCGCCAGCTGACGCGGGTGATCGCCGCGCCATCGGACACCACGCCGATCGTGCCGACCGGCGTCTGCAGCGTGCCGAAGTATCGCATGTGCTGAGCCTACGGTCCGTCTCCGACATCCGCGGAGCTGCCGCTCGTCCGCGCGGCGCACCAGCAGCCCCGCGAACTTGCCGATATATTGTCGACGCGTCGGAGGCGGGTGTGCCGGCCGAGGCACGAGGGCGGCGGTGCGACCGTCCTCATCATCACCTGACAAGAAACGAGCATTCTCATGACCGGTACAGCACGAAAGGTGGTCGCGGAAGCGGTCGCCACGTTCCTCTTCGTCTTCAGCATCATCGGTGCGATCAACAGCGGAAGCCCTCTGACGACCCTCGCGATCGGTCTCGCGCTCGCGGTACTCATCTACTCGGTCGGTCACATCTCGGGCGCTCATCTGAACCCGGCCGTCTCGTTCGGCGTCTTCCTGCGCGGTGGCATGAGCGTGGTCGACCTGATCGCGTACGTCATCGCACAGTTCGTCGCTGGCGCGCTCGCGGCTCTGGTCAGCAGCGTCGTGTGGCCGGCAGGCGAGAAGGCGATGGTCATCGAGGTCGGCCCGGCGTTCCTGGTCGAAGCGCTGTTCACCTTCGTGCTCGTGTGGGTGGTGCTGAACGTCGCGACCACCAAGGCGAACGACGGCAACTCCTTCTACGGTCTCGCCATCGGCGGCACGGTCTTCGTCGGCGCGACCACGGTCGGAGCCATCTCGGGCGGCGGCTTCAACCCCGCGGTCGCTCTCGGTCTGTCCGTCAGCGGACACTTCGCGTGGAGCTCGCTGTGGCTGTACATCGTCGCGCCGCTCGTCGGTGCTGCCTTGGCTGCGCTGCTCTTCCGCGTGATCAACACCGACGACGCGAAGAAGATCGCCGGCGAGTAAGACCTGCAACGAAGAACGCCGCGTGCTCTCACGAGTACGCGGCGTTCTTCGTTGCAGCGCTGTCGCGGTGCGGTCAGCCGGAGAAGAGGCCCCAGGCTCTTCACCTGCCGGGGTAGGCATGTTACTTTAACCGCGGGGAGGCGACCCTCTCCGTCGGAAGCCTATTCGGGGGGAACACTATGTGCAGAGACACGTCATGGGGACTCGCTTTCGGACTGCTCGGTTGGGCCCTCATTCATGACTACTGCCTCTACAGCTGATCTCGCCGCTTCTCGCACCGTCAATCTGACGGGTCTTGCGGCGATGGGCACGCCTGTGGCGCTGCTCGTCAGGCGGCCTCATCCGTCCCCTCGGTGACGATGACGATCTTGCCGGTGGCATGGCCGGCGATCGAGCGGACGTAGGCGTCGCGCACTCGCTCGAGCGGGTGCACGGAGTCGATCGGCAGGTCGAGGTCGCCGTCGGCCAGCATCTGCCCCACGATCGCGAGTTCAGCTGCTCCTGCCGCTGCGCCGCCGACTCCGCCGACGGGATGCCGATGTCTGGCGTCGTAGTCGGCGACCGTGTTGATCCGCTCCGGGCTCACGCCGAGTCCGAGCGCGATGTCGACCGTGCCGTGGCCGACCGTGTCGAGGACGGCCGTGAACCCCTCGGGTGCGGCCGCTCGCAAAGCTGCGGAGAGGTCCGCGCCGTAGGCGACGGGGGCGATCCCCAACGAGCGGAGCCTGTCGTGGTTGCCCGGACTCGCGGTGCCGATCACGCGCGCGCCACGGAGGACGCAGAGCTGAGCCGTGAGGATGCCGACGCCGCCGGCGGCTCCGCTGACGAGCACGGTGTCGCCCGCGCCGATGGACTGGGACTCCACGCTCGCGAAGGCGGTGCGCCCGACCACGTTCAACGCCCCGGCGATGATGAGCGACAGGCCGGTCGGAACGCGGACCAGCAACGAGGGGTCGATCACGAGGTGGTCGGCCTGCGCGTGGAAGCGCAGCCCGCCGAACACGCGTTCCCCCACGCTCCAGTCAGTGACATCTGCGCCGATCCCGGCGATGGTTCCCGCGAAGTCGTAGCCGTTGCCCGAGGGCAGGCTGCGCTCGTAGGGATCGTGCATGGGCTTGCCGCTGAAAAGCTTCCAGTCGACGGGGTTCACTCCGGCGGCGGCGACGCGCACGAGAACCTCGTTCGATGCCGGAACAGGTGTCGGGCGCCGCTCGATCTCCAGCACTTCGGGTCCGCCGAAGCGTCGGAAGACCACGCGTCGCGAGCTGTCGCTGAGGGGCATGGCTCCACCCTAGGATCCGCAGAGGTCATCGGGGCGGTTCGAACGTTTGCCGTGATGATAAATGTGGTAATTCTTATCGTCGACTTCCGGAACGCTGACCGCACTTCTTTCTTAGGCTCGACCTAGTTCCCGTTCCCGAAGTGAGGTTCGCCCACTGTGTCTCTGACGAATCCCGTGCAGCCCCTCGGCGTTGTCGTCGAGACCCGCGACGCCTACTTCGTGTCCGACAGCACGGGTATCACCGCGGAAACCCTCGGCAACGCGCTGCTCGCGAACTTCCCGGGCGTGCGGTTCCGTCGGCACACCGTGCCGTTCGTCGACACGGTCGAAGGCGCGCAGAACGTCGTCGGCAGCATCCGCTCGAGCGATTCGGCTGGCGGCGTCCCGATCGTCTTCACCACCGTGAAGTCGGCGAAGATCCTCACGGCACTGGGCGAGTCCGGCGCGGTGATGATCGATCTCCTCGGCGGGCACCTGCGTGAGCTCGAAACGAGCCTGGGCAGCGCGGCATCCGAGCAGTTGGGGCAGTACCACGGCGTGGGCGACATCGAACGCTACTTCGCCAGGATGCGCGCCGTCGAGTACGCGATCGAACACGACGACGGGCAGAGCATGCGCGCCCTCGACATCGCCGACGTGATCATCATCGCGCCGTCCCGCTGCGGCAAGACCCCGACGACCATGTACCTGGCCCTGCAGTACGGGCTGCTCGTCGCGAACTACCCGCTCACCGACGACGACTTCCCCGCCGATGCGCTGCCTCGTACCGTCGCGAAGTTCGCCGCCAAGTGCTTCGGCCTGACCACCACGCCGCTCCGGCTCAGTCAGGTACGTCACGAGCGACGCCCGGACAGCACCTACTCGAGCCTCGCCCAGTGCACGCTCGAGATCCGTCGCGCCGAAGATCTCTACCGCCGCAACCGCGTTCCGTTCCTCAACTCCTCGACGAAGTCGGTCGAGGAGATGTCCGCCGTGATCATGCAGTCCATGCGACTGCGCAGCTGACCAGCCCACGCAGCATCCACGTTTCATCCTCGACCCGCGCACAACGCACACCTCTCAGGAGCCCTCATGACCAACATCCTCTGGTTCACGCAGATCGGTATGGCCGACGTCGCCCAGGTCGGCGGCAAGAACGCCTCGCTGGGCGAGATGGTCTCCAACCTCTCGGGGGCGGGAGTGAGTGTGCCCGGCGGCTTTGCCACCACCGCAGACGCGTACCGCGAATTCCTCGCAGCGGACGGCCTGTACGACCGCATCCGCACAACCGTCGAAGCCCTCGATGTCGATGACGTCGCCGAGCTCGCTCGCGTGGGGGCGACCGTGCGCGAGTGGATCGAGAACCAGCCGCTCCCGTCCGCGTTCGAGACCGACATCCGCGAGGCGTACGCCACCCTGGTCGCCGCCGACCCGCAGCCGGAATCCGTCTCCTGGGCCGTCCGCTCCAGCGCGACAGCCGAGGATCTTCCCGACGCCTCGTTCGCCGGGCAGCAGGAGACGTTCCTGAACATCAGCGGAATCGACCACATCCTCGCCGCGATCCGCAGCGTCTTCGCCTCCCTCTACAACGACAGGGCGATCGCGTACCGGGTGCACCACGGGTTCGATCACCACGACGTCGCGCTGTCCGCCGGCATCCAGCGCATGGTGAGGTCGGATGTCGGTGCGTCCGGCGTCCTCTTCACGGTCGACACCGAGTCGGGTTTCGACCGGGCCGTGTTCATCACCAGCTCCTACGGTCTCGGTGAGGCCGTCGTGCAAGGCGCGGTGAACCCTGACGAGTTCTACGCCTACAAGCCGGCCCTGCGCGAGGGGCGCCCGGCGATCCTGAAGCGGTCGGTCGGCGAGAAGGCCGTGAAAATGGTCTACGCCGACGGCACCCACGCGGGCGCCAGCACGGTCTTCACCGATGTCGCGCCGGCCGAGCGTGCGCGCTTCAGCATCACGGATGCCGAGGTCGAAGAACTCGGGCGGCAGGCGTTGACCATCGAGGCGCACTACGGACGTCCGATGGACATCGAGTGGGGCAAGGACGGCGTCGACGGGAAGCTCTACATCCTGCAGGCACGCCCCGAGACGGTCGTCTCACGCACCGATGGCAACGTCACGCGCCGCTTCGTGCTCGAGGAGCCGGGTTCGGTGATCACCGTGGGGCGCGCGATCGGGCAGAAGATCGGCGCGGGTCCGGTACGGGTGATGACCTCGCTGGAGCAGATGGACGCGTTCCGGCCCGGCGACGTGCTCGTCGCCGACATGACCGACCCCGACTGGGAGCCGATCATGAAGCGCGCCTCGGCGATCGTCACGAACCGCGGCGGACGCACCTGCCACGCGGCGATCATCGCGCGCGAGCTCGGCATCCCTGCCGTCGTCGGCACCGGCGATGCCACCGCCGTACTGCGCGACGGACAGGATGTGACCGTCTCCTGCGCCGAGGGCGACAACGGCTTCGTCTACGAGGGCATCCTCGGGTTCGAAGAGGTCATCACCCGGCTCGACGAGATGCCGGAGAGCCCGACGAAGATCATGCTCAACGTCGGAACCCCCGACCAGGCGTTCGCGTTCTCGAAACTCCCGAACAAGGGCGTCGGCCTCGCGCGCCTGGAGTTCGTGATCAACCGCCAGATCGGCATCCACCCCCGTGCGCTGCTCGACCACGCGACCCTGCCCGCCGAGCTGCGTGCTGACATCTCCGAGCGGATCGCGGCGTACGACTCACCGCGCGAGTACTTCGTCAAGCGCGTCGCCGAAGGCGTCTCGATGATCGCCGCGGCCTTCGCGCCGGAGCCGGTGATCGTTCGGCTCAGCGACTTCAAGTCCAACGAGTACGCGAATCTCATCGGCGGCGACATCTACGAGCCGCACGAGGAGAACCCGATGCTCGGGTACCGCGGCGCGTCCAGGTACATCTCCGCCGACTTCCGCGAGTGCTTCGACATGGAGTGCGAGGCGCTGCGGTTCGTACGCGAGGAGATGGGTCTCACCAACGTCGAGATCATGGTGCCGTTCGTACGCACGGTCGGCGAGGCGCACGCGGTCACCGAGCTGCTCGGCGAGAACGGGCTGCGCCGCGGCGAGAACGGCCTGCGCGTCATCATGATGTGCGAGCTGCCGTCGAACGCCGTGCTGGCCGACGAGTTCCTCGAGTACTTCGATGGCTTCTCGATCGGCTCCAACGACATGACCCAGCTCACTCTGGGCCTGGACCGGGACTCCGGTCTGGTCGCCGCGACCTTCGACGAGCGCGATCCCGCTGTGCTGAAGATGCTGTCGATGGCGATCGAGGCCTGCCGCCGTGCGGGCAAGTATGTCGGAATCTGCGGTCAGGGCCCGAGCGACCACCCCGACCTCGCCGAGTGGCTGGTCGGCCGGGGCATCGAGTCGATGTCGCTGAACCCCGACACCGTCGTGGAGACCTGGCTGCGGCTCGCGAAGCTCGGGGTGCCTGCGGCCTGAGCTGGCGTTCACAGAGCACAAACGGCTCTATCCGAGGTGCGGATAGAGCCGTTTGCGCTCTGCGAACAGGAGCCGCGGCGTCAGCTGATCTTCTTGCGGTAGATCGCGATGGCGAAGGCGTAGGCGACCACGAGGATGCCGACGCACCAGGCGAGGGCGATCCAGAGCTCGTTGCCGACCGGCTGCTGGGCGAACAGCGCCCTGATCGAGTTCACGATCGAGGTCACCGGCTGGTTCTCGGCGAACCAGGCCACCGGTCCTGGCATCGTGTCGGTGGGCACGAACGCCGAACTGATGAACGGCAGGAAGATGAGCGGGTAGCTGAACGCGCTCGCGCCGTCGACCGTCTTCGCGGAGAGTCCGGCGATCACTGCGAGCCAGGTCAGGGCGAGGGTGAACAGGACCAGGATCCCGGTCACGCCGAGCCAGGCGCCGACGGATGCTCCGGTGCGGAACCCCATCAGCAGGGCAACGCCGATGACGATCGCAACCGACACCAGGTTCGATACGAGCGACGTGATCACGTGCGCCCAGAGGACGCTGGACCGGGCGATCGGCATCGACTGGAACCGCTCGAAGATGCCGCCCTGCATGTCGAGGAACAGCCGGTACGCGGTGTACGCGATGCCGGAGGCGATCGTGATCAACAGGATGCCGGGAAGCATGTAGTTGATGTACGACTCGTCGGATCCGGTGTTGATCGCGCCTCCGAGCACGTACACGAACAGGAGCATCAGGGCGATCGGGGTGACCGCCGTGGTGATGATCGTGTCGGGGCTGCGGAGGATGTGGCGCAGCGACCGGCCGGTGAGGACGCGGGTGTCGCTGAGGACGTGGGAGGCCATGTCATTTCCCTTCTACTGCTGCAGGCTCGCCGACGCCGGTCTCGCCGACGAGGGCCAGGAAGACATCCTCGAGGGAGGGCTGCTTCTCGACGTACTCGACCTTGGCGGACGGGAGGAGCTTCTTCAGCTCGGCGAGGGTTCCGTTCTGGATGATGGTGCCCTTGTGCAGGATCGCGATGCGGTCGGCGAGCTGTTCGGCCTCATCGAGGTACTGCGTGGTCAGCAGCACGGTGGTGCCGCCGTTCGCGAGCTCCTTGACGGTCTGCCACACCTCGATGCGCGCCTGCGGGTCGAGTCCGGTGGTGGGCTCGTCGAGGAAGATGATCGGCGGGTTGCCGATCAGGCTCATCGCGATGTCGAGGCGTCGGCGCATGCCGCCGGAGTAGGTGCCGGCCTTGCGGCTGCCGGCATCCGTCAGCGAGAAGCGGGCGAGCATGTCGTCGGCGATCGCACCCGGATTCTTCAGGTGCCGGAGCTTCGCGACCAGCACGAGGTTCTCCCGACCACTGAGCACCTCGTCGACGGCCGCGAACTGCCCTGTGAGGCTGATCGACTGACGAACGTCGTTCGGAGCCGCAGCGACATCGAAGCCGTGGACGACGGCGGTGCCGGCATCCGCCTTCAGCAGGGTGGAGAGGATGCGGACGAGCGTGGTCTTGCCGGCGCCGTTGGAGCCGAGGAGGGCGAAGATGCTGCCGCGCTTGACCTCGAAGTCGACGCCGCGCAGCACCTCCAGCTCCTTGAAGGCCTTCGTGATGCCCTGGACGCGGATGGCGGGCGTGGTGGTCATCGCTGCTCACCCCGCTTCGCGTCGCCGATGTCCTTGAGCAGACGGGCGCGCTCCTTATCGATCCAGTGCTTGCCTCCGTAGGACTGCGCGAAGGTCTCGGCGAATTCGACGGGGTCGTCGCCGACGATGTCGCCGACCGGAGTGCCGTCGACCGCGGCGCGCTCCCAGAGGTCCGCCAGATCGGTGAACATCTTCATGAGCGTCTCGCCGTCGGTGATGCCGCCGAAGTACATGAAGTACCGGTGCATCGCCTTGGCTGCCGTGGCGTACGGCTCGGGAAGGCCGTCGATGCGGGCCTTGTCCTGCTTGTACTGCTTCTTCTGTTCGAGTGAGCCGGTGAGGGCTTCGATCCATTTCGCGGCCATGATTACTCTCCTTCGTCCTGCGAGTTGTCGTGTGTGCGTGCGATGTGCTGGTGGAGCTGTTCGATCCGTTCCGAGAGGAAGCGCCATGTCTTCCAGAACTCGTCGAGCTGTTCTCGCCCCTGTGTGTTGAGCGAGTAGACCTTTCGTGGGGGGCCCTTCTCGGACGGGACCTTCTCCACATCGACGAGACCGCGCTGCTCGATCCGTACGAGCAGGGCGTAGATCGTGCCCTCGGCGATCTCGGCGAATCCTTCGTCGCGAAGCCGTGCTGTGATCTCGTACCCGTATGCCGGGTGTTCGGACAGCGTCGCGAGGACGATGCCCTCCAGAGTGCCTTTCAGCATCTCCGTCATCTGGTTGCCCATTCGGATCACCTCCTTCTACTTAGTGTTGCTGGCTACTGGTAGACGGTAACACTAAGTACCGGTAGTTAGCAACACTGAATAGCAAAAAACTTCTGGAGGTCCCGGGCGTGCGGAAGTCGCGCCGCTACGGTGAGAGCATGCCCGCCGAAACATCCATCTCCGTGCCCGCACTCCGCGAGGGTGAGTTCATCCGCTTCGTCAGCACGCCGCAGGAGCAGTCCGGCGCGGCCAGCCGACACCTGCGCATCCTCATCGCTTCGATCGTGATCCTGGTGCTCGCCGGACTCGCGTTCCCGTTCTTCCCTGGCCAGCGTCCGCTCCTGATCGTGGTCGCGGTTCTGGCCGTCGTGAGCGCACTGCTCTTCACGCTTCTCTTCGTCGGCGCCCGCAAGGCCGCTGGCCTGACCGGCGACGACCTCATCGACCTGATCGTGGTGCCTCAGGGATTCATCACACAGGGCGGGTTCGTGATCCCGTGGCAAGAAGTGAGCAAGCTCGAGGTCGTCACCTTCGTACCGAGGTCGGTGCGCGGAAGCGTTCCTGCTCAGGCGGGAGCTTTCCTCGCTTCGCGGCTCGCTCAGCACGAGGGCGCGGACATCGCGGTGCGGATCCACCTGCATGACTGCAAGGCCGCCATCGCCCGTGCGACCAAGATGCAGAAGCTCGCCCTCATCGATGACATCGGCGGTAAGGCGGGCTATGCCCAGTGCGCGCTGGGATTGAAGCCGGCGGCAGAGATCAGCCCGCTGTTGCCGATACTGGAACGCGAAGCCGCGTCACACCGAGTTCCCCTGGAGTTCACGACGGTCTGATCTGATGATCTGACCCCGGGCTCGGGGCGGATGGAGGCGGTCGTGGACGAAGAAGCACCGGTCGGGCACGTCGTGCACCTGGTTCGGGCATTCGACGAGAGCGGGGCGCCGGCTCGTGCGGGATTCGGTACGCGGTTGCGTCCGACCACGCGGATGGTGCTCTGGATACTCGTCGGTCTGGCCGCCATCGGGACGGTCTTCATAGTCGTCATGCTGTGGACGGATGGCCCGCCCTGGTGGTTCGGTGTGATCTTCACCCTGATGCCCGCATTCTTCGTCTTCGGGTGCGCGGTCGCGCTGGGGGAATCAGGGCGTCTCTCTCGTCGTGAAGGGCGGCTCGCCGAACGGTGGGCGCTGACGCGAGAGCGCGCGACCTCGACCGGAGGACGCGTCAGCGATCGTGAAGTGTCTCTCATGGAGCACGGCGGGGTGTCGGCCTTCACGTTGACTGTTGCCGGCGATGCCGGCTGGTCGATCCGCGCGCGCTGGCATCGCAGCAATCCGGACAATCGCGATGAGACCCTGCTGCAGACGCAAATCCCCGCGATCGGTTCCCGAGTGCGGATCTGGAGCGTCGGGATGCCGGACGACGACGCTCCCGTCATCGTGCAGGCGCTCGACGCGAGCGTGGTGGCGTGATCTTGGAAATGCGACTGTAACGAACCGGACCTGGTCACGAAACGACGGTGCGCCACTCTGAGACTCACCCGACGCCTCCGTGCGTCCTCGGAGAGAGGCTCGACCGTCATGGATCAAGGCAATACCGCGTTCATTCTCATAGCTGCCGCACTCGTGCTGTTGATGACGCCAGGACTGGCGTTCTTCTACGGCGGCCTCGTGAAAGCCAAGAGTGTCATCAGCATGATGATGCTCAGCTTCGGTGCGCTGGGGCTCATCGGAGTTCTATGGGTGCTGTACGGATACGCGATCGCGTTCCCCGGCGCCGAGGGCACCGTGGCGCCGTGGTCGATCGACGCGGCGGCAGTGGGGCTCAACAGCCTCCTCGAGACGCCGGAGGGCGCCGCCTACCCGCCGCTGGCGTTCGTCGCATTCCAGGCGACCTTCGCGATCATCACCGTCGCACTCATCTCGGGAGCGATCGCCGACCGCGCGAAGTTCGGCTCCTGGATGATCTTCGCCGCAATCTGGGCGACGATCGTGTACTTCCCGGTCGCGAGCTGGGTGTTCAACTTCGGTCTCGCAGACGACGGCAGCTTCGCGTACGGCGGCTGGATCACGCACGGACTCCAGGAGACCTTCGGGCTCGGCGCGATCGACTTCGCCGGTGGCACGGCCGTCCACATCAACGCCGGTGCCGCGGCTCTCGCTCTGGCGCTCGTGCTCGGCCGCCGCGTCGGCTTCCAAAAGGGCGCGCACGTGCCGCACAACCCGCCGTTCGTCCTGCTCGGTGCTGGTCTGCTCTGGTTCGGCTGGTTCGGCTTCAACGCCGGTTCCGAGCTCGCCGCCGACGGCACTGCGGCTCTGGCCTTCGTCAACACGATCGCCGCTCCCGCTGCGGCGCTCCTCGCCTGGCTCGTCGTCGAGAAGTTCAAAGACGGCAAGCCGACCTCGGTGGGTGCTGCGTCTGGAGCTGTCGCCGGACTCGTCGCGATCACACCCGCGTGCGCGTCGCTGCACCCGGTGTGGGCGATCCTCCTCGGCTTCATCGCCGGTGCCGCCTGCGCCCTCGCCGTCGAGCTGAAGTACAAGCTGGGCTTCGATGACTCGCTCGACGTCGTCGGCATCCACCTCATCGGCGGCCTCATCGGAACCCTGTACCTCGGCTTCTTCGCCAACGGCACCGGCCTGTTCATGGGCGGCGACGGAACCCAGCTGCTGGTCCAGGCGATCGCCGCATTCAGCGTGATGATCTACTCGTTCGTACTGGCCTTGGCCATCGGCTTCGCCATCCAGAAGACGATCGGATTCCGGGTGAAGAACGAAGACGAGGTCGCGGGAATCGACACCGTCGTGCACGGAGAAGAGGGCTACGTCCTCGACCCGATCCGCGCATAGCTCGCTCGCGGTGTCACTGTGCTGGACGCCGCCGCGCGTCCAGCACAGTGACACTCTGTATTTGACGAGGCAACGTGACACACGGATCCATTCGCGGCGGGAGTGACTTCGCGATGTCATCGGCGGGGGTTCAACGGTTCGCAGAGTCTCCACGGCACGCGCTCGCCGCCGGGGCAGGCGGTGTCCGCGACCTGTGGGTCGAGCGGGATGACGTTCGGGGCCTTCAATGGCAGTTGCAACTGGTCGAACTGCGAGGGCCGCACGGACTCATACAGTTGCCGGAGGACACGGACCAGCTCATCGTCGGAATCTCCGGCGCTCAGGTGAATGTTCAGGCCGACAACACAAGACCTGCTCCGCTCCGCCGCGACCAGGCTCTCCTCAGCCATGCCTCGTTCGTCGACTTCCATCGACCGGGCATCCGCGGCATCGGTCTCAGCCGGGTGCTGGTTCTCAGTTCCGCCGCCTCCTTGGCTGACGCAACGTTCGACGCCACCGCGGCCGACGGCGACTTCCGGGTGTCGCCGAGCACACTCGCTCTCGTCGTTCTGCGCGGCGGCGTCAAGGTCGGGTCGGTGGCTGCGGGCAGGGAGTCCGCGATCATCTTCGACTCGGCAGAGCCCCTGAGTGCAGTCGCCACGTCTGCGCAGGTGCTCAGGTTCGCGAGGCCCTCGTAGCGCCCCGACGGATCTTGGCTCCGGAATCGTGGCCGGCGCCCGTCATGGACCCGGGTTCAGACCAGCCCGATCTCGTACGCGAGAATGACGGCCTGGACGCGATCGCGGAGGTCGAGCTTCAGGAGGACACGGCCGACGTGAGTCTTCACGGTGGACTCGCTGACGAACAGAGCCTCACCGATCTCCGTGTTGTTGAGGCCCTTCGCCATGGCGAGGAACACATCTCGCTCCCGTTCGGTGAGGACGTTCAGGCGAGGATCGTCGTCTGCCTTGGCCTCACGGGGCAGCCGAGTCGCGAAGAGATCGAGCATCGCGCGGGTGACTCGGGGTGAGACGAGGGCGTCGCCCGCAGCGATCGCCCTGATCGCAGCGGTCAGCTGCGGGGGAGGAGTGTTCTTCAGCAGGAATCCGCTGGCACCAGCGCGCAGGCTGCCGAACGCGTACTCGTCGAGGTCGAACGTCGTGAGCACGAGGACCTTGCTCGACGGGGAGCTCCTGGCGATGCGCCGTGTCGCCTCGATGCCGTCCATCTCCGGCATCCGGATGTCCATCAGCACGACGTCGGGGGAGAGTTGCGCGGCCAGGTGCACAGCCTCGGCGCCGTTCGACGCCTCGCCGACCACACGCAGATCGTCTTCGGCATCCAGGACCATCTTCATGCCGCGACGGATCAGCTCGTGATCGTCGACGAGCAGCACGCGAATCGGCTCGGTGTTCATTCCTTCTCCTTCGCGGCGGGGATCTCGGCCTGCACGCGCCAACCGCCGCCGGCGCGCGGACCGGTCTCCACGAATCCCTCGTACAGCCGAACCCGCTCCTGGATTCCGATGAGTCCACGCCCCGAGCCGACGGACGGTTGCGCCGGTCCTGCTTTGCCGTCGTCGGTCACGGTGATCGTCGTTCCGGTGCTCTGATAGTCCAGCCGCACGAGGACGTCTGTCGGCTCGCGCGAATAGCGCAGCGCATTGGTGAGAGCCTCCTGCACGATCCGGTAGATGGCGTTCTGGAGTGCCGGCGACGACGGTGCGTTCCCCTGGGTCTCCACTCGGACCGGAAGCCGCGCGGCCCGGAACGTGCCGAACAGATCAGCGAGGTCGTCGACGCCGGGGTTCGGGCGCAGCAGCGTCGGGTCGCCGTCCGGGTGCTCATCGCCGAGTGCCCCGAGCAGCCGACGCATCTCGGCCAGTGACTGCCGCCCCACATCGCCGATCTCGCGTACCGCATCCTGCGATCGGATCGCATCCTTCTGCGCCAGCGCGACGGCGCCGTCGGCGAGCGACACCATCACCGAGAGGCTGTGCGCGACGACGTCGTGAACTTCTCGCGTGATCCGTGCGCGCTCGGCGAGTGTCGCAAGTCGGGCCTGCTGGTCGCGTTCCCTGGCGAGTTGATCGGCACGCTCGAGGAGCGCACTGATGTACCTCCGACGGTCACCCACCGTGACCCCTACGAGGGCGGCGATCAGCAGCACGATGAGCAGGAGCGACCCCGCCGGATCGAAGGTGACGGGCGGTGCAGATCCTGTCCGGATGACGTGGGAGGTCGCGGGAAGGAGAACGACCATCAGGGTGGCGGCGATCGCGAAGCCGATCCACCCGCTCCGGTTCGATCGGTAGACGAACAGCGCGTAGAGAGCAAAGGCGAGGCCGAACGGCTCGACCGCAGTATCGGAGAGGCTCGCGATCGCCGCGATCGCGATGAGGACGGAGAACGAGATCCACGGATGGCGGCGGCGGAAGAGCAGAGCCACCGCGGCCAGGACTACTCCTGCCACCGGCGCGATCACGACGACGATCGGCTCCCACACCCCGGATGACAGCGGCGTGACGAGCGCCCAGAATGCGGCGATGACCAGATATCCGCCAGCCAGCAGTGAGTCGACGAGCCAGGGGTGCGCACGCCAGAATCGACGGATCGGGCCGGTCGGGCGTGGAAGCTCTTCCGGTCGATCCGTCGTGCGGGAAGCACGGGGCGTAGCGCGCATGGGACGACTCTACGCACCCGGCCTCAGGCGCGAGCAGCTGCCAGCTCCGGCATCGCGGCCAGTCTGTGTGCGCTGCGCGTTTCGGCTCGCGCTTCGGGCGAGAGAGCGGTCGCGAGACCGAAGATGATCAGCCATCCCATGCCGATGGTCGTCGCGACGAGTTCGAGCATGCTCCCGATGTCGGTGCGGAACTGCAGGAGAGACAGGATGCCGCCCGCCGCGGCGACGAGAGCGGTGGCGATTCCGGCGCCGAGGGAGAGCCGGCGCAACGTCGTGTGGCCGCTGACGAAGGACGTCTGCAGCATCGCCCAGGCGGCGAAGGCGAAGGCCAGCACGGCGACGGTCGTGTGGATCAGATCCTGCCAGGTGAAGGTGGGGCCGACAGGCAGCGGGCAACCAGTGGTGCAGGGCGCCTGGGATGCGACGAGGAACAGGCTCGACGCGATCGCGACGGAGAGTGACGGGGTCCAGAGCCGGAGCAGAGTCGCGGTCGAACGCAAGCCCTTCGTCACCCACGAGACCATGAATCCGCCCGCGACGAGCAACAGCAGCGCGGCCTCGAACCACCCGGCGGTCGGCTCGCTGTGCGCGCCGAGCCCGCTCACGTAGATCGGGCGATCGACGCTCAGGCGTGCCACCCAGATGATTGCGAGGGCGACGCCGACGAAGGTGCTTCCGATGCCGGCAACGGCATTGCGGACAGGGGTGGAGACGGTCTCGAAGAAGGGCATATCAAGACGGTAGAAGTGGGGGTATCGCCCTCGCGTCGGACTCGGGTGCCCACCTCATTCCGCCGTCGTACTGGAGTACGACGGCGGAATGGGCGGTTGGCTTCAGCGAAGGTCGCGCCGCAGGGGAGCGGCGATGGCAACGACGATGGCGACGGCGGCGTAGGCCAGGAGCACGATGCCCCCGCCCAGAGGCGTGAGGCCTGCGGGCGGCGCCGCGGCCGGGAGCTCCGCCGAGAGGGCGTCGCGGAGGAACGTGAAATCGGTGAGCGCGGCCGTCGCGCCGCCTGGGAGGAAGGGGTAGACCGTGTTCACTCCTGGGATGAGCATCAGCACGTACTCGAGCACGTAGAAGTATCCCAGAGTCACGCCGATCGCGATCAGCTGGTGGCGGGCGAGGGCACCGATCGCGACGCCGATGATCATGTAGATCGCCGCCGCGAGAGCGAGTCGGACGAGGAGCGGGACGAGCTCGCTCCATGGCATTCCGAGCGTCTCGCCGTGGAGTGCGGCGCCACCGGCGACTGCCGCCGCCGCGGAAGCGGATGCGATCATGCCGTAGGCCAGACCGAACAGCGCGTAGACCACCAGCTTGGCGAGCACGACACCGACGCGGCGAGGCGCGAGGAGGAAGGTCGTGCCGACGGTGCGATGCCGATACTCCGAGGTGATCGCGACCGTGCCGATCAGGGCAGGAACGAACAGGAGGACGGAGGTGAGGCTGAGCAGCATCTCGACGCCCGCGCCCGTGTCGAGTCCTGGTAGCGGAGGGTTGGCGTTCTCGGGTCCGATGACGGCGATGAGTCCGGGCAGGAGCCCACCGCACAGGGCGGCGGTGAGCAGAGACCACCAGACGAGACGTGTGGCGAACAGCCGGCGGAACTCTCCGCGGACGAAGGGGATCATGACGTGTGCTCCAGCGTGGGGGCGACGGGTTCGAGGTTCTGAGTGGCGCGCAGGAAGGCTTCTTCGAGAGTTCCGCCCTCTGCGATGAATTCGGGGAGGGATCCCGCCCACGTGATGCGGCCGCGGTCGATGAGCGCGAGGTCGTCGATGCCCTGCTCCAGCTCGGACAGCACATGACTCGAGAGCACGACGGTGCCTCCACGGGTGGCGAAATCACGGAGGAAGGATCGCAGCCAGGCGATTCCCGCGGGGTCGAGGCCGTTCGACGGTTCATCGAGGACCAGCACCTTCGGATCGCCGATCAGGGCGTTCGCGATTGCGAGTCGTTGCCGCATGCCCGTCGAGAAACCGCGAATACGACGATCGAGGAACTCGGTGATGCCTGCTGTCTCCGCCACCTCTTCGATGCGACGATCGCGGACGCCGGCGAGGGCTGCGCTCACGCTGAGATGTGCTCTGGCCGTCATCGCGGGGTGCGCTCCCGCGATGTCGAGGACGGCGCCGACCGTCCGCGCCGGTGCGGGCAGATCGCGGTAGCGGACCCCGCCGATGAGGGCGGCTCCGCCATCCGGGCGGGTGAGTCCGAGCAGGATGCGCAGGGTTGTCGATTTGCCGGCGCCGTTCGGGCCGAGGAATCCGGTGACCCGACCCGGCTCGGCTGTGAACGTGATGTCGTCCACTGCGGTGACCCCGGCGAACGCCTTCGAGATCCCGCGGACTTCGATCCGCACGGCTTTCGCCTCGACGGGGATAGTGGCCATGTTGCCTCCTCGGTTAGTCTTCAGACATGAGAACAATGCGAATGTTCTCATCATGAGAATAATGAAACGAGAGCCGATGCGCAAGACGACACCGATCGCCGACGTGATCATGCACCCCCTGCGGATGCGGATCATCCAGCACATCGGGACGCACGAAGTCACGACGACCGCGCTGCGCGAGGCACTCCCCGACGTCGCGACGGCAACCCTTTACCGTCATGTGGCCGCGCTGGTCGATGCCGGCATCGTCGCGGTGGTCGGCGAAAGGAAGATCCGCGGCGCGGTCGAGCGGACACTCGCGCTCGGAGAGCGGATGGCGCATGTGGACCGCGACGAACTGCAGGCGATGGGTGCTGAGCAGTTGCGCCACGCTTTCCTCACCTACTTGGGGCAGGTGGCTGAGCGCTTCGACGCTTCGCTGGCATCAGGCGAGGCGCAGGCGCGAGATTATCTCGGCTTCGGGATGACTCAGCTCCACGTCACCACGGACGACCTCGCCGAGTTGCAGATGCGCCTCGGGGAACTGCTCGCGCCCTACGCCGATGCCGACAGGAAGGGTGCTCGAGCCGTGACGCTCGCCACGATCCTGTTGCCCTGAATGGAGCTGACACGCGTCGTCAATCGACGAGCGCGCCGGCGGAGAGGTTGATCACGGTTCCGGTCACGGACCCTGCTCGATCCGACGCGAGGAAGGCCGCCATCTCCGCGACTTCCGAGAGGGTGGGGAGACGCTTCAGGAGGGTTCCCTGCGCGAGCGCGTCCGCGAGGAATCCCTGGACCGATGTCCCGCCCGCCTCAGCGAACGGGTGGAAGAGCTCACGAGTGTAGGAGCCCGCGGCCGGAGCATCGACGATCGCGTGCGGACGGATGTCCACGACCCGGATGTTGCTCGGCGCCAGCTCGGCTGCGAGCAGCCGCGAGAACGCCTCCTTGCCTGCTGCGCTGACGCCGTGCCCGAGGATTCCGGGCGCCGCGAGCTTGGCGCCCGGCTCGGAAAGCGTGAGGATGACGCCCGGGCGTTCACGACCCATGAACGGCGCGACGGCCTTGCTGGTGATGAACAGCGCCCGCAGGAAGCCGTCGATCGGCTCCATGAACGCTTCCACCGAGAGATCTGCGAAGACCGTGCCCTGATCGTGCGGGATGCTCACCGCATTCATGGCGATGTCGATGCCTCCTGCGGTCGATGCGACCTGCTCGGCATGCCGCTCGACCGCGCGCTGATCGTGCACGTCCACCTGCGCGGTCACAACCGTTCCGCCCTCGGCTGCGATGGCGCTCGCGAGGGCGTCGAGACGTGCCGGCGTCCGTCCGGCGATGAACACCCTCGCACCCTCTCGGGCGAACACCCGTGCGGTGGCGCCGCCGATGGCACCGCCTCCGTAGATCACGGCGGTCCTGTCGGTGAGCAGTCGATCATTCATGTGCGTTCCTTCCTGCAGTGGTGTTCGTGTTCGTGGGCCGGTCGATCGTCACGTCGTACGATCCCTCTCGGCCACCGGCTGCCCGCGCGGTCAGCGCGAGCCCGATGAGGATGATTGCGAGCGCGACGACCTCCGTCGGCCGGGACTCGACGACCCGGGCCACACCCATGAGTGAGGCGCCGGCCACGAGCATCCATCCCGGCACACGCTGCAGGCGCGGGCGAAGCACCAGGAGGATGCCGAAGACCGCGAGTCCTGTGAACAGCAGCGCGGGGCCGACGGTGTAGAAGATCAGATCCAGCGGCGCAGCACTCTGGATCCGATCGAACAGGCGATCGACAGCCTCGGCATCACCGTCACCGAGGCGGATGACGACGAAGTCGATGACGAACTGGCCGGCCAGCGCCAACGCGCCCGCCGCGGTCAGTGCGAGTGCTGTCCGGCCGGGCCAGGCCGGACGCCTGTCGGCACACAGACCGATCAGCGCGAGGCCGGTCAACAGCATCGCGAGACTGCCGGCGAGGAAGACCAGGTGGGACAGCGTCCAGAACCCCGGGAGGATCATGAGAACCACGCCGACGAGGAGCAGAGCGGGCCCGGTGACCAGGGCAGCCGCCCGTGTCGCACGGGACGGTTCCTGGCGAGGCGATGATGACGTTGTGGACAGGTGATTCGATGACATGACGACTCCTCCGCTGGATGGGACACCGCCCACAGTGCTCGTTCCGAGGGGAGAGCGGATCGCCGGTGCGACCGATCTCCTCCCTCCCTCGCACGAGTGAGGACGGCAGGTCGCCACGGGAGTAGCGTCGGTCGCAGGCGCGATCCGAGGAGGAGTCGATGTCCGACGGTTCAGCGATACGACGTGCGTTGCACGGCTGGTCTGCGCGCCTGCGCAGACTTCCACCCGCCGGTGTCGACGCGGCGCTCACAGTGCTGGCGCTGGCCGGGCAGGTCACGCCGTTCCTGGCCACCACCCGCAGCGACGGCCGCCCGTGGACCGCCGCTGAGTTCCTCCCGGTCCTGCTCGTCTCGCTTCCTGTCCTCGGTCGACGCTACGCACCGATCGTGTGTCTGCTGATCTCCGCGGCGGGGATCGGCGTCTACGCCGTCGTCGGAAGCGAGGGGCCGGAGCAGCCGATCTGGTACGGCGCGCTCATGCTGATGTATGCGGTGGCGGATCGGGCGCCGCAGCGCCAGCGACGGATCACCCTCGTCCTGGCGGCCGTCGGCATCACGGTCATCGGCGGCGTGTTCGGATCGCTGGCGGTCGGGATCCGGGAGGCGATCCTGTGGGGAGCCGCCTACGCGCTGGGCCGAAGCGCTGAACTGCACCGGGAGAACACGACGATGCTCGAGGAACGGGCGGCGCGGGTGGCGCGCGAGCGTGCGGTGGAGACGGAGCGCGCGGCCGAGCGGGAGCGCGCCAGGATCGCCAGGGATATGCACGACATCCTCGCCCACGCGGTCAGCCTGATGGTCGTGCAGGCGGAAGCCGGCGCGGCGGCCGGGGCTGCTGTCCCCGGGCGCACCGAAGCCATCTTCGACGCGATCGCAGAGGCGGGCCGCGACGCGATGACGCAGTTGCGAAGAACACTGGGACTGCTCGCCGAGCCGGACCTCGCCCGCGCGCCGCAACCGACTCTCGCCCGGCTCCCCGACCTCGTCGCCGGCGTCGGCCTGCACGGGACCCTCCAGTCGAGCGGCACCCCCCGTGCCCTGCCGCCCGACGTCGAGGTGGCGGTGTACCGAATCGTCCAGGAGGCGCTCACCAACGTGATCAAGCACGCCGACGCCGAGAGCGTCGTGGTCGGGCTGCGATGGGAGGATGCCGAGCTCAGGATCTCGGTCGTCGATGATGGCGCCCATGCCGCCGTGCCGGGAGAGGACATCGGCAGCGGGGCTGGACTGATCGGCATCCGGGAACGAGCGGCGGCGTGCGGCGGATCGGCGCGGTTCGGTCCGCGAGTGGGCGCGAACGGGTTCGAGGTCGCAGCTCGGATTCCCACCCCATGAGCATCCGGGTGGTCGTAGCCGATGATCAGGAGCTGGTCAGGACGGGCTTCGTCATGATCCTCGACGCCCAGCCGGACATCGACGTCGTCGGAGAAGCGAGCGACGGGTTGCAGGCGATCGCGGCCGCCCACGTGCACCGGCCCGATGTCATGCTGATGGACATCCGGATGCCGCAGCTCGACGGCATCGCGGCGACGAAGGCCATCTGCGCCGCCACGCCGACCCGGGTCATCATGCTGACCACCTTCGACCAGGACGACTACGTCTTCGACGCACTCCGCTCCGGAGCCAGCGGTTACCTGCTCAAGGATCTGCGCCGCGACGACCTCGTGCAGGCCGTACGAGTGGTCGCCGCCGGTGACGCGCTGATCGCGCCCTCGGTGACCAGGCGCCTCATCGAAGCGGTGGTGCAGGGGCGGCCTCTTCCCGACATCCCTGTGCGGTACCGCGACGTGCTGACCGCGCGAGAGCTGGAGATCCTCGTCCTGCTCGGCCGCGCCCGCTCGAACGCGGAGATGGCCGCAGAGCTCGTGGTGAGCGAGCACACGGTCAAGACGCACGTGAGCAACGTGCTGACCAAGCTCCATCTGCGCGATCGGGCCCAGGCGGCCATCAGCGCGTACGAGATGGGACTGATCGTTCCCGGCTCGGCCGGTGACGTGCCGTCAGCCGGGGCCTTCGAGCGGCCCAGCTGACGGTCGCTGCGACAGGAAACATCTCGTGGAGGGACTGACGGGAATCGAACCCGCGCTATCTGCTTGGGAAGCAGAAGTTCTGCCATTGAACTACAGTCCCGGACCCGATCCCGAGGGATCAGGTGAAGGCAAGCCTACCTGCCGCGTCGCGGATGGCAAAAGCGCCGGGCGCCATCTGCCCGTAGGCTGGGGCCGTGCTTCTCAGCGACCGCGACATCAGGGCAGAACTCGCATCAGGCCGCATCGGCCTGGACCCGCACGAGCCGGAGATGATCCAGCCGTCGAGCATCGATGTGCGCCTCGACCGCTACTTCCGCCTGTTCGACAACCACAAATACCCGTTCATCGATCCTTCCGAGGATCAGCCCGAACTCACGCGGCTGATCGAGGTCGATCCGGACGAGCCGTTCATCCTGCACCCGGGGGAGTTCGCGCTCGGCGCGACATTCGAACAGGTGACGCTGTCGGATGACATCGCCGCGCGCCTCGAGGGCAAGTCGTCACTCGGTCGTCTCGGCCTCATCACGCACTCCACGGCCGGATTCATCGACCCGGGCTTCACGGGGCATGTCACGCTCGAACTGGCGAACGTCGCGACGCTGCCGATCAAGCTGTGGCCAGGCATGAAGATCGGTCAGCTCTGCTTCTTCCGCCTCACATCGCCGTCTGAGAATCCCTACGGTTCCGGCCCGTACGGCAACCGCTACCAGGGGCAGCGCGGGCCGACGGCATCCCGCTCCTTCCAGAATTTCCACCGCACCGACGTCGGCACCACCGATGTCGGCTCCCTCGGAGGCTGACATGAGCGGCGACAGTACGGATGCTCCGCAGGACTCGAATCCGGATGCTGCCGCCGCACCTCCGATGCCGGTGGGCGAGCCGGCTCTGACGGCCGCGAACCCGCCCGTGGTCGAGCCGGACCTCGCCGACCCGAATTCGGTCGTGCCCGACTTCGAGGTGCCGGCTCCGCCGACGTTCGGCAGCGCAACGTCTGCTCCGGGCGCGGAGACGGTCGTCCCGGATCCGATCATCCCGGAGCCGGTGCTCCCCGCATCGGCTCTGCCGGAGCGAGTCGTACCACCCGCACCCGCGGCACCGCCGGCCCCGCCCGCTCCTGCGCCGGTGACCCACGAGGCCATCGCGGACTCCCCGACTGAAGCCGTCTCGAGCGGCTACACCGACGCGAATCCGTACCTCGTGCCGGGGACGGCGGCTCCCAACAGCTACCGCGGCTGGACGATCGGCATCTTCACGGGGCTCGTCGTGCTGCTCATCGGCGCGGTCATCGCGCTCGTCTATCTCTTCAACAACGCTCCCTGGGAGTTCGCGGCCCAGGAGCCCTCGGCGATCGAATCGTCGACGGCGGAGCCGAGCGCTGCACGCCCCGTCGAGACCACGGCCGCCGAACCCGTACCCGTCGCACAGCCGGTTTCAGAGCAGTGCGGCGAGCTCTGCGTCGAGGTCTCGTCCGTGGTCGGTGAGAGCGTGACCGGTGCTGATGGTGCGGTCACCTGGCAGCTCTCCGACGCATGGGAGACCGCCGACGTCGCCGTGGTCCCGGCCTCGGAGACAGCTGGAGCGAAGTACGAGTCGTCGGTCGGCACGATCAGCTTCACCGTCTGGGGTTTCGACAACGATGCGGGAGCCGATGCGGCGTACGCGACGCTCGCCGGCGAGCTCTGCGTCGAGGTCTCGTCCGTGGTCGGTGAGAGCGTGACCGGTGCTGATGGTGCGGTCACCTGGCAGCTCTCCGACGCATGGGAGACCGCCGACGTCGCCGTGGTCCCGGCCTCGGAGACAGCTGGAGCGAAGTACGAGTCGTCGGTCGGCACGATCAGCTTCACCGTCTGGGGTTTCGACAACGATGCGGGAGCCGATGCGGCGTACGCGACGCTCGCCGGCGAGCGCGGCGAAGCCGACGTCACTGACGAGGTCTTCGAGGGCAAGGGAATCCGGAACGACTATCTCGGGGCCGGATCACTGAGCATCCTGTGGTCCGTCACCGGTGACGAGTCACAGCCCTGGGTGCTGTTCGTCGAAGGTCCCGACGATGAGGCCGTCCGACAGTTCTACTATTCGCTGCCGATCTGAGCGGGGCTCGAGGCATGTGGAGCCTGCGGCCGAGTGCAGCTGCGGATGCCGGGTGGATCGCTGAGCTCCGTGCTGTCGTCCTCCTGGATGACCTGCAGAGGCTGGGGCGCTACGACGCGGCCCGAGTCCGGCAGCGGTTCATCGACGCTTTCGTTCCTGCGCGGACGCGCGTGATCGTCGTGGACGGCACGGACGCCGGCTCGATCTCGATGCGCCCCGACGGCGACAGCGTCTGGCTGGAGCACTTCTACCTCCGACCCGAACTGCAGGGGCGCGGGATCGGGGCTGCGATTCTCGCGGCCGTGCTGGCGGAGAACGCCGGGCAGTGCGTTCGCCTCAATGTTCTCGCCGGGAGCCCGGCGCGTCGGCTCTACGAACGGCACGGCTTCGTCGTCGACGCGGAAGACCCCATCGATGTCTTCATGAGCGCGGTCGTACCGGTATCCGTCGGTGGAAACACCAGGGGGACGGATGCCGCAGCATCCGTCCCCCTGGATTCATGAGTGTCCGTCAGGCGTCGCGCCCGCGGGTGAAGCCGGCGTCGAAGCCCCGCTCGTAGGCCCCCTGCGCGACGTGCGCGAACGGGGGCCGCCCGTGGCGGCGACGGTCGCCGTGGCCGTGGCCGTGGCCATGGCCGCCCTCGGAGGCCTGGTCGCAGTGGCCGTGGCCGTGGGGTCCGAACCCGCGAGGGTCGAAGCCGTGCGGGCCGAAGCCGTGCCGTCCGAAACCGCGAGGACCGAATGCGAACCGGCGGCCGCGACCGCGACCGCGAGGAATCTCTGTCTCCTCGTCCCAGCCGAAGGCCTTGGCGATCTTCTCGAGCGAGGCGAGGGTGATCGCCATGTCCTCTGGGGAGACGGCATTCGAGACGCGGGCGCGGATCTCGTCGACGGTCGCGCCGAGGCGCTCCTTGGCCGCGCGGCCGTCATCGGTGAGTGTCCAGCCGTCGCCGTCGGCGACGACCCACTCGCGCTCCACGAGTCGGTGCAGCTTGTGCTCGTTCACGGGGCGCCGCGACGGAACCGTGCCGTCGATGATGTTCAGCATCCGCCAGTCGCGCCGGGTGATGCCCTCGGACTCGAAAGCAGTGATGAACTCGGCGGCCATGAGCCGGTCAGCGGCCTTCAGCCAGTAGCCGAAGGGACGGGACGTGTGGTCGGGGTTGTGTGTGTCGGTGGTGTTCATGGGTGAAATCCTTTGATCTCGATAGTGAATGTCAATGTGCATGTGGTTGTCACCATGCATGTATATGTAGTGTGACATGCGATGTGAATGCATGTCAAGTCGCATGTAAAGTCAGAGGGTGAGTTCCGAAGAGATCGACCCCGCTGAAGCAATCGCCCAGGCGTTGTCTCGTCTGCGCGGACGCCGCCCGCAGGGGCGCGGCCACGGTGGTCCGCACGGCTGGCATGGTGGCCCGCACGGGCATGACGGTCCGCGCGGCGAGAAGTTCGGCCGGCATGGGCACCCGGGGATGCCGCCGTGGATGGCCGAGGGGCCGGGACGACTCGGCGCGCCCGCGCGGCTGCGGATGCTGGAGGCGCTCGCCGCCGCATCCACCCCGCTCAGCGTCAGCGCGCTGGGAGAGGCGATCGGTGTCGATCAGCCGCGTGCCTCACGCCTCGTGCAGCAGGGCGTCGAACTCGGCTACGTGCGTCGCGAGGCCGACCCCGACGACGCCCGTCGAACGCGCATCGCGCTCACCGATGAGGGGCGCAAGCTCGCGAGAGGGATGCGGGGAGAACGGCGCGAACTGCTCGGTCGCGCGCTCGCGGCGTTCACCGACGACGAGCAGCGCGACCTCGCCCGCCTTCTCGGCAAGCTCGCCGACAACTGGGACTGAAGTCGGAGCGGCGCCCCGGTACGCCGAGGCCGGTACACCTGTCGGCTCAGAATCACGGATGTCGGCCAGAATCGGCCGTTTCGACCGACATTCGTACTTTTCGACCGACGGATGTACCACCTGGCGCCGCCGGACGGCCGGAGGTCCGACTCAGCGGGCCGCCTTGACCGGGAGCAGCAGGAGGAATCCGGCCAGGAGCACGATCACGATGCCGAGGATGCCGAACGAGGTCTGGTGGGTGAGGGCGATCAGCACCGTCCAGGCTCCCGACGCCATCCAGCTCGCGGCCCGGCCTGTCGTCGCGTAGAGGCCGAAGATCTCGCCCTCGCGTCCGGCCGGAGTCACTCGGGCGAGGAAGGAGCGAGACGCCGCCTGCGCGGGGCCCACGAAGGCGCACAGGATCAGGCCGCCGATCCAGAACACCGTGGTGCCGGCATCCACCAGGAAGAACACGGCGAGCCCGGCCACGACCATCGACGCGAGCGACACCAGAATGATGGGCTTCGGCCCGAACCGGTCGTCGAACCGGCCGGCGATGATCGTCGAGACGCCGGCGATGAGGTTGGCGGCGATGCCGAAGATCACCAGCTGCTGGAACTCGAACCCGAACACGGTGCCGGCGATGACCGCGCCGAACGCGAACACACCGCCCAGGCCGTCGCGGAAGACGGCGCTCGACAGCAGGAACCAGAAGGTCGGCCGCGTCTCGGGGTCGCGGTACAGGCCGACCACATCGTGCACGAGCAGCCGGTACGACGCGAAGAATCCCACCTTCCGGTCGGGCCGGCCGAGCGATGGCTCCGGCACGTTCAGGAAGATCGGGATGCTGAACACGATCGCCCACACCGCACAACCCACCGCGATGAGCCGGAACGGCAGGCCGTTGTCGGTGGACATCCCCAGCCAGTCGACGGCGTCGAGCACGACGACGATCACGAGCGCGACGATGCCGCCGAGGTAGCCGAAGCCCCAGCCGAGTCCCGAGATGCGTCCCACGGTCTTCGGATTGGCGATGCCGATCAGCATGGCGTTCGAGTTCACCGCTGCGATCTCACCGAACACCGATCCTGCCGAGATCAGGGCAACGCCCACCCAGAACAGGCTCGGCACGGGTTCGACGAACCACAGGCCGAACATGCACAGCACGAGGGCCCCGGTGCCGATGCCGAGCCAGAGCTTCTGCCGCCCGGCGGCATCCGCCCGCTGGCCGAGCACCGGAGCGACGAGCAGGATCGCGAACGCGGCGATGGTCGACCCGAGCCCCAGGCCCGAGGTGAGTTCGGCGATCGCTGCTTCCTTCACCGGGTCGTTCTTGTCGAGCGCCGCGATGTCGGCCGGCAGGAACGCATCGGTGACGAGGTAGAGTGCGGTGAAGATGAACGTGAGGATGACGGTGTTGAACGGCTGCGTCGCCCAGTCCCACAGAGCCCAGGAGTAGACCTGCTTCTTCGGCGCCGGTGTCTCGCCGCGCAGGTCCAGCCCGATCACGCCGACGGCTCCGCTGTTCGCGGGCGCCTGCGGCTTCGGGATCATCGCATCGTCGCTCATGATCGAAGTCTGGCGCTGCCCGGTGAACGGCCGGTGACGGCGCGCCGCGCGCAATCCGGCCGGCATCGGGCTCAAGTAGTGTCGACGCATGCCGAAGACGGATGCCGCGTCGCACACGGTCGTGCTGTTCGAAGGGGAGAGCGACCTGCTCGCCTTCGAGGCGCTCGGGCGCCGGTTCGACGCGGTGATCGATCCGAAGGCGGTCAGCCTCGTCAACATGGGCGGCATCACGAACCTTCGTCGCCGACTCGCCGAGATGCGCCCTGCCGCCGGTTCGGCAGGGGAGTCCGGTTCGACACGAGTGCTCGGTCTCTACGACACCGCTGAGCGGCGATACGTCGTCGGTGTCCTCGTCGACTCGGGGATCCTCGAGGAGGGCGGCGAGCCGGATGCCGCAGGCTTCTTCGGCTGTGAGCGCGACCTCGAGGATGAGGTGATCGCGGCCGCAGGGTCGGACCTCGTGCTGGACACCCTCGCCGAGCGTGGCGAGCTTGCGCGATTTCGTGTCTTCCAGGATCAGCCGGCGCAGCGTGCCCGCACGATCCAGGCGCAGTTGCATCGCTTCGCCGGTACGGCCGCGGGGCGCAAGGCACGGTTCGCGGCCGACATCGTCGATGCGCTACCGATCGAGCGGATGCCGCCGCCCCTGGTCGCTCTGCTCGATGCGGTGCTGCAGCATCCGGAATCCGTCGAGAACGCGCGAACTGCTCTCAACCGACGGGAATGAGAGCAGTTCCTGCGTTCTCGGCGCCGGACGACCCCGTGAACGGGTCGCGGAGCGTGCTTCCCTTCGTTCCCGTCGCAGAACAGCCCGGTATGGCGGCCGAATACCGAGCTATTTCGCGACGGGAGCGGTGGGGAAAGGGTGGATGCCGAGGCCTCACGTGTACGACGCTGCGAGCAGTTCGGCGAACAGCTCCTCGGCATCGCACTCCACGCGGCGGCGGGTGAACCAGTCGCAGACGTTCACGCAGTCGCGGTGCAACAGGTCGAGTCCCTGCGGATTCGCGATGATGTCGACGATCTGCGGCAGATCGATGACCCGCACTCGGCCCTCGTGCACGAGAAGGTTGTACGCCGACAGGTCGCCGTGGGCGAAGCCGGCGGCGGCGAAGATCCGCATGAGGTCGACGATCTGCACGAAGAAATCCGCGAGCTCGGCGCGGTCGCTCCGCACCTGTGCGAGGCGCGGAGCGGCGGTGCCGGTCGTATCGCCGAGGAACTCCATCAGCACCTCGGTGCCGCTGACCTGCACCGGGTAGGGCACCGGCGCGCCGAGCTCCCACATCCGGCACAGCGCCTCGAACTCGGCGAACGACCAGGCGCCGGCTGCGACCTCACGGCCGTGACTCGACTTCTTCGCGAGCGCTCGGGTGTCGCGGGTGTTGCGGGTGCTGCGGCCCTCCGTGTAGACGGCCGAGCGGTGAAAGCTCGAATGGTCGCTGCTCCGGTACCGCTTCGCCGCCAGCAGGGTGCGCTGGGTGGGGTCATCCGGCACCGCGCGCTCGAGCAGGAAGACATCCGCTTCCTTGCCCGTCTTGAGGATGCCGAGCTCGGTGTCGAGTGCGCCGGCCGACGTCACGACCCATGACGGGCGCGGCTCCGGTCCGCGCTCGGACGGGGTGACCGCCGGCCAGGTGGTCCAGCGTTGGCCCTCGCCGGGTTCGACGTCGGCGAAGGCGAGGGTGGTTTCGAAAGGGGATGCGTCGAAAGACGCGAAGAGTTCTGACAAGGGGTGGCTCCAGGAGAAGGGCCACACCGCGGAACAGGAGCGGGCGGCCTCAGGGAAGGATGTCGGCGAGGGGCGCGACAAAGACGGTGTTCATGTCCTCGGCTCCTCTCGCTCTGGCCTTCCGGGCTCATCCCGGTGCGTCGTCGAGCCTAGGCCCTGACGAGGTCGGGTGTCCAGAGTCAGTCTGCCGGCGGTGTCAGTCGCACGAGCACGCCGTCACCCTCGCCGCCGATCGCCACCACCCACGACGACCCGGTCCAGACTGCTGCGTTCGCGCCGCAGAGGAAGGGCAGCGGATGCTCCGCCATCCCGTCCGTCATCCGCAGGGCATCTGCGCGGTACAGAGGGGGCTCGGCGCATCCTTCGCGGAGCTCGATCGAGGCGCGCGCCTCGCCCGAACCGCCCACGATCACTCCGTTCGCGGCGGGTGGGCCCGGGGCGCCGCCCCACCACAGGGCCACTCCGTCCGGACGGACGGCGACCCGGGCGAGATCGGCGTCCTGCCGTTCGACGATTCGCTCGGTGCCGTCCGGGTCGAGCACGATCCGGGCCGTGGGGGTCGCGAGATAGATGCGCCCCGAAGCGTCGACATCGACGTCGATCGGAGGAACGGCGGGAGGTGCGGCATCCGCTTCCGACAGCGCGAGCGGCCGGCCGTACAGCAGCTCGCGCTCGCCGTCGTCCAGGTCGATGCGGAGCACCTCGTAGTCCATGTACGCGGGTGGCCGGGGCTGGTAGCGCACCACGATCGCGTCGCCGTCGTGCACGGCCACATCGCCGAAGACGAAGTCGCCGAAGTCGGGGAACTCGGTGGGCGGCTCGCCGGGCAGGTCGCGCATCGTCATTGTCGTGGTGTCGAGCACGGCCAGCACCGGGTGCCCGTCGTCGCGGACCACCGCGAGCTCGGTGGAGGAGAGCGCCGAGATCGCCTTGATGCGCGTGAGCGGATCGTCGAACTCGGTGTTGAAGCGTGCCAGCTTCTCGCCATCAGCTCCGAGGTGCGGCCACGAGCCGGCCGACATCGCCCAGAATCCGCCGGTGCCGTCTGCCGCGAGCATCGACATGCCGAAGGCGACGTCGATCCGAGGCTCGTTCGCGAACGGGGTGTCGCCGAAGAACGTGTCGCCAGGGCGTCCGGTCATCTGGTTGTGGAAGCCGATCGGCTCCAGCGTCCAGTCATCGTCCCCGACCTGGGGAGCGCACGCCGAGAGGACGAGGCCGGCGGTCGCGAGCGCGGCGAGGCGCAGCATCCGTCGCCTCCGCCCCGTCATGCGCACCCGCTCACTCTTGCGGCCCCGCCTGCGAGCCTCCTGAAGGCGGCGCCGGACGAATGGTCGGATGCGGTGGACGACCGGTCGGGTGGAGGCATCCGTTCGGTGCGAACGTGGAACCATGACGATCACCGCTCCTGTTCCCACCGCCCCCGCCTCCCGTGCGGAGAGAATCCGCTACGGCGGGCTCATCGTCGTCATGCTGATGAGCTTCCTGCTGGTGACCGCCGAGTTCCTCCCCAACGGCATGCTCACCGAGATGGCGGAAGCCCTCGGCGTCACGCCAGGACAGGCGGGCCAGACGGTGACGGTCACCGCGCTCGTCGGCTTCATCGTCGCGCCGACGGTCGGACTGATGTTCCCGCGGCTGGATCGCCGTTCGCTGCTCGTCTGGATGGCGCTCGCCGCGGCTGTCTCCAACCTCATCGTCGCCATCGCGCCGAGCCTGCTGATCGTGCTGCTCGCACGATTCCTGCTGGGTGCGGCGATCAGCGCCTTCTGGTCGATGTCGATCACGGTCGCGGTCCGGATCGCCGGTCCCGAGCGCCTCGGCCGAGCGGTCATGTTCACCTCGGCCGGTGCGTCACTGGCAACCGTCGCCGGCGTCCCGCTCGGTGTGATGCTGTCAGAGCTCGCCGACTGGCGCGTGGTCTTCGCGGTTGCCGGCGTCGCGACCGGGCTGCTGGCCATCGGCCTGCGCACGCTTCTGCCCTCGGTCCCCGCCGCTCAGGCGTCCAGCATCCGCCTGCTCGTCGACACCGTCCGCCGGCCGGGCGTCGGTCTCGGCCTCATCGGCCACGTCCTCGTCGTGCTCGGCCACTTCCTCGCCTACACCTACGTGCGCCTCGCGCTGGAGCGCATTCCCGACGTCGATGCCTCCACGATCGTGGTGCTGCTGGCGCTCTTCGGCGCCGGCGGACTCGTGGGCAACATCATCATCGGCATCGTGATCGACCGTTCCTTCGAGTTCTTCGCGGTGCTCGCGCCGGTGGTCATCGCGGTGGCCGTCGCAGCGATGATCCTGCTCTCCGGAACGGTGGTCGGGCTCGGGATCGTCGTGACCGTCTGGGGCTTCTTCTTCGCCTCGTGGCTCATCGTCGTGAACACCTGGGTGGGACACCGGATGCCGGACCGACTCGAGGCCGGAGGCAGCCTCGTGGTGGTCGGCTTCCAGGGAGCGATCATGGTCGCGGCCGGCGTCGGCGGGCTGCTCGTCGACACCCTCGGCGTGGAGCTCGTGTACATCGCCGGTGCGGCGGCGCTCATGGTCGGTGCGGTGCTGTTCGGGCTGTCGAACCGGATCCGGGCCTGAGGGGCGGGGGGCGGATGCCGCGGGCCCTTGCCGCTACGCCGGAACGGCGGTGCGGTTGGCCATCCGCCAGGCGGAGGGCGTCAGCCCGGTGCGACGGCGGAAGGCGCGGCTGAAGCCCTCGTCCGAGGCGTAACCGAGGTCGCGCGAGATCGTCGAGACGGGGTGGCCGGCGTCGAGCATCCGCTTCGCAGCGTCGACGCGCACCTCGGTGACGTAGTCCGCCGGGGAGCGACCGAAGGCGCTGCGGAAGCGCTCGGCGAACACCGACCGAGACATGGCTCCGACGCTCGCGAGGCGTTCGACGGTCCAGTCCCGACCCGGTTCGTCGTGAATCGCGTCGACGACGCGGTCGAGGAACGGATCCTTTGACAGGGAGGGCCAGCCCTCGGGGGCGCATCCGTTCTCGGCCCACGCGCGGATCACCGAGAGCAGCACGGTCGTCGCCATCATCCGGCAGATGACGGGGTCGCCTTGGCGCACCGGGCACGCGCCGGCATCGACCTGGCCCATGTTCTCGGCGAGGGCCGCAGCGGCGGGCTCGAGAGCATCGAACCCGGTCACGGTGATGTTCTGGGGCAGCACGGAGCCCAACTGCGCCATAGCGTCCGAGAGCTCGAGGTCGACGATCATCAGGGCCGCATCGGCGTCGGCTTCCAGTGCGAAGGGCCGTTCGCCCAGGGTCAGGAACGCGTCACCGGCGACGAGATGCTCGCGGTCGCCCCGCAGGTCGACGGCGACGTGCTGCGATGCGCGGTCGACATCGAGATGGCACCCGGTGCTCAGGGGCGGATGCCCGTGCACGCTGCCGGCCGCGACATAGATCAGGGTGGCCGCCCCGGGCGCAAGCGGCAGGAGCGAGCCGGCGGACAGGCTCACGCGACGAGCCACGCCGACGCGGAGGTCGACGGAGCCGAGCACCTGGGAGAGGGCATCCGAGTCGACTGTCGCCATGACGTGAGGAACGTCGGCGGACGGCAGGTTATTCCGCCCGAGCTGACCCATAGCTCCGCTCCTCTACGCTGACAGAAACCACCCGAGGAGTGCCGTGTTCCGTACGCCCGACCGTCTGTTCCGTGTTCTTGCGATCGCGGAGGCGATCACCTGGACGATCTTGATCTCGGCGATCATCGCCCGCGCGCTCGGCGCCCCCGGTGTCGTGGTCACGATCGGCGGCGGCATCCACGGTTTCGTCTTCCTCGCTTACGCCGCGACGGCAGTCCTCGTCGCCATCAACCAGCGCTGGAAACTGAGCGTCGCCGTGCTCGCCGTCGCGAGTGCGATCGTGCCCTACGCGACGATCCCCGTCGAGATGTGGCTGCACCGCACCGGGCGTCTGCGCGGCGCATGGCGCCTGGAGGAGACCGACGATTCGCGCGACCGCCGCTGGTTCGACCGGCTGATGCGCTGGTTCCTGCGCCGCCCGTGGATGCTCGCGGCTCTCCTCGTCGTCGGGATCGTCGCGCTCTACGTCATCCTGCTGCTGGTCGGTCCGCCCGGCGGGAAATGACCGTTCGAATAGCGCAAAGGGCTCTATTCCGAGCCAAAATGCAGCCGTTTGCGCTATTCGAACGGCGTCGGGTCAGGGAGTGACGACGATCGCGTTCTTCTCGATGACCTCCGCGAGCACGGCGTTCGCGTCGCCGCCGGTGCAGTCGACGATGAGATACAGCCCGACGCCGGTGGCGGTGAACGCGCGAGCGGCCATGATCCAGGACCGATCGCCCTCCATGCCGAGCACCTGACGGTTCTCGACGCCCCCGTCTCCACCGGGCTGGTAACCGAACTCACCGGTGGTCGCGGCGGGCGTGATGGTGGCGGTATCGGTCTTCAGGAGCACACCGAGGATCGCATCCGACGACGCGCTGTCGTCGCCGGCGACGACCGGAACGTCGGCGATGAAGCCCTGCCAGAACTGGGCGGTGCAGGTGCCGTCGGCCGTGCCGTACTTCCAACCGCCGTCGCCGTTGTCGGGTGACACGACGGTCCAGCCATCGTCGGTCATGAGGCCGTCGCCCCACTCGATGTACGCGGTCGAGGGGAGCTCCTGGCCCTGGGCGAACGACAGAGCGGCGGGGAGATCCCCGGCCGGATCTTCGGCCGGCTCGTCGCTGGGCTCCGGCTCGTCGACAGGCTTGTCGACACCCGGATCGTTCGGGGGGATCTGACCGAACATGCATCCGCTGAGCGGCAGAGCCAGGGCGATCACCGCAGCCACGGCCATGAGACGGAACGTCGTCGGGACCTCGTCGGTGCGTGTCATGCCGGTCAGCCTATCCCTCGGCCTCGGCGAGCAGGGCCGCGTCAGTGCGCCGTCGCGACGCCGATCGTGTCGTGCACGATCACCGCGGCGACCCGCGCGCCGGCGCCGGCCGCGACGATGAGCTGCTGAGGTCCGGGAGCTGCGACATCGCCGGCGGCGTACAACCCGGCAACCCCGGTGCGCCCGGAGCGGTCGGTCAGCAGATGCCCTGCGTCGTCGAGCGGCGGCGTGATGCCGTCGAGGAACGACAGATCCGCCTCCCAGACGGGGCGCACGAATCCGCCGTCGAGGATGACCTCGCTGCCGTCGGCGAGGCGGACGGCCTCGAGCCGGCCTCGGTCGCCGACGAGTTCGGTGATCGGATGCCGTTGCACAGCCACTCCGGCCGCGGCCAGCTCGGCCTCCTCGGTCGTCGTGACCGTATCGGCGCCGTTCGTGAACACCGTGAGGCTCTCGGTCCAGCGTCCGATGAGCCGGGCGCGGTCGGCGAGATCCGCGGATTCTCCGATCAGGGCCAGCCGCCGCCCTCGTAGCTCCCAGGCATCGCAGGCCGCGCAGCTGAACAGGCTCATGCCGTAGAAGCCGCGCAGATTCGGCACATCCGGCAGCGTCTCGCGAAGCCCGGTGGCCAGCAGCACCGACCGCGCCGAGACCACTTCGGTGGGCTCGCGCCGGCCGATGGCGGCCGTGAAGCCGGCATCCGTCTTCGCCAGCGACGCGACCCGCACCCGGGTCCGCACCTCGACGTTGGGGTAGGCGGCGAGTTCTTCCCGCGCGAGTCGGCGCAGCTCGTGCGGGGGCACGCCGTCGCGGGTGAGGAAGCCGTGCGAGTTCAGGGTGGCGGCGTTCCGCGGGCGATCCGCGTCGATGACGAGCACGCGCACCAGAGAGCGTCCGAGGTTGAGGGCGGCGGAGAGTCCAGCCGGTCCGCCGCCGACGATGAGGACGTCGTACTCTGTCGGCGGGTCGGCGGCGGGGCCGGGTGGCACCTCCGCCGCAGCCGTCTCAGCCATGCTCGCCGTCCTGGGGCGGGAGGGCCGCGATGACGGGGTGGTCGAAGGTGAGGACGCCGGTCTTGGCCGCGCCACCAGGGGAACCGATCTCGTCGAAGAACTCGACGTTCGCCTTGTAGTAGTCGGCCCACTCCTCGGGGAGATCATCCTCGTAGTAGATCGCCTCGACCGGGCACACCGGTTCACAGGCACCGCAGTCCACGCATTCATCCGGGTGGATGTAGAGCGAACGCTCGCCCTCGTAGATGCAGTCCACGGGGCACTCGTCGATGCAGGCACGATCCTTCACATCGACACACGGCAGAGCGATCACATACGTCATTGCACCAGCGCTCCGTCGCGGGACACCGCCACCTGCTCATCGCGGGGCACGACCTTGACGCGCTCGCGGGTGTGCTCGTGGTTCTCGCCGAGGTGGCGCTCGTGCGCGTCGAGGGCGAGCCAGCCGTCCCACGTCGTGTACTCGGTCTCGCGCTCCTCCAGAACCGTGAGGACGTCTTCGGAGTCGTCGGGTGCGGTCAACAGCCCCGCCTCGGCATCCCCGACCACGTTCGAGATCGTCTCCAGAGCATCCGACTTCGTGTGCCCGATGAGGCCGACCGGTCCGCGCTTGATCCAGCCGGTCGCGTACAGCCCTGGCTCGCCGTCGACCCGGCCGCCGTCGTTCGGCACGACACCGCGCTTCTCGTCGAAAGGCGCGCCTGCGACGCGGGTGCCGTAGTAGCCGACAGCCCGGTACACGGCCTGGATCGGGTAGTCACGGAACTCGCCCGTCGTGACGAGGGTGCCATCGGCGCCGGGAGCAGTGCGCGCGAAGCGGATGCCGGTCACGCGATCGTCACCGGTGATCTCCACCGGGGCGTGCCAGAAGTGCAGGTGCAGCCGCCGCGATGCTCCGGACTGGGGGCGGTCGCGCCAGCCGTTCAGCGTGCGCAGCATCACCTTCAACTGGTTGGTCGAAGCGGATGCCGGGTCGACACCGTCGAAGTCCTCGTTGTAGAGCACGATGTCGACGTCGTTCACCTCGCCGAGTTCACGCAACTCGATCGGCGTGAACTTGATGTCGGCGGGGCCGCGGCGGCCGAACACGTGCACGTCGGTGACCGCCGACGACGCGAGGCCTTCGAGCACGTTGTCCGGCACCTCGGTGGTGCGCAGGTCGACCGCGTGCTTCGCAAGCACGCGGGCCACGTCGAGGGCGACGTTGCCGTTGCCGATGACCGCGACCGATTCGGCATCCAGCGGCCAGGTGCGCGCCACATCGGGGTGCCCGTCGAACCAGGCGACGAAATCGGCGGCGCCGTAGGAGCCGGGAAGGTCGACCCCTGGCACGTCGAGCGCGGCATCGCGGATCGCGCCGGTGGCGAGGATCACGGCGTGGTAGCGCTCGCGCAGCTCGTCGATGGAGATGTCGCGGCCGACTTCGACGTTGCCGATGAAGCGGATGGTGCGTCGCGTCGCCGCCGGCTCGTCATCGGATGCCGCGGGGAAGGCGTCGAGCATCTCGTGCAGCGAGTTGACGATGCCCTTGATGCGGGGGTGATCGGGAGCGACGCCGTAGCGGATGAGACCGTACGGGGCGGGAAGCGACTCGAACAGATCGATCTCGACGCGACGCCCGCGTTCGGCGACGGCTCCGGCGAGCAGATTGCCCGCGTAGATGCCGGCGGGGCCGGCGCCGACGATCGCGACGCGCAGGGTGGGAGAGGAAGAGGTCATGACGAAGGAGGCCTTTCGGGCTGCAGGCTCAACGGGTGCGCGAGAAGAGGGAGGGGGCAGAAGAACGGGGCTGGCGACCAGACGACGGATTGAGCGTGTCGACGGCCTGGATCAGGCCGGTGTCGGCTGCGAGGCCGGCGTCGAGGGCATCGGTCCAGCGCGAACGAGCAGGGCGCGCAGCATTCGATGCCACCGGAAGAGCGTCGGGGACCGCGAAATTCGCATCCGGGCTGAGACGGACCACATCGCCGATGACGACTACCGCGGGGGAGCGCACCTGACGTGCGGCCGCGAGGTGCGCGATCGTGCCGAGTGTTCCGAGGGTGATCCGTTGCCCATCACCGAACCCGTCCTCGATGATCGCGACCGGGCAGTCGGCGCCACGTGGTCCTGAGGCAAGCACATGCGCGGAATGCGCGAGGCTGCCGACGCCCATCAACAGCACGACGGTGTGTTCGCCGCCACCGCGGACCTGTTCGATCTGGTCGTGGCCGCTCACCACGGTGAAGGATGCGGCGATGCCGCGGTGGGTGAGCGGGATGCCGGCGACGGCCGGCACCGAGACGGCGCTGGTGACGCCGGGCACGACGTCGACCGGGATGCCGGCGGCCTCGCAGAACAACTGCTCCTCGCGGCCGCGGCCGAACACGAACGGATCGCCGCCCTTCAGGCGGACGACACGCTTCCCGGCGACCGCGAGCTCGACGAGCAGGGCGTTGATGCCGTCCTGCGGAATCGGGTGGTGGCCAGGGAGCTTGCCGACGTCGATCACCTCGGCGTCGATCTGCTCGCCCTCGTCCACGAGCTGCTCCAGCACCGTGCGCGCGCCGAGTCGATCGGCGACGATGACGTCGGCCTCCTGCAGAGCGCGGAGCCCGCGCAGGGTCAGCAGCCCGGCATCGCCCGGACCGGCACCGACGAGAGTGACGCGGCCGGTCATCGCGAACCGCCCAGCATCAGGCCGCGGTTGCGGAGCATCCGCCGCTCGATCGGGCCGAACAGCGCCAGCTCGATCAGAATGCCGATCGCGAGGATGAGCAGGATCGTGGCGAGCACGCCGGCGAGATCCGCGAGTTCGCGCGACTGGTTGAGCATCGTGCCGAGGCCGAAGCCGATCGTTCCGCCGCTGGTGATGATCTCAGCCGCCATCAGTGACCGCCAGGAGAAAGCCCAGCCCTGCTTGAGGCCGGCGAAATAGCCGGGGAGAGCCGCGGGGAGAGTGACGGAGGTCGCGAGTTGCCAGCGGCTCGCGCCGAGTACGATGCCGACTCGGCGCAACTGCGGCGGCACCTGATCGATGCCGGAGAGGAGGCCGTTCACGATCGAGGGGATGGCGCCCATCAGGATGACGAAGTATGCGGTGGCATCGCTGAGCCCGAACCAGATGATCGCCGCGGGCACCCAGGCGACCGAGGGAAGCACCGTGAGGCCGGAGATCAGCGGACCGGCGGCGCGACGGAGCAGCTTCCACTCGGCGAGCAGCATCCCGAGCACAGTGCCGACGAGGATCGCGATCAGGAACCCGATGACGCCGCGCTCGAGGCTGGTGGTCACCGCCTCCTGCAGGCGGCCGGACTCCCAGGAATCGCCGAGGGCGCCGGCGACTGCCGCAGGGCTCGGCGCCTTGTCGGGGCGCGGGTTCGCGATGACGATGTAGAGCTGCCACACGGCGAGCAGGGCGAGCAGCAACCCCACCGGCGGCAGGGTCTTGCTCAGCACCTCACGCCAGAGCGACCTCTGCGGTGCAGTGTCGGACTGCAGGCGGTCCAGGCCGGCGGAGAGGGTGGCCAGGTCGTCGTTCTCTGTCTGAACGGCGGCCTCGCTCTGCACGACGGATGCGGCTTCAGGAGGCATTGCGGCGGATCTCCTTCCGGAGCTCGGCGGTGATCTCGGTGGCCAGCGCCGCCACTTCGGGCGACTCGATGCGCCGGCCGCGGGTCGAGGCGACCTTCCACTCGCCGGCCACACGGCCGGGGCGACTGGAGAGCAGGATGACGCGCTGGCCGAGCCGGGCAGCCTCGCGCACGTTGTGGGTGACGAACACGATCGTTCGGCCGGTCGCACGCCAGACGCGCTCGAGCTCCTCGTGCAGGAGGTCGCGGGTGATCGCGTCGAGCGCCGCGAAGGGCTCGTCCATCAGGAGCACGGAGCGGTCCTGGGCGAGGGCGCGGGCCAGGGCGACGCGCTGCCGCATGCCGCCGGAGAGTTCGTGCGGGCGCTTGTCCGCAGCCTCCGACAGGTTCACGGTTCCGAGCAGGCGCTCGGCCTCCTCGCGGCGCTCGCGGCGCGGGACGCCGCGAAGGCGCAGCGCGAGTTCGACGTTGTGGCGCGCAGTGAGCCAGGGCATCAGCGCGGACTCCTGGAACATCACCGCGGCACCGCCGGCGGGAGTGCCGATCGAGCCGGAGGTCACCGGCTCGAGTCCGGCGATGAGGTTCAGCAGCGTCGACTTGCCGCAGCCGGAGGCGCCGAGCAGGCAGACGAACTCGCCAGGGGCGATGTCGAGCGAGACGTCGTCGAGGACGACCGGCCCGGATCCGTAGCGCTTGGTGACGTTCGAGATGCGCACCGCGGGGTCGACGGGGGGTGCCGGTGCCGTGACGGGCGTGACGCTGTCGAAGCTCGGCGTCAGCCTGGTCACGGGCGCCTCCGCACCCACCGTCTTCCCCGCGGGCGCAGTCATCATTCCTCCCCGAGGTCGGCGGCGGAGACCGGCTCCGCGCCGTCCTTCTCGAGGAGGGCGTTCAGCGCGCGCAGGTCGAAGAGGCCCTTGATCGAGCCCTCCTTCTGCGTGCCGGCGGCCAGTCCGTTCTCGACGAGCGTCTCGAAGGTCTCCGCATGCGGGTCCACCGTGAAGGTCACGTTCTCCAGTGCCCTGGTGAGCACTTCGTCGGCGAGCCTCTTGCCGGTGGCCTCCTCGAGCGCGTCGTTGATGACGGTCGGTGCCTCTTCCTTGTTCTCATCGAGCCACTGCACGGCGGCGATGTGTCCCTCGAGCAGTTCTTCGACGACAGCAGGGTGCTCCGCGGCGAACTCCGCGCGGACGAGCAGCACCGTGGTCGGGAAGTTCCCGTCAGGCCAGAGGTCCTGCTCATCGACGAGCACGTGCGCCCCGGCCTCGACGACCAGTCGCGAGACCCAGGGCTCCGGCAGCCAGGCGCCGTCGAGCTGCCCGTCCTGGAACAGGGTCAGGGTCTGCGCGTTCTCGGTCGGCGTGATGGTCACATCGCCGCCACCCGAAGTCGATGTCTCGAAGCCCTCCTCGGCGAGCCAGCTGCGCAGCGCCACATCCTGCGTGTTGCCGAGCTGCGGCGTCGCGATGTTCTTGCCCGCCAGGTCTTCCGGAGTATCGATGCCATCGCGGACCACCAGGGCCGCTCCGCCGGACGTCGCGCCGGCGATGATGTGTGCGGACTCACCGCCCGACTGGATGAAGGTGTTGATCGACGGGTTCGGTCCGATGTACGTCGCGTCGATCGCCCCGGCGGAGAGCGCCTCGATCGCCGCGGGGCCGGCGTTGAACACCTCCGTCTTCAGGTCGACGTCGCCCAGAGCATCCTGGAACAGGCCCTCCGAGAGGCCGACCAGGGCCGGAGCGTGCGTCACGTTCGCGAAGTAGCCGAGGCGGACCTCGGTCAGATCGTCGCCCGTGGCCTCGCCGGAGCCGGGGTCTGCGGATGCGGAGGCACAACCGGCCAGCATCATTGCGGTGATTCCTAGAGCGGTGAGTGTCGTTGCGGTGCGGTTGATCTTCACGGTTTCGCCTCCTTCAGGGTGGGTGTTTCAGTGGGGGATTGAGCAGGTCAGGGTGCGTCGATGACGGTCGCCGCAGCGAGGGTCGCGCCGTCGGCGGGGTGGATGAGCAGCAGGGCGCCGCCCTCGCGGCCCCGCGCATAGGGCTCCAGCGGCAGCTCGGATGCGAGACGGAGCCGTACTCGGCCGATCTCGTTCACTGCGAGGGCGTCGGCATCGTGGTGCGCCAGCGTCTCCAGGTCGTACCGGGAGAGCACCTCGGCGATGACGGCCTGCACCGTGGAGGTGCCGTGCTTGACGAGAACCCGGGTGCCGGTGGTGACGGCGCGCGGGTCGAGCTGGAACAGCTCGACCACGGCTTCCTTCTGCCCGGTCGGTGCCGTGCCGGCTCCGACGATGAGGGCGCCGCGCGCGGCATCCACGTCGTCGGCGAGCGTCAGTGTCACCGACTGCGAGGTCGTCGCGGCATCCGTCTCGTCGCCGGCGACATGGATGCCGGTGACCGTGGTCGCGAGTCGCCCGGGGAGCACCTCGACGCGATCGCCGATGCGGACCGTGCCGGAGCTGATCCGGCCGGCGAAGCCGCGGAAGTCGCGATACTGCTCGGCCTGCTCGGCGGGGATCGTCGGCGACAGGCCGCCCTGCGGCCGCAGCACCAGCTGCACCGGCAGCCGGAACTCGGCGGCGTGCGAGACCGTCTCCTGCTGGCTGGGGAGCGTCTCCAGCAGCTCCAGCAGGGTGAGGCCGTCGTACCAGGGGGTGCGCGAGGAACGGTCGACGATGTTGTCGCCCTCCAACGCCGAGACGGGCAGCACCCGGATGCCGGAGAGACCGAGCTCTGTCGCGACGCGACCCGCTTCGCGTTCGATCTCGTCGTATCGTGCCTCGTCGAAGTCGATCAGGTCGATCTTGTTCACCGCGATGATCACGTGTGCGACGCGCAGCAGCGACACCACGGCGAGGTGGCGCCTGGTCTGTTCGACGATTCCCTTGCGTGCGTCGACGAGCACGATCACCGCGTCGGCGGTCGCAGCGCCGGTGACCATGTTGCGGGTGTACTGCACGTGGCCGGGGCAGTCCGCGAGGATGAAGCTGCGGCGGCCGGTGGCGAAGTAGCGGTAGGCGACGTCGATCGTGATGCCCTGCTCGCGCTCGGCACGGAGTCCGTCGGTGAGCAGCGCGAAGTCGAAGTCGCCATGGGCGAAGCCGCGGTCGCGGGAGGTCGCGGCGACCTGCTCGAGCTGATCGGCGAGGATCGCCTTCGCATCGTGCAGCAGTCGGCCGACGAGCGTCGACTTGCCGTCGTCGACAGAGCCGGCGGTCGCGAAACGGAAGAGCGTGGAGCCGTCGGTGAGCAGGGCGGACGCCTCGCCTGGTGCGTCGAGAATCGAGGTCTCGGTCATCAGAAGTACCCGTCCTTCTTGCGATCTTCCATGGCGGCTTCGCTGATGCGGTCATCCGCCCTGGTGGCGCCGCGTTCGGTCAGCGTCGAGCGGGCGACCTCGGCGACGACGGATGCCGTGTCCACAGCATCCGATTCGACCGCGCCCGTGCAGCTCGAGTCGCCGACCGTGCGGTAGCGCACGACCCGGCGTTCGGTCTGCTCGCCGGCCCGCGGCTGCGAGAACTCGCCGACCGCCCACCACATGCCGTCGCGGCGGAACACCTCGCGCTCGTGCGCGTAGTACAGCGGAGGCAGCGCGATGTCCTCGCGGGCGATGTAACTCCAGATGTCGAGCTCGGTCCAGTTCGAGATCGGGAACGCGCGCACGTGCTGCCCAGGGAGGTGGCGGCCGTTGTACAGGCTCCACAGTTCGGGGCGCTGATTGCGCGGATCCCACTGCCCGAACTCGTCGCGCAGCGAGATGATGCGCTCTTTGGCGCGCGCCTTGTCCTCGTCGCGTCGTGCGCCGCCGAACACCGCGTCGTGCTTGCCCGCGGCGATCGCGTCGAGCAGGGGCTGCGTCTGCAGGGTGTTGCGGGTGCCGTCCGGACGCTCGGCGAGGCGGCCGTCATCGATGTAGTCCTGGACGTTGGCGACTTCGAGCCGGATGCCCAGACGTGCGACGGTCTCATCGCGGAACGCGATGACCTCGGGGAAGTTGTGGCCGGTGTCGACGTGCAGCACCGGGAAAGGCACCTTGCCCGGTGCGAATGCCTTGGCAGCGAGGTGCAGCACGACGACGGAGTCCTTGCCGCCGGAGAACAGCAGCACGGGTCGCTCGAATTCGGCGACGACCTCGCGGATGATGTGGATCGCCTCGGCCTCGAGCAGGTCGAGGGTGCTCAGCGACGTGATGGTGCTCATAGGTGCAGCCCGCATTCTGTCTTCGAGAGTCCCGCCCAGCGGCCGGATCGCGGATCCTCGCCGGGGGCGACCGCCTTCGTGCACGGCGCGCAGCCGATGGAGGGGTAGCCGTTCGCGACGAGGGGGTTCACCGGCACTTCGTGCACGGTGGCGTAGTCGATGAGGTCGTCGAAGCTCCAGGCGGCGACCGGGTTGACCTTGACCAGTCCGTTGCGCTCGTCCCAGACGATCAGCGGGGTGTCGGCGCGCGTCGGGCCCTCTTCGCGGCGTACACCGGTGAACCACAGTTCGTAGCCGCCGAGTGCCCGCTGCAGCGGCTCGACCTTGCGGCGTGCGCAGCACAGGCCGGGGTCGCGGGCGAACAGTTCGGCGCCGAACTCGGCGTCCTGCTCGCGCACGGTCTGCTCGGGCTTCACGTCGACGATGCGCACGTCGAGCGCGGCGGCCACCTCGTTGCGCGTGAACGTGGTCTCGGCGAAGTGGTAGCCGGTCTCGAGGAAGAGCACGTCGACGCCCGGCAGGCTCTGCGCGACGAGGTGCGGCAACGCGGCATCCGCCATCGAGCACGCGACGGCGGCCTGCGCGACGGCGAAGTTCTCGGCCACCCACGCGACGACCTCGGCAGGGCTCGCCTCGTCGGCCGCGCGGCTGCGCAGCTCGATCGCGCCGCGCTCAGCGAGGGCCTTGAGCTCTTCGGTGGAGCGGCGTGCAGGACGGATGTCGACGAGGGTGCTCACTGCAGGGCCTCCTCGTCCGCTCGGTGCGCCCACTGCGCGAAGCTCTCCGCGTTCTCGCGGTCGGCGAGATAGCGGCGGATGACCCGCTCGGCGTAGTCGGCGATGCCGTCGGCCGCGACCTTCAAGCCGCGCACGGTGCGGCCGAGACCGGCTTCTTCGCGGTCGACGCCGGCGAGACCGCCGCCGAGGTGCACCTGGTAGCCGGGTACCTGCTCGCCGTCGATCAGGACGAGCTGGCCCTTCAGGCCGATGTCGGCCGTCTGGATGCGGGCGCAGGAGTTCGGGCATCCGTTCACGTGCAGGGTGATCGGGCGGCCGATCTCGGGCTCGAGGGCTCCGAGGCGCTCTTCGAGTTGGAGGATAGCCTGGGCGGCGTTCGCCTTGGTCTCGACGATCGCGAGCTTGCAGTACTCGATGCCGGTGCAGGCGATGGTGCCGCGGCGGAACAGGCTGGGCCGGGCTGACAGTCCGATCTCGTCGAGGCCCTTCACGAGGCTTTCGACGTTCTCTTCGGGGATGTCGAGGACGATGAGCTTCTGGTACGGCGTGGTGCGAACCCGCTGCGAGCCGTGCGCCTCGGCGAGGTCGGCGAGTGCGGTGAGCGTGGTGCCGGAGACGCGTCCGACGAGGGGAGCGGCGCCGACGAAGAAGCGGCCGTCCTTCTGCGCGTGCACGCCGACGTGGTCGCCGATGCTGGTCGGCTTGGGCGCGGCCGGTCCGTCGGGGAGAGGGCTCTCGAGGTACTCGGTCTCGAGCACCTCGCGGAACTTCTCGGTGCCCCAATCGGCGAGGAGGAACTTCAGGCGGGCCTTGTTGCGGAGGCGCCGGTAGCCGTAGTCGCGGAAGATCTGGGTGATGCCGTGCCAGACCTCGGCGACCCGCTCGGGGGCGACGAAGGTGCCGAGGCGCTCGCCGAGACGGGGGACAACGGAGAGGGCGCCGCCGACCCACAGGTCATAGCCGATGCCGAGCTCGGGGTGCACGACGGCGACGAAGGCGCAGTCGTTGATCTCGTGGACGACGTCCTGGCTGGGGTGGCCGGTGATCGCGGTCTTGTACTTTCGGGGGAGGTTCGCGAGCGTCGGGTCGCCGATGAAGCGCTCGGCGATCTCGTGGATCTGCGGGGTCGGGTCGATGATCTCGTCGGCGGCGATGCCGGCGACCGGGGAGCCGAGGATGACGCGGGGCACGTCGCCGCAGGCCTCGGTGGTGCTCAGGCCGATCCCCTCGAGGCGGCGCCAGATCTCGGGCACGTCCTCGACACGGATCCAGTGCAGCTGCACGTTCTGGCGGTCGGTCATGTCGGCGCTGTCGCGGGCGAACTCGGTGGAGATCTCGCCGATCACGCGGAGCTGCTCGGTGGTGAGCTGGCCGCCGTCGATGCGGACCCGCAGCATGAAGTACTCGTCCTCGAGCTCGTGCGGCTCGAGCTGCGCGGTGCGGCCGCCGTCGATCCCGGGCTTGCGCTGCGTGTAGAGGCCCCACCAGCGGAAGCGTCCGTGCAGGTCGGTCGGATCGATCGAAGCGAAGCCGCCCTTGGCGTATTCGTTCTCGATGCGCTCGCGCACGTTGAGCCCGTTGTCGTCGAGCTTGAACTGCTCGTTCGCGTTGAGGGGCTCGGTGCCGTCGACGAGCCACTGCCCGTGCGGCTTCGTTGGTACGCGGGCAGTGCGCGTGCGGGCACCGCGGACTGGCGTCGGCTGCTCGATGGTCATGGGTCTGCTCCCTGGATGGCTGTCTCTCAACCTAAGGAGTGGGACCTTGTTCATTAACAGGGGGTGACTCAGTGCGTCAAGCAACGTCATATGGCGTCATGCAGCGCGAAATATGACGCCGAACACTGGTGCTGAAGCGTTGTCATGTGCTTCGGCTGCGGGGTCGCGCCTGCTCCGGTCGCACTTTGTGCCGCTTCTCGGCGTCCGGAGCCACACGAACTGCGACCGGAACGGGCGGGAGTCAGTCGTCGAGACGCGCTTCGGCGTCGACGTAGCGGGCCACGACGAGGTCGATCAGGGCCTGGGGAACGGGGCCGCCGTCGAGGAGGGGGAGTGTGATCGTGCGACCGGGGGCTTGACGCTCGGCCAGGTCGAAGAAATAGCCGCGGGCGAGCAGGTAGATCGACACGACCGCGTCCGGGTGGTTCTCGAGGGCGGTCGGCAGGTCGGGTTGGCGTGCGGCGAGATACGCGAGTTCGACGGCTCGCCCGAGGTGCTGCTGCAGCAGAGCGGCCATGCCCTCGGCATCCGTCAGCGAGCGCGGATCGCGGGAGCCCGCGACGGCGAGGATGACGGGGCCGTCGGATGCCGGGGGCAGGTGCGCAGCGAGCCGCTCAGCGAGCACTTCGGCGAGGCGGGGGTCCGGTCCCATCGGGTCGGCGACGACGGCATCCGCTCGCTTGCCGGCGATGCCGTGCAGGTCGTGGTGCACGTGGAATCCGCTCGACAGCAGGAGGGGCACGATGACGACCGGCCCTTCGATCGCGGGTACCGCGTCCTTGGCGTCGGGTTGCTGCACGTCGACGAAGGCGGCTCTGACGGCCACGTCGGGCAGCGCATCGGCGACGCGGTCGACGAGCTCGGCGATCGTGCGTGCGCCTTCGGCATCCGACGTCCCGTGAGAGACGGCGAGCAGGGTGGGGCGGGGCATGCGGTCAGCCTAAGCGGTGCGTGTGACGGCGGTGTTTCCGGGGTGGGGGAAACCGTGGCGCGTGTCGCGACGTTGTGGCAATGACGGTGCTCGTGGTTCGCGGGCGCCGTCCTCGAACGATCATCGTGGCGTTGACTCCCATTGCCGTGGTGCTCTTGTCCCGGATCATCGCCTTCCTATGATTGATTCCGACTCGTCGCCCGCTGAGATCGCACGATCACCCGGACACACTGACGGGAAGGAAGCAGTCGTGCCTCAGGAATCACGCCGTCATACTCCGCAAGAGAAATCGGCAGTGGGGTTCGTCCTCTACGTGTTCGTATCGCTTGCGGCGGGCTTCGTGACTTTCTTCCGCCAGTTCGAAGGGGTGACGTGCAGCGCGACGGGCACCTGCGACGGCGTAGTCATGTACTACGCGGTGCAGCCATTCCTCTGGATCAATGGGGTCCTGCTGGTGCTGGTGGTCAGCGCATCCATCGTGCTCTGGGTGCGGCGGACTTCAAATGTCTGGCTTCCCGTGTCCGCACTGATATTCATCAGCGTCTACGCCGTGATCGCGAACATCGTGTTCACTGTGGCCAAGACAACGGGTAACGGATAGCTGCAGGTATCAGCAAGAGGGGTTCGGCCCGACAGGGATCGGGTGCAAGAGACTGTTATGGATCCGTGACTCGATTGCGAATTTTTGCCCCCTGATCTGGGGTTGGAATGTCGGTGGCCCCTGGTGTACTGGGGGTTATGACGGCGTTGATGGATGCGACAGTGGAGCAGGTGGCGACGCTGGGCGCGCTCACCGACTCGGTCGTGGAGATCGAGCGCACGATCAGTTCGTTGCAGGCGGCGCGGGATGGTCTCCTCGCTCTCGGGTCCCGGTTCGCGCTCGACGTCGCCCAGCAGGCCGAGCATCCCGATTTCGGGGATCTGGCGTTGCGGTCGGTCGCGGCGGAGATGGGGGCGGCGCTGCGGGTGAGCGACCGGACGGTGCAACGACGGATGTCGGAAGCGTCGTTCCTGGTGGAGCAGTTCCCGTCGGTGTGGCAGGCGCAGGGTGCCGGGCGGATCAGCGCTGGACATGCCCGAGTGATCATCGACGCCGGCGCACATCTCGACGATGCCGCGGATCGGGATGCGTATGCGGAGCAACTGATCGGGTTCGCGGAGACGGAGTCCCCGAATCGGGTGGCCCGGATGGCGCGCCGGGTCGCGGAACGTTTCCAGCCGCGGTCGATCGATGAGCGACACCAGGATGCCCGCGACCGGCGTGGCGCGTGGACGAAAGGTGCCGTCGATGGGGCCGCGACCTTCGGATTGTCCGGACCGGCAACCCTCGTGCACGGCGCGTTCGATCGCCTTACGCAGATGGCGAAAGTCGTAAAGGTGACGTCCGGCGAAGGTGACGACGCCGATCCGCGGACGATCGATCAGATCCGCTGCGATCTTGCCCTTGACCTCCTCCTCACCGGAACCCCCGCCGGGCACGACACCCCCGACGGGCTGCTCGCCGCGATCACCGCACACGTGTCCGTGACTGTCCCGGTCACGACCCTGATGGGCGCCGATCAGATGGGCACCGAAACGACACCGGCCGAGCTGAATGGACGCTGCCCGATCGACACCGCCACTGCGAAGGAACTTGCCGGAGCGGCATCCGGGTGGGATCGGATCCTCACCCACCCGATCACGGGCGCCGTCCTCGCCGTCGACCGCTACCGGCCCAGTGCGCACCTCAAACGACACCTGAAAGCCCGCGATCAACGCTGCCGATTCCCGACCTGCGGACTCCCCGCCCGAGACTGCGACATCGACCACCATCAAGACGCCGCCCTCGGCGGTGCGACCACCGTGAACAATCTCGGCGACCTCTGCCGCCGACACCACGTCCTCAAACACCACTCCCCGTGGCACATCGAACAACTCGACACCGGGGTCTACGCCTGGACCAGCCCCACCGGCAAGGTCTACCTCGACCGACCCCCACCCCAGAACACCGTCACCTTCACCGAAGACGACACCCCACCACCGTTTTAGGGATGGGGTCGGGAGCGAGACTGGCGGGGCGATAGAACCGGGCGGCATGCCGCCCGACGCCCGAGCCTCATCCGTCTCTCAGCCGCGCGCCGGCTTCACGTCGTAGACGAGCTTGAGGACTCCGTTGGAGTACGACTCCGATTCGCGCAGGGAAAGCGCGCGACGGTCGGCACCGCCCGCTCCGAAGATGGTCTTACCGCCGGGGAGGAGGTACGGGAACATGAGTAGGTTGTAGCGGTCGATCAGCCCTGCCTCGCCGAGGTGGAGAGCGAGCTCGGCGCTGCCGTGGATGAAGATGGCGCCGCCTTCCGTCTGCTTGAGGTCGGCGATGTCCTGGGTGTTGCGGAGGATCGTCGTCGGGCCCCAGTTGTCGACGATCGCGTCCTCTCCCAGTGTCGATGACGCCACGTACTTCGGCAGATCGCGATAGTCGGCGTGATCCTCCGACCCGGGCCAGAAGGCCGAGAACGCCTCGTAGCTGCGGCGGCCGAAGAGCAGGGCGCTCGTCTCGGCGAGCTCCTCGCCCTTGAGCGCGAAAGCCTCCGGCACGAAGTCGGTGTCGAAGACCCAGCCGCCGCCAGGGTGGCCCTCAGCGGTGCCGCCGGGGGAGTCGACGACGCCGTCGAGGGTGATGAATCCGGTGTAGACCAATTCACGAGTCATCTGCTTATCTCCTTGTCGCGGCCCCGCGAATGCGCGGCCTTCATACAGACGTCGAACGGCGACGCCGTGGATCGACAATGCCCTCAATCTTTTCCGAGTATCCCGAATCTCGCCATGTCGGCGGTCTCGGCAAGGATGAGGCGATGGCCACGCGACGATTGACGAAGACGTTTCATTGGCAGGGCCGAGACGTGGCGTACGACAGTTGGGGCTCGGGGCCCGACATCGTCTTTCTGCACGGCACGCCGTGGTCCTCGGCCCTCTGGCGGCCGATCGCGGACGCCTTGTCGGTGCGGTACACGGTGCACGTCTGGGACATGTCCGGATATGGCCAGTCCTCGAAGGAACCCGGCCACAAGGTCGATCTCGGGTTCCAGGGCGAACTGTTCGCCCGTCTGCTTCAAGAGTGGAACCTCGAACGACCGCACGTCATCGCGCACGACTTCGGTGGAGCAGTTGCGCTGCGCGCGCGACTGCTGCACGGCGCGCGCTACCGATCGCTCTGTCTCGTCGACGTCGTCGCACTGAGTCCGTGGGGCTCGCCCTTCTTCACCCTCGTGCAGCAGCACTCAGACGTCTTCACGCAACTGCCCGCCGCGGTGCATCGGGGTGCCGTCGAGGCCTATGTGCGAGGAGCGAGTCACCGCGGCATCCGCGACGACGATCTCGCAATGCTCGTCGATCCGTGGACGGGCGTCCACGGACAGTCGGCGTTCTACCGGCAGATCGCGCAGGCAGATGAGCGGTACACGACGGACATGGAGCCCTTGTACCCGACGATCGACGAGCCGGTGCACATCGTCTGGGGCGCGGACGACACCTGGATCCCGGTCGATCGGGCGCACCGGCTGAACTCGATGATCCCGGGGTCGACGTTGACGGTCGTCGAGCGAGCGGGTCATCTCATCCAGCTCGATGCGCCCGCTCAATTGGGCGCGGAACTCGGCCACTGGGTCGATTCCCAGCAAACTTGAGCCACCTCGTATCAACTTTGTTTTGACACGCATCGAGTGTGCGAGTACGGTTGAGTCATCGCGACTCAGGTTTGCTGAGTTGCCGCAGATTTCCGAACCACACAACCTCAGCAACAAAGGAGAAACACATGGCACGTGCTGTTGGAATCGACCTCGGTACGACGAACTCCGTCGTCAGCGTCCTCGAGGGTGGCGAGCCGAAGGTCATCGCCAATGCCGAGGGCTTCCGCACGACCCCGTCGGTGGTCGCCTACACGAAGGACGGGGAGGTGCTGGTCGGTGAGACCGCGAAGCGCCAGGCCGTCACCAACGTCGACCGCACCCAGGCGAGCGTCAAGCGCCACATGGGCACCGACTGGACCGTCGAGATCGACGGCAAGAAGTGGACGCCGCAGGAGATCTCCGCGCGCATCCTCATGAAGCTCAAGCGCGACGCCGAGTCCTACCTGGGCGACACGGTGACGGATGCCGTCATCACCGTTCCCGCATACTTCAACGACGCCGAGCGTCAGGCCACGAAGGAGGCCGGTGAGATCTCCGGTCTCAACGTGCTCCGCATCATCAACGAGCCCACCGCCGCGGCACTCGCCTACGGCCTCGACAAGGGCAAGGAAGACGAGCTCATCCTGGTCTTCGACCTGGGTGGCGGAACGTTCGACGTCTCCCTCCTCGAGGTGGGCAAGGACGACGACTTCTCCACGATCCAGGTGCGCGCCACGGCCGGCGACAACCGCCTCGGCGGAGACGACTGGGACCAGCGTCTCGTCGACTACCTGATCAAGCAGTTCAAGGACACCTCGGGTGTCGACGTCTCGGGCGACAAGATCGCGCTGCAGCGTCTGAAGGAGGCCGCGGAGCAGGCGAAGAAGGAGCTCTCCTCCTCGACCAGCACCTCGATCAACCTCCCGTACCTGTCGCTCACCGACTCGGGCCCGGTCTCCCTCAGCGAGACCATCACCCGCGCGAAGTTCGAGGACCTCACCAAGGACCTGCTCGACCGCACCAAGAAGCCGTTCGAGGATGTCATCCGCGAAGCAGGCATCAAGGTCGCCGACATCGACCACATCGTGCTCGTCGGCGGATCGACCCGCATGCCCGCCGTCGCCGAACTCGTCAAGCGCGAGACCGGCAAGGAAGCGAACAAGGGCGTCAACCCGGATGAGGTCGTCGCCGTCGGCGCCGCCCTGCAGGCCGGTGTCCTCAAGGGTGAGCGCAAGGACGTGCTGCTCATCGACGTCACCCCCCTGAGCCTCGGTATCGAGACCAAGGGCGGCATGATGACCAAGCTCATCGAGCGCAACACGGCCATCCCGACCAAGCGCAGCGAGACCTTCACCACCGCAGACGACAACCAGCCGTCCGTGGCCATCCAGGTCTTCCAGGGCGAGCGCGACTTCACCCGCGACAACAAGCCGCTGGGCACCTTCGAGCTCACCGGCATCGCCCCGGCTCCCCGTGGCATCCCGCAGGTCGAGGTCACCTTCGACATCGACGCGAACGGCATCGTGCACGTGTCCGCCAAGGACAAGGGCACCGGCAAGGAGCAGTCGATGACGATCACCGGCGGCTCGTCGCTGTCGAAGGACGACATCGAGCGCATGGTGCGCGAGGCCGAGGAGAACGCGGCCGACGACAAGAAGCGCCGTGAGGCCGCCGAGGTCCGCAACCAGGCCGAGACCCTCGCGTACTCGATCGACAAGCTGATCAAGGACAACGACGACAAGCTTCCCGCTGACGTCAAGGAGTCGGTCCAGGCTGACGTCGACGCCCTCAAGACGGCGCTTGCCGGCGAGGACGACGACGCGGTCAAGACGGCGTTCGACAAGCTCAACGAGTCGCAGACCAAGCTCGGCGAAGCCATCTACGCCCAGTCGCAGGCGGACGCCGCAGCCGGCGCCCCCGCCGACGGCGAGGCCCCCGCGGCCGATGACACCTCCTCCGACGAGGACGTCATCGACGCAGAGGTCGTCGACGACGAGGACGAGAAGAAGTAGTCATGACGGACAAGAACTTCGACGACAACGCCGAGGTTCCCGGTGAGGGGTCGGATGCTCAGGCATCCGGCCCCGCGCCGCAGAACCCGGACTCCACCGAAGCGATGGGCGCCGAAGGCTCTGACGACGACCTCACGGTCGACGACATCCTGAACGCCGAGCAGACCGGTGAGGCCGCTGCGGAGGACGCGGTGCTGGCCGACCTCGAGTCGACCCTGCTGAACGACCTCAAGCGGCTGCAGGCCGAGTACGCGAACTACCGTCGCCGCACCGAAGAGCAGCGTCAGGTCGAGATCGAGCGCGCGAAGGGCGAGGCCGCCAAGGGTCTCATCCCCGTACTCGACGATCTCGATCGCGCAGCTCAGCACGGAGACCTCACCGACGGCACGCCGTTCTTCGCGATTGCGGAGAAGGTGCGCCTCGTCGCCGAGCGCATGGGCATGGTCTCCTACGGCGAGAAGGGCGAGGAGTTCGACCCCCAGCGCCACGAGGCGATCTTCCAGCAGCCGACCCCTGGCGCCGAGAAGACCACGGTGCTCGAGGTCGTCGAGGTGGGCTACCGTCTCGGTGACGTCGAGCTGCGCCCGGCGAAGGTCGTCGTCGCGGTGCCGGCCGAGTAGGCGCCGATGGCTAGCCAGGACTGGTTCGACAAGGACTTCTACAAGACCCTCGGGGTCTCGAAAGAGGTCACTGAGGCCGAACTGAAGAAGGCGTATCGCAAGCTCGCGCGCAAGTATCACCCGGATTCCAATCAGGGGGATGCGAAGGCCGAGGCGACGTTCAAGGAGATCAGCGAAGCGTACTCGGTGCTCTCCGATCCTGAGCAGCGCAAGGAGTACGACGAGATCCGCGCGATGGGCTCCGGCGCCCGCTTCACCGCAGGCGGCGCCGGCGCCGGCGGCTTCGAGGACGTGTTCAGCCGGTTCGGTCAGCAGGGGCGCGGCCAGTCGGCCGACTTCGAGGACATCTTCGCGATGTTCAACCAGGGCCAGGGCGCCTCCTTCGGAAACGGGCGGTTCGGGCAGACCTCGGGCGGCTTCCGCGGTTACGGCGGTCCGCAGCGCGGCGCCGACGTCACCGCACGGACCACCCTGGACTTCGCGACCGCGGTGCAGGGCGAGACGATCAGCCTGCAGGGTGAGGACGGCAAGCCGTTCAAGGTCAAGATCCCGGCCGGCGTCGCCGACGGTCAGAAGATCCGGCTGCGCGGGCGAGGCCGGCCATCGCCGGACGGCGGAGAGAACGGCGACATCGTGGTGCAGATCGCCGTGCGACCGCATCCGGTGTTCACGCGCGACGGGCTCAACCTCCGCATCACGGTGCCGGTGACCTTCACCGAGGCTGCGCTCGGCGCCACCATCGAGGTCCCCACGCTCGGCGGCGACGTCGTGAAGCTGCGCGTCGCGCCTGGCACCCCCTCCGGGCGGGTGCTGCGCGTCAAGGGCCGCGGCGTGGCGACGACGAAGGGCACGGGCGACCTGCTCGCCGAGCTGCAGGTCGCGGTGCCGACGCACCTCGATGAGGCCGCTCGCGAGGCGCTGCTCGCCTTCCAGGAGGCCGAGCCCAAGGAGAACCCGCGCACCGAGATGATGGCCAAGGCGCGACGATGAACATCGCGACGGCGACGACGGAACACCGGGGGCAGAGGTGAGGGATCATGGCTGAACGGCGCATGGATGCCGATACCCCGGTGTTCGCGATCGCCGTCGCAGCCGAGCTCGCGGGCATGCACCCGCAGACGCTGCGTCAGTACGACCGCATCGGCCTGGTCGTCCCCGGCCGCACCTCCGGCGGCTCCCGCCGCTACTCGACGCGCAACCTCGAACAGCTGCGTGAGGTCGCGCAGCTCTCCTCAGAGGGCATGAGCCTCCCCGCGATCGCGCGGGTGCTCGCCCTGGAGAACGAGAATCGGATGCTGCGTCGCCGCGTCGCCGAGCTCGAGAACGCGCTCCGCACCGAGCGCGAGAACCGTCCGGGCATGCGCGTGTTCGCGGCAGGATCGGCCGGCGTCACACCGATGCTCGGCGGCCGCCGCGTCCGTCGTTCCACCGAGGTGATGCTGTGGAGTCCGCGCGCACATCGCAACGCCGACGAGAGCGACGGAGATGAGCGGGCGCGATAGTGTGGCGACACGATGAGGATGACCCGTCGAACGCTGCTCGCCGGCGCCGGAGCCGGCGCCCTCTCCGTGCTGCTCGCTTCGTGCACACCGGGACCTGATCCGACACCCGGGCCGACGAAGACCACTGCGCCCACACCAGGGCCGACCCCGTCGAACGGCGTTCCGCTGCCGACCGGCGTCGTGCGAAGCGCGTGGTCGACCGATCCTTTCGCGCGCGGAGCTGCGAGCTACATGCCTGTGGGCGCGCAACCGGGAGTTCGGGAAACGCTGGCGGGCCCCGTCGGAGGTCGAATCTTCTTCGCGGGTGAGGCGACGAGTGCGGATGCTCCGGGCACGATGCGCGGTGCGCTCCGCTCCGGCCAGCGCGCCGCAGCCGAGCTGCTGGAGGTCGGCGGCGGAGGCGAGCGGATCGCGGTGATCGGTGCCGGGCTGGCCGGTGCCGGCGCCGCGGCGCGACTGCGGGACGTGGGTCTCGACGTCACCGTTCTGGAGGCTCGGCCTCGTGTCGGCGGCCGGGTCGAGTCGTGGTCCGACGATGCGTGGCCGGTGCCGGTGCAGTTCGGTGGATGGCTGCTCGACGGCGCGGACACGAACCTCCGTGGAGATCTGGAAGCATCCGGCATCCCGATCGCTGATCTCGTGCCGGCCGGATGGTTCTCCGCCGAGGGCGAGATCGAGCCCGTCGAGGTGCAGCCGGTGCGGTCGGCCCTCGACGCGGCGAGCAGTCTGCTCGCCGACGTCCCCCTCGCCGATGCCCTCTCGGAAGCCGGAGTGGACCCCGCCGATCCCGGTATCGCCGCGCTGCTCGCGTTCGTCGCTGCGACGTCAGGTGCTGACGCCGCCGAGGTGTCCGCGTGGTTCCCGCCCGCACTGATCAGCGGTGACCTCGCCGCACCGACCGGCGATGTCTCCGCGCTCTTCGACGGTCTGCTGGACGGGTCGCAGGTTCGGCTGTCCTCCCCGGTCAGTCACGTCGCCTACGACGACACCGGCGTCAGCCTCCGCCTCGGAACCGGGGAGTCGCTGTCGTTCGATCGCGTCATCGTCACGGTGCCGCTGGGCGTGCTGCAGCAACAGGCGATCGAGTTCGATCCTGCTCTGCCGCTCGCGCACCGAGGTGCGATCACCGCGCTCGCCATGGGCCACATCGAAACGGTGTGGCTGCAGTTCGAGGAGCCGTTCTGGGACGCCGAGGCGAGCATCTGGCACGTCGTCGGCGGCGAAGCGACGATCCGCACCTGGATCAACCTCTTCCCGACGACCGGCGAAGCCGTGCTGGTGGGCATCGTCGGCGGAGCGGCCGCCCAGGAGTTCGCGGCGCTCAAGCCGGATGAGGCGATCGCCGCCGCGGCCGAGTCACTCGGCTCCTTCGTGCGCGCGGACAGCCCCTGAGCGCATCCGCACGCTCCATGACCAGCTGAGCGGCCGTACTCGACTGATGATCACGAGCACGGTCGCGACGAGGGCGAAGATCGCCAGTGCGATGCCGGCGGTGACGACGAACTCCCCGAACCCGCTGACCTGCCGCGGGTCGAGGAAGTAGTACGGGTACCAGCCGATGAGCGGGCCCCGCCACATCGTCACCGCACCCCACAGCAGCGGATACGCCAGTGAAGCCGGAACCACCCACCACGGCACCCGGCGGTGGCCGGGGGTCAAGATCCACGCGAGCGCCGTGCAAGCGGGCAGCCAGAAATGCATCAGCTGGTCCGACCAGGGGACGTCGACGCGGATGCCGCGGACCCCCGCCTGCCAGACGATCAGGGCGAAGGCGAGACCGGCTGTGATCGTCCACGTGAGCACCATCGCGAGGGCGACGGTGAGCCACCGAGGATCGGCCGGGCGGCGGTAGGCGATGACGCCGGCGACGATGAACAGCAGGACGAATGCGCAATTCGACTGGACGGTCAGGTAGGCGAAGAAGTTCTGCCCTGCGATCGTCTGCGAGCTGAGACCCCATGCCAGTCGATGGATCAGCGCGGCCAGGCACACCGCCGCCGCGGCGAGACGGGTCAGCGCAAAGGTACTTCGTGCCGTCACCGTCCTGTTGCCTCCTGTCGCGTCGCGGCTCTCGCGCTCTCTGGCGAGTCTACGGAGCGTTCACCCGCCGGATTCGACGGGGTCACCGTCGAATCGGCAGCGCACGCGTCACTATTCGCAGGGAACGCACACCTTCTCTGTATGACGGATCTTCCTCGGCGCGCAACGACGGCTGACAGCACGAGAACTTCTCGGGCATCGGGCGACGCGCGGTGCTGAGCACGCCCGCGGATGCACACCGTATGCGTCGCGCCTTGATCGTCGATGAGTTCGTCATACAGCGCGCCCGCATCGAACAGCTGCTGACGGGGATCGCGGGCCTGGAAGTCGTCGGAGTCTGCAACACGATCCGCGAGTTCGTGGAGTGGCTGCGTCATACCGAGAGGACGCGATGGCCGCATCTGCTCGTTCTCGGGATCCCGTTCGATTCCTGGTCGCCGAACGACATCTCGGCACTCACAGCCTTGCGAGAGGCGGGCATCCGTGTCCTCGCCCTCACGACACCGACCGCGCGGATGACAGCGCGTCGTGTCGCCGACGCCGGCGCTGAGGGGTTCATAACCACCGCCGATTCGGAAGACGACCTCGTCGCTGCTGCCGAGATCGTGCTGAGGGGAGGAACGATCATGACCGCGCGCGCACACGCCATCATCCGTGTCGCATCCGAGGGCACGCGTCTGAGCGCGCAAGAGGCACGGGTGCTCGCGCTCTATGCGGGTGGTCTGACCATCGGTCGAGCGGCTGATGTCATGGGCATACGCCACGACACGGCGCGAAAGTACCTGAACCGCGTCCGCGACAAATTCACGTCCGCGGGTCGCCCGGCCCGATCGAAGCTCGAACTCGCGCAGATCGCGTGGGCCGACGGCTACGCCGAGCCCTCGCTGCGACAAGGACCCGGCATCCAACAACACCTTGTGTCGACGCGAATGCCGAAAAGCGGAGGCCGGTCTGCCGATTCCGTGTGACGACGAAACACGGCGACACCTATTCAGCGGAATGAAAAGTGAAGTTCCTACGGTGAGAGCAGGGAACCTCCCTGCTCCGCGCTTGGCGCGTGTCCTGCCACGAAGGAACCACTCCTCATGACGAACACCTCCGCCCCCTCCGCTGCTGCGTCGCTGGGACTTCTCGTCCTCCGCGTCGTGGTCGGCGCCATCTTCATCGCCCACGGTGCCCAGAAGATCTTCGTATTCACCCTCCCCGGCACGATCGAGAGCTTCACCGCGATGGGCGTACCACTGCCCGCCATCGCCGCGACTGTCGTCGCCTTCGTCGAGTTCGGCGGGGGCATCCTCCTCGTGCTCGGCTTCTTCACCCGCCTGGTCGGGATCCTCCTGGCGATCAACATGGTCGTCGCGCTCGTCCTCGTGCACCTTCCCGCCGGACTCTGGGTCGGCAACGGAGGCTACGAGTTCGTGGCCGTGCTCGGAGCCGCCGCTCTGGCACTGGCGCTCATCGGTGCCGGCCGGCTCTCGCTCGACAGGGCGCTGCTCCGCGGGCGCGTTCCCGCCTGGCTGACCTGATCGCGCAGCGCGCATGAAGGAAGCAGGGGATCGGCGTCGAGCCGGTCCCCTGCTTCGTCCCCGATAGCTACAGTTGGGGAATGTCCAAACCGAAGCGCGTGACCATCACGGATATCGCGCGTCTGGCCGGGGTGTCGCCGGGTGCGGTGTCCTTCGCTCTGAACGGTCGCCCCGGGGTCAGCGAGCAGACGCGGCAGCGCATCCTCGAGATCGCCGAGGCGCACCAATGGCTGCCGAGCTCGGCGGCACGAGCGCTGGTCGGTTCGCGAGCCGGGGTCATCGGCTTCGCCGTGAACCGCTCGGCAGGGACCCTCGGGGCCGAGGCCTTCTTCACCGACCTCATCGCGGGTGTGCAATCGGCGCTCGCCGAGAACCGCATCGCGATGCAGATGGTGCTCGTCGCCTCGATCGAGGAAGAGGTGGCGACCTACCGCCGCTGGAGCAGTGCCAATCAGGTCGACGGCGTGATCGTGATCGATCCGCGAGACGACGACCCGCGTCTCACTGTGCTCCGCGATCTCGCCCTACCGGCCGTCGTCATCGGAAGCCATGCGTCCGATGACGCCCATCCGGCGTCGATCTGGCTGGACGACAGCCAGGTCGCACACGCCCTCTTCGACTACCTGGTCGCGCTCAGGCACCGTTCGATCGTGTACGTCGCGGGTCCGGCCGAGTTCCAGCACACCCGGATGCGCACCGAGGTGCTCCTGGGCCAGCAGGATCGCGGCGTGGTCGGAGAAGTGATCGCCACCGACTTCTCGCCGGGCGAGGCATCGACCGCGATGCGCCGCCTGCTCAGCCGTCGGGAGCGGCCGTCGGCGGTCGTCTTCGACAACGACGTCATGGCGATCGCCGGCATGCGGGTCGCGCAGGAGATGCGGATCTCGGTGCCGGACGAGCTCTCCATCGCATCGTTCGACGATTCCGTCGTGGCGGGGCTCGTGCACCCGTCGATCACCTGCATCACCCGCGACACCTTCGGCCTCGGCGCGGATGCCGCCGAATTCCTGCTCGATCAGATCGACTCGGCCGAGATCCTTCCCGATCGGATCGGGCCTCTGCCAAGCCTCACCGTGCGCGAGAGCACCGCGGCGCCGCGCTGACCCTGCTCGCGACCGGACCCGGCCGGATGCTCAGACGACGGTGTTCTGCGACGTGTAGTCCTCGCCGCTGAGCGCGGGGCGGACGAGCTCGGTGATGCCGCGTGCCGCGAGCACCTCGGGCTTGTCGGCATCCAGCGACGTGACGATGGCCGGGTCGACGCCGGCCGTGCAGGCATCCACCCACGCCTGGAAGATCGAACCGCCAGGGCTCATCGCCGCGCGACTGATCGGCGTCTCGTTCTCATCGACCTCGACGACGATGCCGAGCGGACGGGGCGGCGCGGGCTGCCGTTCGCGCAGTTCGGGGATGATCTCGGCGAAGCGACGGCCGATCGGCTTCGCCGCGCCGTCCTGATCGACGAGGCCGAGCGTGTACTCCAGCTCCGGGAAGTCGGCCAGGGATCGGCTGACGTCGTGGGAGCACCACCAGGTGACGCCCCAGAGATTCTCGGTGCGGGCTGCCGAGCGCACGGTGGCCTCGAGGAAGTCCGGCGTCTCTTCGGGCGTCAGGCAGTTCGAAGGGGCGCCGACCTCTTGCAGCCAGATCGCGCGATCGGGATCGGTGGCGAAGCCCCGCGCCAGCTCGATCATGTACTCGGCATGCCGATCCGACGCCACCGAGCGTCCGCCGTAGCGCTGCGCTGTGCCGTTGAAGATCCACGAGTGCACCGTGCTCATCGCGCCGAGGCGCGAGGCGAGTGCCGGCGTGAAGCCGTGCCCGTCCATGTACCAGGCGGCGTCGTATTCGCTGTGCACGTGCTGCTGTGCGGGCGCGGCCTTCTGCGCCGCATCCAGAAGCGTCGTGATCCAGTTCGCGGCCTCGGCCTCGGTGACCGGCCACGGAGACGGGTGCGTCTTCGCCGAGAACTGGTTCGTCTCGTTGCCGAGAGTGAAACCGAGGAAGTTCCCGGCGTCCCCGAGCCGTGCGCCCAGCCGCTCGACGAGGGCGACCTGCCCGCTGAGGGCGTCGGGGTGCGTGAACATGTTCTTGTCGTGCCAGGTGAACAACCAGGACGGGACGAAGTCGAAGCTCGAGAGGTGACCCTGGATGACATCGACGCTCGCGTCGAGTCCGAACTCCGCGGCGATGTCGACCACGGCACGGACGTCCTCGACGGCTTCGGCGCGGACCAGCGTGCGGTTCGGCTGCAGGACCGTCCACAGCGGGAAGATCCGCACGTGGTCGAGGCCCAGGTCGGCGAGGGCGGCGAAGTCGCGACGCACCTCATCGAGATCCAGCGACATCCACGCGTGCATCCACTCGGAGCGTGGCGTGTAGTTCGCGCCGAAGCGCAGTGGGGCGATCGCGGTCGACATGGCGATCCTTTCGTGGAGTCTGGTGCCGGTCGGCGGCGACGGTGTGGGCGAATCGGCGGTGCTTATGGCATGCTATGGTCACTATATCGTTTTAGTAGAGGCTGTGATGGCGACTCGGACGAGGCGCAGCGGCCGGACCACTTCGAAGGAGAACGTCCATGAAGATTCGTACGACGGCCGCCGCGGGCATTGCGGTTGCGGCATCCCTCGTTCTCGCCGGATGCACCGGAGGCGCTCCGGCGCCTGCGGGCGGCGATGGTGAGATCAAGGGTGAGATCGACTTCCAGACCTGGTCTCTGAAGAACGACAAGTTCACTCCCTACTTCGAGGACGTCATCGACGCGTTCGAGAAGGAGAACCCCGGCACGACGGTGAACTGGATCGACCAGCCGGCCGACGGCTACGAGGACAAGATCCTGCAGCAGGCCGAATCCGGCGAGCTGCCCGACGTCATCAACCTTCCGCCGGAGTACGCGTACGCTCTCGCCGAGGCCGGACAGCTGCTCGACCTCGGCGGCGCATCCGACGTGATCGACGACTACGTCGACGGCGGTGTCGCGGCGTACACCTACGACGGCATCGACGGTTCGTTCGGGTTCCCGTGGTACCTGGGCACCGAGCTCAACTACTGGAACAAGGCGCTGCTCGCGAAGGGCGGCGTCGACGCGACGCCGACTACTTTCGAGGAGACCCTCGATGCTGCCGAGAAGCTCGCCGCAGTCGGCATCCAGACGATCTCGGATGTGCCGAGCCCGAAGTCGCTGCAGATCATGGTCACCGATGGCGGAGGCACTCAGAGCGTCTACAAGGACGGGGAGTTCGGCTTCGACACTCCCGAGGCTGAGGCGATCATCGAGCGCTATGCCGAGCTCTACAAGGCGGGAGCGATCTCGCCGGAGGCCCTGCAGAACGCCGGCACTGCGAACGCCAACATCAACAACTTCAACAAGGGCACCGTCGCTTGGGCGACCGCCGGGCCGAACTACATCGACAAGGACATCGCCGTGAACGCGCCGACGCTCCTGCCTGACGTCGACGTCACCAACGGCTTCGGCAACCCGCCGCTGTTCGTGCAGGGGATCAGCGTGTCGGCGAACTCCACCAACTCCGCAACAGCCCTTGCCTTCGCCGAGTTCCTCACGAACACCTCGAACCAGATCGAGTTCGTCAAGCTCGCCACCGGCTTCTTCCCCGGAACCAAGGCGGCGAATGAGGACCCCTCTGCGTTCGCTGAGACGGCTCAGAACGAGATGCAGGCCGTCGCGAACGAGCTCGCCGCCTCGCAGATGAACGACGCTCAGCTCATCGGCGCCCCGCAGTTCACTGAGGCGATGGAGACCTTCGCCAAACAGCAGATCGCCCTGGCGGTCAAGGGTGAGATCTCCGCCAAGGAGGCGCTGCAGAAGTCCGTCGAGTACGCGGAGCAGAACGTCGTCGGCTGATCCGACGACGACGAACGAAGGGGCCGGGACTCACCATGAGACATCAACGCTGGTACACGCCGTATCTGCTCATCCTCCCCGGTGTGATCTGGGTATTCGTGTTCGCCCTGTGGCCGTTCGTGAACACGATCGGACTCGCGTTCACGGATGCCCGGCCCCTTCGTCCCGCGGAGTTCGTCGGGCTCGCGAACTTTGCGAAGCTGTTCGAGGATGAGCGATTCGCGTACGCGCTGACGACGTCGCTGGTCTACGTCGTCGTGTGCGTGCCACTGCTCACCTTCATCCCGCTCCTGCTGGCGCTGCTGGTGCACGCCAAGATCCCGGCGATCGGGTTCTTCCGCACGACGTTCTACTTCCCGGTGATCGCCTCAGCGGTCGTCGTCGCGATCGTGTGGGAGTTCCTCTTCTCGGGCAGTGGAACCGTCAACTCGGCGCTGAGCTTCTTCGGCCTCATTGATCGACCGATCGAGTTCCTCTCCGATCGCTGGCTGCTGATCGGATGTGCGATCGGGCTGACGGTCTGGAAGGGCCTGGGTTACTACATGGTGGTCTACCTCGCCGCCCTCGGGAATGTCGGCCGCGAGCTGCACGAGGCAGCCGCGATGGACGGGGCAGGGCGGTGGCGCCGGTTCTGGTCGGTCACTGTTCCCGGCGTGCGCGGGCCGATGATGCTCGTCTCCGTGCTGGTATGCGTCGGCGCGATGCGGGTCTTCACGGAGCTCTACGTGCTCTCCAACGGTTCCGGCGGTCCCGGCGGTAGGGCCATGAGCATGGTGATGCTCATCCAATCGATGGGCAAGGGGCTCAACGGGCAGGTGGGCTATGCATCTGCGATCTCGCTCGTGCTGTTCCTGTTCACGCTGGTGCCGCTGGCGATCGTCGGCATCCTGAACAACAGTGATGCGATCAAAGAAGCGCTGTCGTCCAGGCGGGCAGGGAAGGCCGCGAAGGCCGCTCGCCTCTCGGTCGCAGAGGGAGCCGTCCGATGAGCGTCACGAAGGCCGCCGGCGACGTGAAGCTGCCGAGGGACAAGCCGTACCGCACGCGGGGCTCCGCCGACATCATGAAGCCGTCGCTTCCCGGGCTCATCGGCAAGTACGCGTTGCTGCTCGTCGTGCTCGCCGTCATGGTGTTCCCGTTCCTCTGGCAGATGTCGACCTCTTTCAAGGGCGCGACGGAGAACATCTACGACTTCCCACCATCGCTGATCCCGACGGCTCCCACTCTGGACAACTACGCCGAGGTGTTCCGCACCATTCCGGTGCTCGACTACGCGTGGCACTCCCTGCTCGTCGGCGTCGGAACCGTGATCACCAACGTCGTCTTCGCGACGATCGGCGGCTATGCGCTGGGCACCATGAAGTTCCGATTCAAATGGGTCTTCCTGGCGATCTTCTTCTCGACGCTGCTGCTTCCCGGCGAGGTCACGCTGACCAGCCAGTACCTCACGGTGAAGTCGCTCGGGCTCGCCAACACCCTCTGGGGCGTGTTCCTGCCCGGTGCGATCGCGGCGATCAACATCCTGCTGATGATGGCGGCCTGCCGGATGATCCCGGCGGACACCCTGGCCGCGGCCACGATCGACGGCGCCAACACGATGCAGCGACTGCGCCACATCGTCTGGCCGAACGTGCGTGGCATGGTGTCCGTCGTTGCGCTGTTCGCCTTCATCGGCGCATGGGACGACTTCCTGTGGCCGCTGGTCGTGCTCTCGGATCCGGCGAACTACACCCTCACCGTCGGCATGCAGTATCTCAGCTCGAACTTCGCCGCCAATCCTCGAGTGATCGCGGCAGGAACGATGATCGCTCTGGTGCCGATCATCGTGCTGTTCGCGGTGCTGCAGAAGCAGTTCTTCAAGGGCGTCGAGGAAGGAAGCGTCAAGGGATGACGGATCCGACGGATGCCGAGGCGGGCGGTCTTGAATGGCTCGCCCTCCCGCAGCCGACGACAGCCGCTCTGACCGGAGGGGAATGGCGGCCCTCGTCGGTCCTCGTCGCCACCGACGTTCCGGAGTTCGCCGCGGAGGCGGCACGTCTGGAGCGCGAACTCGCGGCGCTCGGTATTCCGCGGGGCGACGGCGCAGTCATCCGACTGCGCACAGGCGAGCCCATCGGTGAGGCGTTCCGGCTCACCGTTGGCGACGACGTCGAGGTTGTCGCGGGGGCCCCGGTCGGGGTGTTCCGAGCGACGCGCCAGCTGCTGCACAACCTGCGCGCCCAGGGTGCTGTGCCGCAGGGTCGTGTGCAATCGGCGCCGGCGGTCGAGGAGCGGGGCTTCCACCTCGACGCGGCGCGGAAGTACTTTCCAGCGGACTGGATGGTCGACCTGCTGCATGCCCTCGCGGATGTGGGGATCAACAGCTTCCAGTGGCATCTCTCCGAGAACGAGGGCTTCAGGATCGGCTCCGACGCCTTCCCGGAGATCGTGTCGGCGCAGCATGCCACGCGCGACGAGGCGCGGCGGGTGGCGGACGCTGCCGCTGACCTCCACATCGATCTCGTGCCATCGCTCGACATGCCAGGGCATCTCCGGCATGCCCTGGCCGCGCACCCGGAGTTCCGGTTGGCGGCCGCAGGTGGACTCGAGACCGACCACGCGCTGGATATCGCCAACGAGGATGCGGTGCGTTTCGCCCAGGCGCTGATCGACGACATCGCCCCGCTCTTCCCGCGCAGTACCAGCTGGAACCTCGGTGGCGACGAGTTCGTCGACTTCGCCCGGATCCACGAGTATCCGGCTCTGGTGACGGCCGCGCGCGAGCGGTATGGGGCGGACGCCACCGGGTTCGATCTGCTCACCGTGTTCGTGAATCGCATCAGCGCGCATCTGCGCTCGCGCGGGTTCGATCCTCGCGTGTGGAATGACGGGATGCTGCGCAGCAGCGCCGTGGAACTCGACCGTGAGACCGTCCTCACGTGGTGGACGAACTGGCACGCTGAGATGCGACCGCTCGCGGACGCCATCGCTTCCTCGCACGGGCTCGTGAACTTCAACGATTCCCTCTTCTACTACGTGCTCGGTGAGAAGGCCGGGTACGAGTATCCGACGAGCGAACGGATCTGGGGCGCCGACTGGCATCCGGGGCTCTTCCCGTCCCTTCCCGGTGGCGTGGTGCAGGAGATCCCCGCTCCGTACCCTGCGCAGCTGATCGGGGTGGCCTTCTCGGTCTGGTCCGATGCCGAGGAGGCGCAGACGCCGCAGGAGGTCGCCGCAGGCATCCGCCGGCCCCTCCGTGCGATGGCCGAGCGGGCGTGGAATGGCGGGAGTAGTGTGACGCACGACGCATTTTGCACAATCGATGTGCAAATTGGTCTTTACGCGTGACTCGACGACTTCCGGCGGGTAGCGTCGACCGCGACGCACTGTCCTAGACTCATCTACTAGATCGTTTTAGTTACCGTCCAGCTCGGAGACCGAATCACACATGCATGACGACACCTCGCTCACAGTCGGCCGCGTCAAGCGAGTGCTCGACGAGCGCATCCGCCCGGCCATCCACTCGGCATCGACGCCGCTGACGGTCGAGATCCACGAGCTGCCCGGCGAGCCGATCAGTCCCGTCGACGGCCTCGCGCTCGACTTCGCGCCGACGACGGTGCCGGCACAGTGGGGACCGGCCTGGGGGACGACGTGGTTCAGGCTCACCGGTCGGGTGCCCGCAGAATGGGCCGGACGCCGGGTCGAAGCGGTCATCGACCTCGGCTTCGACATCAACATGCCCGGCTTCCAGTGCGAGGCGCTCGTCTACCGGGCCGACGGGACACCGGTGAAGAGCATCAATCCGCGCAACCAGTGGCTTCCGGTCGCCGCGGACGCGCACGGTGACGAGCCGGTCGAGCTGTACCTCGAGGCGGCGGCCAACCCGGTGCTCCTCGATTACCACCCCTTCCTGCCGACGCAGGAGGGTGACATCCTCACCTCATCGCCCGAGCCGCTCTACCGCACCCGGCGCATGGACCTCGCGGTCTTCGAGCAGGATGTCTTCGAGCTCTCCCTCGACCTCGAGGTGCTCTTCGAGCTGCAGGCCGAGCTGCCGCCGACCTCGCCCCGCCGGATGCAGATCCTGCAGGCGATGGACGACGCCCTCGACGTGCTCGACCTGCAGCGCATCGCCGCGACGGCATCCGACGCGCGGGCGAAGCTCGAAGGTGTGCTTGCCGCCCCGGCCGAAGCAAGCGCCCACCGCATCTCGGCGATCGGCCACGCGCACATCGACTCCGCTTGGCTGTGGCCGGTGCGCGAGACGATCCGCAAGGTCGCCCGTACATCGTCGTCGATGACGGCGCTGCTCGAGGAGCAGCCGGAGTTCCAGTACGGCATGTCGAGCGCACAGCAGTACGCCTGGCTCAAGGAGCATCGACCCGAGGTGTTCGAGCGGGTCAAGGCCGCCGTGGCCGAAGGTCGGTTCCTGCCGCTCGGTGGCATGTGGGTCGAGTCCGACACGGTGATGCCGACGGGGGAGTCGCTGGTGCGCCAGTTCTCGTACGGCCAGCGCTTCTTCGAGCGCGAGTTCGGGATCCGCTCCAAGGGCGTCTGGCTGCCCGACAGCTTCGGCTACTCGCCGGCGCTGCCGCAGCTGATGCGCCGGGCCGGATTCGAATGGTTCTTCACGCAGAAGATCTCCTGGAACCAGCAGAACGTCTTCCCGCACCACACGTTCCTGTGGGAGGGCATCGACGGTTCGCAGATGTTCACGCACTTCCCGTCGATGGACACCTACAACTCGCAGCTGAGCGGCATGGAGGTCGCCAAGGCGTCGCGCCAGTTCAAGGAGAACCGGCTCTCGTCGCGCTCGATCGCCCCGGTGGGCTGGGGTGACGGCGGTGGCGGCACGACGCGGGAGATGACCGGACGCGCACGGCGCCTCAAGGACCTCGAGGGCAGTGCGCGGGTGGAGTGGGAGCACCCCGACACGTTCTTCGACGCGGCGAAGGCGGAGCTGCCGCATCCGGCCGTCTGGGTCGGCGAGCTGTATCTCGAGCTGCATCGCGGAACCCTCACCAGCCAGCACGGCACGAAGTCGCGCCACCGCTGGGCCGAGCACGCGCTCGTCGAGGCCGAGCTATGGGCGGCGACGGATGCCGTCCGCACCGGCGCCGCGTACCCCGCGGCCGAGTTCGACACGCTGTGGGAGCAGGTGCTGCTGCACGAGTTCCACGACATCCTTCCCGGCACCTCGATCGCCTGGGTGCACCGCGAGGCCGTCACCGTGCTCGAGGACGTCATCGCCAGGGCGCGCGCCATCTCGGATGCGGCCCGTCGCTCGCTCGCGGGGGAGGGCGAGCGCGAGCTCGTCTTCTCGCCGTTCTCCGTCGCGGGGCCGGCACCGCTGGGCGCGGCCGTCGCACTTCCGGTCACGGACCGGGTGGCCGTCGACGACAGTGGTGACGGCATCCTGCTCGAGAACGCGCTCGTGCGTGTGCGGATCTCGGACGAGGGGCTCATCGTCTCGGCCGTCGATCTCGCATCCGGCCGCGATGCCGTGGCATCCGGTCGCGAGGCGAACCTGCTGCAGCTGCACCAGGACTTCCCGAACATGTGGGATGCCTGGGACATCGACCGGTACTACCGCAACAGCGTGACCGACCTGCGCGATGTCACGTCGTTGACGGCACGGCTGACGGATGCCGGCGCCGAGGTCGTGATCGTGCGCGAGTTCTCGCAGTCGACGATCACTCAGACGCTCACGCTCGCACCGGATTCGCGGACCGTGAAGATCGTGAACGACATCGATTGGCGGGAGACCGAGAAGCTGCTCAAGCTCGCCTTCCCCCTCGATGTGCAGGCCACGCACTCCGAGGCCGAGACGCAGTTCGGTTACCAGGCTCGCGTCACGCACACGAACACGAGCTGGGAGGCGGCGAAGTTCGAGACCTCGATGCACCGTTTCGTGCTGGTGCGCGAGGCCGACTTCGGCGTCGCGCTCGTGAACGACTCGATCTACGGCTACGACACCTCGCGTGAGGTCTCGGATGACGCGGTCACGACGACGGTGCGCCTGTCGCTGCTGCGTGCGCCGCGGTTCCCGGACCCCGACACCGACCACGGCAGGCACATCATCACGACGGGCCTGGTCATCGGCGCCGGTCCCGCCGAGGCGACGCGCGCCGGCATCGAGCTGAACGCGCCCGCCGCGGTGCTGCGGGGCGCACGCGATGTCGCACCGCTCGTCTCCGTGCAGGGCGGCGGCATCGTCGTGTCTGGTGTGAAGATGGCCGACGACGGGTCCGGCGACGTGATCGTGCGCGTGTACGAGTCGCTCGGACGACGGGTGTCCGGGGCAATGGCCGTCGACTTCGAGCATCGTGAGGTGCGCGAGATCTCACTGATCGAGGATGCACTCGACGACGCCCGCGTCGGCACCGAGCTGCACCTGCGTCCGTTCGAGGTGCGCACGCTCCGCATCGTGCGCTGAGGTCGGATGCATTTCTGACCTCGCACGGGCCGGGAGGTGCTTGTGACGGTCGCCGGCCTGGAGGACGATGGCGGGATGGCGACGATCGAGGACGTGCGCGAGATCGCACTCGCGCTTCCCGGCGTCGAGGAACGGATCAACGGCCACACCGGTGAGCCCGCCTGGCGTGCGGTGAAGGGCGACATCGCCTGGTTGCGCGGACCGAGTGCCCGGGATCTCGCCCAGCTGGCCGCCCTCGACCGTGACTGGCCGCCCGGCCCAGTGCTCGGTGTCCGCGTCGCGAGTGTGGAGGAGAAGGAAGCCCTGCTCGCGGCCGAGCCGGAGATCTTCTTCACGATCCCGCATTTCGACGGCTACCCCGCCCTGCTCGTGCACCTCGAGGGCGTCGATCGGGAGCGGCTGGCCGAGATCATCGACGACGCCTGGCTGGTGCGCGCTCCGGTCAAGGCGGCGAAGGCCTGGCTCGCGGAGCGCGGGCTGGAGTGAGGGTCAGTCCGCGATCAGGAAGGGCCGCGCCGCATCGAGGAAGGCGCGCGGGTCGTCGGCCCACAGGCGGATGCTCGTGACCTGGTGCTCTCCGCCCTTCGGCGCCAGCCCGGGGAGGCGCACGACGAAAGGACGCTCGAGTTCGATCTCGAGATTCGTCTCGTTCTGCATCCGCTCTGCGTACTCGGCGCCGGCCTCCGTCTCGGTGATCCGAGGCTGCTTCGGCTCGTCGACCCGGCGACTGATCGCGACCGAGGCGATCACCTCCCAGGGGACAGGCACGTCAATCTCGAGCCCACTGCGCACCCGGATGCCGTCCGGTCCGACCGTGTGCGGACGCATCAGCATCGCGAAGAGGTAGCCGAGCATCCAGGTGACGCCCCAGATTCCCAGGATCAGCATCGTGATCCGCACGACAGGCCATTGGTGCACGATCAGGTCGAAGATCGGGATCTCGACCGCGGAGAGGCCGATGAAGATGAACAGGATGGTGAGCACGGGGCGGTGATAGCCGATGCCGGTGGCGCCGGCGGGGATCGCGGGGCGCCGCACGATCGCGCGACCGATGCTCGAGTAAACGCGCAGCTCGGCGATGAGGGCGCGATGCAGCATGTTCAGCACGCGTGCGGTGCGAGAGGGGGCGGCCGTGCGCGTCTGGGTCGTCATGGCAGCGCCCTCACGGTATCCGCCTGCGCCGCGGCATCCGTCACCAGGGTCTGCAGATGCGTTGCGATCGCGATGATCCCGCGCTCCACCGCGGCGAGATCCGCCGGTGCGACAGCGGCGACCAGGGTCGCGTTGAGCTCGTCGTGCTCCTGCTGCATCCGGGTCATGGTCTCGGTGGCATCCGCAGTCAACTGCACCAGCACGGCACGGCGGTCGGTCGGATGCGGTGCCCGGCGCACATGCCCGGTCGCCTCGAGTGCGTCGACGAGGCCGGTGATGTTGCGCGGGCTGACCTCGAGGATTTGCGCGAGGGCCTGCTGCGTCGACGGCCCGGCGTGCTGCAGCACCCAGAGCAGGTGCACCCGCGCCGGGGTGAGTCCGGTGCCCTCGAACGCGCGTGCCATGTCCTTCTGGAACAGGTCGGCGATCTGGAGCAGGCGGTCCAGCAGCAGGGGCGTCATATTGTTACCCTACTACATGATTACCCTTCTTCATTAAATACTCAGGCCGGGTCGAGCCTCAGGACGTCGGGGGATTCCCCGCCGGTCACGTCGTCGGCGACCCGGATGCTGCGGGCGAGGTCATCCAAAGCGCCCATCAACGTGCCGAAGCGCTCGCGATCGCTGCAGATCGCGGTGAGCGTGACGAGATGCGTGCCGGTGTCCCAGGTGTACGAGGCGAACGGCGGCGACGCCGGCGTCTGCGGCACCGGCACGACCAGCTTCTCGCCCACGCCGAGACTGCTGCTGCGGAACGATTCGGTGTCGTCGTAGTCCATCGGCATCGACGCCCGCGCGATCCGCAGATCCGGAGTCAGGGCCTGCGCGGTCGCCATCGCGACGATCAGGTCGGGCTCGGCCTTCCAGGTCCACACCAGCACCCGGCCATCAGCCCGCTTCATGAGCAGCGGCGCCGCCTGGCTCATCGCCCACGCGCCGAACTTCGACCCGGGTCGCTCGACCGCACCCATCGCGCCGTTCATCTGACTCAGCAGCATCCGGATCGCCGCCTTGCGATGCCGGCGTCCCTTCCAGCCCAACGAATCGGTCACGGGGATCCACAGCGCGGCATCGGCGTCGGAGGTCAGTCGCATACCCCCACGGTACGCGGAGAACGGATGCGGAGGCTGGGGGCGCCGGAATGGCGGGGCGGCGCGAACAGGCCCCTCGGGTAGAGTGGCCAGCGCCCCGACCAGGGCTTCCCTTGGCCGCCGTACCGTAAGGCAGCATGTCTGTGACCTCCTCCGACGATCCGATCGACTCGATCGCCCCGTCGAGTGCCCCCACCCCCGGACGCCCTCTGAAGATCGTGCTCGGCTGTGACACCTTCGCTCCCGACATCAACGGTGCCGCCCGCTTCGCCGAGCGTCTCGCCGCCGGTCTCGTCCAGCGGGGCCACGAGGTGCACGTCGCCGCCCCCAACCAGGCGTATCGCCGCGCCCAGCCGCGCACCGAGGTGGTCGAAGGCGAGCCGATGACCCTGCACCGGTTGCCGTCGGTGCGTTGGCCTCCTCATGACTGGCTGCGTTTCGTCTGGCCGTGGCGCGCGAAGCACTATGCGCGCAAGGTGCTCGATCGGGTGCAGCCCGACGTCGTGCACATCCAGTCGCACATCATCATCGGCCGCGGTCTTGCCAGGATCGCCCAGGAGCGCGGCATCCCGGTGATCGCGACGAACCACGTGATGGCCGAGAATCTCCTCGACCACTCGATCTTCCCCGACGTCGTCGACCGCAACATCGTGAAGTTTGCCTGGGCCGATGGGCGTCGCACCTTCGGGGGCGCCCGCGCCGTCACCACGCCGACCCGCCGTGCCGCGGACTTCCTCGAGCGCACGATCGGCATCGAAGGCGTGATCCCGATCAGCTGCGGCATCGACCGCAATCAGTACACGCCGGTGATCGGCGTGCGCGAGAAGAACCGCGTGGTCTTCGTCGGGAGACTCACTGCGGAGAAGCAGATCGACGTCATCCTCAAGGCGATCGCATCGCTCGACCCGACTCTCGAGGTCACCTTCGACATCGTCGGCGGTGGCGATCAGCGCAAGGCTCTCGAACACCTCGCCGCTCAGCTCGGGCTCGCCGATCGCGTCGTCTTCCACGGGCGCATCGATGACGCCGAACTGCGGGCGCTGCTGTCCAGGGCGTCCGTGTTCGCGATCGCGTCGATCGCCGAACTGCAGTCGATCGCCACGATGGAGGCGATGGCCTCGGCGCTCCCGATCGTCGCCGCCGATGCGGTCGCTCTCCCGCACCTCGTGCACGACGGCGAGAACGGGTACCTCTTCCAGCCGGGCGACGTCGCAGAGCTGACCGCTCGCCTGACCGACGTGATGACGGCAGAGCCCGCTGAGTACGAGCGGATGCAGCAGGCATCGCTCGACGGTGTCGCGATCCACGACATCAACCGCACCCTCGACACCTTCGAGGCGTTGTACCGCGACGAGCCGCTGCCCGCGTAATCATGCACATCGTCTTCTTCGGCGATCAGCACCTGGACTCGCTCGGCGGTGCGCAGGTGTCGATGCGGCTGCAGCGCGAGTTCCTGGAGCGTGCCGGTCACACGGTGACGGTCGTCGCGCCGCGGATGCACGGACAGCGATCCGGTGCCGTCGATGCGGCGTACCTGGATCTGCCGTCGGTGCCGATCACGCTGGACCGCGAATACTCGATGAGCTGGCCAGGACGCCGCACCGACCGATTCCTCGATCGTGCGCTCAGGCATCGCCCGCCCGCCGATCTCGTGCACGTGCAGGCCGACTTCTGGGGCGCCTTCGTCGGTCATCGCTACGCCCACCGGCACGGCATCCCGGTGGTGCACACGATGCACAACCGCGTCGATGTCGGCATCGCCGCGGTGACGCCGCTGCATCGCCCGGTGCTCGCGGCGTTGAATGCCTGGCGGCGCCGCGCCTTGCGCGGAATCGGCGCACCGGTCTCGGGCAGCGACGGCTGGGCGTACCTGCGCGGTCTCGCGGTCGGTGCCGCCGCGGTGACCGCCCCCTCGACGCATTTCGCCCACCGCCTCGAGCAGAACGGCGTCTTCGAATCGGTCGACATCGTCTGGAACGGAATCGATGACGACGTGCGGGCCGCCACCCTCACTGCGGCCCCCGCCGAGCGAGCGCCGGGACGGCCGCGCTTCATCTGGCTGGGACGGATGAGCCCGGAGAAACGGCTGCTCCCGTTCCTGGAGGCCTTCGTGGCCTCTGGGGTGGATGCGGAGCTGGAGATCATCGGCGGTGGCGCGCAGCGGACGGCCGCCGAGAAGATCGTCGCCGGGCAGCCGAACGTGCGCTTCGCCGGCCGGCTCACCTACCCGCAGACGCTGGCGCGCATCGCCGCGGCCGACGCGCTGGTGCAGACGTCGATCGGCTTCGAGACGCAGGGGATGACGCCGTTCGAGGCCGCGACCCTGGGAACGCCTTCGGTGATCAGCGACCCCGACATCGCGGCGGAGCTGGGTGGCGGACTCTGGGCTGTTCCGGATGCCTCGTCGAGTTCAGCAGCCGAGCGGGAAGCCCAGCGTGCGGCAGCGCTCGCCGAGACGCTGCGGCGCGCGGCATCCGACATCGCCGAAGGCACTGCGCCCATGCCCCTGCCGGACGTGGCCGAGGCATTCCTGCAGTCGTCCCGCACGGCGGCGATGATCGAGATCTACGAGCGAGTGCTCGCCGCTCAGATGAACCGGTAGAAGAACGTCGCGATCCACGCGACCGCGGTGCCGACGATGCCGCTGCCAGCGATGCCGATGGCGATCCCGGCGAGGATGTGCGGAGCGGGACGACGCAGGGCCACGATCCCGAGGACTAGTGCGGCGGCATATCCGATCACCGAGATCAGGCCGCTGGCGCTCGTGATGATCTCGACGAAGACGGTGCCGATGCCGACGGTGTACACGAGCGGAATCGCCAGTGTTCCCAGGAGCCCGATGCCGAAGGTGATCAGCGCGATGAGGAACGCGGCCCTGCCGAGCGCATTGCCGGACGCCGCGGGCGGCTGCGCGCCATAGGTCGGGTGGGTCGGATAGGTCGGGTGAGCGGGCTGAGGCTGGCCGGCCAGGGGAGAGCCCGGCTGCGGAGGGGCCGGCGGATAGGCGGGCTGCGGTGTCGCGGGCGGGTACCTGTGGTCGCCCGAGGCGTACGGGGAAACGGGGGGCTGCTGAGGGTCGCTCATGCGACGAGCGTAGTCCGCTGCCCTGGCCGGTGGGCCTTCATCAGCTCTTCGCACCGGTCAGCGCGAGGGTGCCGCCGAGTCCGATCATCATCACGCCGCCGGTCCCGGACAGCGCAGAGATTCGTCGGGGCGACCGGGCGAACCAGGTGCGCGCGGTTCCGGCAGCGAGCGCCCAAACGCTGTCGCAGACGAGTGCGAGCGCTTGGAAGGTCAGCCCGAGCAGCAGCAACTGCATCCATACCGGCCCGGCGGCGGCGTCGACGAACTGGGGAAGGACGGCGACGAAGAACGCGATCGTCTTCGGGTTCGTCAGGCCGACGATGAACCCCTGCAGGAGCAGCTTCACGGCCGACGTCGGAGCATTTCCGATCGCACCGGTCGAGTGGTCGTTGCGGTGCCTGATCGCCTGGATGCCGAGCCAGACCAGGTAGAGCGCTCCGACGATCTTGATCACCGTGAACGCGACGACGGACGACGCCACGATGGCGCCGACCCCGAATGCCACGGCGAGGACGGCCGGAACGGTGCCGAGCGCGTTCCCGATCACACTGAGCACTCCCGCTCGGCGGCCGAGGGCGATCGATCGGCCGATGACGAACAGCACGCTCGGGCCGGGGATCACGATGATCACGACAGCGGTGACGAGGAACGCCAGCAGGTTGTCGAGCGGGATCATGAATCGACGATATACCCGAGGTTTCACCCGTGCGTTCGGGCATCCTCCCCGAACAGGGACGAGATCGAGCGTGCGAGGCGCGCGGCGGTCGCGTGCGCATCGATCGGGATGGGATGCCCGCCGATGATCACGCGGCGCACGTCTGATGCCGTCGCCGTGAGGGGAAGCTGCTCCGCTCGACTGCCTGACGTGCGAAGGGACATCGTGTCGAGCTCGACGAGGTCGAGGGGTCCGCCCACGCGCGCTGCGGGTGCCAGGCCGAGTGAGGAATAGCCACCCGCCGACCCGATGCTCCACAGGGTGGCCGGCGCGATGCGACCGCGCTGGAGCGACCGCAGGCGCTCGCCGGCCTCCAAGCCGCGCAGCTCCAGGAGGGGGTCGACGACGGCGTTCTGATCCGAGCCGACCGCGAGTTTCGCTCCGGCGACGGTGAGTTCGGTCGCCGGCCCGATGCCGTCGCCGAGGTCGGCCTCGGTGGTGGGACAGAAGACGGCGTGAACGCCCGCGTCGCCGAGCAGCCGGATGTCGTTCTCGGTGAGGTGCGTCGCGTGAACCGCGGAGAGGCGCGGCGCCAGGAGTCCCTCGGCGGCGAGCAGCTCTGTGGGCGTGCGACCGTACGCCGCCACGCAGGCCTCGTTCTCGGCCGGCTGCTCCGAGAGATGGATGTGCAATGGCACGTCGGCGGGGAGCTCGCGCGCGATGCGGGCGATCTCCTCCCGGGGGACGGCCCGCACGGAATGCACGGCTGCTCCCAGGGTGACCAACGGCGCGCGGTCGGCCAGGGCATCGCGCAACGCGTGCCAGCGACACAGCCATGACGCGGCATTCCCATCGCCGAAGCGCGCCTGCTCCGGAGAGAGCGGGGTGCCGATCCCGCCGGTCAGGTAGCACGTGTCCAGCAGCACGAGGCGGATGCCGGCATCCGTCGCCGCATCCGCGAGGGCGAGCTCCATCGCATGGTTCTCATAGGGGGTGCCGTCCGGCCGATGGTGGACGTAGTGGAATTCGCCGACCGCGGTCCACCCCGACGCCACCATCTCGGCGAAGACGCCGGTGGCGAGTTCGCGGTAGTTGCCGGGGTCGAGCCGTCCGGCGGCCCGGTACATGAGCTCGCGCCACGTCCAGAACGAACCGGACTCGTGCGTGCGACCGCGCAACGCACGGTGGAACGCGTGCGAATGTGCGTTCGCGAAGCCCGGGGCGGCGAGATCGAGCCGGAGAGCGTCGGCCGGCGCTTCGGTCGTCGTCTCGGAGAGCACCGTACCCGCGTCATCCGCCTCGAACAGCACCCCGCGCTCGACGACGCCGTCGCGGATCAGTCGATCGACCCAGACCTTCACGCCAGCTCCTCGATCGTGCGCACGAGCGCGTCGACCCCTGCCTCCACAGCCGCGTCATCCGCGCCCTCCTCCGGTGCGTGCGAGACGCCGGAGGGATTGCGCACGAACAGCATCGCGGTCGGCACGTGAGCGGCGAGAACGCCGGCGTCGTGACCGGCGCCGGTCGGCAGCACTGGAACGTTCCCGAGCGTCGCGGCGATGCGATCGCGCAGCGCGGGATCGAAGCGCACCTCGCCGCTGTACGACTCCTCGACGACGCTGGCAGTGCAGCCCTCGGCCGCGGCCGCGTCGATGACGGCCTGCTCGACCTCGGCGATGATGTCGCGGGTGTCGCGCTCGGAATCGGCGCGCACGTCCAGCCAGGCGGACACTCGAGAAGCGATGACGTTCGTGCCGCCGGGGACCGGCTCGATGCGGCCGATCGTGGCGCGTGATCCCGCGCGTCGTGACGCGGCCCTGCGGGCCGCGAGCACAGCTTCGGCGGCGGCGAGCATCGGGTCGCGTCGATCGGTGATCTCGGTGGTGCCGGCATGGTTGCCCTGGCCGCGCACGTCGATCCGCCATCTGCCGTGCTCCAGGATCGAGGAGCCGACGGCCACCGGAGCATCCATGTCGATGAGCCCCTTGCCCTGTTCGACGTGCAGCTCGACGAACATGCCGATCCGGCTGAGCGCCTCGGCGTCTCGTCCTGGGGTCGGCAGGCCGGCTGCGCGGGCGACATCGGCGAAGCGGTTGCCGCCGGCGTCCTTCAGGTCTCCCGCCCGCTCGACCGAGATCGCGCCGCTGAGCAGCCGCGAGCCGAGGCACGCGATACCGAAGCGCGAGCCCTCCTCTTCGGCGAAGACGGTGACCGCGAACGGTCGGTTCGGCACGAAGCCCCGCTGCTGCAGTCGTCCGACGGCGGCGAGAGCGCTCACCACGCCGAGGGGGCCGTCGTGCGCGCCGCCACCGGGCACGGAGTCGAGATGGCTGCCCGTCACGAAGGCATCGGGGCCGGGCTCACCCCACCACGCCCACAGGTTGCCGTTGCGATCGGGGATCACGTTCAGTCCGAGACGCTGTGCGCGCTCGATGAACCAGTCGCGCAGGTCGTGCTCGGCAGCATCGAAGACGTGCCGGGAGTATCCGCCGCGGTGGGGGTCGCGACCGGTGTCCTCGATCTCGCCGAGGAGCCGGAGTGCGCCGAAATCGTTCGTCATCAGTTTCTCCTACTGCTTCTCGAGGGTGGTGCCGTTGGTGAGCCCGGCCGAGAGTCGGTGGGCGGCCGCCGCCAGCAGCAGTCCGCACTGCTCTGCCGATTGCGGCGTCACACGGTAGCTGGGCACCAGGATGCTGAGTGCGGCGATGATGCGGTCGGAGGCCATCACCGGTGCGGCGATCGCTGTCACGTCGCGTTCGATGCCCCGCTCGACGATCACGTATCCCGATTCCGGCGTCTGCCCGCGAAGGGCGAGCCCGGCCGCCGACCCGTCGAGCGGAATCGTGCGGCCCACCCAGGTCGTGTGCCGAACGGAATGCGACCCCTCGACGATGCTGATGTAGAGGGCGGATGCCGCGTGACCCTCCACGCTCAGGTACACGGATTCGCCGGTGGCCTCTTCGAGACCGACCATCTCGTCGTGGCAGATGGTGATGAGCGATTCGTGGCCGAGCGCCTGCGCGCCGAGCTGCATCAGTCGTGATCCCGCTCGGTAGGTCGCCTCGTCATCGCGCCGCACGAATCCGGTCGCCTCCAGAGTGCGCAGCAGACGCAGCGCGGTACTGGGGGAGAGGTCCACGGCGCGGGATGCCTCGGCGAGGGTGGCGCTGCCCCGGTCGCAGACGATCGCGAGCAGTGAGAGTGCGCGTTCGACGGTGCGGGTGGACTGTTCGCTCATGTGTCTCCGGATCGACTTCTTCGACGATGAGAACGGGGGACGTCTCCGCAGTGTTCTCGAAGTATTGCCATTAGACAAAATACACGTGCCACTAGATGAAATCAAAGGATCATGCTTAGAGTGTGTGCGTGAGCACTTCAGCCATGCACGTGATCCGCCCGAGTGGGGTGGTGCCGACCCCTTGGGCGAACGGGCTCGGTACGACCAGAGAACTCGCCCGCGACGACAACGGCGCCTGGCGGCTCAGCCTGGCCGACATCGGCACCGAGGCCGAGTTCTCATCGCTGCCAGGGATCGACCGGCTTCTCATCGTGCTCTCGGGAAGTGTCGCCCTGCGGATGGATGGCGTCGAGCGCGAACTCGGACCCGGTGACTTCGTGGAGTTCGCCGGCGAAGCGGCCGTCTCGGGGCGAGCGCTCACCATCGGGGCCACGGACGTCAACCTGATGGTGTCGCGCGATGCGGTGCGCTACGAGTTCTGGATAGAGGGGCCCGGGCGGCGGGTCGCTCTGCCGACCCTGCCCGACGAGTTCGTCGTGCTGCTCGGCGACGGCCGGACTGCGGCCGGCGAGCAGCTGGAGCGAGGGACCGTGCTGCGTGGAGGTGCCGCGTCTCCCAACGCAGCTTCCGTCGTCTTCACCGAGGACATCCGAATCTGCCGGGTGCGCCTCAGCGCATCGGCCGAGAGCGTTCAGCGGTAGACGTGTCCGGACTCGGCCTGGTGCAGTGAGTCGCGACCGGCGACGCGGCTCCAGTCGGTGGCTGTCGGACGGTAACCGTCGCGGCGGACTTCGAGGACGGTCGCGACGGTCGCCCAGGCGGCGATGGCGATGAGTGCGATGAGGAGTATCATGGCAGTAACGCTACGGTCGAAGCCGTTCCGCCACGAGTGGCGGAAATGACTATGATCGTTCGAAAACTGCCAAGCATGGGAGAACGCATGAAAACGGTTGCCTGCGTGGTTCAAGATGGCTTCGCCCCGTTCGAGTTCGGTGTCGCCTGCGAGGCTTTCGGTCTGGACCGTTCGGATGACGGCGTGCCGAACTTCGACTTCCGGATCGTCACGCCGCGGCCGGGCGTCGTGCAGTCGAAGATCGGCTTCTCGATCAATGTCGAGCACGACCTCTCGTTCGCATATGAAGCAGACCTCGTCGTCTTCTGCCCGATCCCGCGGGACTACTGGGGCAAGATCGACCCGCTCCTTCTCGATCTCGCTCGCGACGCGGTCGCCCGCGAGGCCTGGGTGCTCACCGTGTGCAGCGGCTCGTTCATCCTCGCGGCCGCCGGTGTTCTGGACGGCCGCCGGGCGACGACGCACTGGATGTACGCCGACGTCATGGCATCGATGTACCCGCAGATCGACGTCGATCCTGACGTGCTGTTCGTGCAGGACGGCCGCATCATCACCAGCGCCGGCACCGCCGCCGGACTCGACGCCTGTCTCCACCTGCTGCGCCAGGAGCTCGGTGCCGAGGTGACGAACCGGATCGCCCGCCGCATGGTGGTGCCCCCGCAGCGCGACGGTGGTCAGGCGCAGTACATCGACCGACCGATCCCCGTCGTCGAGAGCGACTCGCTCGCGAGCGTTGCCGACTGGGCCGTCGAGCATCTCAAGGATGACCTCGCCGTCGACCTGCTCGCCGCCAAGGCGCTGATGTCGCCGCGCACCTTCGCCCGGCGGTTCAAGGCGGAGTACGGCGCGACACCGGCGGCCTGGCTCGCGCGGCAGCGCATCATCCACGCGCAGCGGATGCTGGAGCGCACCGACTTCGGGCTCGACCAGATCGCCGAGGAGTGCGGCTTCGGTTCGGCCGCGGTGCTGCGGCAGAACTTCGCCCGTGTGCTCGCCGTGACGCCGACCGCTTACCGCGCCCGCTTCTCGTGTGCAGACGAAGAACGGATGCCGGCGGCCTGATCGCCCGCCGGCATCCGTTCTGGTCGTCGGTTCTCTAGCTGCAGTTCATCGACCCCGCGCGCAGTGCGTGACCGTCGGTCTCGCCGTCATCCGCCCACACGACGGCACGCGAGCCGCTGACGCACTGCGGAGCGAGCGCGAAGCCCTCGTTGTTGAGGTTCGGCATGCCGGACGGGCGGTCGTTGTGCGCGACCACCGTGAAAGCGCCGGCGGTGACCTTGAGAGCGGCGAGTCCGCCGTCGCAGGTGTCATCGCAGACACTCCACAGCGTCTTCGTGCTCGGGTCGTACTCCAGCTCCATCACGCTCGCCAGGCCCGACGTGAACTTCGCGATGCGAGTGAAGCTCGAGCTTCCCTGGTTGAGTGCGTAGGCGTACACGTCGCTGGTCTCCTCGACGCCGACGAAGAACAGGCCGGTGCCGTGGTTCGCGTAATTCGCGGGGTTGTACGCCGAGCCGGTGCTCTGGTCGACCAATCCGGCGGCGGTGAGGTCGGCATCCGGAATCCAGGCGATGGACTCCAGGCCGTCGTTCGATCCCACCGACGGAATGTCGCTCGTGAGGTTCCACTCGCGGCTGGCCGGGATCGTGCCGGTGCCGCTCGTCGCGTACTTCAGGACCGACAGGCGGCTGGTGCTCTTGCTCGCCGCGTTGCGCTCGGAGGCCACGAAGACGTCGCTGCCGACCACGGTCACGCCCTCGGCATCCACCGTTCCCGAGCCAGTGGGGAAGCGCAGCGTGCGCCCGCCCGACCAGCCGGAGGAGGGTGCCCAGTTCGCACCCTGCTTCGTGAGGCGGTGGAGTGTGCCGCTGCCGTTGTTGACCGCCCACAGCACCGTGCCGTCGTCGGAGAAGGAGAGACCGCTCATGTCGGTGCCGAAGGTGCCGGATGCATCGACCGTCGAGATCGATGAGCTGCCGGGCCAGGGGCCGTCCGTCGGCTCGGTGGGGTTGCCGCCGCCGGGGGTGCCGGCGGTGCCGTAGGCCTCGAGTTCGAAGAGCGAGTAACCGTAGGCAGTGCCGCGCTCGGTGGCGTTGATTCGGAGGTAGCGGCCGGTGCCGTTGAGGGCGGTGTGCTCGTCGGTTCCGCCGTTGCCGGCGGTCTCGGCCTTGAGCGGCGTCCAGGTGGTGCCGTCATTCGACATCTCGATGGTGTACTTCTTGGCGTACGCGGCCTCCCACTTGAGGACGACCTTGTTCACCTTCGCGCCGGTGCCGAGGTCGACTCGGATCCACTGCGGTGCGGCGCCTTCGACGCTGGCCCAGCGGGTCGTCGCGTTCGCATCGACCGCCTTGCCGGCCTCGTGGCCTGCGGCCTCGACCGAGGAGGCCGTGACCGGCTTGCCCGTGGTGATCAGCGTGTCGGTGGGGTTCGGGGTCGGCGTCGGAGTGGGGGTCGGCGTCGGGGTCGGCGTGCTGATGACGCCGGCGGTGCCGTACGCCTCGACCTCGAAGAGCGAGTAGCCGTAGCTGGTGGCGCGCTCGGTGCCGTAGACGCGCAGGTAGCGGCCAGTGCCGTTCAGTCCGGTGTGCTCGTCGGTTCCGCCGTCGCTCGCGGCCTCGTGCGTAAGGGTCGTCCAGGTGGAGCCGTCGGCGGACATCTGCACGTCGTAGTCGGAGGCGAACGCGGCTTCCCAGTTCAGGACGACCCGGTCGACCGTGGAGCCCGCGCCGAGGTCGACCTGCACCCACTGGTTGTCGACGCCCTCGGTGCTCGCCCAGCGCGTGGTCGCGTTGCCGTCGAACGCCCGGGACGCCTCGAAGCCTGCTCCTTCGGTGGTGGAGGACGATGACGGACGATTCTTCGAGATCAGGGTGGGCGTATCGGCCTGTGCGGACATGGCCACGATGCCGGTGAGGGGGATGGCGATGGCGGCGGCCAGAAGGCCGAGAAGTGGTCTACGTTGACGCATGATTCCTCCGGTGAAGGTTATTAGGAAATCTTCTTTACAAAGATCATGCATCGAGGCGCACGGTATGCGCAATGGTCAAGAACGGAGGAGCCGCGGTTCTTCCGGGTCAGGAAGAGGCTGCCCAGTGCCCGGGCGAGGGCAGGGTGACGTCGCGCACGTCGATTCCGTCAGGCGTCACGGATGCCGTGCAGTACAGCAGTGACTGCGTCGGATAGCCGTGCGGTCGGTTGTCGCGGATGATCGCCCTGTCATCTTCCGGGGGGAGCTGCGCACTCCTGGCGAGCAGGTCGATCCACGGCCGGGCCCAGTCGGTATCGCTCTCCGGGCGGCTCAGAGCCTGGAACTCCGGGAGCCATGCGGCGATCCGCGGGGTCGCGTCGTCGTCGAGGTCGTCGTGCGCGATCATGTGCACGCCGGCGGAAACCGGGGTCTCACGAAGATCCGCACCGTCCCAGGAGAGGACGCGGGCGGCATCGGGGCCGACCTCGAGCAGGTTGAAGCCGTGCATCGGCAGGGGCGCGGCCGGTGACCGTCCGACCACGGACTCGAGCGCGAGCGATCCGCGGGAGAGCACCTGATCCTCCGGAAGACCGAGGACGTCGGCCCGATTGAGCAGCACAGCCAGTCGGCGTTCCGCGGGGTTCGCGGCGAGCCAGGCACCGCCGGCGCGGCGATCCCGGATGCCGATGACGCCCGGGTACCGCTCGGGCCACCAGGCGCCGAGCGAATCCCACTCCCGCTGCGGGTCCTCATCGCGTACGGCGAGGAGGTGGGCCGTACCGGCATCCGCGATGTCAATGATGACCGTGCACACACCGTCAGTCTAAGAGCGAGCCATCGCTTCACAGAGCGCAAACGCACCAATCCTCGTCCGATATCGAGCCGTTTGCGCTCTCTGAAGGCCCCGGTCGCCCTGCAGTCAGGCAGAATCGAACCGTGAACATCGTCGTCGGAGTCACCGGTGGCATCGCCGCCTACAAGACGGTGCACCTGGTGCGCCTCCTCACCAAAGCCGGGCACGAGGTGACGGTGATCCCCACGGAGGATGCGCTGCGCTTCGTCGGCCTCCCCACCTGGGAGGCGATCAGTCGGCATCCGGTGACGACGAGCGTGCACGAGGACGTCGCCAAGGTGCGTCACGTGGCCCTCGGCCAGGCGGCCGAGCTGGTGATCGTCGCACCGGCGACGGCGAACACGATCGCGAAGATGACGGCCGGGCTCGCCGACGACCTGCTGGGCACCACGCTGCTCGCGACCGTCGCGCCCGTCGTGATCGCCCCGGCGATGCATGCCGAGATGTGGCAGCATCCGGCGACGCAGGCGAACATCGCGACCCTGCGTGAGCGCGGTGTGCGCATCGTCGGACCTGCCGACGGCGAGCTGGCCGGCGGCGACAGCGGACCCGGGCGGATGTCGGAGCCGGAGGAGATCTTCGCGGCGGCGCTCGCCGCGATCACGCCTGGTGATCTCGACGGTCGCCGCATCGCCGTCTCTGCGGGCGGTACCAGGGAGCCGATCGATCCGGTGCGCTATCTCGGCAACCGTTCCAGCGGCCGGCAGGGGGTCGCCCTCGCGGTGGAAGCCGCCGAGCGCGGTGCCGAGGTGGTACTGGTCGCGGCGAACGTGTCGCACGATGTGCTCGCGGCGGCGCAGCATCCCCGAATCCGGGTCGTCGGTGTCGGTGCGGCGGCCGAACTCGGTGCCGCCATGCGCGAAGCGGCCGCGGAATCCGATGTCGTCGTGATGGCGGCGGCAGTCGCGGACTACCGGCCGGCCGAGGTCGCCGAGCACAAGCTCACCAAGGAATCGGGGCCTCTGACCTCGATCGAACTCGTCGAGAACGAGGACATCGTGGCCGGGCTCGTGCGTGACCGTCGAGCAGGGCAGGTTGTCGTCGGGTTCGCGGCGGAGACTCCGGAGGCAGGCGGCGGGGTCGACGACGCCGAGCTGATGGAGCGCGCGCGTCGCAAGCAACAGCGCAAAGGAGTCGATCTCCTGGTGGTGAACGAGGTCGGCTGGGACCGCGGGTTCGAGGCAGCGGAGAACGCCGTACGCATTCTCGGATCCGGCGGCGCGGTCGTCGGTTCTGCCGCCGGGTCGAAGAGAGAGGTCGCCCGAGCGATCTGGGACGCCGTGGTAAAGTTGAGTCAATAAGACTCAACTTTTAAGGAGATTCCTCAGGAGGAAGAAATGGCCAACCCCGCACAGGAAGATCAGCGGTCCGCACTCGAGCAGTTCGGAATCAATCTCACCGACCGCGCCCGGCAGGGCAAGCTCGACCCGGTCATCGGACGAGACAGCGAGATCCGTCGGGTGAGCCAGGTGCTCACACGGCGAACCAAGAACAACCCCGTTCTCATCGGTGAGCCGGGCGTCGGCAAGACCGCCGTCGTCGAGGGGCTCGCCCAGCGCATCGTCGCCGGCGACGTCGCCGAATCGCTCAAGGACAAAGAACTCGTCTCGCTCGACATCTCCGCTCTCGTCGCCGGAGCCATGTACCGCGGCCAGTTCGAGGAGCGCCTGAAGAGCGTGCTCAAAGAGATCACCGAGTCCGAGGGCAAGGTCATCACCTTCATCGACGAGCTGCACGTGCTGATGGGTGCGGGCGGCGGCGAGGGGTCGGTCGCGGCATCCAACATGCTCAAGCCGATGCTGGCTCGCGGTGAGCTGCGCATGATCGGCGCCACGACCCTCAACGAGTACCGGGAGTTCATCGAGAAGGATGCTGCGCTCGAGCGCCGCTTCCAGCAGGTGTACGTCGGCGAGCCCAGCGTCGAAGACACGATCGCGATCCTGCGCGGGCTCAAGGGCCGTTACGAGGCGCACCACGGCGTGACCATCTCGGACAGTGCGCTCGTCGCCTCGGCGGCGTTGTCGAACCGGTATCTGCCCAGTCGCCAACTGCCCGACAAGGCCATCGACCTGATCGACGAGTCCATGTCGCGGTTGAAGATGGAGATCGACTCCTCGCCCGTCGAGATCGACCAGCTCAAGCGGCAGGTCGATCGGATGCGCCTGGAAGAGCTCGCGCTGAAGAGGGAGAAGGATGCCGCGTCGAAGGAGCGGCTGAGCACTCTGCGTGAGCAGCTCTCCACGATGGAGAAGGAACTGGCCGCGCTGGAGGAGCGCTGGGCGCGCGAGCGTCAGGGCCTCAACCGGGTCGGCGACCTGAAGAAGCAGCTCGACGATGCGATCACGCAGCGCGACCTCGCGATGCGCGAGGCCGACTACACGCGCGCGTCCAAGCTCGAGTACGAGACGATCAAGCGCCTCGAGCGTGACATCGCCGAGGCGGAGCAGGCGGAGGCCGCGACGTCGACCGAGGGCCGGATGGTCAACGAGCAGGTCACCGACGAAGACATCGCCGCGGTGATCGCAGCATGGACCGGCATCCCGGTCGGCCGGCTGCTGCAGGGCGAGAGCGAGAAGCTGCTGCACCTGGAGTCCGAGCTCGGCAAGCGCCTCATCGGACAGAAAGAGGCCGTGAGAGCGGTGTCGGATGCGGTGCGCCGCTCGCGCGCCGGCATCAGCGACCCCGGTCGTCCGACCGGCTCGTTCCTGTTCCTCGGCCCCACCGGTGTCGGAAAGACCGAGCTCGCCAAGGCTCTGGCCGAGTTCCTGTTCGATGACGAGCACGCCATGGTGCGCATCGACATGTCGGAGTACGGCGAGAAGCACTCAGTCTCGCGCCTGGTCGGGGCTCCTCCCGGGTACGTCGGCTACGAGCAGGGCGGTCAGCTCACCGAGGCCGTGCGGCGTCGCCCGTACAGCGTGATCCTGCTCGACGAGGTCGAGAAGGCGCATCCGGAGGTCTTCGACGTCCTGCTGCAGGTGCTCGACGACGGGCGCCTGACCGACGGTCAGGGGCGCACGGTCGACTTCTCGAACGTCATCCTGATCCTCACCAGCAACATCGGGTCTCCCATCCTCATCGACCCGGCGCTGTCGCTGGAGGTGAAGCGCGACGCCGTCATGACGCTCGTGCGGCAGTCGTTCCGCCCCGAGTTCCTGAACCGGCTGGATGACATCGTCATGTTCCAGGCGCTGTCGGAGGATGACCTCGCCCAGATCGTCGAGCTCTCCGTCGACCAGCTGCAGAAGCGGTTGCACGACCGCCGCCTCGCGCTGGCGGTCACCCCCGATGCGCGGACGTGGCTCGCCGAGCGCGGCTACGACCCGATGTTCGGTGCGCGTCCGCTGCGTCGCCTCATCCAGTCCGAAGTGCAGAACAAGCTCGCGACGGCGCTGCTGTCCGGCAGTGTGCACGACGGCGACACAGTGCGGGTGGACATCGCGGCGGACGGCTCGGGCCTGGTGCTCACAGCGGCGCCCGCGACGGTCGAAGACGCGGGGGACGACGACGTGATCGAGGCGGAGCTGCTCGAGGACTGAGACGACGGATGCCGCGGCATTTCTGCCGCGGCATCCGAAGTCGTGCTCGCCGGGAAAAGCGCCGGCGGGGGTGTCAGGCGCTGAGGATGACGGTCTCGTCGATCGCGCGGCGCACGCGCGGGGCGGTCTCGCCCTGCTGGATGCCCTCGGGAAGAGCCTCGGCATCGCCGAGTTCACCGATGGCGATGACCGTGGTGGCGGCGAAGCGCGGGGGGAGGTCGGCGAACTCGCGGACGACCTCGGGGTCGAAGCCGCTCATCTGGTGCACGAGCAGGCCGTCGTGGTGGGCCTGCACCGAAAGGTGAGCGACAGCCTGGCCGAGGTCGTAGACCGCGTGGCTGATCGCCGTGCCGTCTTCGGCTTCCGTCTCGGCGACGGCGACGATGAGTACGGCGGCGTGAGGAGCCCACAGCTGGTTGAACTCGACGAGAGAGTCGACGACCTGCGCGTGCAGCGCGGTGCCACGGCGGGCGATGATGAAGCGCCACGGCTGCAGGTTGTAGGCGGAGGGGCTCCAGCGGGCTGCCTCGAGGGCTGCGGAGAGCTTGGTTTCGTCGATCGTCGAGTCGGCGTCGAAGGCGCGCGGGCTCCAGCGCCCGGCGAGGACGTCGAGGACGTCGTGCTCGGTCGGGGCGGTGCGGTCGATGATGGGAGTGCTCACAGAAGTGCCTTTCGGATGGAGTCGATCGGACTCCATCGTCCGGGTACCTCAGGACCAACCGATTCATTCGCATGCATATTCCCGCGAATTTCGGATCGCTGCTCAGGCGTGGGTCGGGCACCCCAGCTGCTCGGCGACCGCGCGCATCGCCGCTGCCGCCTTCGGTACCGTCATCAGCGCGTTGCCGCCGACGATGTGCAAGCCATAGGCGTCTTCGAGGGCGACGAAAGTCATCGCGAGCTGCTCGTCGTCGAGTCGCGGGGCGAAGACGCCCGTCGAGCGTCCGTGGGCGATCACGCCGCGGTAGGTCTCGAGCTGGCGCAGGTACAGCTTCTGCACCAGCTCGTCGTGCAGGGCCGAGTTGCCGGCGAGCACATCGAACTCGTAGAGCAGGCTCATCAGGGCGTCATCCGGCCCGTCCGGCAGGCCGGCGTCGATGGCGGCGCCGAACTGCTCCCGAGGGTCTTCGATCTCGGCCAGCACCGCGTCTCGCTCATCGCAGAATCTCTGGATGCCGGCGGCATGCGCCTCGACGAGGAGGGCGTCGAGGTCCTCGTAGTAGTACAGGATCGCGCCGCGGGTGAGTCCGGCGGCCGCAGCGACATCCGTCAGCGACAGCGACCGGAGCCCGTGCTCCCGGCCCGCGGCGTAGGTCGCGTCGATGAGGGCTGCGCGGCGTTCTTCCTGTCGTCGTGGTCGCGCCATTCCTTGACACTACCCGAGGAGAGTGCCACACTCGGGTAATTCTTTGACATTGGAGTCAAAGAATTACCCGACTCGGATCCACGACGAAGAGAGCCCGATGATGTCCCACCCGAACCCTGCGGCGAGCGCCGCTCCGCCGGCCCTCGACACCGCGGCGACGACGACGCACGGAGGACAGCTCTCCCGCTCGCTCGGCGTCGGCGGTAACGTGCTCATCACCCTCTCCGGCATCTCGCCCGCGTCGAGTGTGTTCATCCTCGGCGGTGCGGCATTCGCCGGTTACGGCACCGGCGTCTTCTGGGGATTCATCCTCGCCGGTGTCATCAGCCTGCTCATCGCCCTCTGCTACGCGGAACTCGGCTCGCGGCATCCACTCGCCGGCGGCGACTACACCCTGGTGAGCCGCGTTCTCGGTCCCGCCCCCGGCGCTGCCGTGTTCTTCATCAGCCTGATCTCGCTTCCGCTGATCATCGCGATCTTCGCCCTCGGCGTCGCCGACTATCTCGGCGTCGCGATCGCCGGGCTCGACCCCCTGTGGACCGCCGTGATCGTGATTGTCCTCGCGACCATCACGGCGTGCTTCAACATCCGCACCAACGCCTGGGTCACCGGTGCGTTCCTCTTCATCGAGATGGCGGCCCTCGTCTACCTCGCGTTCCTCGGCATCATCCAGATCGAGCGCCCGATCACGGATCTCTTCGACCCGCAGGCGCTGGATGCCGCCGGCGGCCTCGCGCCCCTCGGCATCGCCGGCCTCGTGCTCGCCGTCACGCAGGGCATCTTCGCCTACAACGGCTACGGCGGGGCGATCTACTTCGCCGAGGAGACGAAGGACGCCCGCCGCACGATCGCCAAGGCCCTGCTGTGGAGCGCCCTGATCACCGTGATCGCCGAGATCGTCCCGCTGACCGCGATCCTGCTCGGCGCCGAATCCCTGGAAGAGCTCTTCGGTGCCGACCTTCCGGTGGAGTCCTTCCTCTCGGCGCACGCCGGCGACACCGTGTCGACGATCATCCTGATCGCCATCGCGCTCGCGATCATCAACGCGATCATCGCGATCGCGCTGCAGGCAGGACGCCTGCTGTTCGCCGCGGCGCGCGATCAGGCGCTGCCCGCCGCACTCGCTCGGCCTCTCGCGCGCATCTCGCCCAGAACGAAGATGCCCGTCGCCGCCACCATCACGATGGGCGTGATCGCACTCATCGCCTGCTTCGTCCCCTTCGACGTCCTGTTGAACGCAACCGGCTCCACCCTTGCGTTCTCCTACGGGTTCATCGCGCTCGCCGCTCTGGTGGTCCGCAAGCAGTCCGGCGCCGCCCCCGGCAGCTACCGGATGCCCGTCTGGCCGGTGCCGCCGGTGGTCGCGCTGCTCGCCATCGCGACGATCTTCGTCATCGGCATCCTCGACCCGGCGCAATGGCTCAGTCTCGGAATCGCCGGAACCATCGTGGCGGCCGGATTCCTGTACTACGCGCTGTACCTGCGGACGCACCCCGGCGCGATTCATCTGCTCGAGGCGGATGCAGAAGCAGAGGAGGTCGCTGCATGACCGTCGACACACTGATCACCGGTGCGCGCGTGCGCACCTTCGATCCGGAGCAGCCGTGGGCGGAGGCCGTCGGCATCGACGGCGACCGGATCGCCTTCGTCGGATCCGCCGAGGGTGCTCCGGCCGCGCGCCGCACGATCAACGCCGAGGGACGGCTGCTCACACCGGGCGTCATCGACAGTCACAATCACCTGCTGCTCGGTTTCGACGAGGATGCGGTGTCCCTGGAAGGTGCGACCACGCTCGCGGAAGTGCGCCGTCGCATCGCCGAGTTCGCCGACCGGCGCCCAGAGCTGTCGTGGATCTGTGCGGAGAACGCGGTCTACTCCGTCGTCGAGGGGCGCCGCCCCCGAGCATCCGACCTCGACGGGCTCACCGACCGGCCGGTGTTCGTCACCACCTACGACCAGCACTCGGTGTGGCTCAACCGGGCGGCGCTGAGCGTGCTCGGCATCGCCACCGGAGGCGACGTCGCCTGGGGGCGTCCGGAACGCGATGAGCGCTCCGGCGAGGCGACCGGCTGGGTCACCGACTTCTACACCAGCGCGATGACGACCGCCGGTCTCGCCGAACTGCAACGGGACATCCCGATGTATTCGCCGGAGCGGCGCTACCGCAAGCTTCTCTCCAGCATTCGGATGGCCACCGCCAGCGGCATCACCACCGCGGTCGAGCCGCAGGTGCCGCTCGCCGAGATCGGGCTGTTCCAGCGTGCGCTCGCCGCAGGAGAGCTGTCATCGCGGGTCATCACGGCGCTGTTCCATCCGGTCGGCGCCGACGGCGCCTTCCGTCAGGCGTTGCGGCAGGCGGTGAGCGATGCGAACGCCCAGGCCGACCCAGACGGGCTGCTCCGGCTCGGGCCGCTCAAGCTCTACGCCGACGATGTCATCGAACCGCACACCGCGCTGATGCTCGACGACTACGCCAACCGGCCTGGCGTCCGCGGGCGCGCGAGCTATCCGGGACGTGAGCTCGTCGAGGTGATCAGCGAGCTCGATCGGCTCGGCTTCCAGACGCACACCCACGCCACGGGAGATGCGGGAATCCGGCTCGCTCTCGACGCGATCGAGGAGGCCGGCCGGCGCAACGACACGCAGGATCGGCGTCACGGCATCGTGCATGTCGAGTGCCTGCATCCGGATGATCTGCCTCGATTCCGGCAGCTCGGGGTCACCGCGGCGATGCAGCCGCGGCACTGCTCGCCCGACCTCGTCGCAGGGACCTGGATGGAGAACGTCGGTGAGGAGCGCTGGGGTCGTGCATGGCGGTTCCGGAGTCTGCTCGACAGCGGCGCGACGGTCGCGTTCTCGAGCGACTGGCAGGTGGGCGAGATGGATCCGCTCATCGGCCTGTACTCCGCGGCGACGCGGGCGGGCCTGGACGGCACGGATGCCTGGACGTCCGCGGAGCGGGTCGGTATCGATCGCTCGCTGGAGGCGTACACCGTGCACGGCGCACGTGCCTGGCACGCGGAGGGGGATCGCGGCCGGGTGCGCCGAGGGATGCTCGCCGACCTCGTCGTCTGGTCGGGTGATCTCTACCGGCACGAGGCTGAGCCATCGGGATTGCTCGACGAGCACGCGGAGATCACCGTCGTGGGTGGGCGCTTCGCGCACTCGGCCGGCGCCCTCGTCGAGCCGACCGCGGATCGGGCGGACGACCCGGTCGCCGCGGGCCACGGCGCGGAGCACGTGCACGTGCACTGAGTGAGGGGTCTGGAGGGTGCGGCGAGTGGAGGGGTCGCAGATGGCCGCTTCCTTGGTGGAATGGCGACCATGTTCGACCCCTCGTAAGGAGGTGGGGTCGCAGATGGCCGCATCCCTCAAGAGATTGCGACCATGTTCGCCCCCTCCTGCGGGCGGCTGGTTGACGCCCTGGGCGGGGGTCGCAGATGGCCGCTTCCTTGGTGGAATGGCGACCATGTTCGACCCCTCGTATGGAGGTGGGGTCGCAGATGGCCGCTACCTTCAGGAAATTGCGACCATGTTCGACCCCTCCTGCGCTGAGCATGAAGGGGTGGGTCATCAGTCGGGGAGGATGCGGGCGGCCGCATCCTCCAGAGCCCGTCGCACGGCACGGATCGAGGGGGCGGCGGCGGAGACGCGTCGGGCGGAGGAGAAGATCTCGCGGCGTGGTGTCTCCGGCAGGGCGTCGAGGTCGACCGAGGGGCTGTCGCCGCCCCAGACGAGTTCCGGCAGCAGTCCGACCGCGAGGCCGGCGTTGATCAGTCGGACATGAGCGGTGAGGTCGGCGATCTCGTAACGGACGTCCGGCTCGAATCCGGCCGTGCGGCAGAGCTGCTCGGCCCAGGCGCGGGATGCCGTGCCGGCCGGCTCCAGCACCCAGGGCTCATCACGGGTCGACCACAGGGCGGCCACCGCATCCGCGTCCCCGGCGCTGCCGGCTCGGCGGGCAAGAGCGATCGCGTCGTGGGCGAGGACCACCCGATCGAGGTCGGCGTGGATCGGCCGGGTTCGCCCCGGGTACTGCTCGGCGAGGATGAGGTCGAAGTCGCGGCTGGAGACGCCGACGAGCCCAGTCTCCGGGTCGCACTCGGTCACCTCGACGCGCAGGGCCGGATGCTGCTCCTTCAACGACTTCAGGGAGCTCGGCAGCAGCGAGTGCGCTGCGGATTGGAACACCGCGACGCGCACCGTGCCGGTGACCTCGATCAGCGATTCGGCGACGGCGATCCGCGCATGCTCGAGCTGATCCAGGATGCCGATCGCTTCCGCGACGAGCACGTTGCCCTGCGGAGTGAACTGCACCCCACGGCCGACCCGGCGCAGCAGCGGCACCCCCACTTCGCGCTCCAGTGCACTCAGCTGCTGCGACACCGAGGCCTTGCTGTACGACAGGGCGTCGGCCACGGCGGACAGGGTTCCGCGGCGGCTGAGCTCCACCAGCATCCGCAGTCGATTGACGTCCAGCATCCGCTTCCCCATTGTTCAGCAAACATGAACAGAATTCATGCAAATCGGTTGATAGACGGAGCCTACCGAGCGGGATGAGAATGATCCAGCCGCACACGACCCGGGTGTGCGATCCCTGGAAGGTTCCCGCCAATGACCGTCGTCGACACCACCCCCCGTACCGAGGACGTCGCCGCCCTCGTTCAGCGCTGGCTCACCGAGAGCGAGACGCACCCCGTCGAGCCCGCAGCGCAGCGTCTTTCCGAGGTTCTCAAGGACCCGAACGGCCTCGCATTCACCGTCGGATTCGTCGACGGCGTGATGCGCCCCGAAGATCTCTCGGTCGCCGGCCGCAAGCTCGCCGAACTCGCCACGATCACGCCGAAGCTCCTGCCCTGGTACCTGCAGTCCGCGATCCGCGTCGGCGGTGTCATGGCTCCGAAGCTCCCGGGCATCGTCGTGCCGATCTCCCGTCGCGTGCTGCGCGCGATGGTCGGCCACCTCGTGCTGGACGCGACGCCGTCGAAGCTGGGCCCGGCGATCGCGAAGCTGCGTAAGAGCGGCAACCGCCTCAACCTCAACCTGCTCGGCGAGGCCGTGCTCGGTGAACGCGAAGCCGGTCACCGTCTGAAGGGCACCTACGACTTCCTGGCGCGCGACGACGTCGACTACGTGTCGATCAAGGTCTCCAGCGTCGTCAGCCAGCTCTCGATGTGGTCGTTCGACGAGGCCGTCGCCGACGTCGTCACGAAGCTCACCCCGCTCTACGAGCTCGCCGCTAAGGCAGAGGCCGCAGGCAAGGCGAAGTTCATCAACCTCGACATGGAGGAGTACCGCGACCTCGATCTGACGATCGCGGCCTTCACGACCATCCTCGACCAGCCGCAGTTCCAGGACCTCGAGGCCGGGATCGTGCTGCAGACCTACCTGCCGGACGCGCTCGCCGCGATGCAGCACCTGCAGGAGTGGGCGACCGCGCGCCGCGCGAAGGGCGGGGCGCCGATCAAGGTGCGCGTCGTCAAGGGCGCGAACCTCGCGATGGAAGAGGTCGACGCCGCGATCCACGGCTGGCCGCTCGCCACGTACTCGACCAAGCAGGACTCCGACACGAACTACAAGCGCGTGCTCGACTGGGCGATGACACCGGAGCGTCTGGATGCTGTCCGCATCGGCGTCGCAGGCCACAACCTCTTCGACATCGCCTACACCTGGCTGCTCGCGCAGGCGCGCGGCGTGACCGGCGGGGTCGAGTACGAGATGCTCCTCGGCATGGCGACCGGCCAGGCCGAGGCCGTCCGCAAGGACGTCGGCCGTCTGCTGCTGTACACGCCCGTCGTGAACCCGGCCGAGTTCGACGTCGCGATCGCCTACCTGGTGCGACGCCTGGAGGAGAACGCCAGCCAGGAGAACTTCATGTCGGCGGTGTTCGAGCTGGCGACCGACAGCACGCTGCTGCGTCGAGAGCGCGAGCGCTTCGAGCGTTCCCTGGCGGCGCTCGAGGTCGACCGCTCGGTGCCGCAGTCGAACCGCATCCAGGACCGTGCCGCCGAGGCGGTTGCGCAGACCGCCACCACCGACGGCTTCGAGAACCAGCCGGACACCGACCCCGCCATCGCCGCGAACCGCGCGTGGGGCCGCGACATCCTCCGTCGCTCGGTGGCCACGACGCTCGGGCAGGATGCCATCGCCGATGCGCGCGTCGAGACCGGCGCGCAGCTCGACGAGGTGTTCGCCGCCGCCGAGGCCGCCGCCGCGAAGTGGGCGGCCCTGCCGGCACGCGATCGCGCCGCGGTGCTGCACCGTGCCGGTGACGAGCTCGAGGCCCGCCGCGGCCAGCTGCTGGAGATCATGGCCAACGAGGCCGGCAAGACGATCGCCGAGGGCGATCCCGAGGTCAGCGAAGCGATCGACTTCGCGCACTACTACGCCGAGCGCGCCCTCGACCTGGAGAACATCGCCGGCGCCGAGTTCGTGCCGTCGAAGGTGACCGTGGTCACCCCGCCGTGGAACTTCCCGGTGGCGATCCCCGCCGGTGGCGTACTCGCCGGTCTCGCCTCGGGTTCGGCAGTCATCATCAAGCCGGCCAAGCTCACCCAGCGCTGCGGCGCCGTGATGGTCGAGGCGCTGTGGGCTGCCGGTGTGCCGCGCGACCTGCTCGCTCTGGTCGACCTCGCGTCGCGCGACCTCGGTACCAGCCTGGTCTCGAACCCGGTCGTCGACCGGGTCATCCTCACCGGTGCCTACGAGACCGCGCAGCTGTTCCGCTCGTTCCGGCACGACCTGCCGCTGCTCGCCGAGACCAGCGGCAAGAACGCGATCATCGTCACGCCTTCGGCAGACCTCGATCTCGCCGCCGCCGATGTCGCGCGCAGCGCCTTCGGGCACGCCGGGCAGAAGTGCTCCGCGGCATCTCTCGCGATCCTCGTCGGCTCCGTCGGCGACTCGCAGCGCTTCGAGCGCCAGCTCGTCGACGCGGTGACGTCGCTGAGCGTCGGTGTGCCGTCCGACCCGACGACGCAGATGGGGCCGATCATCGAGCCCGCATCCGGCAAACTGCTGAAGGCGCTCACCACGCTCGACAAGGGCGAGCGCTGGCTGGTGAAGCCCGAGAAGCTCGACGCCGACGGCAAGCAGTGGACGCCGGGTGTGAAGACCGGAGTCGTCGCGGGCTCGACCACGCACCTCACCGAGTTCTTCGGTCCGGTGCTGGGCATCATGCGCGCGAAGAACCTCGACGAGGCCATCCGCCTGCAGAACGCGGTCGACTACGGCCTGACCGCCGGCATCCACTCCCTCGACTCCGAAGAGGTCTCCACCTGGCTCGACCGTGTCGAGGCCGGCAACCTCTACGTGAACCGCGGGATCACCGGCGCCATCGTGCAGCGCCAGCCGTTCGGCGGCTGGAAGCGCTCCGCCGTCGGAGCAGGAGCGAAGGCCGGCGGCCCGAACTACCTGTTCGGACTCGGCGACTGGGCGCCGGCCGAGCTGCCGGCCGCCGCCGCGGGTGCGGCGGTCGTTCCGGCCGTGCAGTCGCTGGTGCAGGCGTCCTCCGGTGATCTGGATGCGGTCGAGAACGACTGGCTGCAGCGGGCAACGGCATCCGATGAGCGTGCATGGGTCGACGAGTTCGGCGCCGTGACCGACAAGTCGCAGCTCGGTGTCGAGCGCAACGTGTTCCGCTACCGCCCGGTCGACGTCGATGTGCGCATCGCTGAGCACGCACCTCTCGTCGAGACGGTGCGCGTGCTTGCCGCCGCTCTGCGCAGCGGTAGCTCGTTCACGGTGTCGGCGCCGGCACTGCCCGGTCGGGTCGAGAAGGCGCTGCGTGCAGAGGGCGTCACCGTGAAGCACGAGTCGGATGCCGCCTGGGTCAAGCGTTACGCGAAGGGCGAGCGCAGCTGGCAGCGGGTGCGTCTGGTCGGCGGCGACGCCGGCGCTCTGCACACTGCCCTCGGTGGTTCACCGGACGTGGCCGTCTGGTCGCACGCCGTCACCGGCGCCGGACGGGTCGAGCTGCTGCCGTTCCTGCACGAGCAGGCCGTCTCCATCACGAACCACCGTTTCGGCAACCCGACGACGCTCGCCGATGGCGTGATCTGAGCGGACCACGGTTCGCTGAGACCCCCGCTTAACGCCGAGACCCCCTGCTACGGCAGGGGGTCTCGGCGCTATCTGGGGGTCTCGGCGATAACAGGGGGTCTCGCGAAAGGCGATCAGCCGCGCAGTGCCTCCGTGAGCTTCACGCGCGCCCCCATGCGCAGCAGTGAATTCTCGTAGATCTTCGCGCCGACCGCGATCGCTGCGACGCAGCTCACGATCAGGATGAGCAGCGACAGGATCGGCTCCCACCACTGCGCCTCGCCGACGAAGAGGCGCATCGGCATCCCGACCGGTGCCGAGAACGGTACGTACGACATGATCGTCAGCACCACGGGGTCGTTGTTGAAGAAGATCACGAGGAAGTACGGCGCCATCACGAGCATCGTGATCGGCGTCGTCGTCGCTCCGATGTCCTCCTGTCGAGACACCATCGATGCCGCAGCGGCGAACAGCGATGCCAGCAGGATGAAGCCGAACAGGAAGAAGACGGCGAACCAGATGATCGGCGATCCGAGGGTCGCGAGCACCTCCGTCTGTCCGGTGACGATGAGGCCGACGGTCGCGATCGCCGCCAGCGCCAGAATCTGAGCCATGGCGAGAACTGTGTTGCCGACGACCTTGCCGGCGAGCAGCGTGCGAGCCGGGATCGCCGAGATGAGCAGCTCCACCACTCTCGTCTGCTTCTCCTCGACGACGCTCTGAGCGATCGTGCCGCCGAAGGTCGAGGCCGCCATCAGGAACACGATCCCGAAGCCCAGGGCGATGAGGTATCGCAGCGCGGGGTTCGTCGTCGCCGGTTCGAGGATCTCCACTTCCGGTGCCTCCGCGAGACCCATCACGATCGAGTCCGGAGCATTCTCCAGCGCGATCACCGTGTATCCGAGGGGACCGTCGCCGGGGAGGACCGCGGCTTCGACCTTCTCGGAGCGCAGGAGCTTTTCGGCGTCCGCCCGATCCGCGACCTCGGTGATCGCGACGTTGGGCAGGGCCTCGACGACGGATGCCGTCTCCGAGGTCACAGCGATCTTCGTGGCCTCCGGGTTCTTGCTCGCGAAGCCGCCGATCAGGATGCCGGCCAGTGCGATCAGCAGCAGGATGCCGGTGGAGATCATGAAGGTCTTGCTGCGCAGCTTCGAGCCGATCTCGCGCTCGGCGACGAGCCAGATGGCGTTGGTCTCGCGGACGGGGGCAGGAGTACTCACTGGATGACCTCCTTGAAGATCTGGGCGAGGGATGGATGCTGCGGGGCGAAGCTGGCGACGTCGCCGCGCTCGACGGCAGAGCGCAGTACCCGCTGCGCCGTCTCTGCGCCATCGGCGTCGAACAGCGCGTATCCGCCCTCGAAGTCGACGACGGTCACGCCGGGCTCGGCACGCAGCCAGCCGGCATCGCCGGCGGAGACGAGCTCGTAGCGGTCGTTCGCATGCTCGGCGCGCAGGGCATCACGGGAGCCGGATGCCCGGATGGTGCCGCCGGCGAGGATGATCAGGTCATCGCAGAGCCGTTCGACCACGTCGAGCTGGTGCGAGGAGAACAGGATGGCGGCGCCGTCCGCTGCGCGGGCCTGCAGCACGCCGGCGACGACGTCGACGGCAAGCGGGTCGAGGCCGGAGAACGGCTCGTCGAGGATGAGCACCTTCGGGTCGTGCACGAGGGCAGCGGCGATCTGCGCGCGCTGCTGGTTGCCGAGCGAGAGCGACTCGATCGTGTCGTTCAGGCGCTCGCCGAGACCGAGTTCGGTGAGCAGCTCGGTTCCCCGGGCCGTGGCATCCGCCTTGCTGAACCCGTGCAGGCGGGCGAGGTAGACGATCTGCTCGAGCACCTTCATCTTCGGGTAGAGCCCGCGCTCTTCCGGCATGTAGCCGAAGCGGCGGCGGTCGTCGGTGGTGACGGGCGAGCCGCCGAGATCCACGCGCCCGGCATCTGTGGCGAGCACGCCGAGGATGATGCGCATCGTGGTGGTCTTGCCGGCTCCGTTGCCGCCGACGAAGCCGGTGAGTCGCCCTGGGGCGACGGGGAACGAGACGTCATCGAGCACTCGCCGCGAGCCGTAGCTCTTGGTGATGCCGTGGAGTTCGAGCTGTCCTGTGGTCATGTCTCCACGCTAGGGATGCGGGGTGTCGCCGGCATCCCCCACGCGGTTGATCGTGTGGCGTCCCCCGTGCGGTGGACGGCATCCGACCGAGTCGGATTCAGCGGCGACCGGCGTGCAGCACGGTGCGCACGATGAGCCCGGCGACCAGGGCCCAGAACGCGGCGCTGACCCCGAGGATTGCGACGCCGGATGCGGCGACCAGAAACGTCACGACGGCGGGGATGCGCTCACCGGGGTCGTCGATCGCCTGCTGCACCGCGGAGCCGAACGCGCCGAACAGCGCGAGACCGGCGACGGCCGGGATCACGGCCTCCGGCGCGAGCAGCACGAGCGCGGCGAACGCCGCCGAGAACCCGCCGAACACGAGGTACGACGCTCCGGTCGAGACGCCGGCCACCCAGCGTCGCGCAGGATCGGGGTCGGCATCGGGCGATGCCGCGAGTGCGGCGCTGATCGCCGCGAGGTTGATCGCGTGTCCTCCGGCCGGTGCGCCGATCGCGGTGCCGAGGCCCGTGACGAGCATCGCCGGTCGCCACGGAACCTCGTAGCCGTAGCTGCGCATGATGGCGATGCCAGGGACGTTCTGCGAGGCCATCGTGACGATGAACAGCGGCAGCGCGAGGCCGACGAGGGCGCCGACGGTGAACGTGGGCGCGGTCAGTTCGACGTGCGGCAGCAGCAGCCCGAGCTCGACGGGTGCGCCCTTCTGGACGAGCGAGATCGCGACGACCGCCGCGGCGGCGACGAAGGCGAGCGGCACGGCCCAGCGCGGGGCGAGGCGCGCGAAGATCAGCCAGGTCAGCACCACCGGCACGACGCCCCAGGGGTTCGCGACGATCCCGGTGATCGGTGCGAGGCACAACGGCAGCAGCACACCGGCGAGCATCGCCTGGGCGATCGACGGAGGGATGCGCGCGATGAGCCCTCCGAGCGCCGGCCACAGTGCGGTGAGGAGGATGAGCACCGAGGTGACGAGGAACGCTCCGACGGCAGCCGGCCAGCCGCCATCGACCGTGCCGGTGGCGGCGAGGAGTGCGGCGCCCGGCGTCGACCAGGCGACTGTGATCGGCATCCGGTACCGCCAGGCGAGCACGATGCACGCGAGTCCCATGGTCAGGCAGACCGCGAAGAGGCCGCTCGCGGCTTGGCCTGCGGTCGCTCCGACCGCGCTGAGTCCGGTGAGAACTACCGCGAACGCGCTCGTGAAGCCAACGAGCGCGGTGACGATCCCCGCGAGGATGGGGCGGGAAAGCGAAGCTGTGGTGATGGTCATGGGTGCCTCGGACGGGAACGGATGCTCCGAGGCTATCGGTCGTTCCGGCAGGCTCCGCGTCGAGCCCCGCGGCCGCGGGAGGAATCCGGTCAGGCCATTCCTCGCCGGTGCGCGAGCACGACGGCCTGCACGCGATCGCGGGCGCCGAGCTTCTGCAGGATGCGGGACACGTGCGTCTTCACGGTCGCTTCGCCGATGAACAAGGCGGTGGCGATCTCGGCGTTGCTGCGGGCGTCGGCGAGGAGCGTGAGCACTTCGGCTTCGCGGTCGGTGAGCGGCTCCGGAAGCGGGTCGGGAAGCATCCGGGCCGTGCCCGCTCCGGTCGCACTCTGTGCGGGTTCCCGGGGTGTTGAAGCGGCGGGAACTGCGACCGGAACGGATGCGGGGCCGGCCCCGGCCGCGGCGAATCTCGCCAGCACCCGACGCGTGACCTCGGGCGCCAGCATCCCGTCGCCGGCAGCCAGCGCGCGCACTGCCGTGATCAGATCCTCGGCTCCGGCGTTCTTCAACAGGAAGCCGCTCGCTCCGGCATCCAGCGCCTGATAGAGGTAGTCGTCGCGGTCGAAGGTGGTGACGATCGCGATCGCCGCAGAGACCTCGGGATCGCGGACGATCAGCCGGGTGGCTTCGATGCCGTCCATGTCGGGCATCTGCACGTCCATCGTGATGACGTCGGGGCGGAGCGCGGATGCCTGGGCGACGGCCTCGGCGCCGGTCGACGCCTCGCCGACGACGGTGATGTCCGGCTGGCTGTCGAGGATCGTGCGGAAGCCGGCGCGCAGCATCGCGTGGTCGTCGACGAGGAGCACGCGAATGGGGGAGTCGGGCATGCGGGTGGTCCTCACGCGGTGGTGGTCGTGGTCGGGCGAGCCGGCAGCGGGACCGTCGCCCGCACCCGGAAACCGCCGAGCGGGCGCGGGGCGAGGTCGATCGTGCCGCCGGAGGCGATGGCGCGCTCGCGCATGCCGAGCTGACCCAGGCCGGGTCGGAGCGCCGTCACTGCTCGCCCGGTGTTGACGATCTCGACTTCCACGTTGTCGTCCGCGTATCGCACGCGGACGTCGGCGGTCGCCCCGGCTCCGGCATGGCGGCGGGCGTTGGTCAGCGACTCCTGCGCGATGCGGTACAGGTTGACGGCGACGAGCGAGGGCACCGGAATCGGTTCGCCGATCACGGTGTAGTCGGTGGGGAGCCCGGCCTCGGTGGATGCCTCAGCCAGATCGCCGATGTCATCGAGGCCGAGTGTGGAGGCGGCATCCGTCGTCTCTCCGCCGGGCGTGCGGAGGGTCTCGAGAAGCTGTCGGAGTTCGTGGATCGCGTCGCGGGCCGACGATTCGATGCCGGTGAGGATGCGACGCGACTGCTCCGGGTCCTGGTCGAGCACGATCCGCGCGGCCCCGGCCTGCACCCCCATCACCGAGACGTGGTGGGCGACGACGTCGTGCAGTTCGCGGGCGATCTTTACCCGGTCGAGTGCGACGGCCTGCGCGGCGGTCACCTCGCGCTCGCGTTCGAGCTCGATCGTGCGGTGCTCGAGCGCCGTGCGCTCGGAGGCGGCGATCCAGGAGCGCTCGCCGAAGTAATAGGCACCGCCGAAGTAGAGCACGTTCAGAAGGATCTGGATGAGCATGAACGCGACGTAAGGCGAGAATGCACCGGCGGCGATCTCCGCCTTGTTCGCCTCGTCGATCGCGTCGCGGTACATGACGATGATCAGCCAGACGAACATGCCGAGGATGATGGCGATCCGCACGATGAAGGCGCGACGTCTGTTGTTCATCCAGGCGCCGACTGTGTAGAGCGAGACGAACATTGCGATGTTGCCGACGTAGATCTCCGGCACCTTGAACGTGATCGCGAAGAAGTAGGCCAGCACCACGACGACGGCGACGATTCCGGGCCAGCGGCGACGCACGGCGAGCGGGGCGGTGACCGCGACAGCGTAGACGAGCGCCGTCCACGGCTCGGCCTGTTCCTTGCCGTACATCTCGGCGATGGTCGACAGCGCCGCGCTGAGGATCGCCCCGATGAACATCACCGTCGCGAGCACGAGGTCGCTGCGCAGCTCTCGCGGGGTCGGGGTGCGGGTGAACGGGGCGGTGGGCATCCTTCCACCGTATGCGGGACGGATGCCGGCAGCATCCCCCACGCGACGGATTCGCGTCGGACTTGCTATTGACAAGCATGGTTGTTTTTTGCAAGTATCGATCCTGTCCGGACCGGACATCACCGACAGAGGAGTCATCGTGACCAAGATCTTCGTCAACCTGCCCACCGCCGACCTCGAGCGCAGCAAGGCCTTCTACACGGCGCTCGGATGCGACATCAACCCGCTCTTCACCGACGAGAACGCTGCCTGCATCGTCTGGAGCGAGGACGTGTTCTTCATGGTCCTCACTCGTGAGTTCTTCGGCACCTTCACGGAGAAGACGGTCGTTGATCCGAAGGAGAGCGCCCAGGTGCTCGTCGCCCTCAGCCGCGATTCCCGCGACGACGTCGACGCGATTCTCGCCGCAGGCCTCGCCGCGGGTGGCGTCGAGCCGAAGGACGCACAGGACTACGGCTTCATGTACTCCCGCGACCTGGAGGACCCGGACGGCAATGTGCTCGAGTTCATGTACATGAGCGAGCAGGCCGCCGAGCAGGGGCCCGAGGCCTACTTGGCCGAGCAGGGCGCGACAGAATCGGCCTGACGTGGCCGCGCGCAGTTACGGCCAGTATTGCGGTGTGACGACGGCCGTCGAGCTGATCGGGGAGCGGTGGGCTCTGCTCATCGTCCGCGATCTGCTCGTCGGTCCCCGTCGCTACACCGATCTCAAGCAGGGCCTGCCGCGCATCCCCACCAACATCCTGTCCACGCGTCTGAAGGAACTGCAGGAGGGCGGGGTTGTGCGCCGCGTTCCGCTGATGAACTGCGGTCTCGTCTACGAGCTCACCCCCTACGGACGTGCGCTCGAACCGGTCGTCCTCGCGCTCGGCCGGTGGGGTTTCCAGACGATGGGAGACCCGTCGCCCGATGACGTGGTCACAGCTGACTCGCTGACGATGGCGTTGCGCACGGCGTTCCAGCCGGATGCGGCGACGGATGCCGAATACGAACTGCACGTCGGCGAGGTCGCGTTGCGCGCTTCGGTGCGCGACGGTGCGCTGCGCGTGTATCAGCTCGCTCCGCCCGCCCCGCCGGTCGGTGGAGCATTGCCGTCGAGCGAGGCGGATGCCGTGATCGTCGCCGGTCCCGGCATCCGTCACCTGATCGGCGGCGACGTGACGCCGGCCGAGGCGATCGCCCAGGACCTCCTCGCCGTGGTGCGCGGCGAGGTCTCGTGGCTGGAGTCGTTCGCCCGTACCTTCCACATCGCACCGCTGATCGCGCAGAGGAGCGTGGCATGAGCACTGCAGAATCCGGACGGATCATCATCGACCTGTTCACCACCCTCGACGGTGTCGCCCAAGGACCGGGTGGCACCGACGAGGACATTTCGGGCGGCTTCCGCTTCAGCGGCTGGCAGGCAGGGCACCCGAGTTCGGGCGTCGGCGACCAGGTGATGAAGGGGATGGCCGGCCTCGACGCGTTGCTTCTGGGGCGGCGCACCTACGACATCTTCGCCTCCTATTGGCCGCACCACACGGACGGCGAGTCGGGCGACATCGGCAAGCTCTTCAACCGTGTACCCAAGTACGTCGCGTCGAGGGACGCCGGCATCGCGCTCGAGTGGGAGGGATCCTCACGCGTCGGGGCCGACCTGGCCTCCGAGATCGCCGGAATGCGTGCCCGGCATCGGGAGACGCACGTGATCGGCAGTGTCGACTTCGTGCACACGCTGCTCGGCGAAGGGCTGTTCGACGAGCTCAATCTGTGGGTGTATCCGATCCTGCTCGGCGCAGGCAAGAAGGTCTTCGACGACGGCGCGATGCCTTCTGTTCTCGAGCTGCTCGAGCCGCCTGTCGCCGATGACGGGGGAGTCACGCTGCTGCGCTTCGGGCGGACCGACCGGGTGCCGGGAGTGGGGACGTTCGAGTGACTTTCAGCTGATCTCGGGTGATCTCGGTGAGGTCGATCACATTTGAGAAATTTCTTTCTCAAATGTGTGGACTATCCCCTAGGTTGGGGATCAGCACAGTGCCGCGCGATCGGCGAGTGACTCATTCAGATCGGCGCACGCACTGTTGACGCGCGTCGGCGGACTCTCGAGGGGGAAGAGCCTTGACTCTACGACGCACGGTTCGACGGGGAGCGCTTCGCGCGCTGCTTGCGGGGACTGCAGTCCTGGCGATGGTGTTCACAGGCGCGGTCACGGCCGTCGCCGAGGATGCCGCGGCAACGGCGACCATCACCGGCCATGTCACCCGTGAGGGCGACGGGTCGCCGGTCGCATTCGCTTCGATCTTCGTAAACAGCACGGATTTCACCAAGAACGGCGTCGGATTCACCGACGAGAACGGTGACTATGCCGTTAGCGGACTCAAGCCGGGGGAATACACCGTTCGCTTCGCAACCGAAACCATTGGCGGCGGACTCCTCTCGGAGTACTGGGACGGGGCGCAGGATCGGAGCAGCGCGCAGCGCATCACTCTGACTGACGGCGAAACGATCAACGGCATCGATGCGACCCTGCAGCAGGGTGGCTCGATCTCGGGTCGGGTCACGCAAGAGAGCGACGGTGCGCCACAGTCTGGCGTGACCGTATATTTCTCCCCGAACTCGCTGTCGCTAGCACCAGCGACAGCGAGGACCGCCGAAGACGGCACCTATCGAGTCGACGCTCTGGTGCCGGGTGAGTACATGGTGAGATTCGACGCTCCGACCGGCAGTCTGGCCGACGAGTTCTGGGACGGCGCTCACGACCAGCAGTCGGCGACGCGCGTTCAGGTCATTGCGGGCGAGGAGACCCCTGGCATCGATGCGTCGCTTGTTGGGGGAGCAACGATCTCCGGACAGGTCACCACGGCGGCTGACGGCAGCGCAGTCTCCGGTTCGGTTTCGGCTTCGAGCGATGGCGGCGGTTACGTCAGCGCCCCGATCAATCCGGACGGCTCCTACAGCCTCTCCGTCGGACCGGGCACGTACTCTGTGCAGTTCTCCAGTTATGACTCCCGCGTGCTCTCCGAGTATTGGGAGAACGCTCGAACCCAAGCTGAGGCAACCGCCATCACAGTCGTCCCCGGTCAGTCGCTCACGCTCAGCGCACAGCTTGACGCCGCCTCGGCGATCACTGGCGTCGTACTCATTGATGGGGCACCGCTCGCCGATGCGATCGTAGAGGCGTGGCGCGACGGACAGAATGTCGGCATGGCGTACGCGAATATGGACGGCGAGTACGAACTCATGCTGCCGGCTGGTACGTACACCGTCAGTGCATGGGGAAGCTCGTATGACGCGACCTATGCAAAGCAGTACTACGACTCGGCGGATACGGCGTCAGAAGCGACCGCAGTGACGCTCGGATCAGACGCCGACCGCACAGGGGTCGATTTCGATCTGGCAGTCGGCGGTTCCATCCAGGGCACCGTTGCCGCAGGCAATGCGGAGTTGGAAGGTATGGGTGCGGAGGTCACCGCATACCTCTGGAGCGCGAGGGAATGGCGTGCGGTCGCCCGGGCATACACGGTGGGCGAGTACGTCCTCGGGGGCACGGGATGGCCCCTTTCCGCTGACGGCGGCCTCCTTCCGGCCGGTACTTACACGATCGGCGTCGAGGCCGAGGGGTTCTGCACGCAGTTCTATGGCGGTGCCGGTTCGCTCGAAGATGCTGACTCGTTCGAGCTCGCCCCGGGTGAAACGCTCGAGAGCATCGACGTGACGTTGCTGACCGAGTGCGTCGAACCGGAGCCGAAGCCGACTCTCGAGCTCTCCTCCACCTCGGTCAAGGCCGGCGGCGACATCACAGTGACCGGCGAGAACTTCGCACCCGGTGAGAAGGTCGCGTTCGAGCTTCACTCGGAGCCGATCTCGCTGGGCGAGCTCGTAGCCGGCGAAGACGGAACCCTGAGCGGAACCTTCCGCATCCCGTCGACGGTTCCTGCGGGCGCGCACCACGTTGTCGCCCTGGGTGCGGAGTCCGCGTTCGAAGTGAGTGTTGCCATCGAGGTGACCGCGGTCGCCGGTGGCGGTGGAACCGGAACGGTCGGTGGTGGGGGCGGTTCGGGTCTGGCGAACACCGGTGCGAGCGTTCCCGTGACCGCTGCTCTGGCTGGGCTCTTCCTGGCCGTACTCGGCGCTTTCCTCCTCCGTCGCCGGCGGTCCATGAGCTGACCACTCGCCGTTCACACCGATGGGGACTTCTCCCCATCGGTGTGAACGACCACGTCAGGTAGCGTCATCAATGACGACGCGCGGGGGGTGCGGGAATGAGTGCAGACAAGGTCATCATCGATTACGACCTCTTGACGGGCGTTCGTGATTCCATCAAGACGGCGATCGCCGAGCTGGAGGATGCGCCCGAGCGCAGCGCCGACATCGCGGGCGCGATCGACATGCCGTTCGACAAGGCAGAGCTGAGCGGCCTGGCCGGTGACTTCTGCGGCTCGTGGGAGCCGAAGCGCGAAGATCTGATCTCAACGCTCGAAGACATCTCGGCCTACATCGGCGATGTCGTCGACTCGTACTACGGACTGGACAGGTGGTTCTGACCGTGGCTGCGAACGTCGAACCAGGTACCGCAGGCGAGGCCGCGGGCACGGGCGAGCAGATCCGCTCGATGAAGGGCGAGCCCGACACCGTGTCGTCGAGCGGCCGCAAGATGGCCGATCACGGCAACGTGATGACCCAGCTCGCCACGCACCTGCGCACGATCAGGGACTCCGAGATGTCGGACTGGCGCATCACCGGAAAGGCGGCCGAGAAGCTGCGATCCTCGATCGGCGACGCCGCCGAACGGATCGCCGTCGCCGGCGCCATCTACGGACCCATCGGGAACGCGCTGCACACCTACGGCTCGGATACGGTCGGGTGTCAGGAGGGCTTGAACGCCCTCGCGGTGCAGTGTCAAGAGCGCTGGACGACGTTGAAGGACCTGCGGAGCGAGTACGCCGAGGGTGAGATTCTCATCGAGGGCGACCCCGATTACGACGATCAGGTGGAGAAGCGTCAGCAACTCGAAGCAGACATCTGGGATGCCCAAGCAGCGTGGGACGAGGTCGCCGCGAAGTGGAACAACATGTTCGTGGACTGGCGATCGGTCTACGACCAGGCGGTTTCCTGCCTCTCGGACCCTGATCTCGAAGCCATCCGGTCGGGAGAGAAGCTCCCGGGCGCGTCGGGCCTGTATCCGAACGGCGACCCCGACCCCGAAGACGTCCACCAGGGCGGCGCGGGAGACTGCTACCTGTTGTCGGTGCTCGCCGGCCTCGCCGATGGCGACCCGCAGAAGATCAAGGACATGATCACCGTCAACCCTGACGGCACGTACACCGTGCACTTCGCCGACGGCGACATCACGGTCAGCAGCGATCAGCTCCTGGACAACGACCAGGCCGACTGGGTGCGCGTCATCGAAGCCGCATACGTCGTCCACGAGGGCAGCTACGACGAGTTCAACAACGGCGGATGGCCCCACGACGTCATGGAGGACATCTTCGGCCACGGTGCCGACAAGAAGGACGATGACTCCGGCTTCTGGGACTTCGCGACCGGCGGAAACGACATCGAAGACAGTTACGACGCGGTGCAGGACGCCCTCGACGGCGGACGCCCGGTCGTTGCCACCGCGTCGAACGGCCAGCTCGGGTTCGAGGGTGGCGGCCATGCGCTGACCGTGACCAAGACATACGAGGTCGACGGCGAGCAGTACGTCGTGATCCGCAATCCCTGGGGCCACAACAACAATCACCAATCCCAGATCACCGACGCCGGTGGTGTGCTGAACAACCCCGACGACGGATACTTCACTATGACCATGGAGGAGTTCGCGAACTCGTTCTCCGACGTCGCGATCGCGAACCGATGAAAACGTCCAAGTGGCAGGGCCCCGCGGCGATCGTCGCCGCACTGATGGTTCTCACCGCGTGCAGTCCCGTTCCTGAGGAGGACGCAATGCCCACCCCGCAGCCATCGACGACACAGGGCGTCTCCGCTCCGAATCCCTCCGAGCCCATCAGCGAACTGGTCAGCGGCGCCGACGTGATCGCCTTCGGTACGGTCGAGTCGGTCGATCCGGTGGTGGAGGATGCCGATGCCGACGAATTCCCCGCGCAGACGGCCGTCGTGCGAGTCGACGACCTCCTGAAGGGCGATGCTGCGGCGACGATCACCGTGTCGAAGCCCGCCGGCACCACGTACTACCTCACCGACCAGTCGACGTTCTCCTACGACTCCCGGCACGAGGGGATATTCGTCCTCAAGGACGCAGGTGACGCCGGGTACGAGCTGTTCGGCAACCTCGGAGTGCATGACGATTGGGGTAACTGGCAGAAGTTCGAACGTGTGCTCGCGGGACTCCCGGAACACGCGCCCGGCGCGACGAAGGCTGAGTTGGCGGCATGGACCGCGCAGGCAGACATCATCGTCTTCGCCAGCGCACGCGGCGCCGACGACGACATCGTGGTGCACACTCCGCCGGCGGACTATGCGGCATCGGCGACCCTGAAACCGATCGAGGTGCTCAAGGGAGACATGCCCGAGCCGCTCGATGTGGTGCAGGGGCCGCAGCCGGATGTGGCCGGCGGCACGTGGGCGTTCCCGGTGAAGGACGAAGGGCAGACCGGCGTCTTCTTCATCGATACGTCCAGCGGCACCCCCACGGTGATCAACACGGTCAACCCGAGTTCGATCAGCACCAACAAGGTTCCGGTGGGCTGACCTGAGCCGCGGTCACTGCGCGCCGGGCATGCGCCACGAGCCGGAGGCGATGATGCCGTCGTACAACGTCTCGAGCGGCTGAAGCCTCTCGTCCGGGAGCTTCGGGAACGCGACGAGGAACTCCACGCCGCGTCGGCGCCCGGAACCGGGAGTCGCGAGCAGGTAACGCACGACATAGCCCTCGGTGCCAGCGCTCGCCTCGAGCGTGCGGTGTCGCAGGATCGCTGTATCACCGAGGGTCGCCTCGGCGCCGGCAGTGATGCGCTCGTCGACCAGCGCGTCGAGCGTGCCGAACCTCTCACCGCGGACATGCCGTTCGATGATCGGGAAGGCGAGGGGCGACTCGCGGTTCACCGGCATCATGATCGCCACGATCGAGTCAACGCGCAGCGAGCCCACGCCCTTCGGCCATCGTTCAGCCAGTCGCGAGTCGTCTGCGGTCATCCGCTCCCAACCGTCGTGAAGGGGCATCTCGTAGCTCGGCTCGACGCTCGTGAGCTGCTGGCGCAGTGAAGCGGTCATGCCGTGGCCTCGGCGCCAGCCAACTGCGGCCAGCTTTCCTTCGCCACGACCACATCGGAGGCGAGTGCGGGGTCGGAGCGCCAGAGCTCAGAGCCCTCCGCGAACAACAGCGAGGGGAGCACCATGCTCTCGACGAACGCGCGTCGCATCACGAGATCGGAGAACGACGGTGCGCTCAGGGTCAGGTTGACGAAGAGGTCGTCGTCGGCGAAGACTGCCGACCACCTCGGGTCCGAGTCCTCATCGGATGCAGAGGAGAACCATTCGAGGCCCTCGCCGATGAGCTCCGCGCGCAGAGCTCCGACCCAGCCGTCCGCACCGCTGAGCACGAACTCACGGGCGAGCCGGATGTTCGAGATCGCCGTGAGCTGGATCCACAGTCCGAACGGTTCGACGCCCTCCGGCCAGACGAGCACGACGGTCGCATCCGTGTCGGCGGCGCTTCGCGCCATCGAGGTCAGCACGCGGATGCGCTCGGCCCCGGGAGCATCGCCGGGGAGCTGCGCTGCCGCATCGTTGAGCTCAGCATCCGCTCTCGGCACGACGATGACCCCGCTGGGCGGATCGAACAGCAGGGCGCGCTTCGGCACGATCAGCCCTTGCCCTGCTCCTGGGCGATGCGCTCCGCTTTGCGACGCAGGACCTCGGCGTCACTGGCCGGGGGAGAGTCGACCCTGCCGCCGGACGGGGGAGCGTGATCCGGCACCGTCGAGCCGACGGTGCTCTTCACCTGCTCTTCGAGGAACGCCTTCAGTGAGTCCTTGATCCTCTCGTCGGAGAAGCCCTCATCGAGGACCTTCTGTCCGTACTGGCGCTTCCACCTGTCCACCAGCGCCCGCAACGCGGCATCATCGACGTCGAGGCCCCTGCCGCCGGCTTTGACCAGCTGCTCGGCCACCCCGGGGATCTTCGCGATGTCCTTCAGCAGCACGATGTCGGTGACCGGGATGACGTCGATGCCGTCAGTGACGACGTCGCCCCACGTCCCTGTGCCGTCGATGGCCTGGTCGATGGAGATGTAGAGCGCGACGCCACCCGCCGTCAGCGCGATGCCGCCGAAGACCTCTTGGACGCCGGGCACCGGCACGAGCGAGACGATTCCCGCGTACTTGGCGATCCATTTGGCCACCGAGTAGATCTTGTCGGACGTCTCGTTGATGACGTCATCCCACTTGAGATCGTCGAGGCCCGTGCTGACCGCATTGTTGGCCACCTGGTGGAGGTCGATCCATGAGGACCAGAGCGTGTCGATCCGCTCGCCCTTCGCGTCCCAGTTCGCCACAGCCTTGTCGAGAGCTGCTTGAGCGGCGTAGATCTCCTTGCCCTGTTCGGATTCAGGATCGAACGGGCCGTACTGGCCGTCGTTCTTCTCCTTGACCGTCTCGCGTTCTTCGTTGGCTTGCCAGATCGGTGGCCACAGCTCCGGCATGCGCTCGGAGAGGCGAACGCACTGCGGGATCATCCATTCGAGTCCGTAGGCGTAGATGAGAAGGGCGGAACCGATCGAGATCAGATTGTCGCTGAGCGGTGTGAACTGCTCGGAGAATTGTCCGGCGTACTTGCGAAGATCGTCGAGGGAGTCGCCGTCTCCCAGCTCCGTCGCTTCGCTGATCCTCTTCAGCGTGACGACGGCTGTCTGCAGCTGAGTGCCGATGACGACGATCTCGCCGGCCTTCTTCGCCAAGTACGTCGCATCATCGAGGTTGAATGTGCCGCCGACGTTCCTGTCGTTGTCGGGAACGGGAGAGCCCGCCTCGGTCTCGGTCGGACGATAGTCGGGCACGGAGACGACGCGCGTGCCGTTCTTGACGATGCCGTACTCACTCATACGTCAGTCGTTCCCCTCGAGCTGGGCGAGCGCGGCATCGAGTTCGGCCCATGAGTCTCGTACGTGATCGACCTTGTTGAAGAACGCGCCGAGATCGAGGGCGATGGTCTCGGCCAGGTCCTTGGTGGTGTCTGTGAGGGCCTCGAGGGTCTGATCGAGGTTGCCGCTCGTGTCATCGATCGGGCCGAGGTTGCTCCAGTACGGCACGTTGAACGCCATGTTCGAGAATTTGGTCTCGAAGTTCGCGAACAGATCCATCGTCTGAGCCAACGTGATGAGCGTGGCTGCCAGTTCCTCCTGGCTGATCTTGACGCCGTCGTCTCCGCTGCCCATATGTTCCTCCCCGGAGTGCATGGGTGTAGTTCTGCGTCGTCAGTGTATGCGCGCGACGGGGAAGGGGCGATGGGCAGAATTGCCCATCGAGCGGGGTCAGCCCAGCAGCCGTTCCACGACTCGGGCGAGCCCGTCGTCGTCGTTCGATGCCGCGATCTCGTCGGCGGCATCCTGTACGACCAGATCGGCACCGGCCATCGCGACGCCGTGACCTGCCCAGCGCAGCATCTCGACGTCATTGAGCGCGTCTCCGAAGGCGACGACATCCGCGCGTGAGATCCCGAGATGCTCGCACAGGCGCGCGAGCCCCGTGGCCTTGGTGACGCCCTCGGCCATCACTTCGACGAACGGCGCACCCGACAGGGTGGCCTCGAAGCCGACCAGGCCGAGAGAGCGCAGCTTGTCGAAGAGCGCCGACGGCGCCAGCTCGGGATGGCGGATGACCAGCTTCAGGCTGGGAGCGGCCAATACCTGGTCGAGCGGCACGCCGCCCATCGTGCGCGGATCGCGCTTGTGGTCGGTCAGCTGGGCGATCTCGGCGTAACCGTGCTGGGCGACGAACGTCTCGCCGCCTTCGCGCACGCTCGCGAAGAGGAGCCCGGGGATGCTGGCGCGCAGCGCTTCGGCCAGCGTGCGGATCGTCTCGGGAGGCAGCTCCTCGGCGAACAGCATCCGCCCGCTCGTCAGGTGCACTCCGTAGGCGCCGTTGCCGCACAGGGCCCAACCCTCGAAGCCGGCGTCGGCGGCGATCGCGCGCAGGCCGATCGGCTGCCGGGCGGTGACCGGAATCACATGGATGCCGCGAGACCGCGCGGCATCGAGAGCATTACGCGTGCGGGGCGTGACCGTGGATGCCGAGTCGAGGAGAGTCCCGTCGAGATCGGTGGCGATCAGCCGCACAGTCACAGGCAGCGGCTCACGAGAAGATCATCGGCAGATCGTCGTCGTCTTCCGCGGATCCGAACGAGAGGTCGGCGACGACGGGCACATGATCACTGGGCTGTTCGCCCTTGCGCTCGTTGCGGTGGATGGATGCGCCGGTGACGGCATCCGCCAGCGTCCGCGAACCGAGGATGAAGTCGATCCGGATGCCCTCGTTGCGTGGGAACTTCAGCCGCTGGTAGTCCCAGTAGGTGAAGCCCTCGGGGAGGAGGGGGCGCACGACGTCGGAGACGCCCGCGTCTGCGAGCGCGAAGAACGCATCGCGCTCGAGCGGTGACACGTGCGTGGACACGCCTTCGACGATGTCGGGATCGCCGTTGTCGTGCGGGAAGGGGATGATGTTGAAGTCGCCGACCAGCGCCAAGGGCAGCTCGGGGTTCGCCGAGAGCTCGGCCGCCGTCGAGGTGCGAAGCGCCTCGAGCCAGTGCAGCTTGTAGGCGTAATGCGGGTCGTCCAGAGAGCGGCCGTTCGGCACGTACAGGCTCCACACCCGCACGCCGTCGACCATCACACCGAGCGCGCGGGCCTCGAGCGGAGCGTCTGGGCCCTCATGCCCCTTCGCGAAACCGGGCATTCCGGCGAACGCGGTCTGCACATCGGTGATCGGGAGGCGGCTCGCGATGGCGACGCCGTTCCACTGATTCAGGCCGTGCACCTCGACGTGGTACCCGGCCTCTTCGAACTGCGCGTACGGGAACTGCTCCGGCTTGCACTTGATCTCCTGCATCGCCAGCACGTCGATGTCTTCGCGCACGGCGAATTCGACGGTGCGGGTGACACGGGTGCGGATGGAGTTGACGTTCCAGGTGGCCAAGCGCATGCGTCCAGCCTACGGCCGAGGGCCGACATGCGGATGCCGCGCCCGGAGGAGCCCGCCGACCAATCGCTGTCATTCGGCCCGCCCCGCTCCTCGCGGCTAATAGGTTTCCCATATGGAGATCGGAGAGCAGAGTGTGACCGGTGCGGCCACGATGCGTGCGCTGGTTCAGGGGACGCGTGAGGGGCCCGGCGACCTGCAGCTCACGAGCAACCGGCGTCTCCCGATTGCAGGGGCAGGTGACTACCTGGTTCGTGTCGGCGCGGCCGGAGTCAACTTCGCGGATGTCATGCAGACGCGCGGAACCTACGCGAACGGCCCGGAGGCGCCCTACGCGGCAGGCTTCGAGGCGGCGGGGGAGATCGTGGGAGTCGGAGCGGGCATCGTCGATCCGCTCTCGCTCGGCACCCACGTCGTCGGTACCGGGCCCGGGGCATTCGCGCAGTACATGACGATGCCGGCCGCAGGCGTGGTGCCGGTGCCCTCGGGGTGGAGTGATGCCGAAACGCTCGGCCTGGGACTCAACTGGGCGACGGCACTGGCGGCGCTGAAGACCCTGGGCGAGGTCGCATCCGGAGACGTGGTTCTCGTGCTGGCGGCGGCCGGCGGCGTGGGACAAGCCGCCGTTCGAATCGCCCAACACTACGGGGCCCGTGTGGTTGCCACCGCTTCTCCCGCCAAGCACGATGTGGTCTCAGCGCTGGGCGCAGATGTGGTTCTCGACAGCGCGCGCCCTGATCTCGCCGACGAGATCCTTCGATTGACCGGCGGCGTCGACATCGTGCTGGAATCGGTCGGTCAGGCGACGTTCCCCACGAGTCTCGCGGTCGCGAAGCCTTTCACCGGCCGGATCGTCGTTTTCGGTGCCGCCTCCGGAGACGCGGTCGTCTCGACCCATGAACTCGTCTTCGAGCACCCGGTGCAGATCAAAGGTCTGCACATCGGCGCGTTGGCCGCTGCGGCGCCTGCTGTCTACGAGTCACTCCTCGTCGAGATCGATGCGCTCATCGCGCAGGGGGTTTACCCGCGAGGAACACCCGAGATCCATCCCCTTGCCGACGGCCCCGCCGTGCTGCGGCAATTGGAGGCGGGCCGCACCACCGGGAAGCACGCCCTCGACCCCTGGCAGTGATGCCGGCAGCATCCGCTCGCCTCGCCTTCTACACTGGATGCCGTGACCGCACTCGACGCAGACCGCCAGTCCCTCCTCGACCTCATCAAGGCGGAGGCGGTGTTCCACGGCGACTTCACCCTCTCCAGTGGCAAGCAGGCGACCTACTACGTCGACATGCGCAAGCTCACGCTCGACCATCGAGCCGCCCCGGCCATCGGCCGCATCATGCTCGAGCTCGTCGGCGACCTCGACATCGCCGCCGTCGGAGGTCTGACGCTCGGCGCCGACCCGATCGCGAACTCGGTGATGCACGCATCCGTCGAGACCGAGCGCCCGCTCGACGCCTTCGTCGTACGCAAGGAGCCGAAGGATCACGGCCGCGGACGCCAGATCGAGGGCGCCGACATCGCGGGCAAGCGCGTCGTCGTGCTGGAGGACACCTCCACCACCGGCCAGTCTGCGCTCAAGGCCGTCGAAGTGCTGCGTCGCGAAGGAGCCGAAGTCATCGCCGTCGCGGTGATCGTCGACCGCAAGACCGGCGCGCAGGCCGCGATCGAGGCCGAAGGCCTGGAGTGGCGCGCCGCCTTCGACCTCGACGACCTCGGGCTCGACCCGCAGTGACGCGCTTCGCGCTCGCTGTCGACGTCGGCGGCACCAAGATGGAAGCCGCGCTCGTCGCCGACGACGGCACGCTCGTGCCGGGCAGCCGCAGTCGGCAGCCGACGGGTCGCGAGGCGACAGTCGAGACGCTCGACGCCGCGGTGGCCGCGATCATCGGGCATGCGCTGGCGCAGCTGCCGGACGATGCCGAACTGGTCGGCGCTGGCGTCGGCAGTGCCGGCCCGATCGATCGGGACAATGGCCGGATCCTCCCGGTGAACATGCCTTTGGCCGACGGCTACGGCCTGGTCGGCGCGGTGCGGGATGCCGCATCCACGGTGCTCGGACGTGCGATCCCGGTCGTGTTCGGACATGACGGCGGCGCACTCGCGCTCGCCGAATCCTGGCTCGGTGCGACGACCGAGGCGCGCGCGTCGCTGTCGATCGTCGTGTCCACCGGCGTCGGCGGAGGCTTCGTCGTCGACGGTGCCTACATTCCTGGAGCATCCGGCAACGCGGGTCATCTCGGGCAGGTGCGCCGCGAAGGCGGGTTGACTCTCGAGCAGATCGCTTCGGGTCCCGCGAGCGCGGCCTGGGCGCGCCAGCAGGGGTGGACCGGCGAGACAGGGGAAGACCTCGCCAGGGATGCGGCCGCCGGCGACACCGTCGCGCGCGCCGCGATCGAGCGCTCGGCGAAGGCCGTCGGTGAGGCGCTGGCGGATGCCGCCACCCTCGTCGACCTCGATGTCGTCGCGATCGGCGGAGGCTTCTCGCGAGTATCTGATGACTACATCGAACTCGTGCAGCGGGCACTGACCGCCAGCGCGGCCCACGACTACTCACGCCGGACACGCGTCGTGCGCTCCGGCCTCGGTGACGAGGGGCCGCTCATCGGCGCCGCGGCGTTGGTGCTGCGGTAGCCGGATGCGCATCCTCGGCCTGCTCTCCGGCACCTCGCACGATGGGATCGACGTGACCGTCGTCGATTTCGAAGAGCGCGACGGCGCACTGCGCGGAACCGTGCTGCACGAGGACAGCGTCCCGTACGCCCCCGAGCTGCGGGCGCGTCTCGTCGCCGCGCTCCCACCGGCGCCCACCACGCTGGCCGAGGTCTGCGAGCTGGACACCCTGATCGGCCAGGCCTTCGCCGAGGTCGCCGCTGACGCCGCGGCATCCGTCGGCGGAGTCGATGCAGTCTGCACCCACGGCCAGACCGTCTACCACTGGGTCGACGGGGGCCACGCGCGCGGCACACTGCAGATCGGCCAGCCGGCGTGGATCGCCGAACGCGTCGGCGCTCCGGTGATCTCCGACGTGCGCATTCGCGACATCACCGTCGGCGGGCACGGCGCACCGCTGGTGTCGTTCCTCGACGAACTGCTCCTGCGCGGACGCGCGGGAGTCTCGGCGGCGCTCAATCTCGGCGGCATCGCCAACATCACCGTCGTCGGCCCCGAAGGTGTCTCGGCCTATGACGTCGGCCCGGCCAATGCTCTCGTCGATGCGGTGGTCGTCGCGGAGGGGCTGAACGACGTCGGCTACGACGATGACGCGCGGATCGCGCGCGAGGGTGCCGTCGACGAGGCGCTGCTCGCCCGGCTCCTGGCCGACCCGTACTACGCGCTCGCCGCCCCCAAGAGCACCGGCAAAGAGCACTTCCATCTCGGCTACGTGCGCGAGAACCTCGTGGGACGGGAGATTCCCGTCGCCGATCTCGTGCGCACCCTCACCGAGCTGACGGTGCGCACCGTGGCGCAGGATGTACGGGCCGCCGGCATCGGGTTCCTCGCCGTCTCCGGCGGCGGCTGCCACAACCCGCTGATCATGGAGGGACTGCGTGCGGCCCTCCCCGACGTGGCCGTCGTCCTCGCCGACGAGCTCGGAGCATCCGCAGACAGCAAAGAGGCGATCCTCTTCGCCCTGATCGGCTGGTGCACGCTCCATGGTGTGCCAGCGGTGGTCCCGGGTGGAACCGGAGCCCGGGAACCGCGGATCCTCGGAACGATCACCCCCGGCGCGGGCCCGCTGCGGATGCCGGAGCCGGTCGCGGAAGTGACGAGTCTCACCCTGACCTGAACCAGGGTGGTGCGCGGCGCCGCTCAGTGCGAGAGCGGCGCCGCGAGCAGTTCGGCCAGACGGGGCGGGTCGGCACCCGGCCGCGAGACGGTGATCGCCGCGGCGCGCGCTCCCAGCGCGAGAAGGCCGGTGACGGCATCCGTATCGATACCGCGGAGACGATCGCGCGTGGTGACTCCGGAGAAGCCGGTCTCGATGAGGCCGTGGATCAGGGCGCTCATGAACGTGTCGCCGGCGCCGACGGTGTCGACGACGTCGACGCGGTGCCCGCGAACGCGGGAGACGCCGTCGCGAGAGACGGCGAATGCGCCGCCGGCGCCGATGGTCACCACGACCACCGCTGGTCCGGTCTCCAGCCACGCACGCGCGACATCGAGCGGATCGGCGCCGGGGTACAGCCAGGCAAGATCCTCGTCGCTGGCCTTGACGAGATCGGCGAGCGCGACGAAGGATTCCACGTCGCGCCGCGCGCCGTCCTGGTCGGAGAGCAGGGCCGGACGGACGTTGGGATCGTACGTGATCAGCGCCGTCGCGCGCAGGGTGGTGAGGATGCTGCGCACAGCATCCGCCCCCGGATCGAGCAGCGCCGCGATCGAACCGGTGTGCACGATCGAGGTGTCGTCCGCCGGCACTTCGGCAGCGCGCCCGCCCAGGGTCCAGGTGATGTCGAAGTCGTAGCGGGCGGAACCGTTCTCGTCGAGGTGGGCGGTCGCCGTGGCGGTACGCGGAGCCGGTGCCGCGATGATCTCGACATCAGAGCCGTCCAGCCACTCCCGGATCCGCCGACCGTGCGCGTCGTCGCCGAGCTGCGTCAGCAGCCGCGGAGAATCGCCGAGCCTGCCCAGCGCGAGGGCGACGTTGGCCGGGCTGCCGCCGGGAGCCTCATCGACCCGCCCACCCGAGCGGTGGACGATGTCGACGAGAGCCTCACCGATGACGAGCACGCGCGCGCGGCTCACGACCCTGCGCTCGGCGTCAGGAACGACAGCGCGCTCTGCGGTTCGACGATCATCGGCGTGAGCGTCGCGTTGAACGCCCGTCCCGCCTCCCCGCCGAGGTGATCGTCGAAGGCGGCGCGGTCGCGGTACACCTCGAACACGAAGAACCGTTCCGGTGCCTCGACCCGGCGGTAGGCGTCGAACACGACGTTCCCGGGTTCTGAGCGAACGATCTGCGCGTACCCCTGGATCAGCGCCTCGACGGCGTCCGCCGAGCCCGGAACCGCGGTGAACTCCGCGTACAGCACCACCCGATCGGAACTCACGCCTGCGCCGCTCCCGTCATGATCGCCACCGCATCGGTCATGTTGTGCGACTGCGGCGTGATGGTGGCTGCACGCTTGCCCAGACG